>CAVWLN010000034.1:0-46227 GCA_963755735.1 uncultured Paenibacillaceae bacterium
TTTTTTTTTTTTTTTTTTTTTTTTTTTTTTTTTTTTCGTTCAGTTTGGTCTTCTTCGTTTCCTTAGCAGTCGCACAAGCAAGTCACGGCCGCGACGCAAGAAGCAATGTTCCTCTAGCTCGTTCTCTGTATAAACTTCTTTCATTTCGAGATTATTGAACATTATCGTTTGGACATGTCCAGCTTGCCTGATCCATAACCGGGATGAATTCCACCTTCGACTTCTGCCTGAGCAGGAAGCTGTCATCGTTTACTTCCGCATGAATATGAACAGAAATGTCCGATTCATCCTTAAAGCTATAGTGAACTTGCGAAGTAGCATACATCATAAATACAAGTTCATGGTATCCGTCTACTTGATTGCCAACATGAGTAGCAAGCTTTAAGCTATCGTCTAAGTTTAGCGGAACGACTTGATTTTCTCTTAAATAAACTGGGATATGCTCAAGTTCTGCCTCAATTGTTAGCTGCTGTCCGCCTTGAATCGGTTGCTCATGTTCATTAAAGAAGCTAATCCAGCTTCCCTGAGGGAAATATACAGCAATCTTTCTCAAACCATCTTCTAATATAGAGCAACAAGCAATGCTTTACCAAACAGATACTCCGTCTCGAGCTTGCTTGCTATCTCATCTTCTGGATAATCCAGAATCAATGCCCGCATTAGCGGCTCTCCGCATTGTGAGCTGTACTGAGCTTGCTCATAAATATAAGGCAGCAAATTCATTCGAAGGTCAGCGAATTTTTTATAAATCGTCAACACTTCAGGTGTTTTCGTTCGCTCGGCAATATTCCAAGGCGTGCGATCGAGATTAAATTGTCCCTTACTTTCTGCGTGATATTGCATCACTGGGCAAAATGCAGCCATTTGAGTCGAACGAATATACAGCTCCGCCGTCGGAATTTCTCCTGAGAATCCTGCCAGATCCCATCCCCAGAAAGGAATCCCCGATAAACCTGCGCTAAGTCCTGCAATCAGACTTGAGCGGACGCTTGGAAAGTTGATTTCTCATCGCCGGCCCAATGCATAGGTACATTTTGCGCTCCAGTATATCCAGAACGGCTAAACGTAATGGCTCCGCCTTTTACAAATTGATTGGCAAAGTTATGGAAGGCGCTGACATACGTATTGGAATATTCATTGCGCATCGCTTTGCCATCTCGTCCGTCCGCAAATTGCAAATCACTGCCATAGATACATTCTCCACCATCAGTTTTAAATCCGTCAATTCCGATTTCTTCTAGTAAATATTTGCGTTTCGATAGCCACCATTGTGTAGCTCGCTCATTCGTAAAGTCAGGAACTAGGCTGCAGAACCATTCAAAGCTAGGGATGCGATAAGCACTTCCATGCTGCCCGCTTCACCATATAACCATTGGCAATCATATATTCCTCATCAATATCGTGTTGAATATGGGCAAGACCCTCCATATACTTCATCACTGGTGCTTGCCACAAAAGAATTCTTAAGCCAGCTTCATGAATCGTTTCGACAAGCCCTTTCGGATCTGGCCATCTTCCCAGCTTGGAAAGTGGAAGTCACTATAGCTGAACACATCGCCTCCAGTCTTAGGTTCATATTGTGCGTCGTTGAAGATGTAAAATGTAGCCTCGTCACTCCATTGCTCAAGCACGATGACCGTTGCCGGAATGGAATACTTTTTATTTTGTTCTAGCTGATAACGTGTTTCTGCCTCGCTATCCCAGTTATTGCTGCTCATCCAAGGGCCGAATGCCCATTTTGGAGGAAGTTTTGGCCGCCCGGTAATTGCAGTATATTGAGACAATTGTTCAGCAGGCGAACCCGTTAAGTAATGCCAGGCTAATTCACCAATACAGCTATCGATATCGGCTTCAATTTCTAGCAAATCACTCTGCGTAGTGCCAAAGCGAAATACCGAATATAAGGAGCTAGCCAAAAAGACACCAAAGCCTTGCGTCCCGATCGCTAGAGGTACAGGGATATACGTTCGATGCCCTTGATCCTTGTATTGGTTATACACATAATGGTCAATCTCACAGTTAGAAAAGGTTAGTGTCTTAAATCGCTCGCCCATGCCGTACCATAGAGAAGAAGGCTCCATCGTAAAGGCTAGCTTCGCTTTTATCAAATGACCTGAACCGTTCATTAATAGCTGAATGGCAGGAACATTTGCTTGCTGCTCTGCTTTGCTAACGGCGACGATCTCTTCCCTTGGAATCTCCTGTTCCTCTATCGTGAAAAGCTTATAACGATCCGTTTCGTTGATTCTCTCCCTTTGCACGATGCAGAACTCATTATGATTCGTTATCGAATAGTAAAGCAGTGCGCCATCCTTCGATTTATATTGGAGCTTCAAACGTTGCCAAGCGAATACGTCATATCGAAATTGGCTGGATTGCACGAAGCTGCCAGCTTGGTCAAGCGCTGAGAAAAAGTATTTGACCTGGCTATACTTGTCCGCAGGTGGAATATAACCTTCCCATACCTGCTCTCCACTTTCAGCAACTACACGATTAAGCTCTACTTCTTGCCAAGGCTCTTCATTCACCTGATAGCTCAAATACACCTGGCGAACCTCTTTCGCTTTCGCCCCTTTCATGAACACGCCTACGCGTACCTGGGAATCTTCAAGCACAATTCTTGGGTGGCGTTCATTAAGGCCAGCAAAATACGGACATTCTGCACCAAGCGGCACATGATCGAAGCTAAGCTCGGTCGCTTCCTCATGCAGCTGAATCAACTGTTCAGCTGTTGCCACCCAAATTGGCAGCTCTTCATCAGTTGTGCCTTGTTAGCTTTTGCTTGGTTATAAAGCTGCTTGGCCTTTACTTGCTGCTCACTTTTATCGTAATACTTACTAAAAAACGCTGCTTCTTTCCCGCTTAATTGTGTTTCATCAATGTTTTCCAATGCTTTCAGCAAAGCTAAATCGCCTGGAGTAAAAAAGCCAAAAGGTACTGCGGCCAGTACAATATCTGCTTCAACGTCTGAAAGTCCCCTGCTCGCTCACCATGCCTATATTGTTCATAAACTTCGAGAATAACTGCTCTCTCATTTCTTTGCACGTTCTTAATGCGACATCTGATAGTTGTACAAAGGTTGCTGAACGTAAAGCGGCATAGTATAAACCAAGCTGACTTAGAAATCTTCCTTCTTTATTCGGATAAATCCAATGCTGCTGTGGCTCCTGCCAAGCCTCCGCTATTTTGGCAATTAGCTCATGAACGAACGGCGCAGCTTGTTCGTAGATTGTTTTATCCTTCGTTTTTACTACGTATTCGCCTAATAACCATAACCAGCTTGCCAAGCATGGTAATGGCAGTTGCTGCTTGTTTGATAAGCGGATAATACGCTGAAGCTGCTCGCTCGCAGTTTCTGTTTGGCCACGCTTTAATTGCCCGTAAGCTAGCATAAACTGATCAACTGTGACCACCGTTTCTTTATGATTCTCGCATTATTTCGTTCCCCCTAGCTGTAAGCCTTCTTTAAAGTACTTTTGTGCAAATAAATAGACAATCAGTATCGGGATCATGGAAATTAAACTACCAGCCATTAAAATATTGTATTTACTGAAAATTGACCATTCAGCTGAGCTAGAGCGAGCGTTAGTGTCATTTTTTCTTTCTCGGTTAATACAACAAGCGGCCAAAAGTAATCTCCCCATGCCTCCATGACAACTAGTACACCTAGCGTCACAACAATCGGTGTGCTAAGTGGGACAATAATTTTACGAAATACTTGAGCGTGATTAGCACCATCCATATAAGCGGCATCAAGAAAATCATCATGAATCGTTTTTATATGTTGACGAAGCATAAAAATTGCAAATGCATTAAATATCGAAGGAAAAATAAGTCCCGAATACGTATTAATGAGCTGTAGTTCTTTAAGCACTAGAAACATTGGGATTGTCGTCACTTGAGCCGGTACCATCATTGTCGCAAGATATATAGCGAATAATACTTCTCTTCCCTTAAACTCTACCTTTGCAAAAACGTAAGCTGCCATAAGTGCAGAGAGAAGGCGTACAACCGTCGTGCCAATCGTAATCACCGTACTATTCATGAAAGCTCTTGCGAATGGAAACAGTTCAAATAGTTTTTCATAAGCAATAAAGCTAACTGGATTTGGTATCCATTGAATAGGAATACTCATTAATGCCCCCTCTGTCTTGAGGGAAGTGCTGAGCATCCAAACAAATGGCAGCAGTGCAAAAAACGCCAATACACATGCGACAACATAATAAAGAAATGTTTGGAACGGTCGATTAGTTGTCATAATGCACCCACTTTTTTTGCAGTTTCATCTGAATCATCGTAAAAACGAAAATAATGATAAACAATATCCATGAAAATGCCGAAGCGTAACCCATTTTGTAATAGTTAAACGAATAACGATAAATCCTTTCTACCATAACTTGCGTTGACCCATACGGACCTCCCTCGGTCATGATCATGACTTGCGGGAATAGTTGAAAGGAGTTAATGATGCTGATGATCATGACAAAGAATATAATTGGTGTTAACAGCGGGATTGTGATCTTCATCAGCTTTTGTCCTGCACTAGCTCCGTCAATTTGCGCTGCCTCGTAGTAGCTTGGGTTAATTCCTTGCAGCCCGCCAAGCAGGATTAAAGAAAAGTAACCAAGATCCTTCCAGACACTTGCAAGCACGATACCGGGAATTGCCCAGTTTGGATCCTGCAACCATGCGGGTCCATCCACCCCAATAAACGCCAACAATTGATTGATCGGACCGTATTCCTTGCTAAGCAGCCATTTCCAAATTAACGAAGCGGCTACCCAGGAAGTTAATACAGGTATAAAATAGATCACTCGAAATAAGCCAATGCCTCTTCGTTTCTGATTCAGTAACACCGCACATAATATCGCAACAGCCAACATAAGCGGGATATAAAGCACGATAAAGTATAATGTGTTGCCTAGAACCTTCCAAAACTCTTCACTTTTCAAGATTTCTACATAATTTGCTAAGCCAAGAAACTGAGGCACACCTTCGGCTATGCTCCATTCATTCAGTCCATTCCAATCGGTAAAACTAATGACGAACGAATATACGATCGGAATAATGCTAAATACAATAAGCCCACATAATGACGGAAATAGAAATGCCAAAATGATCATTGTTTTTCGGTCCGTATTTCTAGTCATAAAGCACCTCATTATATACGCAAGAGCAGCAAGATCATTACAACGCTCTCACTGCTCCTGTCCGTGAAAATGAATTATTGCAATTTGATTTTGCTTTCTAACTCTTTTTGTGCATCCTCGAGTGCTTGGGCAGCTGTTACGGCACCTTGCGCAGCTTTAGATAGATGCTGAGTTAAAATATCATTCATCTCATTAAATTGCTCAATCACTGGAGGAGTTATCAAATAATTAAGTGATTCAAATACTGCTTCGCGATTTTCAGGAGGAGTAATGCTTAAATATTTCTCTTGTACCTCTGGATAAGTAACGGCTGGAAGCTCCCAGTTAGCATCAACGCGAATTTGCGCTGCCTCTTTACTTGCTGACATAAAGTTAATCCACTTCACTGCAGCATCAGCTACCTTACTTTTTTCGTTGACGACATAACCATTAGCGAAGAAATGTGTAGCTTTCTGCACGTTACCTGGCTCTACTGCGATGTCCCAATTGAACGTAATATTTTCTACAAAGTCAGGAAATGCCCAAATCCCTGTAATAATCATGCCTAGACGACCGCTTTTGAACAAATCCCAATCTCCCATACCACTTAACTGTGCATCTGATGCCATAATATTGGTTTTATTGATGCGATCAGCTAAATGTTGTAATGCATCGATATTTTCTGGTCTGTTAACCGTAAATGATTTGCCATCTTCACTTAATAAACTGCCGCCATTTTGTTTTACAGCTTTGAAAAATTCAAAAAATTGAACACTTTGATGAACACCAAAAATATCATCACCTAAAGCGCGAATTTTTGCAGCTGCTTCATCCATGTCTTCCCATGTCCAATCATTTGTTGGATAATCAATATTCGCTTGATCAAATAAATCCTTATTGTAAATGAGAACTACGTTTGAGAAGCTAGCCGGTAGCCCATACTGTACTCCATCACTTTGGAATGCATTTAATGCTGTTTCGTATAATGCAGATGTATCAAGTTCGTACTCATTTAAATTTTTCAGCACACCTTTTTTGGCGTATGAAAAAAAGTTTTCGAAGTTTAATTCATAAGCATCTGGTGCAGATCCACCTGCAACACGAGTTTGCATTTGCGTAAAGTATTCATCAAAACCAATGGTTTCAATGTCAATTTTTATATCCGGGTTCAGTTCCTCAAACTTTTGGCGCATAGCCTCAAGTGCGGGTGCAGCATCACCTGCTCCTGAGAAATTGGCGAATTTTACAACGACTTGCTCCTTGGAATTTTTGCTCGAGTCATTTGAAGTATTACTTGTTGCACCATTTGAATTCTGGCTTAATGAATTTCCGTTGCTGCTACAACCAATTAGTGCGCTGAGTAAAATTACAGAAACGACCCATAATAATTGCTTTACCCATTTCACTTTCTTCATGCTTACAATCCCCCTATAAGATGAATTGGTTTTTTATCATTAAACAATTAACTACTATCAGTAAGTTAACCGTTTAACTTCGCAACAGTGTTTCTGGTAACTACCTCCAAATCAACTTGTACGCATTTATTCCTTTCATGCTTGTTGCCTTTAATCTGCTCGAGCAAAAGCTGCGCTGACAACCTCCCTTTCTCTGCTATGTTCTGTCTCACTGTAGTTAATGATGGAAAAAACATGCTTGCCCAAGAAATATCATCAAAGCCGATAACAGATATATCCTCTGGAACTAGCAGACCATTTTCCATAATACTTCGGATTAAGCCAAACGCCATTATGTCTGCTGTTGCAAAAACGGCTGTAATATCTGGATAGTCACGTGCGATTATGCTCCCTACATGGTGGCCATGTTCGAACGAAACAGAGTCCTCAAAAACATATTGTTTCTTAAATGGAATATTAGCTTCAGCGAGCGCACGTCGATATCCTAAATAACGTTTTTCAACAACGCCATCTCGTTTAATACTGCCTGTAACGATGGCTATTTCCTTGTGACCATGCTCGATAAGATATTTAGTTGCCAAGTACCCACCAAATTCGTCATCGATGCCAACATTCGTGAAAAATTGATCATGGATGTAGCTATCCACCAGCACAATCGGAATATTAGCTTGCTTGCATTCCTCATATAGTTCTTCTGGATAAATACCGATTAGAATTGCGCCATCCAAGCTTCTTGATACTGAAATATCTAGATAGGATTGCTCCTTCTCTACGCCTGCAAGCAGTACATGGTATCCCTCCTTCCTGACAGTTGCTTCAATATTGCTAATCATCTCACTATAAAATGGATTATCGAAAACAAGCTGCCTACGATCTTCAGTTTGTGGAATAATGACTGCAATTAGCTGGGACTGATTTTTTGCCAGTCCTCTGGCGGACATGCTTGGTATGTAATTCAACGCTTTAATGGATTCATGAATTAATTCAATCGTTTCTGCTGATACTTTATGCTCCTTGCCATTCAATACATAAGAGACGGACGCTATGGACACACCTGCGTGTTCTGCTACATCACGTATGGTTACTTTTTTTCTAGACATTTAGGTACTCTCCTTGGTTAAGCGTTTAAGTAGATTATAATAGCGCTTTCATTGTCTGTCAATTACTTTTTTAACCGCTTACAAACACATAAAATCGTTCTCCTCTCCACCGAAGGAAAACGATTTTATGAAGCTTCCAGTATCGATATGCTTGCCGCAAGCGGGAAAGGTCAGCGATAATAATGATCGTGATGCTTGAAGTCCCCAAGGATCGGGCGGCAACGAGGACATGAAGTGCAAACGTCAGCCCGTTCTTCGAATATTTGCCTGATCGTTTTGATCACTTGCAGCTCGGGATGACGCGTATGAATGAAAACGTTTTGCGGGGAGACGGAAATTAATGTGCTGACAATCATGTCTTCCACATTCATTTCCTTATCGATCATTTCTACAACGAATTGATCGAGCTGCTTCGTCTCGATCGGCTCCATCTTCTCATCGAGGAGGGTGAAGTCCTGGCCGCCTCGATGAATCAGATGTGCCGCAGGAATTTTGGCCTCCTGAATATATACGAAATATTTGAGCAGTGAAATAAATTCTTCATACTGCTTATCCGCAGTATATTCGTCAATCGCATATTCGACGATTTCATGCAATTGCTCCATATAAGGATGCAAGCGAAACCGTACAAGACCTTCCAAATTCATCAATCGCTGATCGTCCAAATACTGCTTAATTTCCTCTACGATCAGCTTTTTGCGATTTTCCTTGCCTGTATTGTCGCTAGTTATGACCTCCTGCAACGGATCTGAATTGTGCCAGCAATAGGCCTCGATTTGCTGCAATTCCACAGGATTGTCCGTTGCACATTCTTCTGCGATCAAACCGCGAACAATCTCCTTCTCAAACACTTCCACAATGTATGCTGCAGCTGCCTCCGCAACGGTATTGACCACATGATCGTGACGTTTGCCACGCACGACAAACTCATGATATTGACCGGCTTGCTCGCGGCTTACTTGAATGGAATCCTCGAGAGGATTATGTAACAATCGCTTCATTTGCTCATGTTGCTCATTCAGCAAACTTGCGAACAGCTCCGCATCAGCACTCGTGCCGCCCGGTTGCACACGTATCACTTCCATTCCCGCACTTCCTTTCCATATATTTAAAAGCGTCGATCGATTCGTTCTTTGATGTTAAGCTTACAAATTCGCTTTTAAATTATATGGCGGGTACTGAAGAGATATACGGCGAAACAAATGGAAACGTCAATCCGTGCATGAAAGGCTGTGCTATTGGTTATTGATCATGGTTATTCATCACGATCCGCAACGTTGGTCGAAGTCTCCTTCGAGTCATACAATTCATTCACCCAAACGTCTTCTTCATCGTGAATGATCGGCTCGTTATCTCGAAATGCATGATCGACATATTGCTCCTTCACGATCTTCACCCAAGGAGCTCGCGAAGACGTTTTGCTGCGATTCACCACTGCTCTCACAACCCCCATTCCAGAGATGATAGTGTTAGCATGTGGTGGAGCGGCTTTATTTTATACGTCGAGAGCGCAAAAACTGCTGCCTAGTACGATGCTCAGCTTCGGACTTGGCTCAGGCTTAGGTTCGAACCTTGAGTTCAGCTTCAGCTTTAGCGAATGCCTGATCCAGATCCGCGATGAGGTCTTCAGCATCTTCGATGCCGACGGAGTATCGCAACAAACGATCGTCGACCCCAACCTTACGGCGAATTTCCTCCGGAATGTCTGCATGGGTTTGCACCGCAGGATACGTCAGCAGCGATTCGACACCGCCGAGGCTTTCGGCAAACGCGATCAAGTCCAAATGACGGAGAATCGGTTCGACCAAACGCGCATCCTTCATGCGGAAGGAGAAAATTCCCGTGTTGCCGGACGACTGCTTCTGTCCGATCTCGTAGCCCGGATGATGCGGCAATGCTGGGTAATAAACATCCTCAACGAGCGGATGGTCAAGTAGCCATTTACTAATGGTCAGCGCATTGTCCTGATGGCGGTTCATCCGCAGCGCCAGAGTCTTCATCCCGCGCATAAGCAGCCAGGAGTCCTGCGGTCCGAGCACAGCGCCGATGGCATTGTGCAGCATCGCCATTTGCTCTGACAGCTGCTTGCCCTTCGTGACGATCAGTCCGGCCAGCACGTCATTATGTCCGCCCAAATATTTGGTCGCGCTATGAATGACAATGTCTGCTCCTAACTCCAAAGGACGTTGGAAATATGGCGTAAGCAGCGTATTGTCGACGATGGTGAGCAAATTTTTGGATTTGGCCCATTCGCTGACCTTCACTAGATCCGTCAACATCATCAACGGGTTGGTCGGTGTTTCAATCAAGAGCGCTTTCGTTTGCTCGGTATACGCCTCGTTCAAAGCATCGAGATCGTTCGTATCGACATAAGAAGTCGTAATGCCAAAGCGTGACATTACTTGCTCCAGCAAGCGATACGTCCCACCGTATAAGATCAACCGATACGATCAGATGGTCGCCTTGGCTAAATAGTGCAAAGATCGTTTGCAAGGCTGCCATCCCCGAGCTACATGCGAATCCCGCATCTCCCGATTCCAGATCTGCGATTGCTTCCTCCAGAACTTTGCGCGTTGGGCTTTTCGTTCGGGCATAATCAAATCCCGTGCTCTCTCCAAGCCGCGGATGACGGAAGGCTGTCGCTTGATAAACCGGATAGCTGACCGCCCCTGTCACAGGATCCGCTTTCGAACCAATTTGTGCTAAACGACGTGTCTCAATTTTCATCATTATCATAATCCCCTCTCTTCTCCAAGACGTTTTCCAATCATATGGCGTTGTCTGATAAACATAATAGTTCAACCAGTTGGAAAACAATAGGTTCGCATGAGCGCGCCAGTTGGAGCGTGGAGTGCAGTTCGGGATTGTCATCTGGGAAATAATTTTTAGGAATAGTCACTTTCAGCCCCTTATTGAGATCGCGCTCATACTCTAATTTCAATGTTTCCGGATCGTATTCCGAATGGCCTGTAACGAATATTTGCCTGCCGTCTTTGGATGCGACGATATAAACGCCAGCTTCCTCGGATTCTGATAAAATCTCCAAATTGTCTACCCGCTCAATATCTTCTCTTCGCACTTCCGTATGACGGGATTGCGGAACATAGAACAATTCATCAAAGCCTCGTAACAAATTCACGTTCTGCTTGTTAACCGTATGCGGGAACACGCCAAAAATTTTCTCATCGAGCTGATATTTTGGCACATTATAGTGAAAATACAAACCAGCTTGCGCGGCCCAGCATATATGGAAAGTAGACGTTACATGGTCATTGCTCCAGGCCATAATATCCTTCAGCTCATCCCAATAGTTCACACTCTTCAAATTCCAAATGCTCGACCGGTGCTCCGGTAATGATCATACCGTCAAATTTTTCGTCTCGAATGTCGTCGAACGTTTTGTAGAAGGCTTTCAAATGTTCAACAGACGTATTCTTGGAGCGATGCGTCTTCGGATGCAATAGCGCACAGTCGACTTGCAGCGGTGTATTGCCGATCAGCCGCATTAACTGCGTTTCGGTCGTTTCTTTGGTAGGCATTAAATTCAAAATTACGATGCTCAGCGGTCGTATATCTTGTGATGAACGCCCGGCTTTCATCCATGACGAAAATATTCTCACTTTGCAACATTTCTCTTGCAGGCAGATGATCAGGAATTTTGATCGGCATGCATGTCTCACTCCTTTCAGTTGAGTCACATCCAAATATCGAAAAAACCTTTCTGCAAGAGAAAGGTTTACTATATTATCAATGTCCTCTCTCATCTCTCAGAAGCGTATGCTCCTGCAAGAATTAGCACCGTACACCTTGTTGCTGCCGGTTGCCGGGTATCATCGGGCTAGTCCCTCCACCTGCTCTTGATAAGAGTTGAACATATTCAGTTTCAGTTGTACAAATCTGGCAAATCCCCATGTCATTGGTTGATTCGCGTGATGATTCTACTTTATACGATACAACCATAGGAGTCAAGGCGATGTTCACAAAATTCATACTTGTAATACATGTACCGCTGCGTTTATACTATTCGCTGTCATCATGTAATCAAGCAATGGCCAAGGCATGATGAGAAGAACATTTCGGAGGTGGCGTTTTTGGACGGGGATCATCCTAAACCCCTTCATAATGGGAAGTTAAAGATGTTTGTCGGAGATTGGTAAGGTACCCGCCCGAAGTACGTTTGATGACCAAGGCATGCGTACCTGCCATTCTCCATTTGAGAGAAGGAGTGAGGTACGATGAAAGTGCGCTTGGTGAACCAAGGAATTTTCACAACGATTGATGGAGATCTGGCAGTACTCAAGACAGCTCCGCAAGACGGTTTTTACTGGATTGATGCGTCGATCGAAGAGCTGTCCGTCCTGCAGCCGCTGTTTGAGCTTCATGAATTAGCGATCGAGGACAGCATGCACGAAGAGGAGCAGCGTCCGAAACTGCAAATATACGACGATCATTATTTTATGGTTATTAATAGCATACGTTTTGATGATGAGGAAATATTCCTCAGGCCGCTTAATATTTTTCTAGGACAGCATTGGATCATTACTGCCACGAAGCAAAAGATTAACGAAATTCGCTTGTTCAAGCCGATCCTGTTAGAGGAGAAGGTTCATACACCGGATAAACTGCTGTATCATCTTATCGATACGGTAGTCGACAGCTACTTCACTGTGGCGGACCGAATCGAAGAAACGATCGAGCAATTGGAAGAAGATATTTTGATTCGTACGCAAAAGTCGCACCTAACTGAAATTATTGGATTACGGGGAGAAATTTTATGGCTGAAGAAGGCACTCGGCCACAAAAAGAATTGCTCGCAACTCTAAATAAGAAAGATTTAAGCCTGATCAATTCCGAGCTGCAGCAATATTTCGGTGACATTTATGAAAACGCGGTGAAGATCGTCGAAACGTTCGAAACATACCGCGATCTGATGGGCAACTTGCGTGAAGCTTATCAGTCGAGCTTATCCAACCGTGCCAATGAAATCATGCGCGTATTTACTGCGATGACGGTCATTATGATGCCGCTGACGGTGATTACCGGCATCTTCGGGATGAACTTTGATCATATGCCTGAATTGCATTGGAAGTATGGATATTACGTTGTGCTCGGCGTTATGGCTTTGATCGGCGGCAGCGTCTACTGGTTCTTCCGCAAGAAAGGTTGGTTATAATATACGGGCAGCGGGAGTACGCTTAAGCTTTCGCTGCCCGCCGTTTGCCTGCGAATGTTGCTTGTCTCCTAATCTCGTCCGCCATACCGCCATACCGCCATACCGCCATACCGACATACTGCCATGCCGACATGCTTTCACATAACTGCCATAGCATCCTGTTGACGGCGATAATGAATGCGCAAAATTCTTAGCCACCCGTACACTTGATTGCGATCCAGCTCAGCGGGAACTTTATCACCATATATGCGCTGAAATACCGGCTTCAAATAACGATCCCCCAGCTTGTCGAATGCTTCTTTCGCTTGCTTCAATAAGGAGTCCGGCATCTGCGCCATCTCCAGCTCAAGCACGGCATCAATGGCGTATCCTTCCAAATCAAGTCGTTCAATCCACTCGATCACCTCTCGGTCCGAAAGCTCCAGCTTCTTGCTCATTTCGGAGATAGTAGCTCCTTCTTCGATCATAGTTAATATTTTTTTCTTTAGCTTCTGCTGGTTTGACTCTTTATTCAGCTTTAACTGCTTCTGCTGAAAATACCATAATGTAAATTTACGCCTATCCATCTCGAACGGCACCCAATCGAGCGGAAATGATTTTTCCTGTTTATATTTCGCCGTGATGGCCAAGATAGCATCACCATAGTTTTCAAGACGATGCGCGCCAAAGCCGGGAATTTGCTTCAGCTCGTCTTTCGTATGCGGAACGAATGTACTGATTAAGCCGAGCAAGCGGTTCGTCGCGATAAAATACGCTGCTTTATTTTCCTTGAAAGCCAAATCCCTGCGCCATGTGCGGAGCTCCTCGTACAATTTGTCATTACGATTCCATTCGCTATAACAAATGACCATCTGTAACTTTTCCTCCCTTCCTTTCGGAGTTTCAAATTGATTCGTCACTTCCTCGAGCACCGGCAAATACCCTTCGCTCATCTTCGTGGAAATGCGATAGCGAAACACCTGCAACATGTCCTCCCATGCCGTACCCTCATACCAATCCTCTTGTAGCACTTTGCCATTCGAGCTTTGCTCGCTCCACAGCACATGCCATCTTCCATGCTCTTCGCTGATGGAAACTTGTCCGCTGAGCGTATGCTGATCTTCCGTCAGCTTCTCCAGACTGTTCATAAAGACTAGATTCACCATTTACACCTCCAATAAATAAAAATAAAAACACCTCTCCTGCAAATGCAGAAGAGGTGCTTCCTCATCAGACAACCATATCATACTATATATACCCATTAATTTCAAGGGGATTTTTGTCATTATTTTGCGAGATTCATTATTGCTGGTTTGCTATATGGAATTGTCGTGGAACTACTTATTCTTCTTGTATCGTGTATAATATTGAGCAGATAGGAGTGATCTGACATGAGTAAACACAATACTGAGTTCGATTTCCTTTCGGACAGTACGGAACAGACGACCACGCGTTATGTTACCTTTATCGGTGAAAGCATGCACAGATTCGACCTTGCCATCACGACGACAAACCGATTTTATGGCAAGCATCTCGTCACCGATATGCAAAACGGCATCACCGCCATCATTGGACCAGATGACCTAGAGGAAGAAGGTTACCTCGAACACTTTTTCCGCTTGGATGAACAAGCCGGAGCTGAGCTGCGGTCATTTCTGGGACAGATTGTAGGGCCTGTGAACTTCTCCGATACGTAAAGCTTGCTCGGATGCTGCTTCAATGGGCTACCATTCCAAGTTCACGCACAGTTCGGTCAGTGGGCGCTTCTGACGAAGTTGTACTATCGTATTGTATGGGAAATCGGGGCATGCGCTCCTAACGGCCAGTTTAGGAAAATTTTCGTATAGTTGCTTAGGCTTTCAATACCTGATTCCAGAATGGATTCCGAAGAGTGGCCTCAGCTTCATCACGAGAATGAGAATTACCCAAACACAACTGGTGAAATAATTGGAATCCGGTGTAATCTGAAATCTCGTATTGAGCCATTTCACATTCTCCTCTATAGAATGATGTCTCGACAACTTCATAACCGAGGAGTTTGGAAATGGCTCCCTTTGTCGATGCCATGTACATCAAAGTACGTGAAGATCGGCGGGGTTGTATCTAAAGCCATCATTGTAATCAATTTTTCACAAGAGTTGGGACTTGACTGGGCTTGACCGAAGCTCGAACCGAATCTTCGCCTTTGTACGATTTATCGTACAGATCCTCTGTTTATCAGCACTTTTTATGCATCCTGTACGATTCTTCATACAAAAACACCCACAAAACGCCTGAATCCCCTCTTTTTATACGACATTTCATACAAAATGTTCAAAATTATGCAATAATTAATTTTTTGTATGACTTTTCATGCAAACTCTAGGAATATGCCACTTACCAGCGAGTAACAAGTTTTCCGTACAGAATGTTGAAAGAGAGTTCCCCAACACAAAACCCCAATATCGCTCCATAAGCGTAATTCGCAGGAATAGGAATGGCGATGCTTTTTGATCTGTGCTACTCCAATGCTTTGCTGAATAAACATAAGCATAACCTGCATACGCATCAGCCCGTTAAGACACAATATAAAAATCCGGAGCTTATAAGCTCCGGATTCCATTTGAATGAAAAAGGGGGATGCGACAAATGGGGAAGTTCCTCAACGAACGAAGAAGCAAATATAGAGACTTCGCCAGTGTTGAGTCACAAAGAAACGACCTAACGGCGGAAGAATTCCCCGAAGGTCCTTACGGCTCCAGTCTGCTCGTTGAGCAGCTTGGGAAAAGCTCACCTTGGCGCGAAGATCAACGCCCGCCCAATCGCTTCAGCTATGAGAACCGTGAGTTGCACGAAGGATTGATGCGCCATGATCCAGCCTCTCATCCGACGCATGACGAAGCGGAAGATGAGCAGCATTTTACGCCATAGGTAATATTCGTCCGTTCAGTTATCCCGCCTGTAAGCTACGAATAATGGAGCGAAACTCAAATTCCTCCAGCACGGAAATTAATTTTTCGGGATTCCACTGATACACGCTTCGTTCCGGCGGACAATCGATCATCAAGTTCGTACGGATCGTCGCCAAATCACGGGACAAATAAACTTGCTCCTTATGCTCGATCAGTCGCTCCTTCAGCTTGCCTTTGATGGAATCGATGTTCGCATAAAGTCCGTCCACGGTGTCGTACTCCGCGATCAGCTTCAGCGCCGTCTTCGGGCCGACATTCGGACAGCCGGGTATATTGTCAGCAGAATCTCCCATCAACGCTTTCATCTCGATGATTTGATACGGCTCAGCTACGCCCGCAACCTCGTGTAAATTGCTGAGCCCGATCAATTCATAATTGCCGAACCCTTTGCGCATCATCGCAACTTCCACATGCTCTTGAATGAGTTGAAAGGTGTCACCATCGCCGGTCAAAATTCGCACTTGATCGCCGCATGCCGCCCGTTGCTTGGCATATGAACCGATCACATCGTCCGCTTCATAGCCTTCCATGCCTAAACAAGGAATATCAAAGGCGTCAACCAGCTCCCATAGCTTGTCGAACTGCGGGATGAGCTCAAGTGGCGGTTCATCGCGGTTCGCCTTATAATCCTTATATAATTCATTGCGAAACGTAGCTTTCCCCATATCAAAGGCACAAACTACATGAGTCGGCTGCAAACGCTTGATCGCATCCAGCATGATTCGTGTAAACTGATAAAGCCCATTCGTGTAAAGCCCTTTCGAATTGCGCATCAAATTGCCTCGCAGCGCCGTCGCATAAAAGCCCCGAAACAACAAGGCGAAGCTGTCAATAATTAACAATGAATGCCCGGACGCAGATTGGCCGGATACCGGCTCATCAGACGGCAAATTTGGCTGTTCTTTCAGATTCGTCATCATTCTTTGCCCCTCTCCATGAAATAACCGTTGCGACGAAGTATTGCATTAAGCCTGACCGTATTCGTCGAAAGATTGCTTAAGCCGAATGCCAATCAAACCTGTTCGTGATTCGTGTCTAGCTTAGTCAACTAAGAGAGCTGCTTCATAAAAGTACCCAGTCGCTTCGCTGCCTCGATCAGCCTGTCTTCTGGCTCCACTAGCGCGATTCGGACATACCCTTCTCCCGCTTCACCAAAAGCGTCACCAGGTATGACGACGACTCCTGTCGCTTGCAACATTTCCCGGGAAATCTGCCGGGACGTATAACCGTCTGGAATCGGCGCCCATACGAACATCGTAGCCTGCGGCTTTGCAACATGCCAACCATATGTATGCAAGGTTTCCACGAAAGCATCGCGGCGTCTTTCATACAATCCGGCACAGCTTCCCCTGCTGTTGACTTGCATGTCTTCCTTCTTAGCGCCGCGATGCCCGCTTCTTGAACGGCATGAAAGACGCCGTAATCGATGTTCGATTTCAATAATCGGAGCGATTCTACGACATCTGCATTGCCAACCATAAAGGCAAGACGGCAGCCTGCCATATTAAAGCTCTTGGAAAACGAATGAAATTCTACGGCAAGCTCCTTCGCCCCTTCGACTTCCAGTACGCTAGGGGGACGAAATCCGTCGAACGCCATTTCCGAATATGCCGCATCGTGCACAAGGAACAAGTCAAACTCTTTGGCAAACCGAACCGCTTCCGCGAAAAAATTCAGATCCGCAACTGCCGAAAGCGGATTGCTCGGGTAGTTGAGCAGCATATATTTTGCTTGCCGCGCCACTTCCGTCGGAATGTCTTCAAATTTCGGCAAATAATGGTGCTTAGCTTCCAATTTCATCGGGTACGGCTTCGCACCAGCCAGCGCTAGACCCGCAGCATAGATCGGGTAACCTGGGTCGGGTACAAGCGCATAATCCCCAGGATTCGTTACCGCGAGCGCTAAATGTGCAAGACCGTCTTGCGAGCCCATAAGCGAAAAGATCTCACGCTCAGGATCAAGCTGTACTCGAAACCGGTAAGCAAACCATTCGGCAACCGCTTGCCGAAAAGCTATGTCCCTTCGGATGAAGCATAGCCATACATATCGTCTCTGAAGCAGGCTTCCTGCAGGGTGTGGCGAAGTCGCGGACGGCGGCTGATCCGGACTGCCGATCCCCAGATCAATAATATCTCTGCCAGCGGCCTTCGCCTCCTGTTTCCATTGGGCAACTTCGGCAAAAATCGCTGAACCGAGTCCTGCCAGCCGTGTCAGAACGAAATTTGCTTGCGACACGTTCGCTCAGTCATAGCGCCTTACCCCAAACTAGCAGCAAATTCATCTTCCTTAAAGCCGACCGTATCTTCTCACCGTCGGTCACGATCGGGCGCTTGATCAGCATGCCGTCGGAAGCGAGAAGCTCTAGCTTCTCTTGCTCACTCATGGACGGTAGCTTGTCTTTGAGCTTTAACGTCTTATATACATTCCCTGATACATTAAACCATTTCTTTATATCCAAACCACTTTTCTTCACTAAGTCTTGCAGCGTTTCGATCAGGAGTTTGCTCCACGATATGGATCGAATCTACCTCATAGACCGTTTCCTCTAGCCAACGCTTCGCATTACGGCAAGTTCCGCATTTTGGATACCAATACATGGTTACTTTCATCATGAAAACCTCCGTATAGATATAGTAAACAATCGTTCTAAAGTTATGAAAATCGTGAATGTTTCATATCAAGAACGGGAATGATGATTTTGTCTGACAACGATTCAATGAACGCTTGTCAGTGATCGCTTTCAAGCCGCTCTAGTAAGCGTACTATATCGTCTGGCAGCGGTGCTTCCACATGGATGCGCTCGCCGCTAATCGGATGCGAGAACGCAAGCTGGCTGGCATGCAATGCTTGCCTCCGATCGCATCCTGCCAAGCGTGTTCATACTTCGGTAATTGATACATGGGATCGCCGATTAGCGGGTGACCGAAATGCTGCATATGCACGCGAATTTGATGCGTGCGACCAGTCTCAAGGCTGAATCTCAAGCGAGTCGCATCTGACCAGCTGCGCAATACCGTGTAATGTGTGACCGCTGGATATCCATCATCCGTTACGATGCGCTTATGCGGTTCTTGTGGATCGCGGTCGATCGGCCCGGACAAGGTACCGGACACTTCCTTCACCTTACCGTGTACAATCGCCGTGTAAATCTTTTCGATCGTTCTGCTCTGCAATTGCTCGGACAGCTGGTATGGATGAATGCATTTTTCGCAATGACGACCACCCGCTCGTATGTTCATCTAATCGGTGCACCGGCCGGAAGCGGAACTGCTCTCCTCTTTGCAGCCAATAATGCATCACACCGTTAGCCAAAGTGTCCTTATAATGACCGAGTGTCGGATGGACAATTAGGCCGGGCGGCTTGTTGACGATTAGCAAACTGTCGTCCTCGTATCGCACGTCCAGCGGCATCGGTTGCGGCTCAATATGCTCCGATGTTTCGATCGGCAGCTTAATGACGACTTCGTCTCCCGTCTTCAGCACCGCATCCATATAAAGCCTGCTTCCATTGACCGTGATCCCGTCTTCCGTAAATTTCAGCTTCGTTGCCAGACGGCGTGAAACGTTCATCCGCTTACGAATAATCGTACGCAGCTTCACGCCGTCATCCGCTGGACCTACAACATATGTTAAAATAGCGTTATTTGCCTTAGGTATATCATCCATTATCTCATTCACCGACTTACTGCTGTTTAAACAAGTATGACGTTGCCTTAAAAGCCAAGCTGCTCTTTCATTTTACCATATGGATACGCGCGTAACATCTTTCCCAGTAATAGCCGTAAAAAGTGGGACTAGCAATAGGCAAAAGGCACAAAAAAATCGCATACTGCCTGCCGTGCGGCAAGCTTATATGCGAAATGGCTTCCTTCCTGATGGTGTATACAAAATTTCGTGAGTCTTGAAGAAAGGAGTCAGCCTTGCATCTTCCGTTCCCGCTCCAACTTCATAAACTCGTTAATCTTCTGATCAAGCAAACTGCTAATGTGAACGACCATTTCAGAGGTGAACGATTGCTCGTCTTCCGCAGTTTTCTCCATCAGGGTCCGCAATATATAAATTTCCTCTTCCAAGATATCCACTTGATTCATTCTCTTTCTTGTAGGGTAGGGGGACCGAGACGAAGTATCAGGCTCGCCAATGATTGAGTGATCCAACGGTAATGTCTGCCGGTATTCCAACGCCATGGTCAACCCTCCTTTGTAAAAACGGAAAAGCCAGCACGATATGATGATCATTGTTGCTTATCATTATTATAGCAAATTTTTCTACATCTGAGCAATTATATAATTAACGACAAAAGACGGGTCAATCGTGCATTTTTCGACATTTTCCGCTATTTGAGTTTGTGGATAAATGCGCCAATTCTCTCTATCGCTTCCTGTAATAAATTGACGGAAGTCGCATAAGAACAACGAACGAAGCCTTCGCCACCAGCCCCGAATACATGGCCGGGGACAACTGCGACTTTCGCCTCATGCAACAATCGTTGCGCAAATTGTTCCGAGGAAAGTCCGGTTGAAGAAATGTCTGGAAATGCATAGAACGCACCTTGCGGTTCATGGCAAGGCAGTCCGATCTGTCGAAATCCTTCGACAACGAGACGGCGTCTTCGATTGTACGACTCGACCATTTTCTCCATTTCTTCGATGCCATTCCTCAGTGCTTCCAAAGCTGCGATCTGGCCCATAATCGGCGCACACATTACGGTATATTGATGAATCTTAAGCATCGCCGAAATTAGCTCGCGGTGCCCGCATACGTATCCCATTCGCCAGCCGGTCATCGCGAACGCTTTGGCAAAACCGCTCACCAGCAGCGTCCGATCCTTCATGTTCGGCAGCGAAGCGAAGCTGACATGGCGTCCCTCATAAGTAAGCTCAGCATAAATTTCATCGGAGACGACGAGCAAATCATGTTCTTCCACAAGCTTCGCAATCGGCAGCCAGTCTTCATAAGTCATCGTGCCGCCTGTCGGATTGCTTGGATAGCAGAGCACCAAAACTTTGGAACGAGGCGTGATCTTCGCCTTCAAATCCTCGGCCTGCAGCTTGAAATTATGCTTGGCATACGTTTCGATCGGCACGGGCGTACCGCCGCTCAAAAAAGATAACGGAGCATATGGCAAATACGTCGGCACAGGTATTAACACCTCGTCACCCGGGCCTATAAGGGCACGCAGCGCTAAGTCAATCGCCTCACTGCCGCCGACCGTCACGATCATTTCATGCGCTGGATCATACGTCACTTGAAATCTGCTATGCAAGTATTCTCCAATCGCTTCCCGCAGCTCGGGCATGCCAGCGTTCGCCGTATATGTCGTGCGCCCCCGCTCCAAACCGTAAACACAGGCGTCGCGAATATGCCAAGGTGTGACGAAATCCGGCTCACCGACACCGAGCGTAATGACATCTTTGCTCGCCGCCGCCATATCAAAAAAACGCCTAATGCCCGAAGGCGGGATATTCCGAACTTGCTCGTTCAAATATTCCGACATTGATTTGACTGTATTCGCTTGTTCCTTCATTTATTCTCGCTTCCTTTATTCACGGACTGATCATTAACCGATGATCATCTTCATGATCTTCAAAAATGATGCCGTCTTGTTTATACTTCTTCAGAATAAAATGCGTCTTCGTTGATAGCACAGACTCGATTGGCGATAGCTTGCTGGAGACGAAGTTCGCTACTTCCATTAACGACTTCCCTTCAACTTCTACAAGCAAATCATAGCCGCCAGACATTAAGTATACGGTCTTCACTTCCGGATACAGGTAGATTCGCTCCGCGATCGCATCAAAGCCGCGCCCTCTCTCCGGCGTAATCTGCACTTCGATCAAGGCCGTTACCTTGTTCTCATCTACTTTTCCCCAATTGACTACTGCGGAATATTTCACCAGCACATGATCGTCTTCCAGCTTCTTGATCGCTTGCTTGACTGTCTCCTCGTCCGTTCCGAGCATCGTCGCGAGCATCGCCGGACTTCTTCTGGAATCTTCCTTGAGCAGCTCCAAAATTTCAATATGAAGTTGATCCATCCCTTGCCCTCCTATACATCATCTTGTGACGCAAACCGATTGTATTCATACTTTATATATTCTTTCATCTTACCTCTTTTTCCAGCGCGGTGTAAAGGATTAGGGTGCATTTTTCACCTTCTTCAAGAGAACGATTCGCAAAAAAAATCATTGTGCGGTATGATATCCTTGTTATTCTTTGGGAAAGGATTTTCGCGTATGATTTCACCTCTGAAACGTGCGGTGCAAAAGTTGTCACCTACCCAGTTTATCATTATTGGATATTTATCTACGATTCTGGTCGCCAGCGTCGCCTTGTGCATGCCGTTCAGCTTGAAAGATGGCATTACGATAAGCTGGTATGAATCTCTGTTTACAGCCACGAGCGCAGTCAGCGTGACCGGCCTCACGGTCGTCAACACGTATGACACGTTCTCGCCAGTCGGCAACATCATTCTCATCGTTCTCTTTCAGATTGGCGGCATTGGCATTATGACGCTCGGCACCTTCGTTTGGCTAATGTTCGGGCGAAATATTACGCTGTCTCACCGGAAATTGATTATGATCGACCAAAATCGCAACCATTTGTCGGGCATGGTCAGACTGCTGCGCATCGTTTTTATGCTTGCGTTCACCTTTGAAATGATCGGCGCCTTCATCTTTACGGTCTACTTCT
Organism: uncultured Paenibacillaceae bacterium; assembly: GCA_963755735.1. Lineage (GTDB taxonomy): Bacteria > Bacillota > Bacilli > Paenibacillales > DA-C8 > Insulibacter. Next base: position 22,441 of record CAVWLN010000034.1, read on the forward strand.
ACGCTTCCGGCTATGTGTCGTCATGGAAGCAAGCGCTGTACCAAGGAGTTTACCATGCGATCGCCTCTTACACGAACTCAGGATTCGATATTTTCGACCGTTCCTTGCTCGATTTCTCGAACGACTATTTCGTGCAAATCGTGACGATGCTGCTGATCATTCTTGGCGCGATCGGCTTTCCGGTGCTTATCGAAGTCCGAGAATATTTGTTCGGCAAGCATGACCGGTTTCGCTTCTCCCTGTTTACGAAGCTAACCGGACTTACTTACATCGTCCTCATTGTCGTCGGTACCTTGGGCATCTTGTTCATCGAGCGGGAGCTATATTTCGCTGATCTTGCTTGGCATGAGAAACTATTTTATTCGCTGTTCCAATCCGTCACTTCTCGAAGTGCGGGCCTTACGACACTGGACATCAATGAGCTTAGTGCAGCTTCCCAATTTCTGATGTCGATTCTCATGTTTATCGGCGCGAGCCCATCCAGTGCCGGCGGAGGCATTCGGACGACGACCTTCGTTCTGATTGTCCTTACGATCACAACGTATGCGCTCGGTAGGCGGGAGGTGCGCGTATTTCGGCGAACCGTCGACCACGAGAACATCATTAAGAGCTTCGTCGTCTTCACCGCAGCGATGATGCTGCTCGTCTTGAGCATTGTCATCATCGACAGCACGGAGCATTCCGAGTTTTCTCTGCACCGGGTCATCTTTGAAGTATGCTCCGCCTTCGGGACGACCGGTCTGTCCAGCGGTTTGGCGGCGCAATTGACGCCGATTAGCCAAGGCATCTTAATGGTCCTCATGTTCCTTGGCCGGATTGGCTTACTTGCTGTCATCTTCTACTTCTTGCCGTCCCGTCGCCGCGAGCTGTATCGCTATCCGAAGGAAGACATCATCATTGGTTGAAGACGTCCATACTGAGGTACCGTTCCCCGGTATCCGGCGCGATTGCCATGATGCGCTTTCCTTTGCCCAACTTGCGAGCCAGCATCAAAGACGCCCAAACGGTCGCGCCGGCCGACATGCCGACCAGGATGCCCTCCTTAGCTGCCAGATCGCGCACGGTCTGCACGGCATCCTCGTCCGCCACTTGAATAATTTCCTTATATATATTCGTATTCAATATCTCGGGAATAAATCCCGGTGAAGTGCCGACCAGCTTATGAGGGCCAGGCTTACCTCCAGACAGCACCGGCGAGCCTTTCGGCTCAACGACATAAATATCCAGATCAGGTAAGTGTTCCTTTAAAATTTCGCCGGTACCTGTAATCGTCCCCCCTGTCCCCGAGCTTGCCACAAACACATCAAGACGTCCGGACGTCTGCTGCAAAATTTCCAGCGCCGTCGTCTTCCTGTGGATGTCAGGATTGGCACGATTGCGAAACTGCTGCGGCATGAACGAGCGCGGAATGGCGCGGTTAAGCTCCTCGGCTTTTTTGATGGCGCCTGGCATGCGATCCTCGGCTTTCGTCAGCACCACTTCCGCTCCGTATGCGCGCAGCAGGTTTATTCTCTCTTTGGTCATATTATCCGGCATGACCAAGATCGCCCGATATCCCTTCGCCGCCGCATTCATCGCAAGTCCAATGCCCGTATTGCCGCTCGTCGGCTCGATGATCGTATCCCCCGGCGCAATGAGCCCCAACCGCTCTGCTTCGGCAATCATATGATAAGCAGCACGATCCTTCACGCTGCCGCTCGGATTGAACGCTTCCAGCTTCACGTACACTTCCCCGTCGTTCTCGCCTGTGAGCCGATTAATGCGGACAGCTGGCGTATCCCCGATTAATTCCGTTATGTTGTTGACCATCTTGCGACTTGACATGTTTCTATCCCCTCCGGATAACGAATAGTGGCTCCCGACTCATATTTCATTTGCAGTGTAAGCTATCAGACCTGTAGCTGCGGTTACGGATGCTTATATCGCTTCAATACCGCCCTCATAAAGAGCCAAGACGCGATCGGCGTGCTGCCGATCAGAAGCAAGAAGCTATTCAAGACGATTGGTTCCTTGCTGATAGATACGACGACGATGAACAACAACGTACCGACCATGCGCCCGGCATTCAGCGACTCTTCTCGCAATACGACATACTCGACGCGATGTGCGGCGGAATCTTCATCACGGCCGATATAGTCGAACACCGTCGACGTCATGGGGATGCTGTACAACGGAAAAAACAGCGACACCCCCACACCGAAAATGAGCAGTGTCATATAATTGACCTTCCAAAAAAACGGCACAATGACCGCCGTAATGAGTACCGCGCCAATGAACATGGCGCTACTTCGACGATACGGCTTCAACCACTTGCCTGCCAAATAAAAAGCAAACAAGGATACGCCGGAGGTAATTAGCGCATAATTGCCTAGCTGCATCTCATTTCCTGTCGCGATATAGACGAGCAGACCAATGACAAAAATAAAGACGCCTTCGCGGATGCCTTGCATCATCAGTCCGGGAGAAATTTTGCGCCATGGCGATCGCAGATCACGTAGCCGTTGCACGCCGTGCAGCCATTCGTACTGACCATCGACCTGACGCTTCTTAAGAAATAAACTGACGACGACGCCGATCAGAAATACGCCTAACGATATCGAAAAGATCAGCCTGTACCCGCTCGTGTCAGCCATCCTCGTAATCAAGAGACCGGACAGCCAGGGCGCTATCATTCCAGCTCCCGCTCCCAAAAGCCCGGCCCAGCCGTTGAACTTGTCGCGATTGTCCGGTTCTGTCACCTCGAAATACACAACATTAAATGCCAGCCAGAACAGTCCTGCCGCAACCCCCTGTACAATGCCAAGCGCCCATACATAATAGTGAGCATGACTTCCGAGAAGCAGCACCAACAAATAAAAACATGCAGATACAAAAATACCCAGCCGTAAGCTGTGCATTTTGTTATGTTCTTTCACCCACTTGCCAGCAAGCCAGAACGTCAGCCCTAAGGCGACCTGGTGGCTGAACGCAAACCAGCCGATTAGAGTGAAATCGTTGCTCATTTTCCACAAGTACACATTCACGAATGTTCCGGACAGTGCATTGGCGCATACGAACAGCCCCTGTACAGCGAGCAACAGGACAGATTGTGCATCCAGCGCGCCATGGCTGCGAGGCTTGTTGTTCGGCATTCGAGCATAAGCTTTCCGAGCATCAGGGTCATTCTTCTTCATCCAAGCGAAGGGGAATTTTTGTTTCACATGCGGCATAGTCTCACCCAAGATCGTTTATTTGCTAATGTGCATAATCTTAGGTTAACCTTCCCCAAAGTTCGCCGCTTCACACGAAGCATTCCATGTTTGCTTATCCATAAATTGTGCTAACATCGATTACGGATTCAAAAAATCCGGTGAATAAATTAAGAAAATGATCCCGCCTATCAAAAAGCAAGCGGCCAATATCGAGAGAACAATATATAATCCCTTCATCAAATACTGGCTCCAATCACATAAGAAATAGAAATGGATACAATCATGGACAACAGACCAACCGCCCGATTATCCCGGGCAATCTCTTGATCAACCTTGAATACTGGAGTCAAAAACTCAAAAATAAAATAAGCCAATAGCAGCAAGGCGAAGCCGTATGCATTCCAGATCAAAGCATCATATAAGCTTTCCGATTTGAGAATAATGTGACGAAAAATATTGCAAATTCCGAAGATCTTGCCGCCGATGGCCATCGCCACCGCGACATTGCCTTTCTTAATTTCCTCCCAGTCCTTATAGCGGGTCACCATCTCGAAGATCGCCAAGAAAACGACCAAAAGCAGCACCGCCACTGAGAAATAAGCGGCAGTGGAGATGAACGGGTTCGTCAGCCACTGATCTAATTCTGCTAACATGCTTTCGCCTCCTTACTTTAGCTCCGCTATCGTTACACCACTGCCACCTTCACTGAACTCACCAAGCCTGAACGTCTTGACATGCTTATGCTTGCGGAGAAACTCCTGAATGCCGGAGCGCAGCACGCCCGTTCCCTTGCCATGAATAATCGACACTTGACCGAGATTGTTCATGATCGCATCATCGAGGAACCGGTCTGTATCAAGCAACGCTTCCTCCAGACTGTAGCCGCGCAAATCGAGCTCTGTACGTACTTGAGCCTGACGAGCACGCTTCACATTAGCTCCCGTCTTGACCGTTTTCTCTTGCTTTTCTCGTCTAACAGGCTCCATGTCGTCCTTGTGCACTTTCATCTTCATAATGCCGAGCTGAACGACGAACTCCTCTGCACCCGCTGCTTCAATGACGTGACCTCTTTGCCCGACGCTCCGCACGAGAACTTCATCACCAGGCTCTATCTTGACTCGCTTCGGCTTTCTGGAAGCTCCCTCGCCAGTAGCAGACGTCGCAAACTGCGGCGCAGCTTCCTCCAAACGTTTCTTCGCCGCGATCAATTTATGCTCCTTCAGCGATGCTTGCTCTTCCATGGCCAGCTTACGCAGCTCGGCAATAATTTCATCGGCCTCCTGGCGCGCTTTGCGGACGGCCTCTTCAGCTTCACGCGCAGCTCGTTCTAACAGCTTGTCACGCTGATTGTGAAATTTGCTTCGCTCATGCTCAAGCTGCTTTTGCAGCTCGCGAACTTGCCGATGAAGCTCCTCCGCTTCTCGCCGTTCATTCTCTGCCGCAAGACGATTCTCTTCAAGGGAAGCAATCATGGAGTCGACATTTTGCTCCTCCTGCGAAAGCTGTACGCGCGACGCTTCGATGATGGCTCGGTCAAGTCCAAGCCTCTCCGCAATAGCTAACGCATTGCTTCGTCCCGGAATGCCCAGCAGAAGCCGGTACGTCGGACGAAGGGAGCGCGTGTCAAACTCCATGCTCGCATTGAGCATGCCTTCCGTATTGTATGCATAAGCCTTAAGCTCGCTGTAATGCGTCGTGGCGACGGTGCGACAGCCTTTGCGGTGAATATGATCCAAAATCGCGATCGCCAGCGCTGAGCCTTCCGCTGGATCCGTGCCGGCTCCAAGCTCATCAAGCAAAATCAGACTGCGGCTTGTAAACGACTGCAAAATCCGAATAATATTCGTCATATGACTGGAAAACGTACTTAAATTTTGCTCGATGCTTTGCTCGTCGCCGATATCCGCATATACCGCATCGAACACGCTAAGCTGAGCGCCTTCCTCGGCCGGCACGAACAAGCCCGATGCCGCCATCAGACTGAGCAGACCGATCGTCTTTAAGGTGACGGTCTTGCCGCCGGTGTTCGGACCGGTAATGATGATTGTCCGATAGTCGCGGCCAAGCTCTACATCGATCGGCACGACTACCTGCGGATCGATCAGCGGATGCCGACCTTTGCGAAAACGAATGTAACCTTGCTCGTTCATCTTCGGCAAGGTCGCTTTCATCTCCCGCGCCAGCAGCGCCTTCGCAAATATTAAATCCAGCCTTGCCGCCGCTTCCATGTTGGCGGATAAGGCGTCCTCGTGTTCAGCCGTCAAGCTGCTGAGCCTGAGCAGGATTTTCTCGATCTCCCGCTGCTCTTTCACCTTCTGCTCGCGCAGTTCATTGTTCATCGTCACGACCGCTGCCGGTTCGATGAACAGCGTCGCGCCGGACGCAGACTGATCATGAACGATGCCGCCGAAGTCCGCTCTGTATTCCTGTTTCACCGGAAGACAAAAACGATCGCTGCGGATCGTCACGATCGGGTCCTGCAGCTTCTTCTGGATAGAGGAGCTCTTCACCATTTGATCGAGCTTCTCTCTGATGCGTGCTTCCAATGTGCGAATACTGCTGCGAATTCTCGACAGCTCGGAGCTAGCGGTATCCAACACTTCCGCCTGGTCACTAATACAGGATGTAATCTCCTGTTCTAATGAACGCAAATCTGCAATTTGTCCCGCTAAGCCTGCAAGGATCGGAAATCGTTCGTTTGCATCCTGAGGTTGAAGGAGGGAGCGTTTCAATTTTCTTGTCCCCTGAATCGTCGAGGCAACGGCGACAAGCTCTGATGGCGATAAAGCACCGCCAATCCTTGCACGCTCTAGAGATGCTTGGATATTGAAAATGCCGCCGAATGGCGGAATGGCCTGAATACGATCAAAGTGTACAGCTTCTTCCGTTTCATCCAGCCGCTGTTTGATCGTCGCGATATCAGATGCCGGCTTCAGACTAGCTGCCAGCTCATGACTTAAGCTTGTATGCGTATGTACGAGAAGCTTCTCGATGATTTTGTCATATTCCAAAGTTTGTAATATCTTCGTATCCATCCCTTAAGTTAGACACTCCTTCCTCCCCTATTATAATAAAGAAATACTTGGCTGGCGCCAAGTCCTTTAGGACGCAGGTGGCTGCTTAGTATTTCTTATGCTTGTGAGGTTGTGAAATTTATAAACTCTATATGTATAAAGTAGCATTCGCCAAGTCTGGAAGGTCGCGAACGGCACGAACGGTATGCTTGTATCGCCAAATTCGCATCCCTGCAACTTCCTGTCATATGTTCGCTGCCTGAGCAAACAATAAGTGATGCAATTCATAACAGGAGGTGTGTGCATGAATTGGCTTGGCACGATAGTACGTTTTATCGTATCGGCATTAGTGTTGATGCTGGTCGGCTTTATTGTTCCAGCTTTTGAGGTCGGTGGATTCTGGAGCGCTCTGTTCCTCGCGCTGGTCATTGCGCTGCTCGGCTGGATCGTCGAAGGGATTTTCGGCAAGAATGTCACGCCGTTTGGCCGCGGGATTGTTGGGTTCATCATAAGTGCAGCGATTATTTGGCTGTCACAGTTTATCGTTGGCGGTGTCAATGTGACGATTATCGGTGCCATCCTGGCAGCGCTCGTCATCGGTATTATCGACCTGTTCATTCCGGTCGCCACGCCGTTCGATCTGAACGATGAGCACAATCGAAAGAAGGACAAAATCCGCGATCGCCATTAACATTAGAAAACGATTCCCTTCTTTTTCGGACCGGACAGCTTAAGGAAATACTTTGCTATTGTCGAGTGTTCAGTGGACGAAGGGAACGCGTATAGTATTTGTTAAGCGCATGAGGAATATGAACCTGTATGCATGCCTAACTTACGCCCCGGCGGCTTCCTAAGGCCGGGTTTTTTCATGCGCTTAAAGACGCATACGTCCATCTTCATACTCGATCGGAAGCCCTGGCCTCGATTCCACCACCCATTTTGTCTTCAAAAGTGAGCCGTGATCTGCGATAATGTTTGTATCATGTCGGAAGGTGGTTACGATGAGAAGACTAACAACGATCGGTTTATTCGTGCTCTTAACCGCAATATGCACCGCTTGTGCTGCAGGCAGCGGCAATGAACGCCATGCAGACCAAACGAACGACACACACCAATCGGCCAATACAGAAGATATGCATCCAGGTAATGCTGGTAATGCTGAGCCTGGGGAATCCGATCGTCTGGAAGATGAACAAGAAATAGGTGGAGACACAAGCGAAGAGGAATCTTCCTCTGAACCGGGGGATTTGCAGGAAATAGAAAGAGAAGAAGAAAGCGATCAACCGGATCATATGGCTCCGCCCTCTGGCCATTCTGAATCAGATGGAGACGAGACTTATGAGGCGATGAAGTCGCAATACGACATTACAGATCCGACCTCCATCGCGGTATTAGTCAATAAAGAGTATGGCTTGCCCGATGGATACGAACCGGACGATCTCGTAAAGCCCGACATCCCGTTCGTCTATGAATATGAAGAGGTTCACTATCTTCGGCAAGAAGCAGCGGAAGCTTTGATCGAGATGTTCGAAGCGTCGAAGGAGGACGGCATTGAACTGGCCGGCGTGTCCGGTTACCGTTCATATGCGATTCAAAAGACGTTATATGAAAATTACGTGAAACGCGACGGCGAGGAAGCGGCGAACCGGTACAGCGCGAAGCCCGGGCATAGCGAGCATTCTACTGGCCTGGCTATGGATGTGGCCGGAATTTCTGGCAAATGCGCGGCGAACAATTGCTTTGCCAATACAGATGAAGCAAAGTGGCTAGCTGAGCATGCCCACAAATTCGGATTTATTATTCGTTATCCTGAGGGCAAAGAGGAAATTACAGGCTACCAATATGAACCTTGGCATCTGCGTTACGTCGGCAAAGAGCTGGCTCAGATACTGACAGAGAACGCGTGGACGATGGAAGAATTTTTCCTCGATTTGGAGATGGCAGAGCAGCAGTAACATTTTTCCAGAACGTATGATATAATCGCAGTGGAGAGGAAGGATCGAAAATGAAAAAAATATTATCCACATTCATAGGACTTAGCATGATGATCATACTAGCTGCTTGCGGAGGGAATGCGAGCGGCGATTCGTCATCAGGCATCTCGATCGTACAGGAGCCTGCAGGTGACGAACGGGAAATCGTCATTTTGGGAAGTAATTTTACCTTTGATCAAGAGCAATACTCGGTCGCTGCCGGGGAAAAGGTAAAGCTTGTTTATCAAAATGCAGAAGGGAACCACGCCATCAGCATAAAACGGACCAACATATCACTTCGACATAATGAAGACGTCGTTGTGACTTTCACGGAACCTGGCACGTATGAAATTATATGCAGCGTATACTGCGGTGCCGGTCATGCGAACATGACTGCGAAGCTGATCGTTGAATAGGGCATCAGCGTAAATGGGGCTGTCCAGTAAGGTGAAGGTCCGCCTCGATACGCCACATCGCGAAATTTGCTTCATTAAATAATTTAAATAAACTGCGCCCAGGTTCAGGTGTGGAACTGACCGGGGCGCAGTTTTTTTGTTCATGATCATCACCCTATCTATCAAGAAAATGAAAAAACAATACGATCTTGACCGAACAGAAATGAAAAATATCTGAGTATGATGAATCAGATTACCATTTACGAGTTCGAAAGAATTGTTCGCAAAATATTACAAATCTTCCTTTAATACATTTACAAATATGGAATATTAGGTTAATATATTGCTAGAATATTACATAAAAAGAATATAAAGCATTCATATATAAATTTTAGGATGATCTAATAATGGTCATATCTCAATCAGCTGATGCGAGTTATAACATAACAAATATTACTACAAGTGGAAAACGTAGTTTTACTTATTACGATGGATACGGAGGTATTGGGAATAAATATTGCTTATCAGGATACCCCACGCACTGGGATTATACACCATATTCAATATCTGGAACTTGGTCTCCGTAATTCTATTACAATGCAGGTGTACTCGCCGCCTGCATTAGTTATTTTTGAGTTCCAACTTTGAAAGGATGGAAGGATTGAGAAGATATCTATTAGGTTTGCTGATTGTATCAATTGTCATCTTGGCTTCGTCATGTGAGGGATCGAGTGATCATGCGGATGACATGACGTTATCAGAATATCTTAAGCAAGCGAAACTCCCAAATAATTTTGAGATTGCCATCGATCCGGAGACGGTCGTGTCTGCGGAAGAAGCTCGCATCCATGAAGCGGAATACTGGGAGTTGGATCCCGAGTTAGTCTCTAAACACCTGCTTCGGGGAGAACTTGTTGAAATGATACCAATGGCCGAAGGTCCTTGGTATCATGCTAGCGGCGATACCTTTGATGAATATTTAAGTGTTTATGACAATGGGAAAAGTGCAGGTATAGACGAAAGTATATCTGGTGGTATGAGTTATGTAGTCCATGAAAAGAGTGAAACTAAGAAACCACTCTTGATCGCCGACTATCCCGATCCACTCCCTCTTAGTTCACAGGGGAAGAGAAGTATGGATAAATCGGATTACTCCTCCTATGCAGATCTAACCTTTATGCCTTATGAGAAAGCTTTGGAAAAGGTTTTGGAGCATATGAATCAAATGGGGTTCCCTGAACTAGCTGTGTCAGAAACCTATTCTATGGATCTCGAAACGCAGCGTAAACATTATGAATACTACGTGGAAGAATTTGAGATTGAACCCGATTTCGGACCTGAAGATTGGACTATTGTGGATGAAAAATATGTGTTTTATTTCCGCCAAATCATTGACGGCATCCCTGTTTCGAACGCATCGTGGTATTTTGGGCGAGGAACGGGAACTGGTCCAGCAGGAAATTGGATGCAGAGTACAGAGATAAACGTTGTTTATATGACTGACGGCTTCAAAGATATTAGTGCATACAATATGTACAGAATCAAGGAAGAACTGACTAGTGAAGCTTTGCCAGTTGTTTCTCCGGTTCATGCTTTACGAATGATGGTCGATGAATATTCTTCACTTGATCTTAGAGGAGAAACTTACTGCGACGACAATGGATCTAGTATATGTCTCGGTACCGAAAGGGAAGGAGACATTCGAACTGATTCCCGCGTGGATGATCACCATCGCACAGCCTAGTGAATCTCATCCAGGGGAATCTGTCAAATATAACTATCGGCAATATGTTGTCGACGCCATCACCGGTGAGAAAATGTCCGGTTCGAGGTGAGGGTTAAGTGCCTGTTATTCTAACGTCATTAACTGTTCATCTTAGACAAGCACTTCTATCTCTGCGTTTTGTTCTGTGTATCCTGGGGACTTGTCTGGTCTTATTCATGACTTCCTACGGTTTGATTCGTTCCCATTCCGATGTGGTGTCAATCGTATTGATGAGCGGAGGAGGGAATATGATCCTGATCTTAGCGCTTCTCCCCCTCATCCCTTATGCAACAACTCTCGCCTCGGATTGGGAGCAGCATGCTCATCCGTTCTGGCTCATCCGTTCGGGTGTAACGCATTATGTCATGGGCAAGATGTTAGCAGGAGCGATCTCAGCATTTCTAACTACTTTCCTAGGTATCCTGCTTTACGCCGTATTCTTGTTATTCCAACTGCCGCTGTTTACCCATATATCTACGGATGATGCTTATGCCGTGCTGTTGGAGCAGAATATGCCCATTATATATATCTTGGCTCAAGCGGCGCATCTGAGTATGTCGTCCGTGCTTTTTGTGTGCTTGGCGATATGGGTGTCGGTCCTGATCCCTAATCGTTTCGCAGCTTTGACTGCGCCGATCGTGATCTATTTTACATTGTATAGACTAACCAGATTTTGGGGGCTTCCTACTTATCTCAGTTTGCCGATGATAATTGAAGGAACATATGACGCAGGCAGTGCTGCTGCAAGTCTCTTAACCAAAATTGTAACGGTGATGATTCCCTGCTTAATCTTAGGATATAGTGCGATCAGCTTGATGCGAAGGAGGATCGGCCGTGAATAACTTTAGGACAATATGGCTCTGCGCCCGCATCAATCTCTATAAGTGGCTGGTGAATCCGCGTATCCATGTATTCGCCATTGTCATCGCTGCTTTCTCGCTGTGGATGTTTGCATGGGTATCGGAGTATGCGGCAGCAGTGAAGGTCCCCGTATCTCCGTGGATCTTCCCGTTCTTATTTTCCAGTTCAATTATGTTTCCGATATATGGCTGCTTAACGATGCTACTCTATTGTGATGCTCCTTTCATCGATCGACATACGCCATTTCTAGCGATTCGTACCAACGGAAGGAACTGGATCTTAGGACAGATCCTCTATATCGCCATAGCCGCACTAATCTTTACTGTATATTTTGCTGGGATGTCGATCATAGCCCTTATACCGAACGTGCAATGGATGAGTGACTGGGGGGCCGTGCTGAAGACCCTTGCTTTTGAACCTGTAGCTCCCAGAAGGTATGGAATTATCCATCTTCTCGAGATTGGTGATCCGGTGATCAGCTCTTTCACCCCCATCGAAGCCATGGGGATTAGCCTGGCATTGTTCTGTCTGGTGACGATATTCGTTGGCACCCTCATCCTATGTTGCAATGTCGTCATAGGCGGGCAAGCCGGGTTAATCGCCGCCGGGGGGTTTACCTTTCTGTCATACTTTTCTATATACGTCGGGCGTCTGGCGCATGGTGATGTTATCTATTATTTTTCGCCGCTGAACTGGATCAGCATGTTCCAACTAAACTGGGGCGGGAATCCAACGCTGCCTTCCCCGGTGTATGCTGTCAGCATGCTCATAGGCAGCATCCTCATCATGAGCATCATTACGGTCTATGTCTTCTGTAAGAAGGATTTGGATGCTCAGGAAAGGAGAGTATAAATGAGCAAGTATATCGTAGAAGTGACAAATGCGGTCAAGCGATTTAGAGAAACGACGGCACTTAATCAGGTCACAATTAACTTCGAGAGGGGGCGTATACACGGGATCATCGGGAGGAACGGCTCCGGCAAGACCGTACTTTTCAAATGCATCTGCGGTTTCATGCAGTTGGATTCAGGATCGATCCGGATCGACGGTAAACCAGTGAAACCGGCACAAGCCCAGGATATCGGCATCATCATCGAAAATCCCGGGTTCATCGGCTCATTAAGCGGGTTCAAAAACCTGCAACTCCTGGCATCGATCCGTCGCAAGCTGAGCAAGGAGGATATCCGTCAAGTCCTACTGCAGGTCGGACTCGAATCCGGACAACAAGAAGCAGGTGCGAAAATATTCTCTCGGCATGCGACAGCGCTTGGCCATTGCTCAAGCCATCATGGAGAAGCCGAAGCTGCTAGTGCTCGATGAACCGATGAACGGGCTGGACAAGCAAGGCGTGTCGGAGATGCGGGATTTGTTCAAAAAAATCAACGAAGAAGGGACGACGATCTTAATGTCCTCCCACTACGCGGAAGATATAGAGGCACTCTGCGATTCGGTCAGCGAGATGGACGGCGGAGTCTTGACGAAGGCGAAGACCTTGTGAGCTTGTTTTGAGCTTGTAGCAAGCGTTCAAGTGTCATTCAATATAGATTCTATTTTGCGGAAAGATCGAGCACATCCAGTAACTGAATGCATTTTTCGAATTACGGTATTTTGTGATATGATGCCCATACGATTTGCTCCTATGTTAGATTGCTGGCAATATGTCCACCATTCTAACATAGGAGCTTTTTTAGTTATTGTATTGTTCACGTAAAAGCATCATAAGATTTCTAGATATATTCAAACCTGTCAACCAGAAATAAATATTTTTTGTTCGTGTAAGTTTCTTTGCAAACGTAGTGATGCAAAAGGGAGATTTAGTTGGATATTTGCAATGATCTGATCATTGGTTGGATTGGTAGATGATCATTCAGATTCAGCCGCCTCATATATCCCTTTTTTGAATGGGGAAGTTTATTTTCGCTTATCCCGAAGGTCCTTGTCCCGTCCGACTTTCTGGACACCCCCTGAGGATGGCGATTACATTTCTTTATCCAATTCTTCCTCTGTCAGCTCAATCCACTCGTTAAATTCTTGCTGCAGCTTCTCATACTCTTCCTTGAGCTTCTCGTATTCCGCATATATCGCTGCCTCTCGATCCGCAGCCGAAGATTGTTGTTCAGACTGCTGCGCCGTCATGGCCCGCTCCGTCTGCTCGCGAAGCTGTACCCGCAACGCCTCCAGCTCGGCTTCAGCTTCTCATTATCCGCTTTCGCCGCATCAAGCTTCGCTTTCGTCGTATCAATCTCAGCCTTCGCTGCTTCCAGCTCCGATTTCGTCGTATCAATCTCAGCCTTAGCCGCTTCCAGCTCCGATTTCGTCGTATCGATCTCAGCCTTGGCTGCATCCAACTCCGATTTCGTCGTATCAATCTCGGCCTTCGCTGCTTCCAGCTCCGATTTCGTCGTATCAATCTCAGCCTTCGCTGCTTCCAGCTCCGATTTCGCTTCATCCAGCTGCTGCACAGCCCCAGCATACTTCTCTTGAAGACTGTTTAGCTCCTGATTCTTCCTCTCGACGGAAACAGCATGCTCTCGATCTAACTGCTCCTTCGTCTTCAGCAAATCATCAGCAATGTTGATCGCGGCAAGCACAGCGAGCCTGGAAATATCCAACCTAGGATGCTGCTTGGCTATGGCATGCATCTGCTCATCGACATGAGCACCGACCATCGTCACATAGCTCGCAGAAGAAGAATCGGCCAATAGTCTATATTTCGTGCCGAATATTTCGACAGCGACACTCGTCTTTTCTTTACGATTCATGGTGGCCCCTCCTGCTTGACCTTTCCGGAATAATTCGCTGTGCAAGACCGAATTCCTGCTCAAAATTCGTGCTTATTTTCTAAGTTCCGCAGAAAATGTCTGTTCCAAGCTTGCAATTACCAAGGAATTTCGTTCATTGACCTCATCATCCGTCAAAGTTCGCTCATCATCACGGTAAACTAACGACAACGCCACGCTCTTCTTGTCGTCACCAAGATTGCCGCCCGTGAACACATCGAATACCTCGATCGACTTCAGCCAATCACCCGCTGCACTGCGAGCCGTCTTCAGCAAATCAGCTACTGGCACCGAGCGGTCAACGACTACCGCAATGTCGCGTTCGATCGAAGGATACTCGGAATCGCCTGGTGCACGATCGCGAAATCCGCCCCTTCCACCAGCGCATTCAATTCGATCTCAAATACATATGTGTCTTCGAGATCATAGCTGCGCTGCAGCTCCGGATGCAGCTGTCCGATGACGCCAATTCTCCGTCGCTGAACATACAGCTCGGCACAGCGTCCCGGATGCAGGCCGTCAAATGAAGTCGCTCGATATTCCGGCAACTCCATGCCCAAATGTGCGAACAACCCATCTAGACACCCTTCAGATCATAGAAGTCGACAGAACGCGATTTCCCGCTCCAATGATCGTCTGTCACCTTGCCCGTCCAAAGCGCGCTAACGAGCCACGGCTCCTGCGGCTGACGGCTCGGGCTCGCTTCCTCGCTTAAGAATACCGCTCCGATCTCGAACAGCGCTACATCATGCCAGTTGCGGTTGCGGTTATAGACGGCCGTATCAATCAGGTGCGGAATCAGACTTGTCCTTAGCACGCTTCGTTCAGTGCTCATCGGCATTGACAACGCGACCGGCTTGACATTCGGATACAGGCCGCAGAATTGCTCAATGCGCTCCGGATGTGTGAACGAATATTGCATCGTCTCATTCAGTCCTGCTGCGCTCAAATAACGCTCCGTCTCCAATCTGATCTTCTGGCTGCTTGTGCGGGAGCCAGGAGTCGTGCTGCCGATTATCGGCGTTGCCGGAATCTGATCGTAGCCGTACAGTCTCGCCGCCTCTTCGATCAAATCGACATCCCGCGTAATATCGCCGCGACGCAGCGGAACGATCACGTGCAGCGCGTCCTGCTGTTCTTCGTACGAGAACTGTAACCGGTCGAAGATTTGTTTTAGCTGCGGCTGCGTCATCTCAGTGCCCAAATATCGATTTACCCTCTCCAATGTAAGAGGAATAACCGCTTCTGCAAACGTCTTCGTTTCGCAGGACGCAATTCCTTGTGCCACCTTGCCACCAGAGATTTGCGCGATAAGCAAAGCGGCCCGATTCAGCGCCTCCTGCACGGCACGCGGATTGACTTCCTTCTCGAAGCGCAGGCTGGATTCCGAGCGAAGTCCAAGCTCGCGAGATGTCTTTCGTACCGTCCCACCGTCGAATTTCGCCGATTCCAGCAAGATTCGTGTCGTCGTATCGGTCACTTCTGAATTGGCTCCGCCCATCACACCTGCGAGCGCTACCGCCTTCTCGCGATCGGCGATCACGAGCATATGCGGCTCAAGCTTGCGCTCCACATCGTCGAGCGTCGTGATCGTTTCCCCTTGCTTCGCATACCGCACCTCGATTCGTCCTCCTGCCAGACGATCCGCATCGAATGCATGCAGCGGCTGGCCATACTCCAGCATCACGTAGTTCGTCATATCGACGATATTGTTGATCGGACGAATGCCGGCAGCCATCAGACGGTTTTGCATCCATAGCGGTGACGGGCCGATGCTTCACCCCTTCGATATAGTCGCGCCGTGTAGATGCGAGCATGCTCTCTGGCGCTTGGATGTCAATGGACGAACGCATGCTGACGTCTTCTGTTCGCTGACTCTCTTGCACCTGCGTGTCCGGCAGCTTGACGGCGACGCTCCAGGATCGCTGCGATCTCATATGCGACGCCGACCATGCTGAGGCAGTCCGAGCGATTCGGCGTCAGATCAAGCTCCAACACCTCATCATTCAGGCCAAGCAATCGTACGACATCGCTGCCGACCTCCGCATCCTCAGGCAGCACGAGAATGCCTTCCTGAAGATCTTTCGGCAGCAGCTTGTCGTTCATGCCCAGCTCTTTGGCCGAGCAGATCATCCCTTGCGATTCCACGCCGCGCAGTTTCGCTTTTTTGATTTTAAAATTGTCCGGCAGCACTGCGCCGACGAGCGCCACAGGCACCTTTTGCCCGGCCGCCACATTCGGCGCTCCGCAAACGATTTGCAGCTCTTCATCGCCGCCGACATCGACCGTACATACGCTTAGTTTGTCCGCATCCGGATGCTTTTCACGTGTCTTCACATAGCCGACGACGACGCCCGTACGCCTTTGTTGCGCTGTTCTACGACTATCGACTTCAATGCCGCTGCTCGTCAGCAGTTCCGCTAACTGCCGCCTGTATATCCGCTTAAATCTACATATTCGGACAACCATTGATATGAAACTTTCATATCGTCTTCATCCTTTCCGCTCTCGCTTTTAGATATGCACGAATTGCTTCAGAACCGCAAGATCGATTCGTATAGAAATGACGAATGTCCTCGATGCCGTATTTCAACATGGCGATCCGCTCCACACCCATGCCAAATGCAAAGCCGCTATACTTCCTTCGGATCATAGCCGGCCATCTCAAGCACCCGCGGATGCACCATGCCTGAACCGAGAATTTCCAGCCAGCCGGTTTGCTTGCATACCCGGCACCCTTCGCCGCCACACATCGACGCAGCTGACATCGACTTCCGCGCTCGGCTCGGTAAACGGGAAGAAGCTCGGACGCAGCCGGATTTGCGTATGCTTGCCGAACATTTCCCGCACGAATTGCAGCAGCGTTCCTTTCAGATCGCTCATGCGGATATTTTGGTCGATGACCAGCCCTTCGATTTGCGTGAACATATGGGAATGCGTCGCATCGTCATCATCGCGGCGGTATACATTGCCCGGACAGATGATTTTGACCGGAACTTCGCCCTTCATGCTTCCATCGTTCTGACTTGCACCGGCGAAGTATGCGTGCGCATCAAGATATCGTCCGTAATATAGAACGAATCTTGCATATCGCGCGCCGGATGGTTTTTCGGCAAATTCAGCGCCTCAAAATTGTAATAGTCCGTCTCCACTTCCGGACCTTCTGCAATGGTAATAGCCCATGCCGATAAAGATATCCTCGATCTCCTGAATCGACTTTGTTCAGCGGATGAACAGCGCCATGTCGCAGCTTGCTGTCCGGGCAGCGTCACATCGATCGTTTCCGCAGCAAGCGCTGTTCTGTTTCCTGCTGCGTCAATGTCCGCCTGCTTGTCTGCAGATACCTGCTTCGATGGCCGCGCGCACCTCATTCGCCACCTGGCCGATCACCGGCCGCTCTTCCGGCGCTCAGTGCGCCCATACCGCGCAAAATTTCGGTTAGCGCTCCTTTTTTGCCCAAATATTTGACGCGCAGATCATTCAGTGCCTGGGCGTATCCGCTTGCGCCAGCTCAGCCAGCGCCTCTGCTTGCAGTGCTTCCAACTTTTCTTTCATTTCTTGATTGCCTCCATCTATGAATAGCCTGAATAAAAAAAAGGCTCCTTCGTCCCATAAGGGACGAAAGAGTCCGTGGTACCACCCTCGTTGACACGCCGTCCTCAACGATCAAAATCCGCTCATGAAAAAGACTCAGAAGCGAAATTCGCGGCTGTCATTGCCTGGATATAACGGCTCCTGCTGCCGGTACCCCCTACTGCACGGATTCGTTCGCCAAATGGCAATATGCCAGATACCGGCTTCGTCAAACGCATGCGATCTACCATCGGGTTCAGGGGACTGCATCCGGAGCGAACTTCAACAGCCTGTCTCCTGTAAAGACGCTCTCAATCATCGGCGCTTCCTCCCTGTACAGGAAGTACTGTCTACTCTTCTCCATCATCGCATTTGAGTTCATTTCACATTAGATTACCCGTAATATACCATGAACATCCGCGAATTGCAACGAGACGTGTCTTCTGGTACCAAGCTCCTACATGGTATGTCGGCTCCCGCACGCAACCGCTCCGCAGCCACTTCAGAGCTTAGTTCACACGTATAAGCAGCTTGCCTTCATGATTTCTACCAAGCGGAGTATTGCACTTCGGACAATGTCCCGGCTGCTTGCCGACCATAATGGGCTGCTGACAGCTCGGACAACGTTCAAGCTGCCCCCGGCTATGTGAACCAAAGCTGCCAAACGTCCGAGTCGTGCCTCTGTCCCGGCTGTCCTTCCAACCGCCTGCCCCTTTGCCGAACAGCTTCTGAAGCACATTGAACACGAAGAGAAGGATCACGATGAGAAAGATGAGCAGGAAGAACCCTAGCATCTTGAATATCGCCACAATCACCTAAGAAGATCGCTCCCTCAAGCAGTTTTGTTTTAGTATAGTCCGGCCGAATATTCAAAGTCAATTTTCATAATTGCCGCCCGACAATAGCCGGCAATCCGCTTGCAGAGCGTAAAGCGTAACCATCCCATCTTCAGACCGTCAAGTACCGCAGCACGTCCGGGTCATCAAGCCGATCTGCTACCCCTTGCGCGACGACTGCCCCCTTCTCCATCATATAGAAGTAGTCCGCGGCTTGCTTGACGAACTCCAAATTTTGCTCCACGATGAGCACCGCAACACCACTTTCCTTAATCTGGCCGATGGCAGAACGAATCTCATCGACGATATTCGGCTGGATGCCCTCTGTCGGTTCGTCGAGGATTAACAGCTCAGGCCGCATGACGAGCGCTCTTGCGATCGCCAATTGCTGCTGCTGCCCGCCGCTCAGATCGCCGCCGCGACGCTTCAGAAGCGTCCGCAAAACCGGAAACATCGCGAAGATCGCATCGGGAATTTGGCCGTCGTCAGACCGGCCCGCTTCCAAGCCGAGCAATAAGTTTTCATACACGGTTAGCTGCGGGAAGATATCTCTTCCTTGCGGAACATAACCCATCCCAGCCCGCGCACGCATGTGCGGCGCAAACCTTGTCACGTTATGACCCGCAAATTCAATTTCCCCGCCGCGAGCTTTCAGAATGCCCATGATCGACTTGAGCAGCGTCGTCTTGCCTACGCCGTTCCTCCCGAGCACACAGACGACCTGCCCTTTGTGTAGCTTGAGATCGACACCGCGCAGCACCAAGCTTTCGCCATAGCCCGATGCAAGCCGGCTCACGTTCAGCATGTTCATCACGCCTTCCTCTCTACGGTTACACAGTCCAAATATTACGACACCATACTGTCCTGTGTGCCGAGGTAGACTTCAGCTACCCGCCTATCGCTTTGCACCTCGTCCATCGTTCCTTCTTTCAGCAGCTTCCCTTCATGCATTACCGTTACTTTGCTGGCAAACTGCCTGACGAACTCCATATCATGCTCGACGATCATGATGGAGCGATCATGGGCGATGCGCCTTAGCAGCTCTCCAGTTTTGTACGTTTCTTCATCGGACATGCCGGCGACCGGTTCATCAAGCAGCACGACATGCGGCTCCAGCATCAAGATCATGCCGATTTCCAGCCACTGCTTCTCCCCGTGCGAAAGCGCACCGGCCCGCACGTGCCGCTTGTCTTGCAGCCCGATCATCTCAAGCCGCTCCGTTAGCCGCTCTCTTTCATCCCTTGTCTGCTTGGCACGGAGCAAATGCAGAACACCTTTGCTGCGGTGCATCGACAATTGCATATTTTCCTCCACCGTCAAATCAACAAACACAGACGGAGCTTGGAATTTCCGGCCGATCCCGAGCCTGGCAATCTGATGCTCGCTCTTATTCGTTAATTCAATTTCGCCACGAAACGTGATGCTGCCTTGGCTCGGCCGTACTTTTCCGCACAGGCAGTCGAGCATCGTCGTTTTGCCGGCTCCATTCGGTCCGATCAAAAAGCGAATTTCGCCTTTTTCCAAGCTTAAATCCATCTCATTGACCGCCTTAAACCCGTCAAAGTCAACCGTCACTTTCTTGGATGATAAGATCGTTTCTTTTCGCTTGCTCATTTGATGTCCTCCTTATGAATCGCCATTGTTTCACGCTTTCGGCTACGCCGACAATTCCTTTCGGCAAAAACACGACGACGATGATCAGCATAGCGCCCAGCAAATATTGCCACATATCCGGGTAAGCTTCACTGAACAAGCTCTTGCCCCAGTTTAACGACAAGGCGCCAATGACCGCGCCAATCAATGTTCCCCGGCCGCCAATCGCCACCCACAGCGCCATCTCGATAGACGGGACGATTCCTAGCATGGACGGGGAGATGATCCCAACATGAAAAACGAACAGCATTCCGGCGATGCCTGCGAGTCCGGCAGAGAGACAAAATACGAAAATTTTGTATGCAGCCGGATCGTAGCCTAGAAACCGAGTTCGGTTCTCACCGTCGCGAATCGCACGAAGCACTTGACCGAAGCGGCTCGTGACCAGCCATTTGCAGAGCAGGAACACCGCGATCAGCATCACGACTGTGAGCAAATACAGCGTCAGCTTCACCCCTGAGCTGCTCAGCGGGAAGCCCAGTACGGTTTGAAAGCTCGTGATGCCGTTCGTGCCGCCCGTAAAGCCTTGTTGCCCGATGAGCAGCGTAGTCACGATCAGCACAAGCGCTTGCGTCAAAATTGTAAAATATACGCCTCTGATTCGGTTGCGAAACGTAAATAAACCGAGCACAGCTGCCAGCAGCATCGGAAGCAAAATCGCCAGCAGCACCGCTGCCCACAAATAATGAAACGGCTGCCAGAACCACGGCAAAGAGCTGACGCCGCTCCACTGCATGAAATCAGGCAAAGAGCCGCCCACAGCTTCCAGTTTCAAATACATGGCCATGCAGTAGGCGCCGATACCGAAGAACACTCCGTGACCGAGGCTCAAGATACCGGTATAGCCCCATATTAAGTCGAGCCCGAGCGCGAGTATGGCGAAGGCCAAAAATTTTGCCAGTAAGCTTAAGCGAAAATCTGACAAAAACAACGGGGCGGCGAAAAGCAGAGCAGCAAATAGCAAGTAAGTGACCGTTTGCCACCTTGTCGTCTGCCGCTTTGGATTGTGCTGCCATTTGCCTGTCATCAACATCATCAACCGCCCTCCTATTCCGTCTGATCCAATGTTCTGCTGCGCAAGGAAACGAAGCCTGTCGGCCTCCACTGCAGAAACGCGATGACACATATAAAGACTAATACTTTGCCGATGGACGCATCGGTAAACGATTCGAACAACGTGTTCGACAATCCCATCCCCAAGGCGCCGAGCACAGTGCCAAGCAGCTTACCGACGCCGCCCAACACGACGACCATAAACGCATCAACAATATAATAGGTGCCAAGAGCCGGACCGATCGGTCCCATAAGTGATAGCGCACAGCCGGCTACCCCTCCTATCCCCGCGCCAATCGCAAAAGTTACGGCATCCACTCTGCGGGTGGAAATGCCCAGACTTGCTGCCATCTCTCGGTTTTGCATAACCGCACGCATGCGGCGTCCGGCTGTCGAACGATAAATATACACAAACATCAGCCCGAGGCAGACGACGACCAAACCGATAATAAACAGCCTCTTGTAGGTCAATACAAGTCCGGGCATTATCGCCAGCCCGCCGTTCAACCAGCTTGGACTCGTCACGGCAACGTTCGGAGCGCCGAAGATCGACCGCGCCAATTGCTGAAGGATCATGCCTACCCCCCAAGTCGCTAGCAAGCTGTCTAACGGGCGACCATATAAGTAGCGAATGAATGTCACCTCCAGCAAAAGTCCGACAACAAGAGCGGTAAGAAAAGATGCGGGAAGCGCGACAACGTAATAGAGATCGAACAATCCAGGCGGCACATAAGCAGTAAATAGGTTCTGCACGACATATGTGGTGTAAGCTCCGATCATGATAAGCTCACCGTGCGCCATATTGATGACCTTCATCAGTCCAAACGTGATCGAAAGTCCCAATGCAATCAGGAGCAGGATCGAACTGACACTAAGACCGTTGAATATTTGCTGGATCATGAGTTCCATCCGTTTCTCCTCGCTTTCTGAACCTGGGGTTAAGGCCCCCGAACGAATTATGATCCGTTTGCTAACCCTTGCGCCCAGTCATACGTTTCCAAATACGGATCAGGCTTCACAGCCTCGCCGGAATTCCACAGTTCTAGGAACAGTCCGTCTGCCTGAACTTCCCCGATTCGTACCGTCTTGTAAATATGCTGGTTGTCTCCATCGATCGTGACGATGCCGCCAGGAGCTGCGAATTCCAGGCCAGCGGCTGCTTCCTTCACCGCATCGATATCGGTGGTGCCCGCCTTTTCTACAGCAGCTGCCCATAAGTACACTCCGATATAGCCGGCTTCAATCGGATCGGCGGTCACTCGATCATCTCCGTATTTCGCCTTGTAATTTGCCACGAAGCTTTCGTTCTCGGGTGTCTCGGTCGTTTGAAAATAGTTCCACGCTGCGAGATGTCCCTCCAAAACGTCAGGACCGATGCCACGAATCTCTTCTTCGGCTACGCTGACCGACAAGACTGTAATATCGTCTGATGTAATGCCTGCGTCCTTCAATTGTTTGAAGAAGGCCACATTGCTGTCTCCGTTTAGCGTATTGAAGATAACATCCGGCTCGGCTGCGATAATCTTGCTGATGACCGTGCTGTAATCGGTATGTCCTAGCGCCGTATATTCCTCCCCGACGACCTCGCCCCCTTCTGCCGCTAACTGTGCTGTGATAATCATGTTCGCTGTTCTCGGAAACACATAATCTGAGCCAAGAAGAAAGAACTTCGTCCCTCGATTGTCGAGCAGCCAAGTGACCGCCGGCACAATTTGTTGGTTGGTCGTCGCGCCTGTGTAGAAAATATTCGGAGAAGCTTCCAATCCTTCATATTGAACGGGATACCACAAAAGTCCATTCAGTTCCTCGAACACCGGCAGCATCGCTTTGCGGCTCGCCGAAGTCCAACCGCCGAACACGGTGGCAACCTCATCTTGTTGGATCAGCTTTCTCGCTTTCTCTGCAAACACCGCCTGCTCGAAGCGCCGTCCTCGATAACCGGCACCAACTGCTTACCAAACACTCCCCCTGCTGCATTGATTTCCTCGATCGCCATCAATTCGGCATCGTGCACGGACACTTCGCTAATCGCCATCGTACCGCTCAAACTATGAAGGATGCCGACTTTGATCGTATCCTCATCTCCTTCCGGCTGATTGCTATCTGCCTGTTCAATGCTTCCATCTTGCCCTCCGCTCACGCTTGCCGGTGTGGAATTCGTGCCTGCGCAGCCCGCTGCCAATACTAGCATCGCCGCAGCTAGCAAGAACATCCAGTTTGTTTTCTTCTTCTGCATCTGATCCCTCTCCCTTTCTAATTTCGAACCTGACGAACATTCGACGATGCATAGCGCGAATATTCGCTAATTGATTATAATCACGATCATTTTTGTATGTCAATTTACTTTACATTATCATGACGATAAACGAAAAATATCACGCCATTTTTCCATGTATTAGGTTGTTAATCACGGTTTTCTGTCACCCTTATTATAGATTTCTAATTGATCTCATTATTTTATGTAATGTAATATAACATTAATGCGGTAGATAGTTGGAAAGGATGGACAGTATGTATTTAACTGAACGAGAAAAGGAAAAGCTCTTGATCGTCGTCGCTGCTGATCTCGCTCGCCGACGAAAAGCCCGCTGTCAAGCTCAATTATCCGGAACCTGACCGCCCAGACCACCTCCGAAATTCTCGAGAAGGAGCACGGGATGGTAAGTCCGTATCCGAGCTTATGCAGCTTGGCA
>CAVWLN010000035.1:0-163627 GCA_963755735.1 uncultured Paenibacillaceae bacterium
ATATAAACGGTAATACTCTTCCTCATGTGTATCGTGGTATGAATGTAAGATGGACAACCAAGTCGGAAACACATCTTTAAAATAGGTTGAATTAAATTCGGATCAAACTGAGTTCCCCCGCCCTTAACAATACGCGTATAAGCTTCATCAGGAGTTAACGCGGCTCTATAGGAACGATGAGATGTCATCGCATCAAACGCATCTGCGATAGAAGCGATACGCGTCAAAGAGGGGGATCTCTTCACCTTTCAATTGATCCGGATAGCCTGTCCCGTCCCATCGTTCATGATGATGTCGGATGATCTCAATGCAAGGGGTCAAGTTTTCAATATCTTTAATCGCATTTGCCCCAAACACTGTATGCATTTTCGACTACTTCATATTCTTCGTCCGTAACTTATCGGGCTTTGTTAATATATCATCTGATATTTGGATTTTCCCAATATCATGAAGCAGACAAGAATAATGAAATGTTGTAAGCTCTGTTCGGTAAAGCCTCCGACTTTTCTCGCCAACACTACGTGAATACTTCGCCACTCGTTCACTATGTCCTCGCGTATGTGGATCCTTCAGCTCGAGCATGGCAATAATGCCCTTGACCATGCTACTAAATTGTTCGTCATATACAGAATTGAGCGATTTCACATATGCCATGAATCTTATCAAAATTAAGATATCCTAAGAAGATTACAAAAGCAAGCAGAGCGATTGGGAAAATAATTCTCGACAACAATTCTGGATGAATGATAATGACGCTCAGATACTTGATGACTAATCCGGAGGCTGCGAGCCAAATAGAAGTTAGCATTTACGAAAATAGGAGCGAACAATACCATAAATAATTCTCCGACGTTGCCGCCGTCATAATGTCCAGTTATATGATAGCTGACAATGTCGGCAATAATCGTCGGAATTAAGAATGAGATCAGAAAGATATATTTAACTGTATTTTGACATATTTCGTGCGTAATAAATATATAAGTATCGGAAAAACAAGAGCAAGAACTATGTAAGGTACAGATAAGATAATGAATTTATCCTGATGAAAGTTATTAAACTCCATATCGTGCCATAACATAATAGTAAAAGATATGATAGAGAAGTCCAACGCATAAGATACCAAGCTTGCATAGATGATCGTTGAGCGCTTCTCTTCCATATGAAGCGCTGCTTTCTAAAAAACTATTTATTCATGAACCTCGTCCTTTCACTAGTAAGACCAATCCACTCTGATGCTGTCTGCGACAAAGTTCTGCATCGGTCGAGAATTCGTTTTACCATCATTCTACAACATCAAGAATGAAACATCTACCATTCTTCTATGACCATAACATGATCCGTTGTAAAAATATATACAAGAATAGTCGGAATTAATCAGGACGAGTAGTTTTCCAAACATTAACCTGTCAATATTTGAAACAATTTAAAGCGCTTTCCAAACATTTCCCTTTCTATTTTATATGATGACAATACGATCATATCATATTTTGTTATAATTTACCACACTATTTCGCTCATGAAATGCCATTTTTTTAAATTTTTATCTTTGAAACCGACAAAGATAGATTTTATTTTTCATGAGCGAAATGTCCCTTTCCCATTATGCTTTATCTTGTTCCACAAACTCGAATTCGAAATCACCGATTCTGACGATGCTTCCATCCGTAGCGCCGATCTTGCGCAGCTCTTTGTCGACTCCCATCCTGCGCAGAACACGCCCGAAGCGGAGCTGTCCTTCATAGCTGCTGAAGTTCGTCCGCTTGATGAATTTTTCAATCCCGGGCTTTCAACGACGAACTGGTCGTTGTCTCGGCGCACGGTAAACGCACTTTCCTCTTCCTTCTCATACTTATAAATTTTGCGTTCTTCTACTTCTGGAACTTCCTCGGCAGAAAGTGCATCCGGCATTTCGTCAAGCATGTCCGCAACTTGTAAATCAACGGCTGCAAGCCTTTGTTCGTAGCCGCTGACACCGGGAAAATCTCGTAGTCCAGTCCCGATTCCTGCAATTGTTCGCGGAAAAATTCCAGTTGTTCATCCGCACCGGGCAAATCCATTTTATTGGCGACAATTAACTGCGGACGATCCGCAAGCTTCTCACTGTACAGCTTCAGCTCCTCATTGATTTTCACCCAATCTTCAAACGGGTCCCGGCCTTCAGTTGCCGCCATGTCGATCACGTGTAAAATGAGCCGCGTGCGTTCCACATGCCGCAAAAAATCATGCCCAAGTCCGACCCCTTGATGCGCGCCTTCGATCAATCCCGGCAAATCTGCCATAACAAAGCTTCGCCCGTCACCGACATCTACGACTCCTAGATTTGGAGAGAGCGTCGTAAAGTGATAAGCGCCAATTTTCGGTTTAGCAGCGGAGACGACAGACAGCATCGTCGACTTGCCGACACTCGGAAAACCGACCAATCCGACATCCGCGATCACTTTAAGCTCCAGGACTAGCCAACGTTCTTCTCCTTCATCTCCGTTCTCGGCAATGCGCGGCGCAGTATTCGCCGGACTCGCAAATCGCATATTGCCTCTGCCGCCTCTGCCGCCTCTTGCGACCACGACTTCCTGACCATGGGTCGTCAGATCGGCAATGATCTCCTGTGTATCATCGTCCACAACGACCGTGCCCGGAGGAACTCTGACGACCAAATCCTCTGCATTCGCTCCATGCCGGGCTTTGTTCATTCCTTTCTCGCCGTTCGGTGCTTTGTAATGCTTCTTATAGCGAAAATCAACAAGCGTCCTCAGTCCTTCATCTACGCGAAATACGACGTTGCCCCCATTGCCACCGTCGCCGCCTGCCGGTCCATCCGTCGGGTACATACAGCTCCCGACGAAAGGCGATCAGACCGTCGCCGCCCTTTCCCGCCCTTGACATAAATTTTCGCTTTATCTACAAACATGCTGTCACCTCATTCATCCTGTCGATTCGTTAATAACGAATGTTCACCCATAAATCCGCCTGTCCATCTTCCAAGTGATACTCACATTGCACATTGCCGTCAGCCTGCACCTTGCTGCTCCATTTGCGCAAGCTCAGTTCAAGCTTGTCCGCCTTATACTGCCCCGTAAATTGATAGATCAAACTGATCAGCTCATCGGTCGTCACAAGAGAAAACTCCAGTTCGTTATGTTCCGCAGGAGACGGCTCAGCGGATTGTTGAAAGATTTGCAACGTTTCGCGAACGTATTGTAAGATCAAATCCGGTCTGACCGGAATTTCATTCAGCTTGACCGATTTGTCCATCGTCACAATAAGCTCGTAATGCTGACTGTTCATTCGATAAGACAAGAGCAATAAACTTAAGGCCGTGTTGCCCAAATTTGAAATATCGCTTTCTTCACTTAGTTTGCTTTTTATTTTTTCCAAGTACGGATGTAATTTATCATACTTCTTCAGTCTAATGTAACCGAACAACACCTGCAGGTCGTTCATCCAGTCATGGCGATAATGACTCAGCGTCTTCATCACGAATCGATCCTTATGCTCGCTTACTTCTGTGATCCGCAGCGTGTTCAACTTTCGTTCCGCATAGAGGAATAAGAAGAGCGAAATGCTGACAAGAAGGAGCGATAAGATCTTGCCGATGCTGCTGTCATCTACAATGATGAGGATGAATCCAGCTGCTAGCGCTAGTGCAGCCCCAACTCTCATCAAGCGTATTGTCTGCATGGACAGCCCTCTCTCACTTGTTTCTACCGAACAGTATAGCACGTTTTGGATATATTTACATGAGTTAATATTTTATCTTAAGTAAAATAAAAAGCCCGGCGAACAGATCGCCGGGCGAGTGTTGTCATATTTAAGCTTCAGCAGCTACAGCTGCTTCTACCGGATATACGCTGACTTTCTTACGGTCGCGTCCCAATCTTTCGAACTTTACAGTCCCTTCGATCAGCGCGAACAGCGTATCGTCAGAACCAATTCCTACATTGTTGCCGGGATGAATCTTTGTACCGCGTTGACGTACCAAGAATATTGCCGGCTTTCACAACTTGACCGTCCGCACGCTTGACGCCTAGGCGCTTAGCAATGCTGTCACGGCCGTTCTTCGTTGAGCCTACACCCTTCTTCGATGCAAACAACTGAAGATCCAGCTTAAGCATGTTCATCTGCCTCCTTATCTATAATGTTCCGTAATCGTTATATATTCCCCATATGATTGTTCAATGGTTTTGAGCATGATAATCATGCTCTCCAAGATTAACTGCAGTTCTCCTGAACCTTAGCGGAAGGAATCGGCAAGCTCGTCCAGCTTGACGTGCATCAAGCCTTTGTGCATGACGTATTCCGGCTGCAAACCGAGCAAGCTGTTGATCGCGTTGTAAGCGCCGACCGCAATGGCCGAAACACCTGCACACACGATATCCTTGCCTGGTTCGTCATATTCCGCATGTCCGTCCATCTTATATTCCGCAACCGTACCGTCGGAATGACGGTGGATGTTTATCGTAATCACTTGGGTCACCCAACCTTACGCTTCGATCTTCTCGATCACAACTTTCGTGTACGGTTGACGATGACCTTGCTTTCTGCGATAGTTCTTCTTCGGCTTGTATTTGAAGACGATCACTTTCTCGCCTTTGCCATGCTTTTCTACTTTGCCGACAACTTTCGCACCCGACACCGTCGGTGTACCAGCTACAAAACCTTTGTCTCCGGATACAGCTACAACTTGGTCGAACGTAACGGATTCGCCTTCGCCAGCAGCGAGCTTCTCAACATAGATCACATCGCCTTGCTGTACTTTATATTGCTTTCCGCCAGTCACAATAATCGCGTACATATCTTGCACCTCCTCGTTCTCAGACTCGCCAAGACTTGGTGCCCAAAAAGTAAGCTTACAAGCTTCGGGACTTTCAAAACCAATCCTGTGCGGTTACAGCGCTCCGGAAGCGCATAGAGTCAGTCTACCACAAATAAGCATCATATGTAAAGAAAAAACTACTTGGAAAGCCTGCCGGTTCCGCCGCAATAGGAGCATACCGAGCCGAATTTGTTGCCGACGCTTTCGCGCACTTTCTTCCTCGTAATCTCAAGCAAGCCCAGCTTCGTCCAGCCCATGATCAAGCTCTTCGTCCGATCTCTTCTCATGATGTCCTCCAGCTCTTGAACGATGCGCATGCGATGCTCTTCTTCGTTCATATCGATAAAATCAGCGATCACGATGCCGCCGATGTCACGTAAGCGGATAAGTTGTGCGATGAGCCTAGCCGCTTCGAGATTCGTCTGAAACACGGTCTGCTCCAAATCTGTCGACCCTGTGAATTTGCCAGTATTGACATCGATTACGGTCAACGCCTCCGTATGATCAACGATAATGTAGCCGCCGTTATTCAGCCATATCTTGCGAGCGAACAAGCGGTCCAGCTCTTCCTGGATGCGATACTTGGCGAAGACGTCCTCCGTATCCATCACGACGATGCGCTCCGTCAGCTTTGGCGCAAATTGATGGACGGCGCGGACAACTTGTTGTCCGAGAGCGCGGCTGCTTACGATGCATTCCTGTACTTGCTCCGTAAACACATCGCGAATCATGCGCGGCAGCATATCCAATTCGTGAAACAACTCAGCAGGAGCGGATACGTCGTCTAACAACTCGCAAATGTTGCGCCACTTGCTGCGCAGAAGCTGTAGATCCTGTTGCAGCTCTTGCTCGTTCTTGCCGGCAGCAGCTGTACGCAAGATGAGCCCTTCCCCGTTCTCTCGCAGTTGATCGCCCAATTGCTTCAAGCGATCTCGCTCTGCTTCATCCTCGATCTTGCGAGATATGCCGACATAATTCGCTTGCGGCATATACACCAGCCATCTGCCCGGCAGCGAATAATGCGTCGTCACTCTGGCGCCTTTGGAGCCGAGAGGCTCCTTCATCACCTGCACGAGCAGCTCCTGTCCGCTTCTGATAAGTTCATCAATATTGCGTTTATCATGCTGCCTGTCCGTACCGGGCGGAAGCAAATCATCCACATGAAGAAAGGCGTTCTTACCGAGTCCAATATCGATAAATGCCGCTTCCATTCCCGGCAACACATTGATCACTTTCCCTTTGTACATATTGCCCACAGTAGCTTTCAGCGATTCTTGCTCTGAAAAATATTCTAACAACTGCCCGTCCTCAAGCAGCGCGGCTTGCAGCTGTTCGGCATCTGATTTGATGATTAATTGTTGCAGGGCTCCTCACCTCTATGTGCGGCGTTCGTTAAGCTTATTTCTATTGTAACGGAAATGAAACGGAATGGCACGATTTTGCCCTTCGTTTCTTGTCAAATAAGCTTGCAGCACTCGCTGCTCCGGGAGGGCGTGCTTAATTTTCCCATGCTCATTGCAAATATAAACCATGTGATACCGCTCACGCTTAAGCAATTGCATCACCTGCCGCAGAGGAGTTTGTTCGGATACCATGATCGGATCCAGCGCGATGCCGGAATGCAGCCAGGTGCGGATACGCTCTTCTCTGCTGGATAGAAACCGCATGAACAAATAGGAAATATTGCGATAATCGAACCAATTGTGGATCAACAAGAAAATCCCGATCATAAGCAAGTTCAAATCGACGCCGTAGGCATTCCATATACCAAACGCAGCTGCCATCAGCATCGCACTAAGCAGCAAGCTGACCGTATAGGTAATATGCAGTGTACGGTAATACGGCAGCCACAAGCTGATCAACGCCTGTATCACTTTTCCTCCATCCAGAGGAAGGATCGGCAGCAGGTTGAACAAACCGATCATCAGGTTCACTCGTATGAAATAATCTGTCCACATATCGTCCCAGAAGCCTAGCGTGCGACACAACAGAGCAAGTCCGATCATGAGCAAATGCTGCGCAGGGCCAGCCAGAACGACGATCAATTCCTGCCATACGGGGATGTTTCCGGCCTCCTCCACTTCCGCTACGCCCCCGAACGGAAGAAGCCGAATTTGTCTTATCCGCCATTTCAAACAGCTTGCTGCCGCAGCGTGACCGAGCTCATGAATGAGGATGACGCCGAATAGTACGAGAATTTCGAGGATGTAACCGGTGAGCGCAGATAACGCGAATACGATCCATAACAAGGGATGGATGCGAACGGGGATGCCGAATAGCTTAATCAAAGCTGACCACTTTCGTCGGGTCGACATATTCGTCCCCGACCCGCACGGAAAAATATAGCGTTCTGCCAGTTTCCCCCTCTTTGCCCTGCACCTGTCCGGCGATCTCCTCCCCTTTCTCCACCCAGTCGTTCTCCGCCACCTTCACGTCTTCCAGCCAGCCGTAAATCGTTCGCACCTGATCGGGATGCTGAATGATCAATGTCCGACCAGATGAAGTATAACCGTCGAAGATCACTCTGCCTGCTAACGCAGCTCGCACCTGCTCCTGCTCCGCTACGCTTACCTGCACACCTTGTCCATTTGCCGCAAATGAGGCAGATATCGTGCCTTTGACAGGCGGATATAGCTCTTGCAAATATTCGGAAAGCACTGCTAGCGATTGCTGACTGTCTTGCTCGCGCTGGAAGACAGGGATCCAGGAAGGCGTGCCGCCGAATATTTCCTCATACCAAGCGGCAACTTGCTCGGAGCTGAAGCTATGATTCACCACTGACGCAACCGCCTGTTGTGCTCTGACGGCCCACGGTCGCTCAATCGAATACAACCCCCACAGCATCATGAACAAAGCGAGGCTGACAAATACACTGGGGATGCTAAAGCCTCCTAACGTCGGAAAATGACCCTTACGCCGCCTGTCGGATGGTTCAGCAAAATCCGTTACTCCGCTAGATCCAACCGGGGAATGAGCATGCTCGCTCCATTGCGCCATACGTCTTTTCCACGCTTCTTCCGGATCTTTCGGCCGCTGGTCGCCGCCTGATGTACCGAGCGACGCCCCCCTGTGTTCGGTTCCCTCATGTTTATCGTCTCGCCCAGACAGTCCCCCAGCTTGTTGCCGCCGCTTCGGGCGAGGCGCTGTGGAGGGGCTCGTTTGATTGATAATTTGTTCGATTCTCGCTCGTCTGCGACGTTTGATATTCGAATGCAGCGACATGACGAATACCCCTTTCCGTCCATATTTCATATCACAGCTTGTCTGCATCTGTTTACATATGTATATGAACGGAAAGAGGCATTATGACCTCTCAGTGAGTATGGAATTTTCGGCGTCCATCCATATCAAATCTTGAATTTCTTCAGTGAATCCGTTAACGAACCGGACAACGACTCCAGCTTCTCCACAAGCTGCACCAAAGTTTCACTCGTATGAAGCTGGGAAGCACTCGAGGAAGCCACCTCTTCCGAAATAGCCGAGGACTCCTCGGACACCGCACTCACGCTGGACATCGTATCGGACAGCACATGCTGCGCCTTCTCCAGCTGCTCGATCGCTTCTGTCACTTGGTCGGCTTGCTGCACGAGCCCGATCATGCGCTCGCGCACCGAATTGAAGATCGTGTCCGCATCCTTCACCGAAGCGATCTGCTCCTGGAATAGCGGATAGGCTTCCGACATCACTTCGACCGTCTCGTCGATGCCGTTCTGGATATCCTCCGTCATCTCCGCCACGACGTCGATCGATTCGCGCGATTGATCGGCCAGCTTGCGGATTTCCGCGGCGATGACCATAAAGCCCCGCCCTGCTTCGCCGGATCTCGATGCTTCAATCGAAGCATTAAGCGCCAGGATGTTCGTCTGCTGTGTAATTTGCGTCAGCATGTCGAGCAAGTTGCGGATCGATGCCGTGCTCTCCTTGAGCTGATCGACCTTCTGCGTCATGCGCCGCGTCATTTCTTCCGTCTGCTTCGTCTTGTCGGTCGACTGGCTCATGTAGCCTGTGCCTTGCTCACTCACCTTATGCACGTCCGACGCGACCTCGCCCATCGTCCGGTTCGCTTCCACCACGTGCTCCAGCTGCTTGCTCAGATCGACGACGAGCTCGTTGCCGCGCTCAGCTTCCGTAGCGAGCGTCGAAGCGCCGTTCGCGATTTGCTCGGTCGCCTCCGAGATTTCGCGGGCGGATTGTGACGTTTCCTTCGCCGAGCTGGATAAGTCTTGCGCTGTAGCCAACACTTCCGCTGCCGAAAGGTTCGTCTGCTGCACCAAGCCCTTGATCTGCTCCATCATCTCATTGAAGCTGCGGCCGACTTGCCCGATTTCGTCGCGGTTCTTGAAGCTGGTGCGCACGTTCAAGTTGCCGGATGCGCCCTCCATCATGAGCGCCTGCAGCTTGCAAGCGGACCGCCCATCGATCGGGCAACGAGGACGCTGAGCAATACCGCAAAGACCGTCGCAGCCGCCACAATCCAGCCGAGCAATGCGCGAATCACTTGCGTATCCTTGATCAATTCGTGTACAGGGGCGGTGCCTACGACATACCAGCCGGCTTTGTCTGAATAATGACTGACAACAATATAGTCAAGTCCATCCGCTCCGGTCACCGTCATTTGTCCTTCTTTGGCGATCGGCAAGCTGGCGACCTGCAAAACTTCGTTCGGATCGTCTGCATGCATGCCGCTCGTTGTTCTCATTGACGATATAGACTTCCGAAGATTCGCTCAGACTAATGCCCTTCACCTGGTCGTCCAACAAGCGTTGATCAATCTCGACCAAGATAATAAATTCTTGGCCATAGTTTGTCCTCATGAAGCGACCAGTCGCCAGTTGCGGAGATTGACTCGCCCCCGTGTATCCAGACTCCGCAGTATGTAGCCATATGAACTCCTGACGCGAGAGTATGTCTTGAAACCATGCGGCTTGTCGATCGAACTCCGTTACCGAGCTTGTGGAAGTCGTAAAGCTTGCAATGTCTTCTGAATCGAGATTAGTGAAATATTCTTAATCGTATTGTTCGAATACGCCACTTGATTCAATAAGTCTTGTATGCTATTTCGAGCCGTTAACTGATCGTAAATAGCAACTCTGTCATTCGTTGCCGTGTATAAATCGTTATGCAGATTGATGTTCGAGAGAATCTGCAAGACGATTTGTTCATACACGACGAGTATGGTATCTACTTTGGCACTTGTCTGCTGTATGGTTTCATACGCAGTTTCCGCTGTCTTCTGTTCGATGATATTGTTCGAGACCGAAAGCGTCACAACGCCTGTAATGCCGACGGACAGCAATATGCTGAGTAAGATGAGGAGAAATAGCTTTACACCGACATTCAGCGTCAGACGAATTGTCTTGTTTCGGCTTTGCTGCTGAACATTCTTCTTGCGGATCATCCGAAAACACCACCCACCACTCGTATTTAAGCGCTTTCATTTTTATATTAGACATTTCTCGCCAAAACCCTTCTTTTTTCATATGAAAACCTCGTTCTGTAGACGCATGTCGCACGACTAACGAACGAGGTTTTACGATTGATTCATGTTAGGTTTTTTGTCCTGGTGAATCCGGATGCTCATGACGATCCCGATGGCCAGCATATTGATGACGAGCGATGTACCGCCATAACTAATAAAGGGCAGCGATGCCGGTAATTGGCATGATGCCAAGCACATCCGATATTTTCGA
Source organism: uncultured Paenibacillaceae bacterium (assembly GCA_963755735.1). Classification (GTDB taxonomy): domain Bacteria; phylum Bacillota; class Bacilli; order Paenibacillales; family DA-C8; genus Insulibacter. The sequence continues at coordinate 10,504 of CAVWLN010000035.1, forward strand.
AGATTTGAAACACGAACATAGATACAATCCCAATAATAAAGTAAGAGCCAAAGAAGGTAGAGCTTTGTATCGACGCGATGATCATTCGATATAGAAGCAAGAAATAGATGAGAAGCAGAATCGACGCGCCCAGGAAGCCGAATTCCTCCGCGATGACAACGAATATGGCATCGGAATACGCATACGGAATATTGTCGTTGTGCACAGAATTCCCTTCCAGGAAACCATCTCCGGAAAACCTTCCGGAACCGATGGCAATGGTGATCTGCGAAGCTGGTAAGAAGCGTTCGGATCGCAGTCTCCGGGTTCAGGAACGTGTCAATGCGATGCACCCAGTGACCCTTGCCATGATCTTTGAAGAAAGTATCGATCTGTTCATGATACGTGTTGAACAAATTTAAAACAAGATCAAACCAGCAATAACCACACTAGTCCGATCAGGACATGTGTATATTTCATATTGCCGATCCACAGCATACCGAGCATGATGATCAAATAAATAATCGCATTCCCTAGATCCGGCTGCGCCAGCACGAGCGCGAAGGGCAGCAGCACGACTAGGCCAATCGGCACGACCTCGCGACCTAAACGCAGCGTCTCGCCCTCGCTTTAGCCAGCATATACCCAATAAATAGGATCAGGAGCAGCTTCATCAGCTCTGCCGGCTGAAAGCTCATGCCCATCGGCAATTCAAACCATCCTTGCGCACCGTTCTTTTCGGAGCCAAAGAAAAAAACCGCAACCAACAAGATGATGCCAAGGCCGTATAAATAAATAGAAAACTTCTTCAAATATCGATAGTCAAACAACGCGGCCCCAATCATCACGACAAAGCCGATCATATAGTTGCGGATATTATCATAGTAAAGCTGCTGCGTGGCCAAACTTCGCGTTATCAATCGTAGCGCTATATATGACAAGCGTACTGATCCCAAGCATCAGAAGTAAGATGGCCAGCATGACGTAGTCTAGTTTCTTTAGTTTGGCTAACAAAAAAACTCATCCCATCCCTAAGAACTTTTTGACCCGCCCCATAATTCCGCTTTTCTCCTCGAGCGCCATAAGCGGAACGGAATCACCGAGTATGCGGCGGGCGATGTTCCGATAGGCAATTGGCGGCCTTGGGACTCAGGGTTCATCACGGCAGGCTCCCCTGAAGTCGCCGCTTTGATAATCGTTTCATCATCCGGTACGATCCCTAACAAATCGATGGCGAGCACCGAGCAAATCTCGTCGATATCGAGCATGTCGCCCTTTTTCATCATATTCACCTTGGCGCGGTTGATGATCAGCTTCGGCTCAAAGATGTTCTCGCTTTCGAGAAGCCCGATAATTCGATCCGCATCACGCACGGCTCATCTCAGGGGTCGTGACAACGATCGCTTTGTCAGCACCGGCGACAGCATTCTTGAATCCTTGTTCGATCCCTGCCGGACAATCGATGACGACATAGTCAAAATCTTGCTTCAGTTTATCCACGATCGCTTTGACATCCTCCGGCGCTACCGCATGCTTGTCCTTTGTCTGAGCAGCCGGGAGCAGATACAATTCTTCGAATCGCTTGTCCTTCACCAAAGCTTGCTCCAAACGGCAACGGCCTTGGGTTACGTCAACGAAATCATAAATAATCCGGTTTTCCAGTCCCATGATCACGTCCAAATTGCGCAATCCGATGTCTGTATCCACCATACAAACCTTCTTGCCGAGCAAGGCAAGTCCCGTCGCCACGTTCGCCGATGACGTCGTCTTGCCCACACCGCCTTTGCCTGATGTCACCACTATCGCTTCTCCCACAGCTCTCACTCTCCCCTGTATATTTCGAAAGCATCTGGTCGTAGCCGATACAGATGCGTGATCTTCTCAATCTCCATATGTTCGTCTTTCAGATAGGCAAACATCATAGCTGCGTCACCGATCTCCCATTCGTAGGGAGGCCGGCTCATCGCATCTGCGATGCGGACCTGCGTCGGCTGAAAATGTGAAGACGCAATGACGGCTTGTCGGTTGCCATCCTTGCCAGCGTGTGCCGTACCGCGCAGCGAACCGAGTACAAAGATTCACCGCCGGCGACAATCTCATCCTCCGGATTCACGTCGCCGAAAAAACAAGATTGCCCTCCACTTGCAGCACTTGACCAGAACGGACAATGCCTGCCATAATCTTGTGCGTTTGCTTCTCGTGTTCCGCGGGCTTGTCGCTTTCGATCGATCGCACCACGAGGTTGCGGCGGCCGAGAGTTGCTCTAGTGATTGCCGCTCTGTTTCTGTGATTTGCCGCTCCCCAAGCTTGACATGCACATGAACGAGTGGACCGCTTAACAGCCTTTGGTGAGTTTTTTCCAATTTAAATTCCAGCTCGCTTAGCAGTTCGGAGAAGGGGCATCGGTCGTTCAAGATAAACACGAGTCCATCTTTTCTCCCTTTAATCATCACATGATGTTGTTTGCCAGCCATGTCTAGTCCTTACTCCACCCCATACAATTCCACAGATGCTTGCCTGTTTCCTGCCCAGCGGTCAAGGATTCCCTGCAGGGTAGTGTTCCGACTCAACCGGAGCCACATACTTTTCAATGCGCGAAAAACCTTTGAGCACTGGCCAGTACATGAGGAGCGCAAATACTGAGGTTAAAAATCAACGTCGGTAGCATGTTGTGGCAAAAAAATGCGCAAAGGAGTTTCATTTGCAAGTTGGAGAGGAAACAAATAAAGTCTGATAAACGAACACATCGAATAGCAGTAAACCGAATAGGAATCGATCCATTTCGCAGGAGGAATTCAGGTCACATGGGTATCACGCAGCATAAATCCGATTAAATACGTAGAAATTCCTATGCTGAACGCATACGTAACGACACGCGCCCATAAAAAATATATATCATCCGAAAGGCCAAAAACAAGTTCCCATCGCCATTGCCATGTGACGGTTCAAATAAATCGCAATGTACAAAATACATATAAATGCTAGCCGAGGCAACGAATCGCAAGTCCCATCTCAGCCGTCCAAGGCGGAGCAGCCATGGAATCAGGGCGCCTCAGCCAAGAAGAAGATCAGACGATAACCCACACAAATCTTGTAACCTGGCCATATCACGATCTGACATTTCCCTTCCGCTTTGCATGCAACGAACACTTCACGAAGCGCCTTCATGTCCAGATTGGCTGCCGGGGCAATCGCCGCTTCATCGTAATCCCGAACGCGCCCTCATTGCTGGATATAGACAGTGCGACATGATACCCGAATGATAAGCAAAGGCGAGCCCGGACGTAATAACCGTATCTCCGGCTTGCAAAGTGGTCTTCCTGCTTGATCTTGCGCATGATCAGCACGCACTCTCTCGTGATCGTACGACACCATCACACCGAACGATTCCGGATGCTCCAAAGTCGTCGCCATAAACCGATCGAATTCACGCTCTGATCGTTAATATTCGAGATAAGCTGTACATTTCGCGGGAAATTCGAAGACGCGAATAGCGGTGCCGATCAGCCCGTCAACTGATGATATCACCGCGCATTTCCTTCCTCAATGCCGTCACCCGCACCGAGATAATTTTGAACACGCTGTCGAACGTATCTTAATTGATCTGACACGACCTTCGCTATTCGATAAATGTGTTGATTTGGTTAGCTTTTGCCGCTCGTGAGAACTCGAGTGCTTCTTTTCAACGCTTATTTTCTGCTGTTAGTACGTTTAACGAGCCGTATCACGAAGCATAATGGGCAAGCGGACGCTTTAATGCTTCGTTCTCCTGACGAAGGTAGCGCAAATCTCGTATATCCTCAAAAAAGCCCGCTACATATCCTGAGGGCTTATAAATTAGTCCCTGCGATCCAGGAAGTGAGTCCTGCAGCATCTTCTCCGGCCAGGTCCACTTGTCCTACGGTTGCTGAATGTAACCCCCATTAATGCAATGAATATGATTAAGCTGACAAGTGAGAGAATCAGCCGTTTGTTACCAAAAAATAATTTGATCATGACGCACCACCGAACACATATTCCCCACACCGAGCTGAATGACTGGGTTTTTTGTCTAATGCGGCTTACTTCGCTCTTCTGGGCCGGACTGGTTCTGCTGGAAAATAAATGAATGTTCTAGAGCGCCCGGCAAGTTCCGATCGCTACGACAGTCCAATGGGTCATCCGCCACGATTACCGGCATTCCGGTACCTTCACCTGGACAGCAATTTATCCATTTGCGAAGCAGAGCTCTCCCCGTCAGTGAGGAACGATGTCGCTGTCGCAGTAATAGTCCGCTGACAGCTCCGGCGGACATCTTTCCAGCGCAATCTTACACCAGTTTCTACAATCGTATTCAAACGGAGCAGTCACCTTCTGCCACTTCATCCGAAGTGACGCTGACGGTTTTCGGCAAGCTCCGCAAGAAGGTCGCGGCGACAATTTCAAAAACTGCGGATCTTCCAAAGGAAATGCTGAACCGATCTCCAGTTTTTGTAATGCGCCGAGTGATGCTTGCTGTATCATTTATATTGTATGTGCGCTTCACATATTGGATTATTGAATTGTTTATTTAATCAATCAGTGAATATGAACGGATCTCGACGTTACAATACCGCCCAGCGAATGACTGAATTTCGGGTTTGTTTCTGCTGATATTGATGATGATGTGTGGTCGGCTTCCATACGGCAGCACCTACGATTGCCGCTGCACGGTTTTTCGATCGTAATGCTTCCTTCGCCCCCGCTGTCTGGTGGCATCCTCCATAGCCGTGGGTTTTGATAGACGTAATGCCAGAAGGAATGTAGAATCTATCACATTGGGTCTCTCCAAATAAGTGCTGCTTCTTCAAAGCCCGCCGAATAAAACGTTCAGATGAATCGTTGCTGTTGTTTTTCAGTTCCGCCATCACTGTCTTCATTGGTACGAATTGCCGTGATTGAGCTGGAGTTGCTATTATTTCTTTGGGTTCATCACAAAGCTTCATTTGTTTAAGTTGTGTGAATAGTTACGAGATGGTTTGATAGAACATTGCTGCTGTTTTTGATCAAATTAAAGTGTTCGTGTTGTTGAATTATTTTGCAAATTTTTCGCAAATCTGTCGATAGTCATCGTATTGCTATTTGGGTGCTCAATCACTAAACCGTTTTTAGATGTAGATCTTTCTAATTATTTGTTGGTTATTTGTTTTATTTTTGTGTACTTTTGATATATATTAATGTTTGTTTTTGGGTGGCATTTTTATCTTTACCTTTCATAGCCAAATTATTAGTATGGTTGTCAGTTGTGGATTAAGATGTCATCAATCGCTTCATAGTTATGATGTTGAGTTATCATATTCATGTCATTGTTATATTTATTCATTATATTATTTTACTTCCTGTCTTTTGAGTTGTATATTTGATTTTATGATGATTATTGTGAGACTTGATATCTGAATAACATTCCTGGCTTCATCAGTTTGAATGTCTTGGTTAAAGCCACTGCTTGGCTTTGGCATTGCTGTTGGATGATTATGTGTGTATAAGTGAATGTATTGTTTGCATTGCTGTGTGGAAAACTTCCCTTTGTGTTGTGTGTTCATTCAGATTTCACCAAAACCATTCCTTGGTCAGTTGTTCTCATTTTTGTATCAAGAAGCAGCTTAAATGTCTTTTGGAATATTCACAGCTTCATTAAGAGTGCAGCAGCATCATCTGGGTGCTTGCATTGCTGTGTTTCCTCTGATTCTAGAAACAGAGTTGCTGTTCAGGTTTGATTGGAATGGGATTTGTAGATGACTTTGTCTCTGATTCCTTTCATCTTGGTCATCTCTGTCATGCTGAGTCCCCAACATCTGCAGTCTCAGCTGTCTCTTCACTGTTGGCAGGTGCTGTGGATCATCACTTGAATTGTTGAGGACTGCCAACAACTGAATTGCTGAGGAGGATGCCCCAAGGACATCTTGTTCTGTGAGGCCTGTTGGAGTGCAGTCACCAGGAGGAGTTGCTTTGGCCATTCAGCTTTCTGTAAACAATCTCCAAACGTTAGACGTAAGTTTCTTGCAATAAAGTTGAGGAACCTACTGTGTCCATTTTTCAGACAAGAGTATCCTTCCAGATGTTCTATTATAAAGAAATACGTGAGGCCCAAGTGTTTTGCCGGAAGGATTATCACTCTTTACGGAAGGGGCTCACCCCAAATTTGCCAACAGCATTTGGATACAAGACATGCATGGCAGTCCCATGACACCTAACAAGTTTACATCATTTGTGTGCCTTGAGAATACCGATCCAATGCCTTATATGCTGTATGATCCGCTTGCAGCGGTTAAAACTGGTTCTTTTGAGGGGTGATAGAGAAATTACCATCATTTAGATTACTGAGCAGACGCCCCGCTTGATTCTCCAGTGAAAGCATTTGATACGCAATTATTTCGTCATGCCCCTGCCTTTCAGGAACGTGGTTTTGTCGTCCCCACCACCGGAACCATTCTGATCATCACCTCCATCGTTATTAAGTAATTGCTCGAATATTGGTCTTCAAGGCATTCCTGAATATTTGTGACTCCGCTCCATTCAAGAACACAGAGCCCGCCACTGCAAGTAGCGAGGTGTCAGGAATGGGGTTAGCCTCCGAAGGCACCTGTTGTGGGCTTGTTTGCCGGGTTGTGGGTATGAGGGAAATTCATTTTTGTATACAGCAAGAGTAAGCCGCGTTTACTGCGGTAGACAGGGGTTGCAGCTTTCACAGTGGTTTAAAGTTAGGTGAATGTAACGAGAAAAAGGTACGGTGCGCAGTATATAATGATGTCTGCCGCCCCCAAAGTTGAACGCGATCCGTCCGGCACGACGCATGAATACCACAGTCATATACACAATGTTCTGGATCATCTTGCCGGATTCGCTTCCGTCCCATTTGCTTGAATGGCGTAATAATCGTCTTCGCCGACAAAAACCTTGTCCTGTGATGACGCCAGCAGATTGAAGGCGGAGACTCCTGCAAATAAGGTACGAAAGCGTTCGTGGCGAGTTCCCTCTCTGTTAAACGTTCTAAATCCTAGTCTTGTTTCCAGATTCCCGCTATGAAATCGCTCCGCCCGTGCTGCTATTGTCATACAGTTCGATTCACGTGCCAAGGCGAACAACGCAAAGAGGATCCGCAGTACACATGCACGTCAATCTCCGGCAGCAGGAGTACTTGTCCTTGGTGGTTGATCGTTTGCACCATGACATACGGAAACACTTGCCGCAGGTTACGGTTGAATCCTTTTTCGTTACAGTTCTTTTTCATTGTTAACTTACTATGTCCAGTCACTTTCGGGTTGCAATGCGAGCTGATCGCCTTTTGTTTGGGTGATGGAAAGCCACATTTCTTTTGGGCGTTTTGCCCCTATTCACCTTAATCAGATATTCCACGCCCGGTATGGCCGATGATATACATTGATGTTTTCCTAGCTTCTTTGTCCGTTGCCCGCATCCATGTGAAAATAAGCAATGGGCTGTTGGTCCCATGTTGCGCGGTAGCGAATGCTTTGTTCAAAGAACGGAGCGGTGTCCTTTTTCCCATGTTGATTTTGTCCCTTTCGCGAATATCCACGTTATTATTGTTTTCTTCTGGTCCGAGAATTTTTTGGTTTGAAGCAAGCAACAGGGAGGCGCGTATCCGTCGGTCCTTTGATAAGTCCTGGAGCATGCTCCTGCTTTTTGGTTTCGCAGTTCTGATTCGGTTAGATGTCTATGACCTACAGAAGGAACGACTGGTCGCTGGGGGGAGCTGGGTCAGTGAAGGTTCAGGTGGCGTAAAATTTTGCTGATTCCTTCTTGCAGCAGTGCGTTTTGGTTTCAGAATTTCGGTCGTTCTTTTTGTAGCTTGCTGCAGTGTCCAGATTGTTGACGAAGGCGAGAGTGGTCGTCGTGTCTTTCTCAATTTGCACATGAAAGCAGTGGAGAGAAACGTCACAATCGCAACACCGGAAGTGTCTATATGATTTGATTTCCTTGTTTGTCTTGGCAAACAAGCCCATAAAAGTTTTCCCTCCATCACATCGCTGGCGGTGTGAAGGGGATGTTCGAGTTTTTCAAATCCTCGTACCGATCTAAACGCTTCGTCCACATTGTATGATTCTGAGCAAAACGCGTCGTCCACCGTTGCGAGCCCTGCATGGTGCGGTCAGTGTATAGTTATTATAAGTTTTAAATTTGACAATTTTCAGAAAGGACACTGACGGTGAAAGATGAAATTTGTGAATATTTATAGACTTTATATACCGTAAATCGATTTACCTCGACCATCGGCGATTTTAGCAATGTGTACATCAATGATTCAGGTTCCTGATTCAATAAAATTGATGGGAATTTATTCCGAAAAAGTAAATGAACTCCATGAATATTGGAATTTGAAAGACGGTGCCGGGTGGGACACTGCTTGGATGCGAGGCAAGGTGTTCTCTTCAATATTTTGGTCCTGCAAAATGCACTGACGCACACCTGAATCGGTGACATACCCCCAGAAAATATTAGTTCCAACGATTACGTTTCAGTTGAACCTGTTTATCAAGTCCGTTTGTAATACCATCCTATATTAATCAGTTCTATCGTTACTAATTGTATTTCTACTTAATTCCAATGTCCAAAAGTAGAAAAAATCTCTGAAGAATGTTTCAAAATACAGATGATGTCGCTGAACACATTGCCTTAGTACTCATTATCCTATTCAAAATGGCGGGTTTGATAAAGTGGGCTGCGAGTTCAGATATGATCGGTTCATGGTCTTTTTAGGATCGATTTTCCTAAATGATCCGAGCTGTTGACCATTCTTTGTTCATTTGAATCACATTTGTGGTTGAGCTGACCAGAATCATGGTGTTAAAGCGGTTGTCCAAAATGGTCAGATGTTGGCTTATTGGCATTGTGTTCATTTGTTCAAAATCAGTGCATCATACATAGACCGAGGTGTGCCGTCAAGCGCATCAGTTTTTACTTTGTAGAGTTGATTTGTATCTGTCGATGCCTCCGCTTCATTGTTGATTGACCTCGACCTACTGCTTTAACAAGTTCACCGATACTTCCTTCAGCAATTTTAGTGAAAGTGTTCGGAACATTTGTTTGGTTCGATCCCTTCGGTCTCCTTACCATCTCTCACCTTCTTCAAGGCAAGGAACTTTGTAGTGGCACTTGTTGCAAACTCTCCAGAATGAGCAACAACATTGTCACATCCTTTAGAGGCTTGTTCCTTTATTGTTGTATAATTTGTCATTTCGATTGAGTTGATCCACCAATGCATCAAGTTGATATCTTCACCTTATTTGTTAATTACCTGTTCGTGAACTTTGTTGGTATTTCTGGACTTTCAAAACCGAAGAGCGGTCTTAATTGCTCAAATCTTGTCCCATTTTACCGAGTTGTCAGGGCTTCGCTCACGAACGGATCATTGTTACTGTTTGACTGTGCCTTAAGAAAAGCCGTCAGTTTCACCGGACTACCATTGATAGATAAGCAATGTCTCTGTCTAACGTTAATTTTATTACGGTGTTGCCCTTGGTTGCGGGGCCTATGCTTTGGGTTCCCCGTCCCATTTGATCTCGGCTCCCAACTTCTCAAAGATTGCTCTCATTGGAACCATCCACATCCGGCCATTGATGATAACTGCAGGTTGGTAGAAGAATTCGATCGGACCGTCCATGATCACGGTGACGTTATTCTGGCTATGAGTCGCTATCCCAATTTAGCCTTTTTACGAACTGGCCTTTTGGCAGACTCGATGAGATTGCAAGGAGTGGACATTCCTCCCATTTTTGCCTCACGTCTTTGCAACGTCTCGTTGATCGGTTTCTTTTCCCCTGAGCTTCGTTGAAACCATCCCCACCGATATCGAGCAATCACTAACTTAGTGTCCAGATGGTATCTTCAATCCAAATGTCAACCATAGCTGATATCGTCATTCACTTTGTCATCAATAGCAAATGAGGCCATCGATATCGCTTGCAGGTTCGGTCTAATCAATGTCCTCTACGGCTTTGATTGCTAATCGGGGGGGGCAACTTCACCAGGAAGTCCACTCCTTGGACTTGGATTTTGTGGTGAAGTTGTACAAGGTGTCCGGGAATTGGTAGATCGAGCGGTCGTTGCAAAAGCGGTACCCCTTCCATAGCGAAATTGCACTAACCAACTTATCAGGATTCCCTTTATAACGAGTAATTGAATTAACGTTTCCGGTCTACCACGTCGAGTATACATCGTAGCTTCCATCTGCAATTTATATTTTATCACCAATACCTTGTTTGATTGTTATCTTCATCAAGATTATCATTTGACGTACTGTATCATTTTATTTGTTTTAGGTACATCTGAAAACAATTACCCGTATCACATTTAACGAATATGAAGAAATAAATCAATTAGCTACTGTATTGCCGTCGATTGCCTTTGTTACAGCTTCAAAGTGAATAAAATTAGCCGTTTTAGATCAAAAGACTTTTCTTTGTCACTGATTTTTGTAATTTATTGCAATGCATTTTCACTTTAACATTTTCTTCAAGTTGTTAGTTCATCCCCAAATGTCATCAAATTGCTGGAAAATTTTTGAAATAATAGTTTACCTTGTTTGCAAGTGGAAAAACTCACACATTGTTATTGAGCTACTTTAACACTTTTTATTTGTTAGTGATAAGGCTACATTCATTTTATTCTCGTATCCTTGCACTGGACAATTTACTGTGAAAACAAAAACCACTTTCAATTCCCTTTAAGGATATTTGTCCATTGCTCAAGTAAGTATTAGTGGTAATGGATGCATCTTGATCAGTGACAACCTGTGCATCATGTTGAAACAATACTCCTCATTTTGCATGTGCACAAGAATTATTGTTGTTCAATAAAACCGATCAATTGATTTCATATTTTATTCTTGCATCAAGTTTTTAAAGCTACATTTTTTACATAGTGCATTTGCATTAAGTTTCAATTAATTTCTATTGAAATTTTAATTCATATGAAAATTGTTCAAAAAAATTACCGTCAAAAAACTATTTTTCAATGTATCTTCAAATGTTATTTCTTTCAAAGCCAATTTGATACTTCATCAAAATTTTACAGAACACCTATCAGTTATCATAACGGCTGTATTTTCAATTTTCATCAAACACCGTCCGTATTTCTTTGTGTCGCTACTTCGGTTTTGTGTCGCAGAATCGGCGACAACCATTCAATTATTCAGTTATCAGCTCCCCTTGAAAATCTCCCAATTTTTAAAAATTATTTAATTATTGACATTATCCGATGCCCACTCAAAACAGTATATCTACGTATTTGGGTTACCAACGCATTGCACTTGTGTCATGATCGGATGTTTCTGAAAACTTCTCACTTTTGGTATCTTCATCATCCACTTTCCTTTTTCTTTACAAGTTATCTTATTTTGTTAGTCAGTCTCCTACCCAGTCAATGATGACTCATGAAAGTTTGCACGCTCCCACTTCCTGAATACTTCCTCATTGTTTTTTATTGATCATTATATTATGTGTTTATCGTGGTCGAGAGTTTGTATATAGCTTCATCACTTTGATATTGTCACTTGTCAAATACAGTATTCTTCTCTGGAATATTACTACCAGCTACCGATCGAAGCTGTTTGCAGAATATTGAATTCCCGCATTGCAATACCGTCAATGTATCACAGCACCATCGTTTTTAATTATTATAGATCAGTCGCCGATGCTGTATTATTCAAAATTGCAATATCAATTGTCAATTATTGCACTTGCCGCGTTTACCAAGTTGTTACATACAACAAACTTTTGTTATGACGCGTTCACTTGTTTGTTGTTTGCTTTACAAGTACCCTCAATTGCAGTGCCACATCAAAACAACTTCCCTATAATAAATGAGAGATACAAGGAATTGCAATGAAAATCAAAGCCAGGAAATGTTTAACGAGAGCCATACTGATTCTTTTTGCCAAATCAGGATACTGATTCAGTTCAAGATAATGTAGTCCTTTGAAATCGTTCACTGTCAAACTGATGTATTTGTATTTATGTGAATAAGCGTTTTACATCTCACTATATTTATACTCTTGATCAAAGTCAATAGCTTCTACGTGTTTCCTTTACTATTTACGAATATTCATTGGCAAAAACAAAACGTTTCTTTTCTGGATCAATCACGGTGGCACAAAAAAATATTGAATTTGTTATATATCACAAAGTTTGTTTGGTATATTCAAATGTTTTATTTATATCAAATTTGCATCTCGATTTTTCTTGCTTTTCCTTTTATTGCTTGGGAGGTTTAAAAAAGGTCCCGCATCTGAGCGTGCTTGTGAAGGCACTTCTGTCTTCAGATGATGTAACATAAACTTGGGAGAGACATGCTCTCTTCAACTGATGTTCTGAGACAACTGGACGAAGGATACATCCGGATTCATAGGACATGTCATATGCCTCTTCCAAACAAACGAAACAAATATTCAATTTACAATCTACAATTGATTGATTTGTAACCAACCCACATCTCGAGACATTACAGAATATTAACAGGAGAGCAGTAATTTTGAAGGTAGTCCCCACAACTGAAGAAAATTTCCCATTTTTTCTTTCTTCTTTAAAATGAATACCTGAGAGAGTGAGCAAGTCCCCGCACTCCGGCACGCGTAGTCTTGCTCCTCTATCCCAAGGATCACCAGTTTTTACACCATCGTCTAAATTTCATATTGCTCATATTTAAACTAAAGTTACCTTACTCAATGGTGTGACCAGAATTTATTTCCGGGCTCCAAATTTGTCCGGCGGCACCAATTTAGAAATAAATCAGATAATTAAGGTTTAACCGTAGAGTTTCTCATCCTTTTTGAGGTGCATTGTGGTGTCATAGTCCCCGGCCTTATCCATCGGTTCCCCGGTGGCGATGTAGGCGGTGATTTCCTCCTCGCTCATCGACCGTATGGTCACCTTGTTCTCCGTGTGTCCAACCAAAATTTGTCGATTCATCCGCTCCTCCACACGAAAGCTCCCAGGCTCCCCTAGCTCTTGCTCAGCGAGTACCGATCGAAGATCGACGTGATGATCTGTAATGCAAGCCAATCCCGTATAGACAACATGTGTGCGCCCTTGCAATTGCTCGAGCATACGTCTTGCATCCTCGCGGTCTGTCGGCTTGCCAAACACCTCTTTGTTTAAAGTCACAATCGTATCCGAGCCGATCACGATGGCTCCCTGCTCCCACTCTTGCAACGAAGCGGCGACTGAATATGCTTTACGGACAGACAGTTCCTCTACGATCTGCGGCGGAGAAAGCAGAGGGCTGACGGTCTCATCCACGCTGCTCGCAATCGTTTCCGCCTCTATGTTCAACATTCGAATTAGCTCCTGTCTGCGGGGCGACGCCGAAGCTAATACGATCTTTCGATTCATTTCCTAAGCCTCCAGTCTCATTTTTCGCAACCTTGTCCTTTGATACAAGTATTATATGTGAAATCCAAATCCGCTTCCACCTTCCGGTTATTTCCTGCATACTTCCCTCTCATGATTCGCTTACAATGATATTCTGAGGGAGGGGCATTGGAATGAAGAAACTCGCTATGTATGTTCTGCTCAGCATCGTGGCCCTCGCGACGCCGCTGTCTGCATATGCAGCAACCGTCATGCTTGATCCTGGAACGGGGGAGCTGATCCGGGGGCAATCGGCGTGACCGGCCTGTATGCAAAGGAAGTGAATCTAGCGATTTCACTGATGGTGAAAGAGGAGCTAGAGAAAAAAGGGTACCGCGTACTGATGACCCGCGAGGACGATATTTCGTTAAGTCTTCAGGAGCGTATCGAAATCGCCAATCAAGCGATGCCCGACATTCTCGTCTCCATCCATGCAAACTCGTTTCACTCGCCTGATATATCCGGCACGCTAGTGTTGTACTATGACAACCGTTATCCGGTGCCGAACTATCCAGCAAGCGAAGCGATGGCACGACTTACTCCACAAAGCAGAGAGCTGGCATTATCCATTCTCGAGGAAGCCGTGAAAGCAACGGGCATGATAAACCGCGGATTACTGGAAAGCTCGGTATATATGGTGCGAATGGGCATCTGTACCGAGCGCTTTGATCGAAACCGCATTCCTATCTAATTACGAAGATGAAGAGAAGCTGCGGGATGAACAGTTTCGCTATCAAATGGCGGTCGGAATCGCGAACGGCATTGCCAAATACTTGCCAGTGCTGTTTAGCGACACGCTCGGTCATTGGGCACGGAATCGATCATGCATTTGCACGAGCTCGGCGTCGTTCAAGGCAATGGCGAATATTATTTTCCGGAACGCTCTTTGACTCGCGCTGAATTTATCGCCATGATGGATCGCAGCGGAATATTGGACAACAATCCGGTAGGCGAGGAGCAGGAAAATGAAGACGATCGCAAAGAAGGCGGGCCTAAGAGCCATGCTCGCGAGGACGATGACCTGGATAATGGCGAGGTGCTGGATGAAGAGGAGCGCTCGGCAAATGACGAGGACGACGTAGACTCCAAGAGGCGCGATTTGCATAGCGATCGTCAATCGTCGAAGGACAGCAGGAAGCAGCGCCACCGGGAAGTGACGGCCGAAAGCCGCGAGCTTGATGGAAGAAAGCAGCCTGATGAGTCAGATGTTGGCGATACATTCGATCTGCAAGACAGCAAGAAAGAGCAACCAGTAAGTCAAGGGAAGTCCAGCAGGTTCCAGCAAAATGACAGGGAGACGAATAACGGACTGGACAACCGTCAAGAAGCAGCGGATCTGGATTCAGAAGATGGTTCAGCAGATTTTGAGGACAATTTAGAAAATCATTTAGCAAATGAAGAAGTGGATTTAGACGATATTGAGGAGTTCCAATTTTCCGACCTTAACCAAGATCACTGGGCATACAAATCTATGATCAAAGCCGTCAAATACGGAATCATTGAAGGATTTCCGGACGAAACACTGCGCCCTGACGCCCCTGTTACGAGAGCTCAGGTCAGTGTGATGTTGGACAGGCTGATCAGTAAATATACTTATGAGGAAGAAGAGCAACAAGCCAAAGATGAACTGGAAAGCCTTAAGCAATCATTTTCTTTCCACGATGTACCTGAACAAATTTGGTATGCTGAAGCGATATACCGCCTTTATAACAGGAACATCATCATCGGCGTGGGAGCGAACAAGTTCGCACCGGAACGCCTCATGTCGCGCGGAGAAGCAGCCGCATTGATCGACCGTTTTCTATCCATTAGGGGAACCTTTCGTTCCCCTTAATGGATATTTTTTTGCCTAATCCCTTAAGAACCCGTCGCAAACTACACCGCTAGAGCCGCGAGCAATGAACGCTCTAATATGACATAATTCATCACCGCAGATTGCGCTTGCCACAAGTATGAGGTTGAAGGGTTTTTGCTATATTCCAACAAGGATTGCACCGCATATGTCAATTCATTATTCATCTGATCAAATATATCGCGGCTCTGATCCGGCACTTCGCCGGAAACTTGATTGGCCGCCAGCAACCAGTCTTGATGAGCTGCCTGCAAAGCTTGCATCGTCGCTTCCTCGAAGTTCGTGAGCGCAGTTTCCTCCAAATGTACTAGCGTTAGCAATGCGACTGTTTGCGCCAACTGCCCGCCATCTGTGAAGTATGCTTCGACTTGAGCGCCTTCTGCTGCGCCCCATTGCAGTCCCGTAACTGCTGGTCGCTCGAAGGGCTTGACATACGTTTCCAAATCCATGCGCTCCAATTGATCGCTGAGCAGTAGCGCACTGTTGCGATCCGGAGTCAGCCCCGCATAGACGATATGTTGATCTCCGGCTTCATAAGCACTGGCAATCCCTGCTTCCGCTAGTTGATTTTGTGCGGCTTTGGCGCCTTCAAGCGTGGAGAAAACGCCGAATTGCAGCATGTACACCGTTCGCTCAGGAACTTGCACAGCCACGATCCCTTCCTCCGGATTGCCAGCTGCTCCGCTGGACGTCCCGCTTCCCGCTCCGCTGTTCGGCACATGAAGAGAACTGTCGACAGGCGCAAGCGGGGTGCCGCGATCCAGCACAAGATCCGTAAACAGCTGCATGACGAACAGACCGAACAATACGCCAGTCGCCACCGCCCCGACGACCGACAATACGATGCGAAGCCAAGGTGTCCTGGCAGGCCGATAAGACGTGACATACGAAGAGGCCGGACTGCTGGAACGGCGGGAACGGTTAACCGTGGACTCTTCGACTTCCGGATCGATGATCGGCCCGCTGTGCTGCTGTTCATCCGGTAAGTCTGAGGAGTCTAGGTCTGTCCATTGGCTGAACCCGTCAGACCATTCATCGCGATGCTTCCGATTGTCCTGAGAATCATCAGAGGCTGGTTCATGCCTACTGTTGCGAATCAATTGCTCCAGCTTCTCCGTCTCAATATCAAACGGACTGCTCCACGCTCCGTAATCGGAGGTGAACTGGTTCAGCATCTGCGAATCATGGATCTTGTCTGATCCTGATTCGTTGTGACGGTTCTTGGCATTGTCCTTGTCTTTCCTGCTGACCTTCTCTAACACCGGGGCAGCATGCGGTGTTTTTTTGTCAAATTGCTCCTTCTCCTGATCGAAACGGTAGGTGATTCTCGCCTTGTTCATGATCAACTCTCCCTCTAACCAATCTGCTGGCACTCATAATACGAACGGTCTGTCCTCTCTTCTAGTACAATTTATGTGGAGAATCACTAGATTATGCTTAAGAGAGAACAAAAAAGTTTAGTAGAGTAAGCCAGCCGTCATCGAGACAACTAGGCATAAGGCGTGATTGATCAAGTGACTTGGTCAAGTGATGCATCGCCATCGCATGATACTGCTGACGCGAACATGACTTCGATCAGATCAACTTCGCCCGGCATTCGGGAAAGACATTCGTTGTCGCATCATATATTGCGAGGATCATGGGGATCGTAAGGGCGGTGTCAGTCTATTATGGAACTTGCCATAATTGCGGAACACAAATTTCCCTTATTCCATAAAAAACGCCGTTTTTACTGAAATAGCGGAAGTCAAATTTCCGCTATTTACGGTAAAACGGCTGAAAAAGCGTCAGTTTCGGGATTTTGAGCAAGATAACGGAAGTTTCCCTTCCGTTATTTCGCCAAAATCGCTATAAATGGCCGAATAAAGGAAATTTCAGTTCCCTTATTCGGCCTTCTCGATTTGAAATATTCAGGACATCCCAGATTCCGACCTAGCCCCGTCTTCTAAGACTCCCGCCATCCAGGCAACTTCACTTATTGGATGCTTTGCTTGGATTGCAACAATTCAGCGAGCGCATGCGCAGTCTTGTATATGTCCCCAGCACCCATCGTCAGCACGAGATCGCCGGACGTCGCATGCTCCGCCAAATATGCCCGCACATCTTCTTGATTCGGAATATGCTTGGCAGCTGGATTACTGTTCTGCCGAATCATCTCCGCGAGTTTCTCCGAGCTGACACCTTCGATCGGCTGCTCGCCTGCCGGAGAGTATATATCGGTCACAATTACCTCATCCGCTTCCTTGAACGCACGGCTGAACGGTTCCAGCAGGAAAAACGTCCGAGTATACCGCTGCGGCTGGAATACCGCGATGATTTTTTTGCCGGTTGCCTTCGCCGCGCTGATCGTCGCTTCAATTTCGGTCGGATGATGGGCATAATCGTCAATGATCAGAATTCCGTCGAATTCTCCGATCACTTGAAATCTGCGTTTTGCACCGCGAAATTTCTTGATGGATGCCGCTATCTGCTCAAACGTCAGTCCCGCTTCCAAACAAACGATGAAAGCGGCCAGTGCATTGTAAACATTATGGATCCCGGGCACGGACAATTCGACCGTGCCGAGCTCATTGCCTTTGTATTCCAAGACGAAGCGTGCTCGTCTGTCGCCAAGCTCGATCTGCTTCGCAATGAACGTAGCATCCGCTTGGACGCTATATGTGATGACTTCGCAAGTTAAGTTAGGTAGCAGCTCCCTCACATAAGGATCGTCAGCACACATAATCGCTTTGCCGTCGCTTTTCACTTGGCTCAAAAATTGCACGTAAGCCTTCTGTAAATTTTCAAATTTTCCGTCGTAATTTTCGAGATGATCGGCTTCAATATTGGTCACGACTGCGTATTTCGGATGATACTGCAAGAACGAGCCGTCGCTTTCGTCCGCTTCCGCGACGACGACATCGCCTTTTCCCGCCTTCGCATTACTGCCTACATTCATAATTTCCCCACCGATTATATAGGTAGGGTCCAATTCGTTATCTTCCATGATCAGGGCAATCATCGAAGAGGTCGTGGTCTTCCCGTGAGCACCCGCCACTGCGATTCCATTCCGCGTATTCAACAATCTGGCCAGCATTTGCGAACGATGAATGATCGGGATATTGAGCTCTTCCGCCGCCATGATTTCTACGTTATCTTTCGATAGAGCCGTAGAGTAGACGACGAGATCCGCACCTTTGACATGGTCTGCCTGGTGACCGATAAAGACCTTGGCACCTTTCGCAGCCAGTTTGTCCGTCAGCTCTTGCCGTGCAACGTCCGATCCGCTGACCTGGTAACCCATCTCCAACAATACGCGGGCGATCGCACTCATGCCGTAACCGCCTATCCCTATAAAGTGGACGTGCTCCTGGGTGTTCAAACCGCTTCACCAACCTTTTTCAGAGTGAGATCGATATAACAGCAATGAACGCACATCTGCAACGAGATATAACGTTCCCGTGACGACGGCTAGATCCTCCGGTCGTGTAACCTGCTTAAGCTTCGCTACAGCTGCCTGCCAATCGGGCTCGGCGATGATTTCCGGTTTCTCAAGCCCAAGATCCCGCTTCACGTCACGAATCAATGCATAAAGTTCATTCGTCTGCTTGGCGCCATGAAAATCAGGCTCCGTGACGATGAGCGTATCCGCTAAAGGTAGTATATGCCTGAAATAGTCCTTATGATGCTTATTCGCCAGCATCCCGGCCATGATATGCAATCGCTCATAGCGATAGTCGCTGCGCAAGGCGCTGGCTAACACTTCCGCCCCTTGCGGATTGTGCGCTCCGTCCGCAATGATGCGGGGAGATTCACTGATCGTCTCCAGTCTTCCCGGCCATTTCACTTCGGCCAAGGCGGCCTGCAGATCTTCATCCTCTTCCATGATCAGGGCATAAAACTGGCGCAAGACTTCCAGTGTCATGATGGCTGCTGCCGCATTGTTACGTTGATGCGCTCCAGGTAGCGACAGCTGAATGTCTCCATATTCGCGGAAAGGACCGACGAAGTGCATCACTTCTTGCCCTTCCTCATTGCGCGAAGTTACGAAGTCGAATTGTTTCTTCAACCGGTATACGGTAGCTTTCTTGCTTGCTGCGGTTTCCTCAATCACGCGAAGCGCTTCCGCTTGCTCGCAAGTCGTCACGACTGGCACACCGGCTTTGATAATGCCGGCTTTCTCGGCAGCAATTTGCTCAAGCGTGTCACCGAGCATGTCCGTATGGTCATAACCGATATTCGTGATGACCGAGACAAGCGGCACGATAATGTTCGTGCTATCCAGCCTGCCGCCGAGCCCGGTTTCCATGACGACAAAATAAGGGTAAGTAACCTCGGCGAAATACAGTATTGCCAAGGTCGTGCAAATTTCAAACATGGTTGGATATCCAAACTCCGTGGAGCCGATCTCATCCGCCACCGGCTTGATCCGATTGCTTAAGCGGAGCACGTCCTCTTCTGAAATCGGCTGACCGTTATACGTAATGCGATCGGTAAACTTTTCGATGTATGGAGAAGTGAACATCCCGACATCATATCCGTACTTGCGGAGTGCGCTGTCCAGCATGGCACAAGTTGATCCTTTTCCATTCGTGCCCGCGACATGGATAAACTTTAATCTGCGATGCGGATTGCCGAACTTCTCCATGAACAGCTCCATGCGCGAAAGTCCAGGCTTCATTCCGTTCGATTTAAGTCCAGTTATCCATTGTACGGCTTCTTCGTATGTTTGCATACTCATGTGTCGTCTACCTTCTTTACTATATGATCAAGCCTCGTATATGCTTGGGCAACAATCCCGCCTAGCGCAGGTTGGTATCGCTTATACCATATTTTGCAATTGTTGCAAGCGAGCTTTCACTTTATCGCGTTTGTCCATATAGTCCTTCTGCTTGGCCTTTTCCTCTTCCACGACTTTCGCAGGCGCCTTTTGGACAAAGCTTTCGTTCGCTAGTTTTTTCTCGACTCGCTCAACTTCTGCATCCAGCACTGACAGCTCCTTCTTCAGACGCTCGATTTCCTGGGAAATATCAATGAGCCCAGCGAGCGGCAAGAACACTTCTGCACCGCTGACAACCGCTGTCATCGTCTGCTCAGCGTTGACAGCTGCCAGATTCATTTCGAGCTTGGACGTACCGCAGAAGCGCTCGATATAAATCGTGTTGCGACGCAGGATTTGCAAGGTTTCCTCGTCCGCGGGCTTCACGATCATTTCGATCTTCTTGCTCATCGGTACGTTCACTTCTGCGCGAATATTGCGAACGGCGCGTATGATGTTCATGAGCAAATTCATTTCTTTCACAGACTGTTCGGCGACGCGGCTCTCATCGTACTGCGGCCAAGATGCGAGTGTGATCGTCTGCCCTTCATGCGGCAAATGCTGCCAGATTTCCTCCGTCAAGAACGGCATGAACGGGTGCAGCAAACGAAGCGTCTGATCCAGCACATACGCCAGGACGGACTTCGTCGTCGCCTTCGCCGCTTCATCCTCACCGTATAGACGCAGCTTGGAAAATTCGATATACCAATCGCAAAGATCGTCCCAGATGAAGTTGTATAGCAGCCGCCCTACTTCACCGAAGTCGTATTGATCCATCAGCCGCGTCACATCACGCGCCGTTTCGTTCAAGCGATGAAGAATCCATTTGTCGGAAGTCGACAGCGGTCCGCTCAGGTCGATGTCCGATGCTTTGAACCCTTCGAGATTCATTAAGGCAAACCGCGAAGCGTTCCAAATCTTGTTCGCAAAATTCCGCGCTTGCTCGACCCGCTCCCAGCGGAAACGCAAGTCTTGTCCAGGCGTGCTTCCCGTCGAAATCATAAAGCGCATCGCATCAGCGCCGTATTTTTCGATGACTTCTAGCGGATCGACGCCGTTGCCGAGTGATTTGGACATTTTGCGTCCTTCGGCATCGCGAACGAGACCGTGAATGAGCACGTCTTTGAACGGGATTTGATCGGTAAATTCAAGTGCCGTGAAGATCATCCGAGCGACCCAGAAATAAATGATGTCATAGCCCGTTACAAGCACGTCCGTCGGATAATACCTCTTCAAATCAGCGGTTTCGTCCGGCCAGCCGAGAGTCGAGAAAGGCCACAGCGCGGAGCTAAACCATGTGTCCAGCACGTCGTTGTCTTGCTCAAGCTGCTCTGAACCGCAATGTGCGCACGCGTTCACGTCTTCGCGGGAAACCGTCACCTCACCGCAATCTTGGCAATACCATGCCGGGATGCGATGCCCCCACCAAAGCTGGCGGGAAATACACCAGTCGCGAACGTTCTCAATCCAATGCAAATAAATTTTCTCAAAGCGATCCGGCACGAAGTTGACGCCGTTGCCTGATTTCTGTACTTGGATCGCTGCTTCCGCCAGCGGCTTCATCTTCACGAACCATTGCGTAGACAAGTAAGGTTCGATGACGACACCTGTGCGTTCACTGTGACCGACTTGGTGTACGTGCTCCTCGATGCGGATGAGCACGCCTGCCTCCTGCAAATCTTGTACGAGCTGCTTGCGGCATTCAAAGCGGTCCAAGCCTTTGTACTTGCCGGCATTTTCGTTCATCTTGCCGCTCTCATCCATCACGAGCACCTGCGGCAATTGATGGCGAACGCCCACTTCAAAGTCGTTCGGGTCATGCGCCGGCGTGATCTTCACCGCACCGCTGCCGAATTCCGGATCGACATATTCATCGCCGATAATCGGAATTTCCCGGCCGACGATCGGCAGGATCAGCGTCTTGCCAATGAGATGCTTATACCGCTCATCATCCGGATGAACCGCTACCGCCGTATCGCCAAGCATCGTCTCCGGCCGCGTCGTCGCAACCGTCAGCGAAGCTGAGCCATCCTTAAGCGGATATTGCAAATGATAGAGCTTGCCTTGAACTTCCTTGTATTCCACCTCGACGTCCGACAATGCCGTGCGCGCAGCCGGATCCCAGTTGATGATATATTTACCGCGGTAAATCAAGCCTTTCTCATACAAGCGGACGAACACTTCCCGCACAGCCCGGGACAGCCCCTCATCTAGCGTAAACCGTTCCCGGCTGTAATCGAGCGACAGGCCCATCTTCGCCCATTGCTGGCGAATCGTGTCTGCATATTGCTCCTTCCACTCCCATACTTGCTCGAGAAACTTCTCACGCCCGAGATCATATCGGGTCAGCCCTTCTTCCTCGCGCAGCTTTTGTTCCACTTTGGTTTGTGTAGCAATCCCCGCGTGATCCGTTCCAGGCAGCCACAGCGCATCATAGCCTTGCATGCGCTTAGTGCGGATCAAAATGTCCTGCAGCGTGAAATCCAGCGCATGTCCAATATGCAGCATTCCGGTTACGTTTGGGGGCGGAATGACAATCGTATACTTCTGTGCGTCTTGTCGGTTACCAGCCCGAAAGAAATCATTCTCCATCCAAAATTTATACCATTTCGCTTCCGCTTCATGCGGATTGTAAGTAGTCGGCATGGATACCGTATGATCACCGGTCGTCTGATCAGTGCGACTCATTCCTAAATCCTCCCTGTCTAAAAATAGCATCTAATAAATACAAAAACCTTCCGTCTCAAAGGACGAAAGGATTCTTCCGCGGTACCACCTTTGTTTTGCGCGATGAAACATGGCTTCATAAAGCGCGCAACACTCTGACAGATAACGGCTGTCTTACCGGCTGTAAATCAGCGACTCCCGGGCGACTTCAGCGGTTACATTCATGCGACCCTCTCAGCACTTGGCGCCGCTCTCTGTATGAGTTCGCCGCTTACTATTCCCGTTCACCATCTTTGACACTATTATCAACAATATGATACCTGCCTTTAAAGGCTTAGTCAATAATTAGCATAACCAATCCGGTCACTCATAAACTATGAATGAAAACTTTTTAATTGCTATGCAACAAATGAACCTGGGGCATCGCATGATAAGCTTGTCCCCAAGGGAGGTGGTCCGGTGCAAAAATTTTGGTTTCGCATTCGCTATACGGTCAAGACTGTATGCTTTCCACTCATTTGCATTCAATTTATTCGTACATTAATTTTACCGACTCCGTTTGATGTCTTTTTGCTGTTTCTCTTATTCCTTACGTATTTGGGATTTCTCTTGGAATTTTATTGACGTGTTGCGGCAAACACTCGCAAATCGATGCCTTATATAAACATAATCGCTGCCATCTTATGAGGACGGCAGCGATTTTCTTTCCTATCGGTTAACGGTCATTCCCTCTATTCACTTGGGATGTAGATAACTTGCCCTTCTTCCACTTGATCCGAGTCGAGCCGATTGTATAGCACGATCTCCTTCGGATTGATCGCGTAACGGGAAGCGATGCTCTCGAGCGTTTCTTCCTTTTGTACGATGCACATTTTCATTTTACTGAAACGCTGCTCTTCCTGCTCAGCGGACAGCAGCAGGTTTTTCCACTTCACGGAGTCCTCGAGCGTTCGTTCTTCCTCCTCATGAGCGTCAGAAGCTTGCTCCTCCGCAGCATCCGTCACCCTAGCCTCATCCTGCGTCTGCTTGTTCAGAAGAGATTTGACGCCCTCTGCTTGACTGCTCCATTCGCTGGAGTCGGTATTTTTGCTGGCGAAAGCGATCTTCAGTTCTTTCGCCTGTTCGGCTTCCGCTTGCGAATCGTCTGTCCGTTCATCAGCAGGCGCCGCTTGCTCTTCTTCCTGCTGCTCCGCTGTTCGCTCCTCCGTTGCCGCTACGCCCCCTTCTACAGCCTGTAGATCGACTGGCTCCGCGCTTATTGGCGGCTCCGAGTACTGCTCATCTCGCTCTTCTCGCTCATCTGGCTCTTCTCGCTCATTTCGCTCTTCTCGTCCTTCTGCTTGCCCCTCATTCGCTTGCCGCTCAGCTTGCGTAGACGACTGGGCAGACGCAGGCGTGACGGGCTCTGAATGCAGCTCCGCTGTCAGCTCGTCTGCGGCTTGCCTCTCCTGCTCTCGGCGGGCTTCCTGTACTTGCTCAGCAGGCGCAGCGTTCCGCATTTCATCTTCCCTTTGCACTGCCTGTTGCTGCGCACCCTGTCTGGAGTTTGGCTCGTTAGAAGCGTACTGGCGCGCTTGCGGTGTCACACTTTGCGATCGATACGGCATCGCCACATTCGTACGTTTGGGCTCTTGCAATCCCCCTACGTCTGAGCCTTTCGCTTGACGGCTCGATACCGCAACCGCCGCTACGTCTTGCTCCATCGCTTCGACATTTGCATCAGCCTGGCTGGCGGTGCTTGGCGACGCTTCATGCTCAAACACCGCTTCCCCTTGTGCATTCCACGTTTGCTCAGCAGGCGCAGCGATGCCGTTCAACGAAATGACGCCGGTGATGTTCAAGCTTCTTGCAGACAACAGTTCCACATCGAAATTTTCAATTTCGATTCCGATGTTATCCATGCGGTGGATTCTTTTGAGCGGGAGCGTAATTTCCACCGGAATGCGATGGTTCAGCTCCTTTACAGCGCTGCTCTCTTCCGTTCCTACGTATGTACCGGTCAGCAGCAAATCTCCGCTCAAGACAGCTTGGTCATCACGAGTTTGCATCGTGATGCGCGGCAAGAGCTCAATGTCCTCTAGCTCGCTAATGCCTGGAGCATCCTCAGACAGCGTAAACCGTTCATAAATGTCAAACCTGAGTCCTTTCGGGTAATGAGACACAAGTTTTTCCTCCCTTCTTTCGTCATTGTCCAGTTTCAAACTGCTTGAAGTGGATCTGATATCCGAAGCTTTCTAAGGTGGGTTCACTTCATGTATATGGGAAGGAGCCGTAGACCATGCCTATCTTTTCAAATTTGTGAAGAAGCTTGCCGAAAGCTAGGCTCCAACATGTCTCGACTTTGCATGTTTTCGCTAGTTGATATAATATAAAGTCATTAATAAAAGACATTTATCAAAGTTGGTGAGTCACACGTTGAGAACGAGTAGAGTCAATAGCATTGAAGTAAAAAAAATTAACCGCAACGTCATCTATAAATTTCTTTACCGCCGTGAACCGATATCGATCCAGGACATCGCCCGAACCTTGAAGCTCAGCTTGCCGACCGTAACGCAAAATCTCAAAGCGCTGCAAGAGCAGGAGCTTGTAATCGAGAAAGGATTGTTCGAGTCCACCGGTGGGCGCAAGGCCAAGGCGTTCTCCTACAACCCGCAGGCAAAATACTCGGTCGGCTTGGATATTACGCGCAACCATGTCGCCATCGTCGTGATCGATATCGGCGGCCACGTGATCGGCCACAAGAGACTGCAATATCCGTTCGAAAATTCGGAGCGGTATTTTGCCGGCATCGGGCAGATCGTTGACCAGTTCATTGCGGAAATGAACGTCGATCGCAACAAAATTTTGGGCACAGGAATCGCCCTGCCCGCGATCTTGTCCCATGACAATCAAACGGTCAAATACGCCGTCGTCATCGACTTTAACGGCGGCACGGTGAAGCATTTTGCCGATCATATCGATTTTCCTTGCGTGCTGGTTAACGATGCCAATGCTGCAGGAATGGCGGAGTTCTGGGGAGTGGACAATATCCAGAATGTCGTCTACTTGTCGCTGAATAACAGTGTCGGGGGATCGATCATCATCGACAACAACCTGTATACCGGGCAAAATCAACGCGGCGGAGAATTCGGTCATATGACGATCGTGCCTGGCGGCAGAACGTGTTATTGCGGTCAGCAAGGCTGTGTAGATGCCTATTGCAATGCCAAGATCTTAAGCGAAAGCACAGGCGGGAACATTCAGCAGTTTTTTCAGAAGCTGCAGGAAAATTCGGCACCCCATCAAAAGATTTGGGAGGAATATTTGGGGCATCTGGTGACGACGATTAACAATCTTCGCATGCTTTATGACTGCAATGTCATTGTGGGAGGCTATGTCGGAGCGTATCTCGACGAGCATTTGGATACGATACGCGAAAGGCTAGCTGAACGAAACACATTTGAAAAAGACGGCACGTACTTGCAAGTGTGTCGATACAAGCTGGAGGCAACGGCGGTTGGCGCAGCCTTGCAGCTCGTAAAGCCGTTTATCGACAATATTTGAGTAATAAAGAAATATGAGGTTAGCAAATGTTATAAACTCTATATGTATAAACTAGCGCCGAGCGGTCTTGCTTCGACCACTCGGCGCTTGCTGTTTGCCCTACACTTTGATGACAGCCTTCACGACATCTTCCTTGTGCTCAATGACGAAGTCAAAGGCACGCTCGGAATCCACGAAGTCAAATTCGTGCGTAATCATATCCTTGACCGCGATTTTCCCATCGGCGATCGCGTTAATCGCGATCGGGAACAAGTTGCGGTAGCGGAAGACGGATTCGATGTTTGCTTCCTTCCACATGATCTGCATAAAGTTATAAGGAATAATATCTTTCGCAGCTAATCCGACCAACACGATCGTGCCTCCGCGTTCAACGAGATACGGAGTCTCCTGAACGGTCTTCTCGCTGCCTGCCGTCTCGAACACGACGCGAGCGCCTTTGCCGCCGGTAAGTCGCGCCACTTCATCCTGGACATTGTCACGCATCGCGTTAATGACGTGAGTAGCCCCTAATTTGCTTGCGAATTCTAACCGCTTGTCGATAATATCGACGGCGATGATCTCCGTCGCACCAAACGCTTTGCACGCCAGGATCGTCATCAATCCGATTGCTCCCGTGCCTAAGATGACGACTGTGTCACCTAGCTTCACCTTCCCTTGCCCGGCTGCATGAAGTCCTACAGCAAGTGGTTCGACCAGTGCTCCCTCGCGAGTAGACACTTGATCGGGCAGCTTGAACGCCAAACTCGCCGGGTAAGCGATATAATCGCTCAGACATCCGTGATAGGGAGGAGTGGCAAGAAACTTCACATCCGGACAAAGATTGTACCGGCCGCTCTTGCAATATTCACACTGTCCGCATGTTGCGCCAGGCTCCAAAGCTACCCGGTCGCCCACCTTAAGATGATGAACATTCGAGCCGACTTGCTGAATCGTTCCCGCACACTCATGACCGAGGATAAAATCCCCTTCCACTACAAAATCGCCAATTTTCCCATGCTCGTAATAATGAATGTCTGAGCCGCAAATCCCTATATACTCAAGCTTCACAAGCACCTCATCAGGACCCGGACTCGGCATCTGATCATCTCGTATCTCTATCTTGCGTCGCGCAGTCATGTAAGCTGTTCGATTCGGCACAGTTTCCTCCTCCTAACCATCGTGTTTTTTTGATTGGTCGCTTTATTCGATTTCTCCTGCTTCTCTTAGCAAGGCAATAAATTGATCTACATTGTCTTTCGTAATTAGCGGATTGCCGATGTCGGTATCGATTTGATCGATTTCTCCTGTTAACAGCTTATGACTCGTATCCAGCAATTTTTCCGCCAATTCAAACGCATTTTGCAGCGTCGTGGAGGTCATTCTGCCTTCTTGGATCAAGAGCACCGCTTCGGCCGTTCCGTCTACTCCATATACGAGCATGTCATCGAACTTCGGATCATTCTTGACGACTTCAATCGCTCCAGCAGCCATGTTGTCATTCATCGAAATAACTGCGTCAATGCGATCGTTGGATTGTACCCAGTCTTCCATGTGACGCATCGCTTCATCCTTGTTCCAGTTCGCGATTTGCTCGCCGACGATTTCTACGTCCGGACGCTTATCAAAAAACTCCTCCTGCCAGCTTCTTCTTCTCTCGTCCGCATGGAAGTTTCCAGGAGGCCCGTTCAGAACGACAACTTTCGCATTTTCCGGAACTTGCTCCACCGCTTCCCGCGCATTCACCGCTGCTTGCAGGTAAGGCGAGGCATCGACAGAGGATGCGCCTTCAATGCCGGAAATTCTCGCGTTGGTCGTAATCGCGAAGATTCCCGCTTCAACGATCTTCTCCACATACGGCCGTTGCGCTTCCCCGTTATTCGGCTGGACGATAATGACATCGTACTGGTTCGTAATCGCATTCTCGATCAGCGAGTTCACGCGCTCGTCATTCGCCTGACCGTCAAACACATCCAATGCGATATCTTCATATTTCTCTGCTTCATCTCTGACAGCGTTAGCCAGCCATGCGGCAAATGAGTCCGATTGTGCGCGTGCAATATAGGCAACCCGGTACTTTTGTGCAGCCTCATTGCCGCCCGCAGAGCCGCCATTCGCCGAATCGCCGCTCGGTGCCGGGCTTGACTGGTTGTTCGTCCCGGAGCCGGAGCTGCAGGCTGCCAGCAATAAGACAACCAACATGACCATTCCTGCTATCCAACTTCTTTTCCTTAGGTTACGCATGTACATTCATCCCCTTTAAATTGTTGGTATATTTTTAACAGATAATCTGTTAAAAAACGTTCGTTTTGGCTCTAACGGTTGCCATAAAGCTTATAACCGCGAATGAGCCACGGTTTGTATTGTAACGGTTGTGCTGGCGGCTATTTCGCTGTTTTTACCGCCAAATGTGCCCTTTTATCATGAATAGCCTTCATGGCAACCGTTACAGTTTCCATTCGTGCGATAATGTGTGAATAGCCTTTGTCACAACCGTTACAGCCTAGAAGAAATAACTGAACATAAAGTTTAGGCATGATTTTTCGGTTTCTTCATCTTGCGCGTGGCAGAACGCTTATCCTCAATGCGTCCTAAGAGACTCTTGGTCATCTTATTCTTGGATCGGATATCGTAAATAACAGCCAGTGCAATGATGGCACCGCGGATGATTTGCTGCATGTAAGAGTTCACGCCGGTCAAATTCATAATGTTATCTAGAAACCCGACGATGAATGCGCCCGCCAGTGTGCCGCCGGCAGTCCCTACACCTCCAGAGAAGCTCGTGCCCCCGATAATCGCGGCAGTCAAAGCGGTAAATTCATAGTTGATCGCCCCGTTCGGGCAAACCGGCGTTCACGCGAGCCATGAACAGCACACCCGCAAGCCCTACGAAAATTCCATTAATGATAAACGCGGTGTATTTGACTTTATGTACGTTAATCCCCGACGCTTCTGCGGCCTCTTCGTTACCCCCGACTGCATACAAGGAACGGCCAAATCGCGTATGGTTAAGCAAATACCAAGTTAACACCGCAATCGCTGCCAGGAAAAGCACGGGGATCGGAATGCCCCATAATTTCCCTTGCCCCAGCACGACGAAGTCACCTAACTGTAAGATGTTCTGCCCTTCCGTATATTGCAGCGCCACACCGCGGGCCATCGCCATCATCGCTAAGGTCGCAATAAACGGCGGCGCTTTGAACGTACTGATCATGACCGCGTTCAAAATATTGCAGACGACCCCGGTCAAAATGCCAGTGAACACCGCGATGAGCATCGAGCCGGTCGACTGTATATCGATACGGCGAAAACCCCGGACAAAGCCAACACGGAGCCTGCAGACAGATCCAGCATGCCGCAAATAATTAAGATCGTCGCACCAAATGCTAAGATCGTCGTCACTGCCAACTGCGTCGACACGTTCGTCAAGTTATTAACCGTTAGAAAATTCGGATTTGCAAAGGAACATATAAAAAACAGTACGAATAACACCATGAAAATACTGTATTTACGTCTGGACGTTCGCCAGATTTGCCAAACTGCCTGCATTTTAACTCACCTCGTCATTCATCGTTCCGGTCGCATATTTCATAATTAATTCTTGTGAGAACTCATCGCGTGCTAATTCCCCAGTCATCCTTCCTTGCGACATGACATAGATGCGATCGCACATACCGATTAACTCGGGCAGCTCTGAAGACACCATAATGATCGACTTTGCCTTGCTCTGCCAGCTCTCCAATCAATCGGTAAATTTCTTGCTTCGCCCCGACATCGATGCCGCGTGTCGGCTCATCAAGGATAAGAATGTCTGGATCGAGCAGCATCCATTTCGCCAAGATGACCTTCTGTTGATTCCCGCCGCTCAAGCTCGCGATCAGCGTTTCCAAGGACGGCGTCTTAACTCTCATTCGGCTGAACATCTCCGATGACGATCTCTTCTTCCTCCTTGGCGTGATGCCGGAATCGGTACAGCACTTTCTTGAGCGAGGCTAGCGTGGCGTTCTCTTTGACCGAACGTATCGGAATAATGCCATAGCGTCTTCTATCCTCCGACAACATCACCATGCCGTGCTGTATACTTTGCTTAACCCCGAATTTTGTGAGCTGCTTCCCTTTCACCCAAACTTTGCCGGAGTGAAACGGGTCCAATCCGAACAAGGCGCGCATCACTTCCGTCCGACCAGCTCCCATCAGCCCCGCAAAGCCGATAATTTCCCCTTGCTTGGCATGAAAGCTGACTGACTCAAATACTCCTTCTCGTGTTAACGCTTCCACTCGAAGCATCTCACTGCCGATTTCAATCTGTTCTTTCGGATAAGTATCATTGATCTCCCGGCCAACCATCAGCGAGATCACGGTCTCAATATCCAGTTCCTCTTTACGTCTCGTATCCACGACGGTGCCGTCTCGCAAGATCGTAATGTCATCGGCAATTTGGAAGATTTCGTCCAGCTTGTGCGAAATATAAATAATGCAGACGCCTCTTGCTTTCAGCTCCTTTATTTTGCGGAATAATCGTTCGACTTCCTTTTGCGTAATGGCCGATGTCGGTTCATCCATAATGATGATGCGGGCGTTAATTGATACCGCTTTCAATATCTCCAGCATTTGAATGTCAGATACGGTTAAGTCCTTCAGCAATGTTTTCGGTGAATACGGGAGCTGCTCCGCTTGCAGCAATTGCTCTGTCTTGCGCCGCACTTCCCGCCAATTCACCTTGCCAAACTTGTTCACAGGCAGTCTGCCGAGAAATAAATTTTCCTCTACGGTAAGCTCTCCGACGTAATTCAATTCCTGAAAGATCATCGAGATGCCGAGATTTCTCGCTTGCATCGGATTGTTCGATCTTCACCGGCTGTTCGTCGATAAAGATTTCTCCCGCATCCGGTTGGTAGACCCCATTGATAATTTTCATCAAAGTTGATTTGCCAGCTCCGTTCTCGCCGCACAGCACATGAACGGTTCCCTCACGCACGGAAAAATCAATCTTATCGAGCGCCTTAACGCCTGGAAACGATTTTTCGATTTGCGATACTCGAAGCTTGATCCGGTCTTGCATGTTCTCCCCCCTGAATCGTGCTCATCTGTCCATTGAATGAAGCTATCCACTCCCCCGAATCCTGGAACCGACTAGAATCGACAGCAACTTGTCACAAACGCTAATGCAGCAAAGCTGTTCAGTACTTTCAATAAATTCTTTATTTATTTAGTTTGTATAATACTTTTATAAAATACTTTTAATATTATTATAAAAAAATATGAAGCGTTGTCAACAAAAATTTTTCAATTGAAATCGAAAGTCGATTTCGTAGTCCGATAACGGGGCATGATGCAGAGAAATAGCTCAGGCAAAGTTCAGCAAAGTTCAGGCAAGTCGTGAAATCGAAAAACCGCAAGCGACGGTATATGCCATCGTTTGCGGCTATAAAACACTTGGATGAGATTACATGTCATATTGTCCCGCGTCTTTCGCTTCTAATTGAACACAATGTCGCGAAGCACCTTTATATATTTGGGGTCCTGATTCAAGGAACGGACGCGTTCCAAATGGATGCCGAGCTAGACGCCAGCTGCTTTGCCTCAATATCCAAATCGTACAATATTTCCAGATGGTCGGACACAAACCCGATCGGGCAAACCAGGATTTGCTCGATTCCTTCCTTCTGCAAGTTTTTCATGACGTCCAAAATATCCGGTCCAAGCCAAGGATCTGGCGTGTTGCCGGCACTTTGCCATGCAAACTGCCAGGATGGAAATCCCGGCCTGCTCAGCGATTAAGCGAGACGTTTCAAGCAGCTGGTCGACGTAAGGATCTCCCATCTGCAAAATTTTCTCCGGCAAGCTGTGCGCCGTAAACAGGACGCGAACCGCATCTTTGCCACCTTCAAACTTGCCTAATGTCTCTGTCACCCGCTCTGCAAAGGCTGTAATCAAGTCCGGATGCGTGTGGTAGCACTTCGCAAAGCGAAACGCAATGCCGAGCTCGTCCGCTTTGGCTTGCGCCCGTTTGATATAAGATCCGACGCTCATGACCGAATAGTGCGGTGCCAGCACGATGCCGACGGCTTCGGTTATGCCTTGATCGGCCAATGCTTGCACCCCGTCTTCGATGAACGGAGCGGCATGCTTCAGCCCTTGCACGCATATGAATTCCGCTTCGTGATCGGCTTCATTTAACGCTTGCTGCAAGGCATCTACTTGCTTGTTCGTATTCTCGCGAAGCGGAAACACGCCGCCTACGATCGCTTCATACCGCTCAATAAGTTCCTGCAGTTGTTCTTCTGACGGTGCGCGTCCGCGGCGAATGTGCGTATAATACGCTTCAATCTGATCCATGCTCTCCGGTGTGCCGTACGACATCACCAGCACTCCAATTCGTTTGCCCACTGTACGATCTCCTTTCTGTTGCCAAGCGAGCGACTGCCTGACCGCTCTCGACTTTACTGTCCTTACTGCTCTTGTTCTGCCTGCCAGGCCCAAGCCCTTCACTCGTCAATTATCGGCGCTCAGCGATT
Organism: uncultured Paenibacillaceae bacterium; assembly: GCA_963755735.1. Classification (GTDB taxonomy): domain Bacteria; phylum Bacillota; class Bacilli; order Paenibacillales; family DA-C8; genus Insulibacter. Next base: position 43,222 of record CAVWLN010000035.1, read on the forward strand.
TGCTTTGCAGAATATTCATGGACGAACTCCGTCAGCCTGCGCAGCGAATCAAGGGAAGCTTCGGGGAACAAGCCGTGACCAAGATTAAATATATGTCCGGATTCTGCCAACCCTTGATCCACAATGGTAGCAGCAGAGTTTGTCATGATCTCATACGGTGCATTCACTAGAAGCGGATCCAGATTGCCCTGCACAGCGAAGCCGCCTCCGGTTCTCTCGCCCTTCTGCTATGGACACTCGCCAATCGACGACCGATGACATCTGCCTGAAGTCCGCGAAGAGCGGCAGCAATTCGCCGGAGGCAACTCCCGGGAAGTAAATTTTCGGCTGCGGCAAATCCGCCAGCTCGCGGAAAATATTCTCGATAACCGGCAGCACATATTTCTGGAAATCATGCGGCGAAAGCGCGCCAACCCAGCTGTCGAACAGCTGCACCGCCTTGGCTCCCGCCTTGATCTGCTCGCGCAAATAAGTGATGACCATATCCCCTAGTTTGTCCATCAGCTTAAACCAATTTCCGGCTCGCTGTACATCATTGCTTTCGTATGCATATAATGTCTTGGAGGGTCGCCCTTCGATCAAGTAACTCGCGATCGTAAACGGCGCTCCAGCAAACGTAATTAACGGCACCTTCAGCTCTCTATCAAGAATGCGGATCGTCTCCATAATATGCGACAGGTCGCCAGCTACATCGATCGGCCGCAAGATTCTCGATTTGTTGCAGCGTACGAATCGGCTCTTCGATGACAGGTCCGATATTTTTCACAATATCGAACTCCACACCAAGTGAAGCTACTGGGTTCATAATATCGGAATACAAAATTGCCGCATCCACACCCGAGCTTTTGCACAGGCATAAGTGTAACTTCTGCCGCTAGTTCCGGCTGTTCGCAAATTTCCAGCAGCGAGTACTTCTCTTTAATTTTGCGATAATCAGGGTCATAGCGACCCGCTTGCCGCATATACCATACCGGTGTGTACTCCACCGCTTCTCGCCTGCATGCACGCAGAAATATATCATTATAACTGTGTCCCCTTCATACTCCAACCCCTCATTTTCCAAGTATATATCGACAACGTTCCAGCTAGGATACAGCAATGATGCATTACAACTTCGACAACGCTTCGCGATGTGCGGCGATCGTCTGTTCAATATGCTCGTCCGTATGGGCCGTCGAGACGAACATTCCTTCAAATTGCGATGGAGCAACGCTGATTCCAAGATCTAGCATCTGGGCAAAATATTTTGCAAACCTCTCAAGATCGGAAGTCTTGGCGGAATCATAATCGATCACGGGCTGATCCGTAAAGAACGGACAAATCATCGAGCCGACGCGATTGATCGTGCACGGCACACCCAACTCCTCAGCATTGCGCTTAAATCCTTCTTCCAACCTAGCTGACTTACGCTCCAACTCTTCATATACTCCAGGACGGCCCAAAATCTGCAAGGTTGTATAACCAGCCGCCATCGCCAGCGGATTGCCAGACAATGTGCCAGCCTGATATATCGGACCGCTCGGAGCAACATGCTCCATGATTTCCCGTCTTGCCGCCGTAAGCGCCTACCGGCAAACCGCCGCCAATCACTTTGCCGAGGCAGGTGAGATCCGGTGTGACGCCGTACAAGCCTTGAGCGCTATTCAAGCCGACGCGAAAGCCGTCATCACTTCATCGAAGATCAGCAGACTGCCATATTGCTGTGTCATTTCGCGAAGACCTTCCAGAAACCCTGGCTGCGGCGGAACTACGCCCATGTTGCCTGCGACGGGCTCTACGATGATGCAGGCGATCTCCTCGCCATAGCGTGAGAAGGCAAGTTTGACCGCTTCCAGATCATTGTAGGGTACTGTAATCGTATTGGCCGCCGTACTTTCCGGAACACCAGGGCTGTCTGGCAATCCGAGCGTGGCAACGCCTGAACCCGCTTTGATAAGCAAAGAATCGGCATGTCCATGGTAACTGCCTTCGAACTTGACAATCTTACTGCGCTTAGTGTAGCCACGGGCCAGTCTCAGAGCGCTCATCGTAGCTTCCGTACCGGAATTGACCATGCGTACGACGTCGATCGACGGTACGCGTTCACATACGAGCTTTGCCATCTCCGTCTCGATCAACGTCGGCGCTCCAAAGCTCGTTCCTTTCGCTGCAGTTTGCTGAATACTTTCCACCACTTCCGGATGCGCATGGCCAAGGATGAGCGGTCCCCATGAACCGACATAATCGATGATATCGGTTGCCATCGATGATCATACACATAAGCCCCTTCGCCGCGTTCTACGTAAACCGGCGTTAAACCGACGGACTTAAATGCCCGCACCGGACTGTTCACCCCACCGGGCATCACTCTTTTCGCCTCGGCAAAGGCCTTCTCCGAATTGCTAGTGTTTCGCACTTGACTGGTTTCCCATATGAATCCCGCCTTTCCTTCATACTCATTCGCATGCTGAACGGAGGATTCGGATTTTCAGATCATTGATAAGAGTTAATTTGACCATGGATTTCGTCATTATTAGACAAAATTATTAGAGCGAAATGGATTAATATATGGTACGATAGAATCAATCATTTATTAATCTAAGAAAGAGGGAAAAACGATGCACTTGTTGCGAAAGTTTCATTATTTCGCTACTTGAATGACCATCAATTAGCCATTATCGGCAGGCTATGTACGAAAAAGAGCTTCGTCGCAGGCGAAATGTTGTTTCACGAGAAAGATCGTGGATCTGAATTTTATGTAGTCATTTCCGGTTCGGTCAAAATCTTCACCACCAGCGATGACAAACTGCAAGAAAAGATCTTAACCGTACTGAAGAGCGGTGACAGTTTTGGGGAATTATCCTTGATCGATCAGCAGCCCCGCTCAGCTTCTGCACAAGTAATCGAAGATGCTGTGTTATATTGTTTGCAAAGGGATCACTTCTATGCATCTGCTAAAGTCAACTTCGATATCGCCCACGGCATTATGATCGAACTGTGTAGCCGATTGCGCGAAACGAATCAGAAAGTACATGACTTAACCTTCCTCGACGAACGATCCCGTAATTATCAAGAGCATCATCCAGATGGCTGCCAAGAACGGACAGCGTGACGGCCACCTGATCTATTTCACATTGGCGCTGAACAACGACGAGTTCGCACAGATGGCAGGCGTTAAGAAAGAGGTCATGAAGCAAGTGATGCAAGATTTCCAGAATCGCGCCATTCTGACTTCCTCCGATGGACATTACATCCTCGATCTATCAAGAATAAGCTGAACAATCACAGCACCATCTCAGCACCATCTCAGCACCTCTCAGCAACATCTTGTCGCACTTCTCGACGCTTCCGCATCTTGACGCGCATCGTGGCATCAGATCACCCGTACATTAAGCTTGCTTCAGCCAGTTAGCGGCATCGATCGCATGATACGTGATGATCAGATCGGCGCCAGCTCGCTTCATGCCAAGCAATGTTTCCAGCACGATCTCACGCTCATTCAGCCAACCTTGCTGAGCTGCGGCTTTCACCATCGAATATTCTGCACTTACGTTGTAAGCGACGATCGGCAGATGAAATTGCTCCCGCAATTGCTGCAAAATATCAAGATAAGCAAGCGCCGGCTTCACCATGAAAAAGTCCGCGCCTTCGGCAGCATCTTCGGCCGCTTCCGTAGCGCTTCGCGTGCATTGGCCGGGTCCATCTGGTACGTCTTGCGGTCACCGAATTGCGGCGCAGAATGCGCTGCATCGCGGAATGGCCCGTAGATACGCTGAAGCGAATTTCACCGAATAAGACATAATCGGCACATGATGGAAACCGGCTTCATCCAGCGCCTTGCGAATCGCCTGCACAAATCCGTCCATCATATTCGAAGGGGCGATAATATCGGCTCCCGCTTGTGCTTGCGAAACGGCTGTTCGCGCCAAAAGTTCAAGCGACTGATCATTGTCGATATGTGCAGAGCGTCCGTCCGCTGACTGCACGACAACGCCACAATGACCATGATCTGTAAACTGGCACAGGCAAGTATCGGCAATGACCAGCAGGTCAGGAAATTTCTCCTTGATCATCCGCGCTGCCTTCTGTACGATCCCATTCTGATCATAAGCGGATGATCCGACACTGTCCTTATGATTCGGAACACCGAACAGCAGCACTGCGCGAATGCCTGCATCATAAGCTCTGTGCAGCTCCTCCTCCAGAAGGTCTATTGAAAAATGATAGACCCCCGGCATAGACGGCACGGCTTCTTTAATTCGCTCTCCTTCCACCGCAAATACCGGATAAATAAAATCGTTCGCAGTCAAGCTTGTTTCCCGTACAAGCTGGCGCATCGCCTCATTGGAACGCAATCGGCGCAACCTAACCGTTGGAAATCCCAAGACCCTCACCCTTTCTTCAAAATCATGGACTTTGTTGCCGCTAATACCGCACGCTGATGCCACATCGTGAAGCTCGCGCACGAGAGCGTCATTACAATTGTTGCAGCAAATCAATCATCGAATCAATCGTAGCTTCCTTTGCGGTACCGCTCACTTCAAGTCCGTACTCTTTCACGGTCGCCTCGGTAATAGGCCCGATGCAGGCGATCTTCACTTGACCCAATATGTCTTGTGGAGTGCTGATCCCTTGTCCGCGCAGTGATTCAACGAAATATTTCACGGAAGATGAGCTGGCAAACGTAATGATATCTATATCGCCGTGTTGCAGCATTTCCACAATCCAATCGGCATGATCGTCAACCGGAACATTGTCATACACATCGATCGGCCGGACTTCAATTCCCGCTTCCCGCAATGCTTGCGGCAGCACATCGCGGGCGATGGACGATCTAGGAATCAACACCTTGTCGCTCGGTTGGAGCAGCGGCAGCAGCTTGTCCACGAGTCCTTCCGCTTGATAAGCATCCGGCAGCGGCTCGCACATTAGCCCACGCTCTTCCAGCTCTTCAGCTGTTTTCGGTCCGACCGCGGCGATCCGCGCATGAGCAAGAGATCGCACATCGATTCGTTGTTCGCGCATGCGTCTAAAGAAGCATTGTACACCGTTAACGCTTGTAAAGACGAGCCAGGTATAGTCCTTGAGCTGATCCAAAGCCTCATCCAATATGGCAGGCCTCTTTCATCTTGACAGGCATAATAGCAAGCACCGGAAAGGATATCGCTTCACCGCCTAATTGCTCAATCTGCCGGACCATTTCACTCGCTTGTGAGCGCGCGCGCGTCACTAGGATGCGTTTGCCGAATAGCGGCCGATTTTCCGCCCATTGCAATGTGTTGCGTAGCTGAACGACATCGCCGATGACGATGACTGCTGGCGGCAGAAAATTCATCTCTTTGACCTTATCCGCCACATCATCGAGCGTGCAGATCAAGGTCGCTTGTTCCGCGCGAGTGCCCCAGCGAATCAGCGCAACCGGCGTAGCCGGACTTCTTCCATGTCGCAAGAGCTGCTCACGTATCGTTTCAATTCGCGAAACACCCATCAGGAAGATCAAGGTGTCAGCAGCATGTGCAAGATGTTGCCAGTTGAGCGAGGTGACGAGCTTCTCCGGCTTCTCATGTCCAGTTACGACATAGAAAGATGAGGCGTGATCGCGATGCGTAATCGGAATTCCAGCGTAAGCGGGCACCGCATAGACGGAGCTGACCCCCGGCACGATCTCGAACGGGATGTCGTGCTTAACGAGTTCGTTCGCTTCTTCGCCCACTCGGCCGAAGATCGTTGGATCGCCGCCTTTTAACCGTACGACGGTTTTGCCCTGCAGCGCATATCGGACGAGATTTTCGTTAATCTCTTCCTGCTTCAAGGTGTGTCGATCCTTCTCCTTACCGACGTACACCTTAAGTGCATCTGCCCGAGTATACATAAGAAGCTGCGGGCTTATAAGCCGATCGTAGATGACCACATCGGCTTGCTGCAGCACTTCAAGTGCCTTGACTGTAATCAGCTTGGGATCGCCTGGCCCAGCTCCCACGAGAAATACTTTGCCCTTCACGCTATTATCCCCTTACTTCCGCTAAGATTTCGTCCGCTCCTTGTGCAATAAGCTGCTCTGCCGCTTCCAAGCCAAGCTGCAGCGGATCATCTCCTTGCCGCTCGGTCTTTAGCAAGGTGCGGCCGTCAGCCGATCCGACCATGCCAGTCAGCTTGATGATCGGCTTCTCTCCTTCGTCGCTCACAAGCTCCGCATAGGCGCCGATCGGAATTTGACAGCCTCCGTTCAAGCGACGCAAGAACGCTCGCTCTGCAGAAACGGTCATTTCCGTATGATCATCGTTGTACAGGCTGAGCAGCTCGCGCAGCTTCGCGTATCTTCACGGCATCGTATGGCTAATGCGCCTTGACCGACCGCCGGAATACAAGTTTCTACAGACAGCAGCTCGCTAATACGCGATTCCCAGTTCATCCGCTTAAGCCCCGCCGTCGCCAGCACGATCGCGTCAAAGCCTTCTTCCTCCAGCTTGCGAATCCGCGTGTCGATATTGCCGCGAATCCATTCGATCTGAAGATCGGGCCGCGCGTAACGAAGCTGCGAGCTCCGCCGTAGGCTGCTCGTGCCAATCTTCGCCCCTTGCGGCAAGCTAGCAAGCGGTGTATTCCCTCGCGAAATCAAGCAATCACGCGGATCTTCACGCAGCGGCACCGCACCGATCACGAGCCCTTTCGGCAGCTCAGCCGGCATATCCTTCATGCTGTGAACAGCCATATCAATTTCGCCGCCCAACATCGCTTGCTCGATTTCTTTGACGAATAATCCTTTGCCGCCCACCTTCGACAAGGTGACGTCTAGGATGCCATCGCCTTTCGTGACGATCTTGCGAATCTCAAACTCATACGTCAAACCATGCGCCGCACTGATTCTTTTCAGCTCGTCCACAACATGCTGCGTTTGCGTCAATGCGAGAGAACTTTGTCTAGAACCTACAATAATTTTTCTCAAATCTCCAGCCCCTCTTTACGCTCTTATCCTGCTCTTACATCGTCCGACTCGTAAAGCACTTGCTCCTTCGATTCGTCTTGCTCAGGCTTGCTGCTCACCCATTACTCACCTTCATCATCCAGCAGCCTATCCACAAGCATGGCCAAACTTCCCTCACGGTAGTCGCCAGACATCATCTGAAGTAGGCGCTCTTTCCTCCTCATGCATCTAGCGAAAACCGCACGCTTCTCTTCCTCCGATGCCCCTTGTGCTTGCAAGCGTCTTCGCATCAGGCTCAGCAATTCGACCAAGCGCGCGTACCGAACGTCATAGGTGCTTGCGAGTTCATCACGAATCTGTGCGGGCGAGCAGCGGACTTGCTCCGGATGTCGAAACGGCTATTTGCAGTCCTCCTTGCTGATAGGTCGCCGGCAGCTGGAAGGAGGAACGCTCCGCGCTCATCGCGTCATTCACCCACACACCGCGCTGCTTTGCTTCGCGGCATACGGCGAGATTGATGTCTTCGCGGTTGTAGCGGCAAACACCAGGGCGGCACCCGTCAAATCTCCTTCCCGCATACTCACGCTGCTTCCATACAATTTGCCCAGCCTCATGCAAGTCTTGCAGCTGCTCGCTAGCTTGCGGGCTAATGACGGTGACGCTTGCGCCTGCCGTAAGCAAACCGGTTGCTTTGCGCGTCGCGACTTGTCCGCCGCCTACTACGACGCACAACTTGTCCGTTAATGTGACAAAAATCGGATACAGACTCACAAGTCTCACCACTTTCCCCGCAAATCCGTCCTAGCAATTTCCTATATGCTAAAGAAATGACCCTGGCCTGACCGTCTCGCGGCCGAACAACGATTGCTTTCGTTCGGATGACGCAAACAGCAAGCTCAGGGCATGAATAGTTGTCAGCGGCGGCGCTCCCTCTCGTCTCGCTTCAGGAGCCGGCCACCAGTTCTTTCACTTTGTAAGTGGAGTTGTCTTCCTCATGTTCCTTTGCCTTCTTGTCTTGCGAAGCGGCCAGATTATCCAGCCTTTGCTTCGCGTTGCCGTGCGGAATTTCATCTTCGATGGCGAATATTTTGGCGAAGGCGCTCAGCCACTCGCCGCCTGTTCTCCTCAGCAGCCATTTCTTTGACGCTTGCGATCGGAGCTTGGATGATCTGCGTCACGATGCTTCGCGTCAGCTTTTGAATCACCTTGCGTTGCCGTTCATCTAGCTCAGGCAGCTTGTTGAACAAGCTTTCCAATGTATTTTGGTGAATCTTCGACGATTTCTCTTGTAAAGCGCGGATGATCGGACCTGCGCTGAGTGTTTTGAACCAATATTCATGCGCACTGACTTCTTCCTCGATCATCGACTCGATCTTCTCTGCTTCCTTGCGACGATGCTCCATGTTCTCTTCTACGATGCCTTCCAGATCGTCGATGTCGTACAAGAATACGTTGGGCACATGTTTAATCTCGGGATCGAGATTCGCGGCACCGAAATATCGATCATAAACAACGGCCGCTTCGCTTGCCGCGGCAGCTGAGCGAGCTGCTCCGTGTAAGTAGCCATTCTTGCGCCCCTGTGGACGTGATCGAGAACGGGTCGATTTCTGGTATTTTCGCCGTCAGTTCGCTAAGCAGACAGGTCTCCGCGTGGAAGATCTTCGCAAGCTGCGCAGCTCGCTCCTCAATCCGGTTAGCCACAATGATTTTGTCAGCGCCGCCTGCAACGAGATGCTTGGCGGTTAGCTCTCCCATCTTGCCTGCACCAACGATCATAACGGTCTTGCCCTCGAACGTACCGAAAATTTTCTTGCCCAATTCCACAGCAGCATAACTGATCGATACGGCATTCTCATTAATCGCTGTTTCCGTATGTGCACGTTTGGCGAAGGTGATCGCTTGCTGGAACAAGTGATTGAAGATCGTTCCGGTCATACCCAGCTCCTGCGAAGTAAAGAAAGCCGTCCGGACTTGTCCAAGAATTTGCGTCTCACCTATGACCATGGAATCTAGCCCACTCACCACTCGGAGTAAATGCTTTACAGCTCTCTTGTCTTCATAAATATATAAACATTTCACGAATTCCTTGCGTGGGATGCCGAACCACTCTTCAAGGAGTCCGCAAATATAATGGCCACATATTTGCAGACGATCGACGACTGCGTATATTTCTGTCCGGTTACAGGTTGCCACAATTACACTCTCTAGAATGCCTTTCGTTTCCTTCAAGCGCTTCAATGCTTCCGGAAGCTGTCCTTCGATGATCGCAAACTTTTCTCGAATTTCTACCGGAGCAGTTCGATAATTCAAACCAACTACGACAATGTGCATTGGGCTCACCTGCCTTTCTTAATTAGAATAAATATAATCTACCTAGTCACATATTATAGCATATTGCACCATACATCGAATGCGCATAAAGTGAAAATTATATGACGACATTTTTTATACTGAACGTTCTCTTACCTAGTTATACATTATTTTAAAGGTTTTAGGAGCGAAATGACTTGCCGATCTAACTCTTCCAGCATCCGGCGTTCGTATCGCTGAATGGTACCGTCCTCCGACATCAGCGTAGAATAAACGGTAGACAGCTCGGCCAGTACCGGCTCCAGTTCTTTGAGCACCGCCTGCTCCTCCGCTTTTAGCGGCCGATCACCGCCGATCTGCAAATGCAACATCGCTTGTAGCAGCTCGTTTAGCGAAGCTAATTCCGCGATGTGCCCCGGCGGGAATGCTCTTGTGAATCGGTCATGCACGAAGGAAGCCGAATACGCTGCATTACGCAAAGCATCGAGTTGTTCACTAGTGCGCGCACTGCTCGCCTCACTCATAAATCTTGATAGCAGCTCGATCTGAAAGCTGGACGCCTCGAACAGCATGCGGGAAGCGTCCTGATGAGCCGACCGGCTCGCATAAAGGTCAATTAATTGGTAGCCTGCCCAGCAAATAAGTACGATCGGGACTAGCCAAACGACTAGACGTGCTGTTCGTTTTTTGATCATGTGATACCGCCCCCTGTCCGTTGGATACCCGCCTTCTATGGCTTGGAAATAATCCTTATGGACATTGTATGGGAGTTGCTCAGCAGACATGATTACGATCGGCTGCGGCACGGATAACTACATAAAAATATGAAAAAGCTGCCGCGAATGAAATAGATTTCGCCAGCAGCTTGCTTACCAATGTTCTAGATTCATAGACTACTTAATCAATTCCGTAACCTTAACTTCTGGTTCCTCGACAGTAATCTCACCGACGCCTCTGACCAACTTCTTGGCATAAGTCTTATTAGGACGAAGCACGGAAACCAAATAGTCAATGGCGACTTGCGGATCAACTGTCTCGCCGCATGTATAACAATCGATTGCGGCAAAACCTCTCTCAGGATACGTATGAATGGAGAGATGGCTTTCTGACAGCATGACGAGCACAGTCGCTCCTTGCGGTTCAAATTGCTTTGCCTGAACGGAGAGCACAGTTGCTCCAGATGCTTCTGCAGCTTCCACCATGTGAGCTTGCAACCAATCCGAATCGTTCAACTTCTCAAACTGAACTCCCCAAGTATCAACAGCAACATGCCTTCCGAAAGTTGAGTATTCCACTTTCGGTTCCCCCTTCCTAGGAATAAAATGTTTGGATTTCATCCGCTAGGACCTACGTCATTCACTTCTCGAGGGAAAAATCTCTCGCAACATTCTATGTCCTGAGTGAATCCTGGTTCCTAATTGTCAACGACATTAAAAATAACATCTATTGCGCATAAATGCAACTGTTTTTTTTGGCCAATGAAAGATTTTATGCAAAATCAATAAAAAGAAAGCCGCACTGACGATAGTGTCCAGTCAATGCGACAAGCTTTAGCAGAATTAATTCAAGCTTCCAGTGCAAACAGCCTGCGGGACAGCGCTGCAAGCTGTGCATCCACTTCTGGAATACGCGATGGGTCAGAATGATCCCCGCATATCCAAATCCTGTTGATCTGTTCCTTTACACGGGCAATATCTTGCTCAACATCCCGTCTTCGAAACATCTCTTCCATCTCTGCGAGCTTATTCTTATATCGGTACACAACTCGCTTTCTGCTCGCCAGGTCTACGTTCCACGATGCTGACGACAACGCCTCGTTCGTAGGAGTATTCCATCGTAAAATTGGCATAATGCCTATGCACGAGCGCAGAACCTTTAAACAGCGAGATCGCTTTGCGCATCACGTTGGCGTATGCCAGTTGATAAAAACAGAACGATCCGTTAAACACGTACATGTCTTGATCCACGTTCAAAATTCAACGTTACATCTTGACCCTTACCGCTTTCCAATACGAGTTCATGATTGCCGTTATCGTAGACCCTGGCCTGAATATGAATACGACTACTCTTAAACAACTCAACAAACTCCATCATTTCGGCTTCCGTTAAACGGATATGGGTTTTGACATACACTGTCGCTAACCGCTTAGCCATAAATATCCCTCAATTCTTATATATGCAAAACGCGGACCTGATGCCTATACATCACGGTCTATACTTAAGTATACAATAACTGCAAAGGCTATTCCTGCGAGCCAAACGCGAAATTCCTGCAAAATCACGAGATTTTACACGATATACAGCGATTTTATAAAAAATGATGTATAATGCTCATGATTATGAGACAAAGTTACGCTTTGGAATTACTCACATCAGCGGAATGGATTGGACGATAATGATTCCAGAGTTCCTCCGTCCTAGGCCAGTCTCAGAAGAGAAAAGCAATGAGCGGTCTGTTTGTTTGTGTAGCTCCAACGTTTGCCGAACGGTCTTCAGATGTTTGGGCACGTGCGTTTTCGGAATTTTATCCGATCTTCGTAGCGACGACTAGAGTAGGTATGTCAAAATGCTGCAGCCATTCATACATCAGCTTGATCGTCTGCAGTCGGCGGATGACGAAGATCGACAATGTGAAGCACGAGCTTCAAATGCTCGCCGCTCAGCAAATAATCTTCGATCATTTGCCCCAGACTTGCACGCTGCGATTTGGATACTTTCGCAAATCCATATCCGGGCAGATCCACAAAGTATAGCTGATCATTGATTCGATAATAGTTCAGATGTTGGGTTTTGCCGGGCACGAGCTGGTTCGGGCAAGATTTTTGCGGCTGATCATCCGGTTGATCAGCGAAGACTTGCCGACATTGGAACGCCCTGCCAGAGCGATCTCTGGCAAGGCGTCGGTCAGGCAATTGATCTCGACTGACAGCACTGATAACAAATTCCGCTTGTGTAATCTTCATTGGATCTCCACGCTTTCCACGTTCCGAACTTGACGGCGAGCGCTGCTCCAGCACTTCATCCATATGGCTGACGGTGATGAACTCCATATCTTCCCGCACGCTCTCCGGAATATCCTGCAGATCCTTCTCATTATCCTTCGGCAGCAGCACTTTCTTGATACCCGCGCGGTGCGCCGCCAGCGACTTCTCCTTCAGCCCGCCGATCGGCAGACGCGGCCGCGCAGTGTAATTTCGCCCGTCATGGCAACCTCCGTCGGACAGGGATATTCGTCAATGCGGAAATAAGCGCCGTTGCCATCGTAATGCCGGCTGACGGGCCATCCTTCGGGATCGCACCTTCCGGAATATGAATATGAATATCGTTCTTCTCATGAAAATCAGGATCGATATTCAAATTGCTGCTGCCTTGAACGCGTATAGCTGAACGCAGCTTGCGCCGACTCCTTCATCACATCGCCGAGCTTACCGGTCAGCGTCAGTTTGCCTTTGCCCGGCACGATCGGTCACTTCGATGACCAGCGTATCGCCGCCGACTTCTGTCCACGCCAGACCAGTGACCGCGCCGATCTGATCCTGTTCTTCGGCCATCCCATAGCGGATATTTCGCCGGACCCAAGAAAATCCTTCAGCTTGTCCGGTGATGATGCTCAATCGCTTCGCCTCGTCGGCAACGATCTGCTTGGCCGCCTTACGGCACAGCGCCGCAATCTGTTGCTCCAGATTCCGCACGCCAGCTTCCCGGGTATATTCGCGGATCGACCTTCATCAGGCTGTCCTCATCGACGCTCAGCTGTTCCTTCTTCAAGCCCGTGCTCCTTCTTCTGCTTCGGCACCAGATAACGCTTGGCGATCTGCAGCTTCTCAAGCTCCGTATATCCAGGGATATACAACACTTCCATCCGATCCAGCAGCGGCCGCGGAATATTATGTACCGCATTCGCCGTCGTAATGAACATGACTTTCGAAAGATCGAACGGAACTTCAATATAATGATCGCTGAATGTATTGTTCTGCTCCGGATCCAGCACCTCCAGCAGCGCCGACGCCGGATCACCGCGGAAATCCATGGACATCTTGTCGATCTCATCGAGCAGGAATACCGGATTATTGCTGCCTGCATTTTTCATGCCTTGAATAATGCGGCCTGGCATCGCGCCGACATAGGTCCGCCGATGTCCGCGAATTTCCGCTTCATCCCGCACGCCACCAAGCGAGATGCGGACGAACTTGCGTCCCAGTGAGCGGGCGATCGAACGGGCAATCGACGTTTTACCGACCCCGGGCGGGCCAACGAAGACAAAGGATCGGTCCTTTCAGCTTCTTCACCAGCTGCTGCACGGCCAAATATTCCAGGACGCGTTCCTTCGGCTTCTCCAGGCCATAATGGTCTTCGTTCAACACTTCTTCGGCTTTCTTCAATATCCAGATCGTCTTCGGTCGATTTGTTCCACGGCAAGCCTAAGCAGCCAATCGATATAATTGCGAATGACGCTGCCTTCTGCAGAAGCAGCCGGCATTTTCTCCAGCCGGTCGATTTCCTTCTCGACTTTTCATGGACATTCTCCGGCAGCTCGCTTGGCTTCGAGCTGGTTGCGCAGCTCCTCGATCTCGCTGGCCGCGGCCTTCCTTCTCGCCGAGCTCCTTCTGAATCGCCTTCATCTGCTCGCGCAAATAGTATTCCTTCTGCGTCTTCTCCATCTGCTTCTTGACGCGTTGGCTGATCTTGCGTTCGAGCTCGAGCACTTCCTGCTCATTGTTCAGCGGATGTCAGCAGCTTCTCCAGCCGTTCCTGCACATCGATCGTCTCGAGAATTTCCTGCTTATCTTTAATTTTCAAGCGGCAAATGACTGCAGATGACATCCGCCAAGCGGCCCGGCTCCTCGATATCGGATACGGCGGCCAGCGTCTCCGGCGTGATCTTTTTCGACAGGTTGATATAGTGTTCGAATTGATTCAGAACCGAGCGCATCAGAGCGTCAATTTCCGGATCAGCTGTTTCTTCCTCCGGCAGCTCCTTCACCATCACTTCATAAAATTCTTCATTATCTAGATAATTCGATAATCTTCGCGCGGACGACGCCTTCGACCAGCACGCGAATCGTACCATTCGGCAGCTTCAGCATTTGCCGGACTTTGCGATCGGTGCCTACTCGATAAATATCTTCTGCTTCGGTTCTTCAATATTCACTTCCGATTGGGAACAGAGCAGAATCAGATTGTCATCGACCATCGCTTTCTCCAGTGCTTTCACCGATTTTTCCCGTCCACGTCCAGATGCAGAACCATCGTCGGATAGACCAACAGCCCCTCAGCGGCAGCAAAGGCAGTCGCCTTTCTTTGTTTTTATCAGTCCCATCCTCCTGCACCTCCATGTCAGCCTCTCCATACGATTTCCATTCAATATTTCTATCAAACTGTTACCAAAAACATCCAACGCGTACACAGCATTCTGAACGCTCGCCAACGTGCAACTGATCACAGCAAGCATCGTCAACTCTTACAGTCTGCTTCGATCTGCAACAGCGGAACCGTGCGTGACGAAATAATCAAGTCGCCGCTGCTGCCGGAAGCATCCGGTTAATCCGTTCGGCAGCTTGTACCTCGAGTCCGAGAGCCATGCTCCAACACTTCCTCTATCGTATCGACCGCACGCATCGTTAAATCTTCAAATCAGCGAAAATTCCTGCCAGTTATCCTTCGGGATCATCACCGTCGTCGCGCCGGCCTGAAAAGCCGCTTCCACCTTGGCCACGATACCGCCGACCGGCTTCACCTTGCCGTGAATGCTCACTTCGCCGGTCATCGCCAGCTTGTTATCGATCGGAATGCCGGTGATCGCCGAGGCGATCGCCGTCGCCAGTGCGATACCCGGCGGACGGTCCATCGATCGGCAGCCGCCCGGGAAATTGATATGCAGGTCAAAGTCGTCCGGTTTAAGCCGAAGCTGCGCAAGCACAGTCAGGACATTTTCCACAGAGCCTCTCGCCATGCTCTTGCGACGAATCGTGCGGCTGCCTCCGCCCATCTCTTCTTCATCTACAATCCCGGTCAATGTTAAACTTGCCCGTGCCTCGCTAGGCTGGGATGGCGGTCACTTCAATCTCAAGCAGTGTGCCCATGATTCGGACCGTATACGGCAAGTCCGTTGACGAGCCCGAACTGCGGGCTTGCATGGAATTTTCTTCTCCGGCCGCGGCGAGATCTGACTGCTGTTGACGACCCATTCGATATCCGCCGCGGTAATTTCATCGCGGTTCTCGGTCATGGCAATACCGCCGGCGAGCTGCACCATATTGACCGCTTCGCGGCCGTTCTTCGCATATTTCTTCACGACTTCAACCGCTTCCGGACTTGTCGGGAAAGCCGATCTTTCGAACGCATTGACGGCGATTTCGCCGATTTCCTCCGGCAGCAGCGGACGGAAAAAAATTTCCATGCAGCGAGAGCGAATGGCTGGCGGAATCTCCTCCGGGGTGCGGGTCGTTGCCCCGACCAAGCGAAAATCTGCCGGCAAGTCCATTTTGAAAAATATCGTGAATATAGCGCGGAATGTTGGAATCTTCCGAGTTATAATAGGCACTCTCCAAAAACACTTTGCGATCTTCGAGCACCTTTAATAATTTATTCATCTGGATCGGATGCAATTCACCGATTTCATCAATAAACAAAATACCGCCATGCGCTTTCGTTACGGCCCGGGCTTCGGCTGCGGAATGCCGGCCACCCCCATGGCGCCCGCCCCTTGATAAATCGGATCATGCACAGAGCCAATCAGCGGATCGGCGATGCCCCGTTCATCAAATCGCGCCGTCGTAGCATCAATTTCGATAAATTTGGCATCCGGACTGAAAGGGCGATGCGGGATTTTTCTTCGCTTCCTCCAGCACGACGCGTGCCGCCGCCGTCTTGCCGACTCCCGGCGGACCATAAATAATCACATGCTGCGGATTCGGCCGCAAAGCGCTGCTTTCAGCGCGCGCAAGACCTTCCTTCTGCCCAACGATATCGCTCCATCGAGCCGGCCGGGTCTTCTCCGCCAGCGGCTTGGTGAGCGAGATGGACCGCATCTTGCGAAGCTTCTCCATTTCCTTCCGCGATTCCCGATCGACCGCAGTCCGGTTCGTTTGTTGATTGCGCAGCGAATTCCAGAAATAAAGCCCGATCACGACGGCAAAAAACAGTTGAACCAGCATCAGATAATCATCGTTACAATCCATACACGTTACGCCTCCCACTCCTTATACTGACTACTTTGTAGTAATAGCCTATTTCGCCCCATGGTAATACACAGGAATCTTTACAATTCGGATATCACCCGGAGCGTCAAAGGGCAAGGGGACGACAGGGCCGATACTCGTCAACGAAAAAAACCGCAGCCTGCATCCTGAAGCAGACTTTGGTAAGGTTCTACACCCATGACTTCAGACGGGCCTAATGTCCTTGCGTCCTGGGATTACGCCTGTTCGCTTCATATTCGGCCACGATCGCGTCGATTTCCTTCTTCAGTTCCTCTACCAGATCTGCTTCAGGAACTTTACGGATCATTTCGCCATAGCGGAACAGCAGACCTTCACCGCGACCGCCGGCAATGCCGATATCTGCTTCACGTGCTTCGCCCGGCCCATTCACCGCACAGCCGAGCACCGACACCTTAATCGGCGCCTTGATGTTGGCAATGTACTCCTCGACCTCATTGGCGATGGAGAACAGGTCGATATCGAGCCGACCGCATGTCGGACAAGAAATCAGCGTTGCCGCATTGGAAATAAGGCCGAACGATCTTCAGCAGTTCGCGCGCCACCTTCACTTCCTCTACCGGATCGGCACTCAAGCAGATGCGCATCGTATTGCCGATGCCATCGCCAGTAAAGCGCCTAGACCGGCCGCACTTTTCACTGTGCCGGCAGAAGAGCGTACCCGCTTCCGTAATGCCCAGATGAAGCGGATAGCGGAACTTCTGCGCAGCTAGCGTATAAGCTTCAATCGCCATCGGCACATCGGAAGCCTTCAGCGAGACGATAATATCGTGAAAATCTAGCTCTTCCAAAATCCCGATATGATACAATGCGCTTTCCACCATCGCTTCCGGCGTCGGATATCCGTACTTCTCGAGCAGGTGGTGCTCCAGCGATCCGGCATTCACCCCGATGCGGATCGGAATACCGCGTTCCTTGCACGCTTTGACGACCGCTTCAACCTTTTCCCGCTTGCCGATATTGCCCGGATTGATCCGAACTTTATCGATGCCGTTCTCGATCGCCATCAATGCCAATTTATAGTTAAAATGAATATCCGCTACAAGCGGAATATGGATTTGCTTCTTGATTTCCTTGACGGCAGCCGCCGCTTCCTCATTGTTGACCGTAACGCGCACGAACTGACAGCCGGCTTCTTCCAACCGATGGATTTCCGCTACAGTAGCCTCAACATCCGCCGTCTTTGTCGTACACATGCTTTGGATGATGACTTCGTCTCTTCCGCCTATCGTCAGATCGCCGACCGCAACCGGTACGGTGTCTTTGCGATGGTACATGTCACATCACTCTCCCATCACTCATATCCGTCCCGTTCATTGTATCACAGGAAATGGAGAAACGCATAGCAGACCGTCTTAGCAGCGCCTCCTGAAAACCACGAAATCCTCGCCCCGGCGTTATAAGTCCGGTGCGATGGATATCAAAATCATGCTATTTAAGCCTGCTTATTAGGCGCTCTCTTCTTTCTTTTGCCTGCGAATTGCCGCCATCCTTCAACGTTAAGTCTGGTGGCAGCTTCTCTTTGACTACCTTCTCCGTGATGATGCATTTCGTTACATCGTTGCGGGACGGCACCTCAAACATGACATCGAGCATAATGCTCTCGATAATCGCACGCAGTCCGCGAGCGCCTGTGTTGCGCTTAATCGCTTCACGTGCAATCTCCTCAAGCGCCCCATCCTCGAATTCCAGCTCCACATTATCCATTTCCAGAAGCTTCTGGTATTGCTTCACCAAAGCGTTCTTCGGTTCCTTCAAAATTCTTACCAACGCTGCTTCATCAAGCGGCTCAAGGGTGGAGATGACCGGCAGACGACCGACAAATTCCGGAATCAAGCCATACTTGAGCAAGTCTTCTGGCAGCACCATTGACAAATATTCGCCTTGCTTCAAGTCGCCTTTGGAAGATTCGCTGTTAAAGCCGATAACTTTCTTGCCGATCCGACGCTTAATGATTTGCTCTAAGCCGTCAAAGGCTCCGCCGCAAATAAACAAAATATTCGTCGTATCGATCTGGATAAACTCTTGATGCGGATGCTTGCGGCCCCCTTGCGGCGGTACGGACGCAGTCGTGCCTTCCAAAATTTTCAGCAAGGCTTGCTGTACGCCCTCACCGGAAACATCCCGCGTAATCGATGGATTTTCAGACTTACGCGCAACTTTGTCGATCTCATCGATATAGATGATGCCGCGTTCCGCTTTCTCAACGTCATAATCAGCAGCTTGAATCAGCTTGAGCAAGATGTTCTCCACATCCTCGCCGACATATCCGGCTTCGGTTAGCGAAGTCGCGTCGGCAATGGCGAATGGAACGTTGAGAATGCGCGCCAAAGTTTGCGCGAGCAACGTCTTCCCGCTACCTGTAGGACCAAGCAAACAGATGTTGCTCTTCGCCAGCTCTACGTCGTCATTTTTGGCTTTTGAATTGACCCGTTTGTAATGGTTGTAAACCGCTACGGACAGCGATTTCTTCGCTTGATCCTGGCCGATGACATATTGATCCAAGATGCTGCGAATTTCCTGCGGCTTCGGAACTTCCTTCAGATCGAGCTCTTCTTCGTTGCCAAGCTCCTCTTCCACAATTTCTGTGCAAAGCTCAATACACTCGTCACAAATATATACACCAGGGCCCGCTACAAGCTTGCGCACTTGATCTTGCGATTTGCCACAAAATGAACATTTCAGCTGCCCTTTTTCATCGTTAAATTTAAACATCGGCTCACCCCTTCAGTTGTTCTAAATCCCGCTGGGAGATCACATCGTCAATCAGTCCGTATGCTTTGGCATCTTCAGCACTCATGAAATTGTCTCGATCTGTATCTCGTTCGATGCGATCATAAGGCTGTCCCGTCTGCTTGACGTAAAATTCGTTAATTTTCTTCTTAGTCTTCAAAATCCAATCTGCGTGTATTTTGATGTCTGAAGCTTGACCTCGTACCCCTCCGAGCGGCTGGTGGATCATGACTTCCGCATTCGGCAGTGCGAAGCGTTTGCCCTTGGCTCCACCAGTCAGCAAGAGTGATCCCATGCTTGCGGCAAGTCCTACACATATGGTTGAGACGTCCGGCTTGATGTAATTCATCGTATCCAATATCCCGAACCCAGCTGTTACTGAGCCGCCAGGAGAATTGATATACAAGTGAATATCTTTGTCGGAATCTTCTGCAGCTAAGAACAGCAGCTGAGCTATGACGACATTGGCAACATCATCATCAATCGCACTGCCAAGGAAAATAATTCTATCCTTCAGCAGGCGCGAGTATATATCGTATGAGCGTTCTCCGCGGTTCGTTTGTTCGACGACCATTGGCACCAGATTCATGATTCTCAACCCCTTCTTCAAATCGTAGTTCGCGAAGCGGATCACTTCCCGAACGAGCTTCCAATGAACTACCCTTTTTAGTATCGCCTTATATTGTAGCATTAACTCTATGTACTGTCATGGTGGAGTTATGTCCAAATTATGCGCTGCGCTTTGTTTACCTATGTATATGTTGCAAATTGGCATCTATGTTTGAAATTGAGCTGGAGCAGACAAGCTATTTAGGCACCGACATCTCTTGTCTAGCGGGTAGAAAGAAGGCACGCCGCGTTAAATGCCATACGTGCCCTCATGTTCGGTTATGAAATTCAGTTATCTATTCAATCTTACGAAGCTTACGCCACTTCGGTGACGGTTTTGCTGTTGTCGACAAGGAATTGTACGCTCTTGCGTGTCAGCAAATCGGCACGAATATCGTCTAGCGCGCCAGCGAAGATATTCTTAATTTCTTCCACGCTGCGGCCATACGATTCAGCCATCTTGCTCAGTTCTTCTTCGAGCTCTTCATCCGAAACTTCCAAATTCTCAGCCTTAGCAACAGCTTCCAGCACTAGGAAGTTGCGGACGCGCGTCTCTGCGTCACTCTTCATCTGCTCACGCAATGCTTCTTCGGACTGACCGGAGAACTGATAATACAGATCAAGGTTCATGCCCTGCTGGCGAAGGCGCATTTCGAAATCGCGCAGCATATTATCCACTTCTGTACGAATCATGCCTTCCGGAATGTCCACTTGCGCAGCTTCTGCAGCTTTCTTCACGACGGTCGATTCGATGTATTGCCTCTTCTCTTCTTCCTTGCGCTTCTGCAATGTCTCCTCGATGTCCTTCTTCAATTCGTCCAGTGTATCGAACTCACTGACATCCTTGGCGAACTCGTCGTCCAGCTCCGGCAATACCTTGCGTTTAATGTCGTTCACCTTAACTTTGAACACTGCTTCTTTCCCGGCCAGCTCCTCACTATGATACTCCTCCGGGAACGTAACGGTAATTTCCTTCTCCTCGTTCTTCTTCATGCCGACCACTTGGTCTTCAAAGCCTGGAATGAAGGTGTTCGAGCCGAGTTCAAGCGAATGGTTCTCGCCTTTGCCGCCCTCGAACGCTTCTCCGTCCCTGAAGCCTTCAAAGTCGATGACCGCGATATCGCCATTTTGTGCGGCTTCACCGTCTTCAAGCACGACAAGCTCAGCATGGCGCTCCTGCATCCTCTTCAGCTCTGCTTGTACGTCCTCTTCCGATACGGATACAGATTGCTCTTCCACTTCAATGCCTTTGTACTCGCCGAGCTCCACTTCCGGCTTCACATCGACGGTAGCCTTAAATTTAAATACTTCACCTTTGCCGATTTGCTCGATCTCGATCTCCGGTTGGTCTACAGGTGTAATGTCTGCTTCCTTCACAGCATCTGCATAGGCAGTCGGCAGCAAGATATCAACGGCATCCTGATAAAGACTTTCGACACCGAAACGTTTTTCAAAAATCGCTCTCGGCACTTTGCCTTTACGGAAGCCTGGTACATTCACATTGCGAACGACTTTCTTAAACGCTTGATCAAGCGCAGTTGCAAATTTGTCACTTTCCACTTCAACGGTTAGTACACCGCGGTTCTTCTCTATTTTTTCCCAACTTACATTCATTTTATGCTTTCCCCTCCAACAACTTTTCCGTAGACATGTTCGATCATATCCCAGTATAACCACTATATTATATCACAAAACATTGTCAATTCAATATTTACACTTTCATGCAAAATCAGATCGCCAAACCGCTTCTCACTCGTCGGATTTGCCCCAGCTATCCATAGAATGCACAGCCTTCTCAAACGGTTTCAACTGGTCTTCACCGGCTAATCCGTACATATCTAATATATGATCGCGCTGCGCCCCGCCCAGCATCCGCTCTGCAACCATGAAATGCAGTGCCGCTGCCCATACGTTCGGATCGAAATGTTCGTGCAGCAAATACTCATACCGTTCAGTCCCATATATGCCATACAGCCATTCGAGCCAGAACGGCTCGGCGAAATAGATGAGCGACGGGTATTCGTTCTCGCTGACCTCCCTCACCCGGCTGAGCACTTGTTGCAAGCGCTCAGGAAACGCCTCGATGCCGTCAGGCGTATCTTCTACTCGCACATACAAAGGTTCACCGTTGTTCAAGATCGCGATTTCACCGATGACGCCGCGCTTCTTAAGCGCCTGCAGGATGGAATATTGGATCGTCGGCGGGATGTCGGCATTTTCCAGCCATCGAATCAACGTATCATTAATTAACGGATGCTCCAAATGAACAAGCTGATCGATGGCCATCAGCTTCTCGTCAACGCCGGGTGAATATTGTACGAGCTCAAGCAAGTGCTCGACGAATTTCTCATCCGCACGAACGCGTTCCAAAAGCGCCTTGCGCAGCATATCGCTTTCCGTCTCTTCCTCCTCGGGATCTACATGCTGCGGAAATTCGCTCTCCAGCCAGCCGAGCAAAGTGCGCCACTCCTCATGCGCAGACTGTTCTGCCGTGCGGCATTCCAACAAAAACTTCAGCAGCTCCTTAGCTTCTCCGAAGCGTTCCCTCTCCAGAAGCTCCGTGATTTGAAATTGATAATAATCGATTGTCTTGGGAAGCAGAAAAATATTGCTGCCTAGCTCTGCCCCTCTTTCATTTTGCTCCTGATTGGTCACCAGCGTTCACCACCTCATTCATAAGCTGCACTCAACTGAGCCCGTTCACGTGCTCGCTTGATTTTTTTCCGCTGCGGAGAGTTTATCAAAGGTTGCGCGGTAAAGCAAACCGTAAATGATGTTCCTTCTTCACAAACATAAACAAACATCCCGAAAGCCTCCGCATTATGCAGCGTCTGTTCGGGATGTTTCAATAATAAATATAACTTATTTTTGTTGTTCTGCAAGTGCCTTGAGCTCCGACACCAACGAATCGAGGCGTGCATAGGCATCTACGATATTGTGAATTTTCTGATCCTGGCTCTCCATGCTGGCGCACACTTCTTCGATCGATGCCATATTCTCCTCCGTTATGGCCGATACATTGTTAAAGTCGATCGAGATTTTGCCATATTCGTTCTTCACCGAATGCGAGGACTCGAAGGCATGATCGGAGCAAGCCTTCACATGATCAAGATTGTTCGCAATGCGTTCAATATTGTGCCTGACGTCAGTTGAAGCATCACGGCTCGCCTGGGCTGCTTCATCGCCGAGCGCAACTTGCTCGTGTACGGATTGGATTTGCGCACGAATGTCGCTGAGAATGCTGCCGATCTCGGATGTCGCCTGGCTCGCGTGATCCGCCAGCTTGCGGATTTCATCCGCGACGACTGCAAAGCCTCTGCCTTGCTCGCCAGCACGAGCAGCTTCGATCGCTGCGTTCAAGGCAAGCAAATTCGTCTGCTGAGAAATTTCACCGATCGTATCTACGATGGAGCCGACGCGTTCATTTTGTTCATTCAATCGATTCATCTCTTGATAAGTATTGCCGATAATCGATCTGACACGCTCGGTTTCTTTCGTTAACAGTTTGATCTTCTCCCGACTCTCCCGGGTAAGCGATTCTGATTCGACTGCATAACGCTGCAGCTCGCTTGCATTTTTCGCAAGCTCGTTGACGATCGATTCCACTTCCGCCACCGATTCCGTAATGTTAAGCAAGCTGCTTGTCTGACTTTCCACCGACTTCGACATCTCTGTGAACATGTGCGTCACTTCGCTCGATATTTTCCCCGTGCTTTGCACATCGGATTTCTGCTGGCTGCTGAATTCGTCCAGCACGTCGATCGAAGATTTCAGCTTGTGCAGCAGCTGATCGGCCAGCTCCTTCGCTTCTACTGCATTTTGTCTCTCGGCATCGGCCTCCCGCTGCAGCCTCTCACTAAATCGAGCGGAGAACAGCAGAGCGAGCGTTAGCATGATTAAATATAAGTACAAATACGCCAAAGATTCTTCCGGAAACAACAATTCACCATAATACGGATGCAAGAACAAATATGTACTAATCCCTATGCCGAGAAGACCAGCGAATACGATCGGCTTATAGTTCGAATACAAAGTCATCAAAGCGATATTGACGTATACGAGAAAATATGTACTAAGGAGCGGATTCGGGTCCGCTACGATGAGCAGCACGGTAATCATGGCAAAGATCGAGGGGACAAGATACATAATATAGTTCACGAGGATGCGGCGGTATGTCAGAAAAGTTGCTAGTCCGCACATGATTGTCCCGCTGATCATAAGCGTTGCGATCATACTTAGCGGCAGCCCTGCGGCCACATCGACGACGATGCCCAAAGCAAGCATGCTCCACAAAATTTTGACAAACAATCGATTGCGCTTATCAATAATGGTTAGTCCGTTGTTCATGGTTCATTTTCTACCTTCTTTCTACGATGTGATCATGTTAACTGCGCTGCAAACCGTTCAGCGTCTTGTCAGCGTACAAAGACAAGTTCAACCATTCGTACCGCTTCGGTTGATCGTATATCTGCTTTACCTTGATCAGTACCGGAATGACATAGCCTCCTTTGTAGAACGTTTTCTTACCGACCCTCTCCATCGGCACGCGAAATGTAATACTTAGTGCCCGGCAAAATACCGGTTCCAGCAAAGCTAACAAATAATGCAAACCACTCTGCCATGCAAAATAAATACCTGCGGAAAGAAGCTCTGAAGTATATTTGCGGCGAAACTCTGGCAGCAGTGCAACTTTATCAATCTCCGCTACGCGCGTCGGGTCGGCCTCGACAAGCGGATGCTGGCTGAAGGGAGCTACTGCATCCAATGTCCCATTGCTGGTGTAAGGTTTGAATTCGAGCGAGCCAGCGTACTCCCCGTCGTCCGTGATGACGAGATAACGATCCAAAACGTTCTCCGAAAATTCAAACTCAAACCCTTTCTCTTTCCACGCTGTCATCCATATAAAGTTAAACATGGCGAGTTCAATATGGTTCTCTACTTTTTTATACATTTTCCCTCTCCCTTCCATATGCCTTCCATATTATTACATCGGGAAATTTGTACTATTTTTTTATAGTTTTTTGTGAAAAATTACATAACGTTAACAATTTTCTAGTCAAATCAACGTTATTCAACAACATTCGCTATTTAAATGTTAGGATAGGATTCATACAAGCAACCAATTTTTGGAGAAGCAGAAGAGGGAGGTGTGAAATAAATACAAACTACGAACGCGAAGGGGGAGGTAAAAAATCATGCAGGTAAGAAACTGCCAGCCAAATTCCGTGAAATGATGCGCTTCGGAAAGGAATTCGTCCATAAGATTTGGCTGGCTATGATTCAGCTCGACTTTATATAAGCCCTGCGGCAAGAATGAAGATGGCTGTACCGTGTGTCAAGGTGGAGGCGATCACGCCATGATTCATCCTTACTACCGCACATATTACGCCTTCATAGAAGGTAAATAATAAAACAAACACCCCGAGGTCCGTCACAGTCGCTGACAAAAAAATATGCCCGACTGCAAACAACAAGCCAGATAGGAGCGCCGCTTTCCATTGTCCAGTCCACTTGCTCAAATAACCTTGCAAATAACCACGGAACAAAACTTCCTCCAGCCAGTTCCCACTCAAAGCCAAAAACAAAAGCGGCAGCCAAAGGGATGGTGGAACGGCTCCGCCCCTCTCCTCAATGGGTGCGAACAAGTACGAAAGCAAAATAGGTGCAACAACGACGAGGGCTCCGACAATGCCAACCAATATTGAAGCCACTTTGTTTGTACCAAACCACTCAATGTTAACCTTTAGACTCGTATTCAGTCGTAAAATAAGCACGGTAAACAATATAGAAGCAGCACCCAGAATGACTAACAACGCGCCATTCTCAGCAAAACGAAGCCAGATTGTGTTTGCAGAAACGCCAAATTGCCAATACCCCGCTGGAGTCATGGCATCGCGAACAAGAATAAAGGCAAACACAAGCATGAAAATTTTGGATATCGTCGACTGTCGTGGGAGTAATAAATAGGTAAGGGCAATAAGTATTAATCCGGGAGTAATTCTCCATGAGTATGCGATGATATCATGTAACAGTGGGCCGTCCATCTACGATCCTCCTAAAACTTAGTTATCCGTTTCGTAAATATGATAAGTGCAAGTCCCGTCTCATCCATGCACAGCACCTTGACTGATCAATAATACCATAATTTTACTGAGAGTTGTTACAAAAATGAAAAAGCCACCATTCGGTGACTTTGAAAATTATGTGACTTTGAAAATTATGAATGAATAAATGGGAAAGTCAGCCTGTCACATTGCTTGCAGCATGCTCGGCCAGCCATTCGAGCTGCGCCTGCAAACGCACGACCTCCCCTATGATAATAATCGCCGGATTTCTCACCTTTTGCGCCGTAGCCAATGCCGCCATCTTTTCCAGCGTTCCGATCGTCGTCCGCTGCTTTGAAGTGGTCGCCGCTTCCACAATGGCAAACGGGGTCGTCTTGTTTTTGCCGTGTCGCAGCAATTCATGTTGAATTTGCGGTAAACAGTGAATTCCCATATAGATGACCAGCGTATCAACGCTGTCAACTAACTCTTGCCAACGAATATCCGATTGCTCACCATGGCATCGACTGGCCGTTACACAGGCGAACGAGCTGCTCAGTCCGCGAAGCGTTAATGGAATTCCGGCATAAGCTGCCGCCCCGATCGACGCGGTCACTCCGGGCACTAATTCCACCTGGATGTTTCGCTCATGTAGAAACAACGCTTCTTCGGCGCCGCGGCCAAATACGAACGGATCTCCGCCTTTCAGACGTGCGACGGTCATCCCCTGGCGAGCGTAGTGTAGCATCATGTGATTGATTTTCTCTTGTTTGTAAGTGTGGTTGCCGGGCGCTTTGCCGCAATAAACGACCAGCGCATCTCCTTTCTTATAAGCGAGCAGTTCTGGACTTACAAGCCGGTCATACAAAATCACATCCGCCTGTCGCAATATACGTGCCGCCTTCACCGTCAGCAGTTCCGGATCGCCCGGACCTGCTCCAATCAAATAGACGACACCTTTCTTCATGCTTGCTCCTTCGCCGACGCTTTGCCGCCAAGCTTCGGAAGAAACGAATTGCCGGGCAATAAGGAAAGTGCCGGACTGCGATCCATTAAAAAAGCCGCCATAATTGGCGGCTTTGCTTAACTATGTATGGCGTCCCAGAAGGGATTCGAACCCCTGACCGACGGCTTAGAAGGCCGTTGCTCTATCCAGCTGAGCTACTGGGACAGAAAGAACAAAAATTATGTTATCACAATCCCATCAGAAAATCAATCATTCATAAAAAGAATTGTGTGACAAACGTGTTAATTGGATTTTATACAACTAATTACGCCTGAATGCCTAGAATATACTGAGTTAATTGGAAATCATACAACTAATTTTTAGAGATTGGATGAAATTCTCGAAACTGGTGGATATTAATTGTCTGTTTTCCAACTATCATACTGATAAACAACGAAATGGAGGAAAATAATTAGCTATTTTCCAACTATCGTATAGATGATAAAGAAACAAACCAAGCCCGCATACAAACAACGCAAACGCCATGCCCTTTCCAATCCAACTCATCAATTTCGTCACCTCATATCCTTAATGAGATGCGCATAATCGAACGATTTCTCAACAACATGATTCCTCCCGTTGAACTGTGTGTGAACAGGCATGATGAAACCTCCTTGCGCATACTGTTAATTTATGATCATAACGAAGTGCGATATCGTCCATCGTTATCCGATCACTGTTGAAGCTGGATGGAAAGGGATGAGAACCATTATGTGTGGAATCACAGGATGGGTCGAATGGAAAAAAAACTTAACGCAATTTCCGTCGATTTTGGAGGCGATGACAGACACGTTGGCACCGCGCGGCCCAGATGCTTCCGGCACTTGGATGACCGCACATTGCGCATTCGGCCACCGCAGACTGAGCGTCATTGACCCTGAGAACGGGGCTCAGCCGATGTACCGAGAAGTCGAAGGAACAACGTTTTGCATCGTGTATAATGGGGAGCTATACAACGCGGCTGAGCTTAGAGCGACGACTCAGCGGCAAGGGACACCACTTCGCCACGAATTGTGACACAGAAGTTTTGCTCGTCTCCTATATCGAGTGGGGAGCAGAATGCGTGGACAAATTAAACGGGATTTTCGCTTTTGCTGTTTGGGATGAAGGGCAGCAATCGCTGTTTATGGCACGTGACCGATTAGGGGTAAAGCCTCTCTTTTACAGTACAAATAACGGCATGCTCCTGTTCGGATCGGAGCCAAAATCGATCCTCATCCATCCGTACGTACAGCCTGAGGTCGGGGCGACGGCATGGCCGAGGTGTTCGCTGCAGGTCCCGCGCGTACGCCAGGGCACGGCATCTTCAAGCAAATACACGAATTAAAGCCCGGACATATGCTACAATTTTCACAAGCCGGCCTTCGCATTGATTGCTATTGGAAGCTCGAAGCAGAGGAGCCACCCCGACGACGTGGATGCCACCGCTGAGCGTGTCCGCCATCTGCTGATCGACACGGTGCAAAGACAATTAATATCGGACGTTCCGGTGTGCACATTGCTGTCAGGAGGACTCGATTCGAGCGCATTGACTGCTATCGCAGCGCAGTATTACAAGCAGCAACAGCTAGGCGAGCTGCATACGTATTCTGTCGATTACAAAGACAATGATCGCTTCTTCCAAGCGAGCGACTTCACGCCGAATCCTGATGCACCTTGGATTGAGCGCATGACCGAATACCTTGGCACAAAGCATCATCACATCGAGATCGATACGCCTGAGCTTGCGGATGCACTGCGTGCAGCGGTTGATGCTCGAGATACGCCGGGCATGGCCGACATCGACAGCTCGCTGTATTTATTTTGCCGGGAAATTAAGCAAGGAGCGACCGTCGCATTATCCGGGGAAGCAGCGGATGAAGTGTTTGGCGGCTATCCTTGGTTTCATAGAGAGGAAGCTTTGCAGGCGGATACGTTCCCTTGGTCCTTACACTTTCAATCGCGGATCGAGCTGATTAATCCGGACTTCGCCGATTGGATCAAGCCGAGGCAATACGTCGCCGAGCGGTATCGAGGAAGCACTGAATGAAGTGCCTTATCTGCCAGGGGAGCAGCGCGACCATGCGAAGATGCGCATGCGCGCGATGTCATATTTGAATATTACCCGCTTCATGCCGACCTTACTCGATCGTAAGGACCGCATGAGCATGGCGGTCGGTCTGGAAGTACGAGTGCCGTTTTGCGATCACCGGCTGATCGAATACGTCTGGAACATTCCGTGGGAGATCAAAACCGCAGGGGAGCGAGAGAAGGGCATCCTGCGGCGCGCCTTGCACGGCATTCTGCCGGAAGATGTGCTATACCGCAAGAAAAGCCCTTACCCGAAGACGCATAACCCGACCTATATGCAAGCGGTCAAACGCCTGTTGCTGGAAGTTCTGGACGATTCCACTCACCGATCCGAGGAATTTGTCAACGAAGCGAAGCTGCGTGCTATGGCCGCATCGGAGACGGATACGTTCGATACGCCATGGTTCGGTCAGCTGATGAACACGCCGCAGTTGTTCGCTTATTTGTATCAAGTCGATTACTGGTTGCGCAAATACCGCATCCAAGTCAAATAAGCCAGACAACCGCTACGTCGACTGTACCC
Source organism: uncultured Paenibacillaceae bacterium (assembly GCA_963755735.1). GTDB lineage: Bacteria > Bacillota > Bacilli > Paenibacillales > DA-C8 > Insulibacter. Next base: position 72,641 of record CAVWLN010000035.1, read on the forward strand.
GTACCCGCTTATACATGCCGCTGACGCACGCCGCCAACGCCAATTGCCCCCGCTGTGCGATGAACGTTATATCGTTTTGCGCAGCTCGTCAAGCAACTTTGCAACGCTTGACCCCGATGGCTGATCGCATTTTTCTCCTCGCTCGGTAAGCTCAGCCATCGTCGCGCCAAACTCCGGCACATAGAAGAGCGGATCATACCCGAATCCGCCTTCTCCACCGGGTTCATCAACAATACTGCCCGCTAATCTGCCCTCTGTGACGATTGTGTCACAGCCGCCATCTGGTCGCGGCTTCAAATACACGATCGAGCATACGAATGCAGCTTCACTTAGCAGTCTTCGGGTTGCGCCGGAGCGTATCGTCACTTCTCCTAACGGCTGTTCGTCCGCTTTCGCTGCTTCAGTTCGGAAAGCAGCTTGCGAATGTTCGCTTCGTCTGTCGCATCCTCGCCTGCATATCTCGCGGAATAGACGCCGGGAGCTCCTCCTAGCCTTTGTACGGTAAGGCCGGAATCGTCAGCGATGACCGCCATGCCGAGCGCGTCTAATGTTGCGCGCGCTTTAATGTGTGCATTGTCGGCAAACGTTGTGCCCGTCTCTTCAATATCCGGAATTTGCGGAAAATCAGCCAAGCTGAGCACCTGGAAGCCTAACGGCTGAAGCATTTGCTCAAATTCACGCTTCTTGCCAGCATTCCGCGTGGCGATCACAATCTGCCCTTCCTTCTGATTATGTATATTCATCTTATGAGCTCGCTCCTATCTTCTCACACATCGCACCGAGAACGTCTTTCTGCAGGCCGATCAGCTCCTTGATGCCGGATTCAGCGAGCTCCAGCATCGCCTCCATCTCGTCGCGCGTAAACGGAGCATCCTCCCCGGTCCCTTGAATTTCCACAAACTCTCCTTTGCCCGTCATGACGACGTTCATATCGACTTTGACGCGTGAATCCTCTATGTAGTTCAAATCAAGCAGCGGAGTGCCGTCCAGCACGCCAACGCTGACAGAAGCTAAGAAATCGCGGATCGGAAATTTCTCCAGCTTATGCGTATCCACTATTTTCTGTATGGCGAAAGCCATCGCAATGAATGCACCTGTTATCGATGTCGTGCGTGTTCCGCCGTCCGCTTGGATGACATCGCAATCGAGCGTAATCGTCCGTTCACCCAATGCTTGCAGATCGACAACCGAGCGAAGCGCTCTGCCGATGAGCCGCTGAATTTCCATGGTTCGTCCGCCCAGCTTGCCCTTGGCTGCTTCGCGCTGATTGCGCGTTTGTGTCGCTCGCGGCAGCATGGAGTATTCTGCCGTGACCCAGCCTCTGCCCTCGCCTTTCATGAACGGAGGCACCCGTTCGTCGACCGTCGCGGTGCAAATCACTCGCGTGTCCCCGAACTCGATCAATACCGAGCCTTCCGCATGTTTATTGTAATGGGGCGTAATCTTCACTTTGCGAAGCTCGCCAGTCTGTCTTCCGTCATATCTAACCAATCGTGTAGTCCTCCTTAAGAATCTGCATGTGCATCGCCCCTATTGTAACAAAGCAGCGTATGAAAATCACGCCGCCGTAAAAAAAGAGCCCGCCTCAGAGGACGAACCCCGGCGTTCTCTTTCTCCTTCCAGCTTCATTACAAATCGTAGATGTTGAAATGATCCGGTCTGGCGACTGGCTGCGTCAACTGCTGCTCATTGCTGCCGAGCACTTCCACCTCGCCGTTCACCTTGATTTGTACCTGTTCCCCGATTTGATTTTCCGTGAGCGACAGGATGACCGACTGCATGGAATCTTCCATGATCCGATACTCAGGATCAAGCACGTACTCGTTGAAGTCAACGGTTACGACTTCATCAGAAGGCTGCAGATCGAGCACTTTGACTTCTGGTGCCAGCACTGCATAGAGTCCGTCATGTACAGGACCGGCAATTAACTGCTCCATCACCGCTTGCGCTTTATTAGCCGATTTCTCGATCATTCTCGTAACGGGTACCAAGTAATCGAATGATTCTGCCGACTCGCTCTTGAAATATAGCGTGACTGCTTCCGCAGATGCCAGATTGACGCCATTGAACGGCTCCAGATTGATGCCGATCGAACGTGTCAGCGGCTCGTACAGCGGAAACCCTGCTGCAGGCATCGCGTGCAGTGGCTCCCCGTCAACGCGGATCTTGACCTGCTCGATCGTCGGGAAGCCTGTCAGCATCCATGTGACTGCTTCTACGATCTTCCGTTCCTTAGCCGCATCATAATCGAGAAACTCCCTGGAGAAGTCTACGATCGCTAGTTTCTCCGCTTCGACAATATCCATCCCTTCTACTGTCGTGCCAGCAGGCAGCAGAGGGGTAAATCCGGCTGGAATTTCCGCGCTTGAGATCGCCCCGTCAACCATATAGTCTTCCAGCGCACGCTCTGCGATGCCGGTTGTCATCGGAATGTTCATCGTAACCGGAGCAACGAAGCCGTTCGCATCTTCAAAGTAAAGCGTGACGGGTGCCGTCACTTCAGGCATATCCGCATCTTCGTCATTCGGCATATTCGCCAATTCGCCCATCACTTCCGCCGCGATCAGATGCTCGGTGTGTGGATCGTGCTCTGTTAGCTCGGATGTTTGCTGAAAGAGTGAGCATCCAGAGAGAAGCATCGTAACCAGACCGATGGCTGTGAACCATTTGATCGTTCTCTTCCTCATTGTATATGTCCTCCTCTTGTACTGTTGTACTACTATGTATACGAGCCCCTGCTTGTTTTATAACTGTTTTTGAAGGACATTTTTTTGCGCACATTCGCCCATACTATATGGGTGTTGATAGCATACATAATCCCGATCTATCAGGAGCGACGACGTATGACATACAGTCTGGATCAATTGCAAGTGAAGAAATCTGCCAAACAGTGGCTCGAAAGGCGCGGTGTGCGGATTGAAGATATTGCGGAGCTTGTGCTATTGCTGCAAGGGGAGTACATCGAACAGCTGACGCTGGACGATTGCATCAAAAGTGTAGAGCGAGTGCTGGCCAAGCGCGAAGTGCAAAATGCCATTCTAACTGGCATTCAACTCGATATGTTAGCAGAAGCGGGCTTGCTTAGAAAGCCCGCTTCAGGAAATGATTGAACATGATGAAGGACTTTATGGCGTGGATGAAACATTGGCGCTCTCCGTAACGAACGTATACGGCAGCATCGGCATGACGAACTTTGGATATATTGACAAGCTTAAGCCCGGCATACTTGAAAAGCTGAACAGTAAGAAAGACGACAATATTCATACGTTTCTGGATGACATCGTCGGCGCTATTGCCGCCGCCGCAAGCAGTCGTCTTGCTCATGCCAACTACTGAGGCAAATAAGGACGGCGCCTTACATAGAGCGGTGTGCGGCTTTCATCCTGCACGCTTACGTAAGCTCGCCGCGCAAGATAGATCAGATGAGCCAGCGTCTCCGACATCGCAAACCGAAGCTGATGAATCGTCAGCCTCGTCCCGAACATGCACTGACAAAGCTCATACGCGGACAGCGGCTGTGCGAGCAAGCGAGTGACCTCGTGCAAGCGTTGCTCATGATGCTGCCTCAGGTCGGCAGCGCGCCGCTGAAGATGGTCGAAAGGATCGCGATGCCCCGGATATACTTGCCCCATTTCGTAAGCGGATAACGTGTCTAGTCCCGACAGGAACGAATGCAGCGGATCTGGATCCTCGTTCGGCAAATAACTAATATTTGGTGTGATGCGCGGCAAGATGTGGTCACCGCAAAACATCAATTGATGCTTCTCCTCGATAAAGCACAGATGGCGAAAGGCGTGGCCTGAGACGGTCACGTTCCGAAACAGCAGCTCACCTGCCGTCCAGGTTTCCCCTTCCTCGATATATTTCACTTCCGGCTGTGGAGAGACTAACGGGATGAAATCTCGCATATGCTGGCGCATCTGCTCCAGCTTGTCCGGCGGCAAGCCGTGGGAAGCAAATAATGCGCACAATTCCTCTGTCATCGACTCCTGCTCCCCCCACATCCTCTGCGTCAATTCGTGTCCGGCCCGCGACATGAACACGTCACAGCCGCTTATCTCCTGCATCCATCCAGCCAGTCCGTAATGATCCGGATGATGGTGCGTCAGCATGACTTGGCGAATTTGCTGCGGCTGCACCTCGAGCTGATCGAACACCGCTTGCCAAGCTTGCTTGGCACGATCGGTATGTAAGCCGGGATCGATGATAATATAGCCTGCCCCGTCTTGCAAGATGTAACTGTTCACCCATTGCAAGGGGAACGGTACAGGCACTTTCACGCGTATGATGCCGTGAGCATATTGATCATATAAGGTCAAAAGCGATTCACTCCTTAGCCAATATCCGGTTTATGTAACCCCAATACCATTCTAACAAAATTAATAACCTTCTTCCCTGTTTGTGTACAACAAACCGAAAAGAAGGTCTTAATTAAATGAGAGGTCATTCTCTGAGCTGATCTTATATACTCAGCTCCCCGAGCCGAATTAATTCGACAACCGCTTGTGAACGACCCTTGACATTCAATTTTTGCATCACATTCGAAATATGGTTGCGCACTGTTTTTTCACTAATAAACAGCTGTTCTGCAATGTCTTTTGTCGTCTTATCCTGTACGAGCAACTCGAACACTTCACGCTCACGATTTGTCAAAATCTTATTCTTGTGGTCGTTACCCTTCAAAATTGTCACCCCTCCTTGCCCGGGCTTTTATATGTTACAAGGTTTAGGGATACAGTCAAAGTTATAGTATGAAGAGTGGACCTTGATGGTGCTGTGACAGGGGCAAAATGGGCGAGATTATTGACCTAGCTCCGAATACGGAAAAAACTGCTGCATGCGCTTATTGAATGCTTGTACGAGCTGTCGCTCCGGCACCCCGTTTTCCAGCTTTGCAGCATAATCGGAAAGGGTGCGATATACATCCGGTTTCATCGATGCATATACGTTTGTAATTTTGGAATCGATCGTCTTAATCGCAAGTATGATGCGCGATTTCATGGCGCTGGACAGCTCAGTACCGCCGCTTCCGTACGGGGCTGTTGTCCGCACAGCAACATAGGCGCTGTAATCGGTGCGAATGACGACCGCCTCCCGAATGCGTTCCAGCTGTTCCACAGCTTGCGCTAACGAACGGTCTGACTCCATTCGCGTATTCAAATGCATATCCATCCAGTCGATCATCCGCGGATCGTCTACGCCGTATTGCCGCCAATTTTGCTCATCAGCGCTGAGCGGCGTTTCATCCTCTGTCGGCTGCTGACCGCATGCGGTCAAGGTCAAGAGCATGGCCACAATGACGATCCTGCCAAAATCGTTCATGTTATGAGATGCCTCCTTGTAACAAGTTTCTAATGATTTTCTAGCTTGTTAATGATTAGCTTGCTTAGCCGTCCTGCGGTTCATTCCGACATTTCATGTGGAAAAATATGGGCGGCGCAAGCTGCATCCCTAAGATTCTCATTCTTGTTACATTTCATGATCAACTATGAACATTCTGACGCACATACGACATATAATAATGTTGGAATATATGGAGCTTATATTGGCGGTGAGAATAAGTGGAAAAGCAAGTCAGTGAAATCTTGGAGCAGATGGCCAAGTCACATGACGAATTGTCACGCATCTTGCATTCAACGAGAGAAATCGCGGTCCATCTGGCCGTTCAATTGGTTAACGAAATTCCAAACGAAAATGCGTCATTCCGAAGCCAGGATGCGATCATGCGCCGTTCCCTTGATATCGCGGTCAATGTGACCTCTTATTTGAACAGTATCGGAGATTTGCAAGAAGCGCTTGCGGAAAATTTAGAGCCAATCATCGAAGGGTTGCAGGATCATACGGTAGAGGAATGACGAGCCGGGGGCGAGTGGCAATGTCCAGAGAACATACTTATTTGCGGATTTTGGCAGTCAATGCGGCAATTCAACAACACTTAGCTATCATCTTGGAAGCGAAAGCGATGGAAATGAGAAAGGCGGGCGAATGGACGAACCGTCATGTGAACGCTGCGCAGTTCGCCGATCATGACAGTCAGTTGAAGGCTTCGCTTAAAGTGCATGAGCAACTGATTGAAGTGATCGAAGGTGTGACGAAGGTGGAGAGCGGCCTGGCCAAAAACCTCAAAATTCTACTATCCAGCGGAAGCAATGAAGACGGTGAGGAAAGCTCCTCTTCTTCGGATTCAGGAAGCTTATTCGATCTGGGCGGGTGAAGCAAGTTGCCGGACCAACGCAATGAGTATGCGATTAAGCTAGATATGCTCGAGGCGATTGCGCGCAGTCAAACGGCGCTTGCGAAGATCGTCGAGGCGGTTGCGGACGCTCCTATGTCTGATATGACCGACAGTGGAGAAATCGCCCGCAGCCTGATGGTGCTGGCCAAATTCCAACAAAGCCTCACGGAAAAGCTGCTCATCATGAAGCTCCACAGCCCTCGAACAGGTAAGCCAGGGAAGCCTTGGCTGCATGACGCTGTATGCTGCTCACCGCGATAGAAGACGATATTTTACCCGAACAACAATGAGACAACACTGATGGCGATGCCGGTCAGCCCCATAGCCAAGCTGCTATAGGCTCCTTGAAGCTCAGAATCCTTCAACACCTTTGCCGTGCCGATGCCGTGCGCAGATGTCCCCATCGCAATGCCGATCGCCATGTCTGTCCGCACACCGACTTTGCGAAGACACCACGTTCCAAACATGCTTCCGAACAAACCGGTCAGTACGGTGAGAACGGCTCCCAGCTCCGGGATGCCGCCTAGTCGGTCTACGATTTCGATCGATATCGGTGCCGTGGCGGACTTTGGAAGTGCCGTCATAAGAAGCTCGTGCGAACCGCCAAACAATTGAAATAATAAGATCGTGGTGCCAAATCCGATAAACACGCCTATGCTTATTCCTGCGGCGATAGGCAGCCATTGATTGCGGATCAAATGCCAATGCCTATGCAGAGGCACGGCTAATGCAACCGTCGCCGGACCTAGCAAAAATTGAATCCACTCACCGCCTGCCATATATTGCTCATAAGGGATATTGAATACGAGCAATACGAGGATGATAGCCAGTGAACATGTAAAGAGCTGATGGAGCCAGGCGACTTTGCTTCTCAGCTTTAAGGCAAGCATATACATAAGTACGGTAAGGCCGATGCCGAAGATGGGATTTGCATACAGTTCAGCCATGGACGTTTTTTCCCCTTCGTGTTTTTTTCTCCAAGAACTTTACGGACAATCCGCTTCCGACGAGCACAGCGAGCGTCCCAGCCGTGATGACTGCGATCATCAGCCACAAATTGTCCTGCAGTTGGTTCGCGTAGGCAATCGTCCCGACGATGATCGGAGCGAAGAACAACATCATATGCGACAACAATAGATCGGCTGCTCCCTTCACTTGCTCCAGCTTCAACCATTTCATCTGCAGCGCGATGAAGAGCAGCAGCATGCCGATCACGTTGCCGGGCAGAGGAACTCGAAATACGCTTTCGATGATCTCCCCGGCGAATAGAAAGCCGATCAGCCAAGCAAAACTTCGCAAATCAATTTCCTCCTCTTCCTTTCATCCGTACAAATAAGCCGCTTCGTTGAAGCGGCCTTCTGCATCAATATAAATATTTGACGTTAACAAGCCTTCCAGCCCTTGCGGGCTTCGAAGGTTACAGCTTGCCGTTCACGATATACAGACGGCTCGTCTCTTCAAAAATTTCACCCGGCTTCAAAGCGACAAGTCCGATCTCCTCTGCAGGCAAATTCACATTCGGTGCATTGACCAAATTGATCTGCGGCTCTGGACAGAAGAAGCCTTCCGTCTTGTTATTGTTCCAAATCATCCATTGCTTGTAAGCCGTGCCGACGTCATAAACAAGCGTCACTTGTTCTTTCGTATCATACAACTCCATGCGATTGCGTCCATTCTGCGGCTCGCTCGTATAATGGTTGTCCATCGCAGCGAAGAATGGCGACAGTCCGCCCTGCTTCATCTTCTCTTCCTCAGGGGTAAGCGCTTGATATTGACCCGTGGGCAGCATCCGTTCATTCAATTGCCACCTCTTGCCGATCGTCAACTTGAACGTATAATCCTTTGCAGTGCTGCTCGCCGCAAACGGTGCATTGATCGTCGTATGGAATGCTAGTAAGCAAGGCATCGGCTCTGAGCCGTGATTATGTACGAAAACTTGTTGCTGCAAGCCGTTCTGATCCAGCGCATAGCGAAGCCGGATCGTAAAATGATGCGGAAGGTATGAATACACTTCATGATGCTCATCGATCGTGACGGAGAGAACAGCCCGGCTCTCCAGCTCGTCCGCTGAGAAATGTTCGAGCTTCCACGGAATGTCGAGCAAAAATCCGTGCAAATGATTGTTAGTGGACGCTTCATTAACCGGGAATTGATACGTCTTGCCATTCCATGGAAACTTGCCGTCCTCGTAACGATTTGGCGGAAATAGTACTGGTATGCCGTAAATGCCGGGAGTAGCACGCAGCGCTTCGATCGATTCCGGCTCACGCAAAATCGTATACTGCTTGTCCTTATGACGGAATGAAATAAGATTGGCACCAATGGCGGGCAATATTGTAGCTTCATATGAACCGAACGTTAAATGAACTGCTTCTTCACCTAAATAAGTTCCTATATAGGCCTTGCTCTCAGACATCAGATCCGTCCTCCTTACATAGTGCATGTTAGCGTTTCAACATCCATATCATACTCGATAACGACGCAAAAAAGCTACCCCGTTGCCGGAGCAGCTGATGTAAATACCGGTTTATGCGTCCTCCTCATCCTCCCCATCCTCATCGTCATCTTCATCGTCATCATCTTCATCCTCGTCGTCTTCCTCATCATCTTCATCGTCTTCCGCACGGGCTTCGGCATCGTCCTCGTCGTCTTCACCGTCATCCTCATCATCTTCTTCGTCTTGATCGTCGCCCTCGTCTACATCTGCACGATCTTCCTCATCGTCGTCTTCGTCATCGTCATCTTCGTCATCGTCATCTTCGTCATCTTCGTCTTCGTCATTGTCTTCTTCCTCGTTCTCGTCGTCATCCTCAGCTCGTTCGTCGAAGTCCTCGTCCGCCTCCTCATCATCCGCCATTACGATCCAATCCTCCGTCTCCTCAAGCTCCGTCAGCAACAGATCCGGCTCCCACAACTTCTCTGTCGTTAACCGTGTTTCCATTGACCTTCCACCTTCCCTCATTGGATGAGCATACGCAATCCGTAATCGTTGTACTTCACTATCAATTTTATGCTGCGTCCACTCTGATATATGCCAACAATACAATCAGGTACTGATGGTAAATTTCCACGCGTGTTTGAAGGTATCTGCTCTGCACAGAACACATCAGCAATGCCTGTTTATGCGGAAAAACTCCAACATAGAGCGCGGGTGCACATTCTAGTCACATACGACAAGACAACCCCAAAATCATGACCTGGTCTTAAAAACTTTGCCGAGAACCATCATCCTTATGCTCCACAGCCACACACACGTCCATCCATCCTTCCGCATACTATGGCGATGATGAACCGATCGTTTCGATCTCGCAAGAGGGGCGAAAATGACTATGAAATTGCTGTTCACTTACTTCGTGCCCAGCGGCGGCGTGGAAACCCTAAACCGAGAACGCTTTCGAGCGCTTCGGGCACGCGGAGTCGAGTGCCATTTCCTATACCAAACCGATGGCGCAGGTGTGCACAACCGACCGCCTGATATGCCTCTGTATATAGCAGATGACATGCAAACGCTCCGTTCCATACTTGAGCGCCATGCATTTGACGCTGTTATCGTCTCCAGCAATTACATGATGCTCGAACGCGTTCGACAGTGCGGCTTCCAAAATCCCGTCATCTATGAATGTCAAGGTCTCGGCACGCTCGAACAGGCGATCGGGACACTGCTTGAAGCGTTGCCTTACGTTCACACTTGCAGCAATGCCGTATTGTTTCCAAGAACGAAGCATATGCGCCAGCTGTTTGACTCCATCTTTCCGGGCATTCGCAAATTTTCATTCCACAATTGCTTGCATGCGGACTCGTTTTCCTACCGCCCCGGGGCGCCACCGACAAGGCAAGGGCCGATCATCGGCTGGGTAGGAAGGCTTGAGCAAAACAAAAACTGGCGCTCCTTTCTGCGGATGGCCAAGCGTTGGTGCGAGCTCCAACCGCATTTGACTCTCTGGGTCTATGCTGATCAGAATCTGAACGAAGCGGGAGAGAAAGAAGCGTTCGAGCGCCTTATCCATGAGTATTCGCTCGCCTCGCGCATCGTGCTGCACCCACCTGTTCCACATGCAGAGATGGCCGTTCATTATTCGCGTATTGGCGACTCCGGAGGCTTCTTATGCTCGACTTCTCTATACGAAGGCTTCGGTTATGCACTCCTGGAAGCGATGAGCTGCCGTTGCCCGGTGCTGAGCAGCAATTCTGACGGCCCGTCCAGCTTTATCCTGCATAACAAGACAGGCAAATTATATCCCGTTCACAATGAAGCAAAAGGGATTAGAGAAGGGATTGAGCTGCTGCGCAACGCGCCCCTGCGCGAAAAGCTCCGCAAACGCGGGCAAGCTTATGTCCGTCAACACTTCTCGCCGGCCGTATATGCTGACCACTTCCTGAAGATGCTTGCCGAGCTTGGCGTGCCGCAGGCCCAATAACTTACTCTTCGCCAAAAGATACAGGACTTCATCCGCCTATGCTGCGAATGAAGTCCTGCATTTTGCCAGCCCATCGTGCCTTCGTCTGCTCCGTCTCCTGCACAATCGTGTTCAGGTGCTTCCTCGTCCCCATTGCACTGTGCTCGCGATATTGAACAAGCGTTTCCGGCACATAGTGAAAGTCGATACCGCTCACAATGACCCGAAACCATAAATCATAATCGTGCGTATATGGCAGTCCCGTATGAAACATGCCAAGCTCCTGCAGCAAGCTCTTCTGCGCAATGACCGTACAGCCGTTCACCGGGTTGCCGGTCAAGAACGTCCGACAAAAGTCTGGATACGTCGGAAATTTCAAGCCCGCCGCTTGCTTCGTCACCGCTCCGCTCTCATCGATCAAATCGTAATCACTATACGAAATACGCGCATGCTTCGGAATCATATACGCCAGCTGCCGAGCAACCTTCCACGGATAGAAGCGGTCATCGGAGCTGAGCCAGGCAATATACTGCCCTTTGGCCATCCGAATTCCAGCATTGAGCGCACTGGCGGTACCGCCGTTACGCTTTTCGCCATACACGACACGCGGATGCTTGCGATAAGGCAGCAAAAGGTCGCTATATGCAGTCGAACCGTCATTTACGATCACCACTTCGATATTCGGGTACGTTTGGTCAAGCGCGCTTTGCACTGCCTCAGGCACATAAGGATCATTATAGAACGGGATGATGATCGACACTTTCGGGATCATACATGTTCCTCCCCTTGCATGCGTCTGGCGAGTCTAAGCCGAGCATCGCGTAATATTTCGCGCACAGACTCCGCAAACGAGATTTGCGGTCGCCATCCAAGCCGCTCCATGATTGCTGTGCCAAATTGCTGCGGATCTTTATCGCGTGGCGGCTGATCGCTGACGATATACGGAAACGATCTGCCAGCTGCCGCTTCAAACGCTTGCACCACTTCCTTGATCGGTCGCAGTCGTCCCGAGCCAAAACGGTACAGGCTGCCTGGGGTGCCGTGAAACAAGATTCGCTCATAGGCGCGAACGGCGTCGCGCACGTCAAGATAATCGCGTTTCTCGCTTAATGACGAAAGCTTGAACGGCTCAACTTGCATGCCCTTCTCCCATTTGGCTACATAATCCGCGAGCAGCCCGCATAAGCCGGCAGACGACCCCGGACCGATCAAGTTGCAAGGCTCAGCGGATAGGATCGGCAGTCCGAACAAGTGTGTCCAAGAACGCGCGAGCACGCTCTGCATCGTCTTGCTCAGCGCATATGGGTGAGCTGGACGCGGCGGATTTTCCGAAGGATTGAAGCTGAGTGAAGAACCGACCACCAGCACGATCGGTTTCGTAGACAGCTCAGCAACCGCTCCTAGCAAATGAAGCGTGCCCGACACGTTCACCTGCATGCAAGCGAGCGGCTCAAGCCAAGATCGGCGCACATCGTTCATCCCTGCCAGATGAAGGACATAATCAGGCTTTGCCGCCTGCACGCATTTCTTGACAGCATGCGGATCGGTAAAATCACAGCTCACGATATGCTCCGCTTGAATGGCTGTCTTATGGCGGGCAGCATTCCGCACGCCGGCGACAACACGCAGCCCGCGCATGCGAAAATATGCGCAAGCATGCCGTCCAGTAAATCCGCCCGCACCTGTAATGAAGATCGTCGCGCTCATGACGACCACATCCATTCGCGAAGCTCCGCAAGCATCTCATCGTAACTCGGCACTGATCTAGCCCATATCGCTGCATCCGATCGCGTACTCACGAGCGTGCGATCCAGCTGTATGCTGTCCTCCGGCTCGATGATGACATCCCGCTTCTCGAAGATGTCCGCGAATTTGAGAAGCAGCTCACATTTGCTAATCATTTGCGGAGCGGTGAGGTGAAGCATGCCGCTCGTTTCGTGCTGGAGCATGATGTCGATCGATTTGGCTAGCTGCAACGTCGTCACGCCGTTCCAGAGCACGTGCGTATATCCCGGCACCTTTCCTTGTTGCCGCATAAACCATGCGAGCAAGCCGATGCCGTGCGGCCGAATTTCCGGCCCGATAATCGAGGTGCGGATCGTCAGATGCGGCGCTCTCAGCACCTCACCGGCCGCTTTCGTCCGCGCATATGTGGTGGTGCCATCAGGCCTGTCATCTTCACGGTATGCGCCCCGCTCTCCGGAGAACACGCAATCCGTGCTAATTTGCACCAGCTTGCCGCCGTCTCCCAGCTCATCGAGCCGATCTGCAATCCAGTGCGGAAACAGGCCGTTCACAATCTCTGCAACAATCTGCTCTTGCTCCGCATGCCGATTCAGGATGCCGATCGCATTGATCACTACATCAGGCCGATATTCGTTCAATATTTGCGCAGCTTGTGCGAAATTCGTCGCTTCCAACGACCAGGACGCCCCGAGAAAAGCATCGTCCAATCTGGTCATCTCAGCAGCTTGGCGTATGGTCGTCCGAACCTCCCATTCTGGATGAGCACGGAAATAGCGGCACAGCATATGCCCGGCCATGCCGTTAGCTCCGAGGATCAACATTTTTTTCATGGCAAAAACCTGCCCCTGATCAGCATTTGCCGAATTTCATCCTTGGACATTAATTGATCTGACGAGGAATATAATTTTTTCTTTACTTTCGGATATGCCTGATAGGCCGCCTTCAAACCCGGAATGTCTATGGTCGGCAAGATGACCAAATATTGATCATCATACTTGATCGTAAAGTCACTCTCATATTCGGAATACAAAATTTCGTGTATTTTCTCACCTGGACGAACGCCTAATTCGCGAATCGCGTAATTTTTCACGCCCATCTCTTGCGCCAGAACATCGGCCAAATCAACAATTCGGCACGCCGGCATAATCATGACGAAGATTTCTCCTCCGAGCGCAACCTCTGAAGCTTTGAACAATAACGTAATAGCTTCCTCCAACGTTAAGAAGAAGCGAGTCATCTCCAAATGTGTAATCCCGACTTCCTGCAAATGTTTAATTTGATGAATAAACAAGGAAATTACGCTACCGTTCGTCCCGAGCACATTGCCGCCACGTACACATATAAATTTCGTGTCGGAGCTTAGCGTATTGGCATGCACGATCATTTTTTCACCGATCGATTTCGTCAAGCCGTAAAAATTCGATGCGTTGGCTGCTTTGTCCGTGGAAATGTAAATAACCTTTTCGACGCGATGCTCAATCGCTGCCTCGATCACATTGGCTGTCCCGGTCACATTCGTCTTCAGCGCCTCATACGGCTGCTCTTCGCAGATCGGAACATGCTTGAGCGCGGCCAGATGATAAATATAGTCGATGCCGGCACAAGCGTCCGATAGTGCCTCTTTATCACGAATGTCGCCGATGCAAAAGCTTAGTCTTTGATCGTCAAACAACCGTCTCATCGCCACCTGACTCGCTTCGCTACGCGAATAGACGACAAGCTGCTGCGGATTTTTCTTAAGCAGTTGGCGCACCAGCTCGTGTCCCCAGGAACCTGTACCCCCTGTGATTAAAATTTTCTTCCCTTCAAACATACCGCTGTCTCCTCCTCGCAAGTCTACATCACAAACGGTCATTCGCAGCGGAACGTTTCGGTACAAACCCGCTCAAAAACTTCACGACGTTATCGGAAACATTGGGCGCCATATATCCTTCAGGCTGTGACCAAAGGCGATTCGCCGCGAGCTGCACGCCTACTGCTGCACAAATTCGCTCTGCATCGATGCCGGACACCACATTGCTTCCGCAATCGACCGTTTCCGGACGTTCCGTCGTTTGCCGAACGGTCACCGCAGGAACGCGGAAGATGCAGCATTCCTCCTGCACGGTGCCGCTGTCCGTTAAGACGCAGGCGGCATGTTGCTCCAGCTTGACGAAGTCAAAAAATCCAAACGGTTCATATAACTCGATCAGCGGATGCAAGGCACGCATTTGGAGCTGAGCTAATTTGGACCTCGTACGCGGGTGTACGCTCACAATCATCCGCATGCCAAACCTTTCAGCCGTCAAATGTAAACCGCGCATAATTTCGTTTAAACATTCGGGATCATCAACATTTTCAGCCCGGTGGATCGTCACGAGCATATATTCGTTGTCACTTAGTGACAGCCGTCCCAACACATCACTGCGATCGATGCTTGCCTGATTGGCTTGCAGCACCTCCCAGATCGGATTGCCGCTTACCACGATCCGATTCGGCGGCATTCCTTCACGTAGCAGATTCATTCTGCTGCGCGGCGTGTACGGCATATTGATGCTGGAGATGGCATCGATTACCCGGCGGTTTTTCTCCTCCGGCACGCGGTCATCATAACAGCGATTGCCTGCCTCCATATGCACGACCGGGATGCCCATCCGTTCAACCAACACAGCTGACAGCGCACTGTTCGTATCCCCCAGCACGAGCACCCGCTCCGGCTTCTCCTTTGCGAGAATCGGTTCCAGCTCACGAAACATCGCCGCAAGTTGGCCGGCTAGCGACTGCTGCCTGATGTCAAAAACATAATCCGGCTTGCGAATGCCCATCTCCCGGAAGAACACAGCAGAAAGAGAGTCGGCAAAATTTTGCCCGGTGTGCACGAGGATATGTCGGTCAGCGAATCGATCGAGCTTCTTGATGATCAAGCTTAAACGAATAATTTCTGGACGGGTCCCGATTATCGTCATCACCTTCAATTCGACTATCACCACCTTGACAAGTTGCTTTCTGATGCCGGAGACGCTGCTTCTGATTTAGGCACCGTCAGAGCGGATCACCGGTTGGAAACCATTGCAGCATCGCGTCATCGACTGTTTGTACTTGATGCCATCCGTACCCATGCGCGGAGAAGGTCGCTTCACTTCTGAATGGACGTTTACGACCGCCTTCTATGAGAAACACCGCCGGGGTTTGGGCACCGCTTAGCAGCACGCCGTCCGGCACAGCTGCGCGGCTGGCGGCATGGTAATCCGCGAGAGTCGCTAAAGCCGGCTCGACCGTGTGAAGCAGCTGACCAAGCCGATTGCGATACGCTTGTATTCCGTAATGCACGGTGACGGCTTGCTGGCAAACCGACCCGAGAGACTGACATTCCTTTGGGTTCCGGACTACGGCAAGCACAGCCGCCGTCAGCTGCTCGATATCCCCGCGAGCAGCCAGCAACCTGTCCATACCGATACGATTTAACATCTCTTCTAAACCGCCCGAACGATACGCGATCACCGGCTTCCCGAACACCATGGCCTCCAGCGCAGTTAGACCGAATCCTTCCTCTACAAGACTAGGCACAACCGCTGCATCCATAGCGGGAAAGAACGTCTCAATCTGGCTGCCAAACGGCAAGATTTTGAACCTTGAAGCGAATCCAGATTGATGAATATTTTGTATGCATTGATCGAAGTACGGTTGTTCAGTCGGGTTGCCTACGATCATGAAATGAACCGTCGAAAGCAACGGGCAAATGCGCACCGCCATCTCAATAAAGTGATCGATGCCTTTGTGCGCGGCGATGTCGGAGACGACGCAGCCGACCAATATTTCATGCGCATCCACGCTTAGGTTCGCTCGAAGTCGCCGACGGTTCGCTTGCCAAGTTGCGGGATGCAAGCTGTCCGGCTGCCAGGAAGGGTATAGCAGCATCGTCTTGCCGGAGGGGACGTAACGGCGAATCGCTTGCAGACAAGCGTTCGATATGCCGGCAATCCATGTGGAGCTGCGATCGATCAAGCTTGCAGCTTGCGGCATCCACGGACCGTCCCGCATGACTTCCGTAATAAGCCAGAGCACCGGAATACCAAGCCGACTGGCTGCAAGTGCCGGCAGTGCGTTAACACATGTGTTCACGATCACGGCGTCAGGCCGATGGATATGCAAAACGTTCAGCAGTGAGCGAAATTGCGGGGTGCCGCGGTAGTATTCCTCTTCCTCGCCTAGCTGCGGCCCGGGATTCCACATTTGCCACATCAATGAATACTCTGCCACGATGACGTCAAAGCCGAAGCTTCTTGCCTGCTGCGCTAACAAACCTTCGCTCGGCACCACGAGCATGCAGCGATGAAACAGGGACAATTCGCGCAGCATAAACAGTGCAAATTTCTCGGCACCGCTCATATGTCCCGGATTACATAAGTGCGAAAACAACATGAACGTTTTCCCGCTCACCGTTGGTGTCCCCTCCTCGCATCAGCCAGCGCTAAAGTATACATATGAGGTCTTCAAATGCTCGGAAACGGCGACTGTACAACCTAGATGCCCCGTTGCAATCCTGCTTCATAGCCCGCTGCGAAGCCTGCATGATAAGACCGTTGATACGCGCGGTTGTAAGCGCGTCCGAAAGCCGCTCCCCGCCTTCTCCGCAGCCGCCCTCTGCGCAGTGCCTGTATTCTTCTGGACTTCCTTGCACCGCTCACCCTACTTGCGCTCAAGCGTCTACGACCTCTTCTGAGCCTTACCTTGACGCCGCGCCGCATGCTTCTTGCGAGCCGTCTTGCGGTGCGCGATATGCGCCTTCTGCGAATGCGTGCGATGGTCATCACCTCCCTGAATACCGCTTGTAACTGGTTTTGCAAATCCGAAGATCGACTGCACCGCCTGGATGTCGTCCTCTGTAATCGAATTGGCCCATTCTCTAAAGTCTTGTTGAAATTTCTTCTGCGCCTTATTGAACTTAAAGCATCTTTCTGCCCACTCTGGTGCCCATTCGTTGGAGAAGTCGTGCCAAGCGATCTGGGAAAACACATCGGTCAGCTGGGCAAACATCTTGCGGCTGCCGTCGATCGATGAAGCGAACCGGTCACAAGCATCATGAAAATTTGTTTTCCTGTTCGGATTCATCCTTCAAGCAGCTCCTTTCCTTATGCTTGGAAATAATGCGAACATTTCCGCAATCCGCCTGGCCGAACGTATGCTCCGCCAGCGTGCGCGCTAGACCTTGCAGTGCTACGGTCTGTCTCGCTTCGCGATTCGCCAAATAAAATTCACCTTATGCACAAATTCCTCTGCGCTGGAGAACGTCTCAATCTCCCGCCCCGGTTGGAAAAATCGGGACACATCGCTGCGCACATCCGATAGCTGAAAAGCGCCGCATGCCGCAATTTCAAACGTGCGCGGATTGAGCGACAAAGCAGGAATTCTGCGGCTGTTCGGTTATACGTCATGTCATCGAGCGATCGATGCAAATTGACGACAATCTTTGCTCCGTTATAATACTTTGCAGTCTCCTCCGGCGACAGCCAGCGATTCAAAAACACGTCCCGCTTCATGGTGTGGTAATGTTTCATGCGATCCCACCATAGTCCGATAATACGAAACTTTCGTTGTGCAAATAAGGCATGACGCTGTCAAAGAAATTCACCCGGTTCCAAAATGCCGTGCCGATAAAACAGATGTCCGAATGATAAGCGGGCGTTGTCCGCAGCGGTGCAAATAATCTCGGATGCACGCCGAGCGGCAAATAGTGAGCGCCTTGGTGTCCAAGCTGCTGATATAAATGAAAGCAGCTCAACTCGATCGTAAACACTAAGTCATATTGAACGCCATGGACGTCGTAAGATCCGTGTAGTACGGGTCATCGACAAACCAAGCCGCCGTTTTAATGCCAAGGGAGCGAAGCCCAGCAATTTGTTCGACCGCCATTCGCTGCACGCCATCCAGCACGATGACCGCATCCGGTCGAAACTCCCTGGCCAGCTTCACACAATCATCCGTCGGGCTGGCGACTGTAAAGGCGTAGACCTGATTGTCAATGCTGTCGGCAATTACTTGATCCAGCGGTGTATAAGGCAAGCCAAGGCCAGAAGTAATGTACATGATGCGCAGCGGGTATATCGGCAAGTTGCGATCGGCATTCACCGCTCTTACGACCGCTTGCGCCCTGCCGTGATGGTAGCCGTATTCCCAGCCGATGCGATATGCGGAACTGCGAAAACCTCTGGCGCGGCGAGATTTGCCACTGCGCAGACGGCCTGTTCTTCGTCTCGCGCTCGATAAGCGAACCGTGGACATTCGCGTTCTACGCAAGCGTTTGGCCACTTAGACCCCTCCTTACTCCATGCGTGCTTAACACAATGTTTAGCAGAGCATCGATCCGATGTTCGTACGTATGCGACACTCTTGTCGCTCGATAGCCGGCTAACGCCAATTCGCGCCGTTCGTCCTCATGACGCAAATAATAATCCAGCTTTGCGATACATTCCTCTGCTGAAGTGAACGTAGCAAGCTCATGCCCCGGCGAGTACAGCTTCGGCAAATCCGCACGCACGTCTGTAAGCTGCAGCGCCGCACATGCATTAATTTCGAACGTGCGCGGATTGACCGATTGCGGTGGTAACGGAAGCGGCCCTCCCGCCCCGTCGCTTTGCCGATGCAAATTAATCACGATACGGGCGCCGTTGTAGTAATTGACAGCAACATCGGCTGGTACACCGGAAAGCCGAATCGAAGATTTAAGCTTCTTGTAGCTTCGCATGCGATCCCAGGAGCCACCGGCGATAAACACTTTTTTCTTCTGCAAATACGGAGCAAGCCGATTAAAAAATGCAAGGCGGTGTGCGAAATCCCGAGCCGATAAAGCAGATGTCTGTCCAATAAGCAGGCTTCCACCTGCTTCGGATGAACGCGCGCTAGATTGCGGCGAACGGCAAATAGTGGACTGAGCGCGCCCCGAGTGACTGCATAATGCGCAACAACCCCGGCCTCATGTGTAAACACGTGATCGACGTGCACGCTAAAGCCGAGGACAAATTCATGAAATACGGATCGTCTGCAAACCATATGGCCGTCGTAACGCCCATAAGCCGAATATGTTCCAATATGTCAGGTGTGAGGGAGAAAATCCCGTTTAACACAAGCATCAGATCCGGCTTGATGCGGCGCACTATGTCGGCAGCAGGATCGGTGTTATTCGCAATTGCGAGTTCCTGCACCGCTTTCCTCAGCGCGTCGATAATGCCACTTTCGATGAGATCATAGCCGGTGGAGTGTTCGCGGACGAACAGAACGCTTATCGGTCTTTTGACCGCACAGGTAGCGGTGCAGCACGAGCGATCGCCTCGCTCACCCCGAGCCGATACCATCCTACCAGCCCTTGACAAATCCTGCTCTACGGGCGGCGCAGCGACTGGACATTCTGGTCATGCGCATCGTTCATTCCCCTTTCGTTCAGCGGAAAGGAATGCCGATTTTGCTGTAAGATGTCGGCACGCTTCCTTGATCGAGGCATGTGTTCCAGCATCGATCCACCAGCCTTGCAGGACGGAGTAAGATAGCTGGCCGCGTTTTGCATATTCGTTATTCACATCGCTGATCTCCAACTCTCCTCTGGCAGAAGGCTTCAGCTTGCGCACGATATCGAACACTCCGCTATCATAAAAGTACAAGCCGATAACGCAATAAGACGATTTAGGATGCTCAGGCTTCTCCTCAATTCGGATGATGCTACCGGAGGGTGAAAATTCCGGCACGCCGAACGCCCTCGGATCGTCCACCTTCTTCAAAAACACTCGTGCTCGCTCGTCGCCGCCCTCGAATCGCTTCGCCTCCTTGCCAATCTCATCTGCAAACAAATTGTCGCCGAGCAGGAGAGCAAACTTATCGCCGTTTACGAACGATTCAGCCAGCGCTGCAGCTTGTGCAATGCCGCCGGCACTATCCTGGATACGGTACGTCAAGGAGACGCCAAACTGCTCGCCGCTTCCGAGGTATTCTGCATACAGTTGTGCCGAATGCGCATTAATGATCAGGAGGATCTCCGATATGCCTGCATCTCGCAGCTTGGCAATCGCATAGTGAATCATTGGATATGGTCCGACAGGCAGCAGATGTTTGTTCATATAGTGCGTAAGCGGCGCTAATCGTGAGCCGGTGCCGCCGGCCAATATGACCCCTTTCAATGCCACTCCTCCAATCCATCTTCTATAGATAGGTTCACAAAGCTTGTAAACTGCCCGGGCAATGTCAATCCGCGACGTTCCTGTGAATAAGCGTGCGCGGATCATAGCCCCATTTGCGAATAAATAAATTTAAATTGCGCCTCAAAACTTTTTTCAAATACGCGGAATGCTGCTTGCGAAAGCTTGCACTGCCGTGATGATGCACGAACGTATCCCCAGCGATGAGCAGACGGTAACCCTTAGCGCGTGTTCGGTGACAATAGTCGTCGTCTTCGTAGTGACCCGGTGAAAACCGTTCGTCCAGAAGTCCGATTTCATGGAGCAATTGTCGTCTAAACAGCATGCAGAAGCCGACCAATCGCTCGACATCTCGCCACTTGGCAGGATCGGGCGTATTCAAGCTGTCCCTGATCTGCAAATACTCTGACAACGTAGCATAGGGCGGCGCTTTTACACGCTGAATGCCGCTTGCATAGTTCGTAAGCGGACCGACGATGCCAACCTTAGGACTGCTCAGCAAAGCGCTGCGCATATTATGCAGCCAGTTGTTGGAGACGAGCACATCGTTGTTCAGCAGCACCAGCAGCTCGCCGCGCGCCAGCTTCAAGCCGGCGTTGCACGCAATGGGAAAGCCCTGATTGCGCGGGAAGCGAATAAATCTACACCGATATTTACGGCAAACTTCCATCGTCTCGTCGTGCGAGCCGTTATCGACAACGATGACCTCATAAGGCTCGGGAGTATATTCCCGAAGCGAAGACAAGCAAGATTCGAGCAAATGCGCACCGTTAAACGACGGAATGATAATGCTCGTGAGCATCTGCCACCCTCCTTGCCAAATCGCGGTTTCTTTTGAAATCTGGAAATGCTGCACGAATGCCTAGCTGATCTTGCACCTCATGGATCGCTTCCAGATGGTCGCCGGCGATCAGCTCCGACATCGGATTCCGCTCACCGCTATTGTGCGGCCGCACACGGTTGCGGCGTATGACGTCGACGCTGGCCGGTGCCGTCACTTTCAGTCCGCTTATGATCGCTTTGGCCAGCGCCTTCGGCGGCACCGCCAATGCGCTGAGGCCGACTGTACGGATGAACTTTCTCGAAACCGCATGCGGCACAGCGGTCATCGAGTTCATGGCTAGATCAGGCCGGCCAAGCACGCGGTTAAGGAATGTTTTCCACCATGTCACTTGATCTTGCTCCGCAAATTTGCCAATATACGGCCGCAAATCGTTGAGTGCAACGTCTGCCCCACGCCTGACGGCATTGAGAAATGGCCGCAGTTGCTTAGCCGGCACTGGCACGTCCCCATCTAGGAACAAGATGATATCGGCTGAAGTGATTCGCGCTCCGACCGCGCGCCCGACATCGTGTCCAAGCGCCTCTTCCATCCAGACGACCGTCGTCTTGCGGGAGCGCACAGCCGACATTAAGCTCCGATCTTGCGAGCCATTGATGACGACAATAATTTCGCTGAGCGGCAAACGTTCTAACTGACGCAGAACAGCCGGCAATGTCTGTTGCTCGTTCATGCAAGTCACAACAGCCGCTGCTCGCTTCGGAGCGGCCGGCCGCTTGCGATGGTGTCGCCTTCCGTATGAGGTTCTTCTGTATTTGCGCATACGCATACGACGCCGCAGCTTGCCGGTGGCTCTGCCCGGTGATCTTCTATGAAGCTTGCCGGACCAGCTGCGCACCTTCGTTCGCCGTTTGTATAGCTGCCTTGCGCCACTGCTATACCTGCGCTTCATATTCCGTCCACCTCTTCCCGGCGGCGATTAAAATCATGCCTCTTGCCGCGAGGCCCCGTTCGAGCAAGCAGCCATGCCATCGCCTCCAGATGATCGCCAAGCATTAAACGGCCGATCGGGTCACCGTTTGCGCGGCGGCTGCGAGCCGGATTGAGCCGCCCGACATGTACGGTCGGCGCGCAGGTGATACGGAGTCCGCCGTATACAGCAACAGCATGGGCGAGCGGAGGAACGGCTAGCTTCTCTAAGCCGATAAACTCAGCCGCACGGCGGCTCATCGCATGTGGAACGGTGCATAGAGACCAGCCCCGCAAATCCGGCCTTTGCAGCGCTACATTGAGCACATGTTTGGCAAGGACGACGTCGTGCACACGATTGACCTGGACCGGTCCGTCGTATCGGTTGAGTACGATGTCAGCGCCTTGTTGGACCAATTCGACGAATGGCTTTAACTGCTCTGCTCCGATCACCATGTCTCCGTCGATGAACAGCAATATATCGCCGCCGGCGTATGCCGCTCCGACGCTCCGCCCGGTATCGTGTCCAAGCGGATCGTCGAAGGTTATGACACGCGCTCCTTCCCGCCGCGCGATCTCATCACTCCCGTCGGTCGTTCCATTGGCGATCACGATAATTTCCGCGTTAGGATCCAGCGTGTAGCACTGACGGATGACGCCAGCGATCGTTCTTTTCTCATTGCGTACCGGTATTATGATCGATAAAGACGATGTCATCGTTCTGGCATTCCTCCTCCATTGCCGAACGTGTCCTTTTCCATCGTATGAGAAGTGTCATTGTACAGAAACGGCGGCTGTACAGCTTATGCTCTTTTTGCCGCAACGATCTGCTCATATACTGCTGCGTACCGAGCGGCCGTCATGCGCCAAGTGAACTGTCTGGCGACCGTACTCGTGCCTTCCTTGCCCATCGCCCCGCGCCGATTATGGTCACGGAGCAAATCGTTCAAAGCATGAGCCAATTCCTCTTGCATACGTTTCGGATCGATGAGACAGCCGTTGACGTCGTGACGGATAATTTCCGCAATGCCACCAACCCGTGCAGCGACAACTGGAGCACCGCTCGCCAACGCTTCGACATTGACCAGTCCGAACGCTTCTTCGCCCGTGGACGGCACGACTACGATATCCGCGGCCAAATACCAGGACACAACCGAGGAATGGGGAATGAACGGCACGAATCGCACGTGATTCGGCATCGTGCCGCCCAGCTGGTGCAGCTTCTTCACATAAGGGGTCAAACGGTCGGAACCGTATTTGGCGCTTCCGCATATGAGTAGCAGAGCCTCCGGGTGCTCGGCGATGACGCGGCGGAATGCAGCGAGCAAATGATGAACGCCCTTAAGCGGAATCAGCCGCCCGACGAATAGAACGATCGTCTTGTTCGCATAGCCAAGCTCTTCGCGCATCATTTCACGCCGCTCACGACCAGCAGGTTGAAAGCGGCTGACGAACAACTCCGTATCGACTCCCGGATAGCATACCGTTAGCTTCTTACGCGGCACGCCCAAGCGGCGCGCAAGCCAGTCGGCAAGAAATGCACTGTTGACGATGATTCTGTCTACGCGGCTGAGACAGCGAGCGAGCAAACGGCGGCCATATGTTTTCGGATTTACGAATGTCGTAGAGTGGAGCGACAATACGATCGGCAACGATGGGAAATAGCGGCGAAGCTGCGAAGCGATGAGCGGCCGATTTTCGATCTGGATGATGTCCGGCTTGCTGCGCCGCAAATCACGGATCACTTGCCGCATATACGCCTTGCGGTCGGAAGCGCGGAATCGTCTATGCGTCACCAAGCCTTGCTGTTCAACCGCTGGAGCATCCCCGCTCAGCTTGCTATAGATCGTGACTGAACAATGCTGCGGTAGCTGTTTGCTCATCTCGCAGCAGACGCGTTCAACGGAGCTAGATCGGTCTGAGCTCGCCATAAATTGACCCGGGCAAATGATCGCGATTCGGATCGGCATCGTCGTCTCTCCTCTCTTATATTTCTTATATTGAGCTGAGGCTTCTTGTTGTTCGTTGTGGAAAGCTGCTTTCGGACGCTTTTACGCGGGCATATCCGAACGACTTATCTTATCGTATATCGCTTAAGTGCCCGCAGTGCCAAAAATAGACGGACGAATACGATGCAGCTATCCATACCGCTGCGCTTTACAGGACATAAGCTAGAGGAAACGATAAGGAGGGATCCCAAAGTGCTAAAGCCTTCGATCGGCATATTGCTCGATGACCGAACGTTCGCCGGAATCATGAAAGGCAAAACACGCCATGAGGCGATCCCGCTTTATGAGAAAGCCGCACAGCGTCTGAATTTAGCTGTGTGTTATTTTCGCTTGCGTGACATTTCCACTAAATCTTTAAACGTTCGCGCTTTGACACTCGATCCGAGCACTTCACGCTATACGAGTGTCCAGATTCGTCTGCCGTCGATCATTCACAATCGATCCATGCATTTCGGACGCAAGGCGAAGCGCAAGCTGGCAAAGCTTCAAGCGAGCGGCATTTACTTATACAATCGCCATACGCGTTACGGCAAGCTATTCATTCACAAGCTGCTTCTCAAGAACGAGGCGCTTAGGCCGCACCTGCCAGAAACACATCGGGCGAGCATATCTGCCATTCGCAGGATGATGAAGCGGCATGATGCACTGCTGCTCAAGCCAAATAACGGCAGCATCGGGCGCGGCATTATGATGCTGCAGAAACGACAAGGACGCTGGCAGCTGAAAGTTCGCAGCCGAGTGCGAAAAGGACAGTGGCGAAATATCCCCATACGCTCCGCCCTGCCGCCAGTGCTGCGAAAGCTCTTAAAGAAACGCCGTTACCTGGTGCAGCAGCGCCTTCCTTTGGCCACTTACATGGGCAGGCCGTTCGATCTTCGTGTCTCTGTACAGCGCAACGGCAGCGGACAATGGCAAGTGACCGGCATCGTAGGCAAAGCAGCGCCGGCCGGCTTGTTTCTGACAAATGTGGCGCAAGGAGGCACGGTATATACCTTGGATCATTTGCTAACTACACACCGCGAGTGGAATCCATACGCTGTACGCATGCAAATTGAGGAGCTGGCGCTTCGCACCGCTGTTCATCTCGCCCACTATTTGCCGAACTTGGCTGATATCGGTCTCGACATCGGCTTGACTGCTGACGGATTTCCAATGTTCATTGAATGCAATTGCCGAGATTTGCGATATAGCTTCCTGCAGGGCGGCCTGCTGAATGAATGGCATGACGTCTATTATCAACCGCTCAGTTACGGTCATTATGTCGGCTTGCAGCGAATGCCAGACGACCGGCAAACTGCACAGAAAGGCAGTTGATTCTTGCAACCGTCTGTGTCAAGATAGATTCATGTTCCGCATCGTTGGTCTTGCATATCCAAACCCTCGAGGATACGGGTATCAAGCCGTCTAGATTAAGCAAACCACGGAAAGCATGCTAAGCTAGATTAAGCAAACCACGGAAAGCATGCTAAGCTAGATTAAGCGAACCACGGAAAGATCGCTAAGTTTTAAGTTTCATGCAGGCAAGAGGTGAACGAAGATGCCCCGCTCTATCTTTCAACTGCTTACAGAACTGTCGTCGCACAAGAAAATATCACAAACAGCCGGGGCGCTTGCCAAATCGCGCTTCAGCAAACGATTCATCAACCGGTTCGCGAAGGTGTACGGCATCAATTTGGAAGAAGCGGAGAAGCCGATCGATCAGTATGAATCGCTGAATGAATTTTTCACTCGCCGGCTGAAGAGCGGTAGCCGGCCGATCGATGAGCATCCGCATTCTGTCGTTAGCCCGGTGGATGCACTCGTTACCGGCATTGGTGAAATGACTGACGACCGGATTCCGAATGTGAAGGGACAGGATTATTCGCTGCACGAATTACTGAATCGTTCACCGCGCGCTGTAAGCTTCGCTGGCGGATTTTATCTCGTATTGTATTTAAGTCCATCCGACTATCATCGCATCCATGCACCGGTCGCGGGGAAAATATTAGAAACGGAACATATTCGCGGCAAGACGTTTCCCGTGAACGATTACGGCATGCGCCGCATTCCTCGTGTGCTCAGCCGCAATGAACGGCTCATTACATATATCCAAAGTAGTAGGGGAGATGTCGCTGTCGTAAAGGTCGGGGCGCTGAACGTCAGCAGCATTCGTTATGTGGAACCGCTGCCGAAGCAGCTCGCCAAAGGGGACGAGCTTGCCTTGTTCGAGTTCGGTTCAACGGTTGTGCTACTCATGGAGCCCGGCATATTTACACCTAGAGACGATCTGATGATCAATACGCGGGTGCGGATGGGAGAAGCGATCGGTTGCTTGCAGAAGACGTAGCTGGCTGCCGTGACGCCTCTGGCTAAAAATGTTATAATGAAGCGTATAATTTTGGGCCTTATGCTTTCACATGGTCGGATGCACACACAAGAAAAATATGTGCTTCACGTCCGTCTTGGATGGCTCTATTCGTCTATTCGTCTACTTCTCACAAAATGTAACTGATCACAAAATGTAACTGATCACAAAATGTACCTGAAGAGTTCAATACCATTACTATATAAACGGAAGGATGAATCGCTATGAATCCTCAAGCCCTCAAGCTAAACGAAACATTGCAGCGTGTAGCGCCGCAAGTTTACGACATGCTGTCACAATTGGGCAAGCAGATTTATTTTCCTAAGGAAGGAATTTTGAATCAATCTGCGGAAGCAGGGAAATTGGCGAAAAAATACAACGCAACGATCGGAATTGCTACGGAATACGGCAAGCCGATGCACTTGAAAGTAATCCAGGACACGCTTTCTGCATATGATCCGAAAGACTTGTACGGATATGCGCCGCCCGCCGGCAAGCCGGAGCTTCGGGAAGCGTGGAAGCAGAAGATGCTGGAGGAAAATCCGTCCCTAAGCGGCAAGCCGATCAGCATGCCGATCGTGACGAACGCGCTCACTCATGGACTCAGCATCGTAGCGGATTTGTTCGCAGATCCGGGCGACGCGGTTATTTATCCAGATATGAACTGGGAAAACTATGAGCTGACGTTCAAAATTCGGCGTGGGGCAAACTTGGTTCATTTCCCGTTGTATAACGAACAGGGAACGTTTCATGCAGAAGCGCTGAAAGAGGCGATCCTCTCGCAGCAAACTAGCGGCAAAGCGATCGTCGTGCTCAACTTCCCGAACAATCCGACCGGCTATACACCGAGCGAGGCGGAAGGCGAGGCGATCGTAGCAGCGGTGCGCGCCGGAGCCGAAGCCGGCATCAAGGTCGTCGTCGTCAGTGACGATGCATATTACGGTCTGTTCTTTGAAGGTTCGATGCGCCAATCTTTGTTTGCACAGTTGTCGAATATGCATGACAATGTGCTGGCGATTAAAGTGGACGGCGCGACGAAGGAAGAATACGTATGGGGATTCCGCGTCGGCTTCATCACATACTCCTACGGTCAGCAGGAAGTGATGGACGTGCTCGAACAAAAAACGCTCGGCATCATACGCGCTACGATCTCCAGCGGCCCGCATCCTTCGCAGACGTTCGTGCTGCACGCACTGAAATCTCCGGATTTTGCGAAGCAGAAGCAGGAGAAATATGAAATTATGCGAGGCCGGGCAGAAGCAGTCAAGCGGGTGCTGGACAGCGGAGCATTCGACGACGCTTGGGATTACTATCCGTTCAACTCAGGATACTTCATGTGCCTCAAGCTCAAAACCGTGAACGCCGAGGCGCTGCGCGTCCATTTGCTGAAGCAATACGGCATCGGCACGATCGCCCTTGGCGACACTGACGTACGCATCGCTTTCTCCTGCATCGAGGAAGAAAACATTGAGGACTTGTTCCACACGATTTATAAAGGTGTGAAAGATATCGAGCAGCAAGCGTAAGTTAAAGTCGGCGATGGCGTTGGCGTCGCGGCTGTTGTTCAATCGCATACTCCTAGCATACGCCTGACGCTGCGAAATTCTGCGAATTTCGAATTGACTGCGCATCGCTTGCGAACTGGCTACGAATGGCCTGTGGATTGTCCATGACCGCTTGCAAGTTGCCTGCGTTTACCTGTAAATTGACTACGGATTGATTACGGATTGACTACGAAACGCGTAAGAGAACTAGAGTGAAAGGCTGGGCGGAGCCAGCCCCTCCTCATCAAACCGTACGTGAGGTTTTCCCTCATACGGCTTTCCGATGTTCGTCATCATGTAGCATGCGGATTACAAGAGCGTTTTCAGACCACATAGTACGGTCATTGATTTCACTTCGTGAAACGAACTCATCCAACGAGAGCGTTGACGCTTCTTGGCATACCATCTTGTAAGTCGCTGAAGAATATACCAGTCTAACTTCGCCATCTTCTTTTGGCTATAAGATGTGTAGTAATAGTTACGCCATCCTTGTATTTTCGGATTCAAGTATGCCACATGGTCTTGGAATGATTTATGCCGCATATTCGGAGGGGCTAGTCTATCCTTCACGACTTCTCGGATTCGCTCTTCCGCTTTGCGGCACAACCATTGCTGTGTCGTGTAGTACACTTGGCCTTTGGATGTTTCGGCTTTGGTCTTTCGATGATGCATACCTAGGAAGTCAAAGCCTTCTTCTCCTGTCCATAGTCCAACAATGCGTGTCTTCGTTGGGTGAAGCGTTAGCTCAAGGCGTTCCATTATCGCTTTTATGAGTTCATACGCCCGAATTGCGTCCTTCTTCGTTTTGCAGATGACGACAAAATCATCTGCGTAACGCGTCAGTTCTCCCATTTGACTACCATGCCTTTCCCACAGGAGATCGAAGTAGTTTAGGTAGATATTCGCCAGTAAAGGGGAGATGACTCCACCTTGCGGTGTGCCTAAATCTGAGCGCCTGATGTTTCCTTCCTCCATGACTCCCGCACTTAACCACTTTCTCACCAACTTCAAGATTCGTCTGTCACTGATTCGTCTTTCGACCAGCTTCATCAGCTTCTCTTGATTGATGTTGTCAAAGTAGCCTTGGATGTCGACGTCGACCACCCAATTTCCTTTACGGTTGCATGCTTTCCGGATACGCTCCAACGCTTGCTTCGCACTTCTCTTTGGCCGAAATCCAAATGACGTTTCCTGAAAATCTGCCTCGAAGATGGGTTCAATGACGAGTTTCGTTGCCATCTGAATGACGCGGTCTCTTACCGTGGGAATACCCAGCGGTCGCTGTTTACCGTCTTTCTTCGGGATGTAGTGGCGTCTGACAGGTTGCGGATGGTAGTTGCCTTCCTTTAGAAGACGCTGACAGTCGTGCACAAAGAATACTTCTCCTTGTTTCTCAATGTCTGCTAGCGTTTCGCCATCGATTCCTGCCGAACCTTTATTGGCTCGTACTCTCCGCCACGCTTCCCACAGAATATCTAGTCGGTAGACTTTGTCATACAGGGCGTGAAATCTACGCTTCTTGCTTTCCTTGGCCGCATGACCTAGTTTCTCTTGGAGTTGTTGAACGTTTTCCTTTGGTGTTGTTAGCCGTTTGGCATTCACTGATTCGTACCTCCTTAAGAAACTTGAACAAAGTAGGGCTCCTTCCCTCCCGCAGGTTGTGTTGTCCTGCGGTTCCTCAGTACTATGAGCCCCTCGGATTCCCTTCCTGCAGATCACTCACTTCACCTTTTGGGCTTATAGAGCATCTCGTTACGAAAAAAAAATCTCGTGCAGGGGAGGGTCTCCCCAGTTCACTGCATCCTCCTTCATACCATGCCGCTCCCCTTACGCCGGAGGATTCTTCGCTGCCGCTCCAAGTTCCAAACAGCTTCCATGGCCTTCGTCTATATACGCAAGACTCGGCTTCCTCTCTTCCCCCTTGCGGGGCCTTTTTGACGACGCGGCAGGATTCACTTCATGTTACGGCCTGGTATGTTGCTCGCCCTGTCTCTGACAGGTACTTTCGTCGATGCGCTTCTGCGCAAGGATTTCTCCGTACGCAGGCATCCTAGCTACACGGGGACTTGGCTCCTCCCGTGACCGGACTTTCACCGGCTGGAAGATGCGTGCTTTGCTGGG
The DNA here is from genome assembly GCA_963755735.1 of uncultured Paenibacillaceae bacterium. Taxonomy (GTDB): domain Bacteria; phylum Bacillota; class Bacilli; order Paenibacillales; family DA-C8; genus Insulibacter. The sequence goes on from CAVWLN010000035.1 coordinate 102,952, forward strand.
CACGCCATATAAAAAAACACCCCCGTTTGTACGATTCTTCGTACAAACGGAGGCGATTTTTCTCTTTTTTGGCGATTTTGTATGTTTTATCGTACAAATCACAGCACTTCGCCGACGAAATTGAATATTTTATACGATTATTCATACAAAATTCGCATTTTTCGCTGTTTTGCTGAAATTTTGTGTGACTTTTCGTACAAATGCTTCATTCTGATTCTTCTGCCGATTCGCTCCTGCAATTCGTATCGCTTGTCCACTATTATACTCGCAATCCGACAATGAGTGAACCACACTCGCTCACGGCTCCCTCAAGCATCACGGGGTAACGCTTGCCAGCAGGTCTCCTGCATGCACCGACTGGATTCCGCTCACCATCAGCAATCCCACAAGCACCACGGGATTCGACTCGCCAGCAGGTCTCCTGCATGCACCGACTGGATTCCGCTCACCATCAGCAATCCCACAAGCACCACGGGATTCGACTCGCCTGCAGGCATCCTGCATGCATCAACTGGATTCCGCTCACCATCAGCAATCCCACAAGCAGCCACGGGATTCGACTCGCCAACAGGCATCCTGCATGCATCAACTGGATTCCGCTCACCATCAGCAATCCCACAAGCAGCACACGGGATTCGACTCGCCAACAGGCATCCTGCATGCATCAACTGGATTCCGCTCCCAGCAGGCATCCCGCATGCACTACGGGATACAGATTGCCATCATGTTTCCCGCAAGCTCCATCGAATACAGCTCGCCAGCACTTGCAAGAATGAAGCATCTTGCAAGCCTGTCTGCATATGAGCAGGTGCCAAGCAGCAAATTCGTCCCTTTCCTATATCATGCGTCCACCCTGCAATGGACTGTCCATCAGCAGATGTCGAACGCAGGAAAACATTCGTCTTAGCTTCCTCGCAATGTACGAAATAATGCTCATCGTGAATGGAGAAACTATCTTGCACCGTTAAGATTGGCTCGCTGCTGCTCGTCGGCTCATACTTCACATCACTAGGTTTCGGATGATGCAAGAACCAGCCTCGTAGCATACGTCTGTAAGGACCGTCTGTGCGATATGCCAATCCGGAATGCCAGGCCAGCCATGCACCTCCTGAAGTGACATATTGAACCGCTGATTCCTGCAAATCGGGATGCAGCCAATTTCCCGTATGTTCTTCTTCGGGGTACAATCGCTCTTCCTTCGACAATACGACGAGCTTCGGTCGTTCACTTAGCGCATCAGTCAGTTTCGTATAAGGGACGATAGATAGCTCATAAGCGTTCGCTTCCTTGGCCAAAGTTCGGTTTACTTCTCGTACCGCACTTTGCAAAGCTTCGCTCAGCCGATCTTCTCGATGGTAATAATCACCTAGCACCGCGACGATTTGATTGTGCATCAATCTGCGTCTCCTTTCCGCATCCCGCGGCATATCACCGTATCCACCGCATCCACGGCATATCAACGTTTCTACCGCATCCTCATCCATCGCATCCACTGTAACCGCAGCATATCACCGCTTCCACTGCAACTCTCACCCATCGTATCCACGGCATATCAACGTTTCTACCGCATCCTCACCCATCGCATCCACTGTAACCGCAGCATATCAACGTTTCTACCGCATCCTCATCCATCGCATCCACTGTAACCGCGGCATATCACCGCTTCCACCACATCCGATACGATCGAACGGTTAGTTACGACCATTTTTCTAAGCGATTACATGAATTATACCTCTTTCTCACAATGTCTGCAGAAGCACCGCGAGTACACTCATTTCCCTAGTTTGTTGTCGAGCTGCTTATAGCTGCGGCACAATTAGCTCCTCTACCCCTGCTGACAGTCTGATAACGATCGTCCTTGTCTTTCATTGCTATTTCACTCCAAACCTACTTATGTTAAACTTGATAGAAGCAAACTTTTTATAATTGGAGGATTGACGCTCATGACTGGCAAAAAAATGCGATCCGATATGATCAAGAGGGGTTTTGACCGCGCGCCGCACCGTAGCTTGCTGCGTGCCGCAGGGGTCAAGGAAGAAGATTTTGATAAACCATTTATTGCCGTGTGCAACTCATACATCGATATCGTTCCGGGACATGTTCATCTGCAAGAATTCGGCAAGATTGTCAAGGAAGCCATTCGTGAAGCAGGCGGTGTACCGTTTGAATTCAATACGATCGGTGTCGATGACGGCATCGCAATGGGGCACATCGGCATGCGCTACTCGCTGCCAAGCCGCGAGATTATCGCCGACTCCGTGGAAACGGTCGTCTCCGCACACTGGTTCGATGGCATGGTGTGCATTCCGAACTGTGATAAGATTACACCAGGGATGCTTATGGGAGCGCTCCGTGTCAACATCCCAACCGTGGTCGTCAGCGGCGGTCCGATGAAGGCCGGGCGCACGTCAGACGGTCGTGCCATTTCCCTGACTTCCGTATTTGAAGGTGTCGGGGCTTACCAATCCGGCAAGATCGACGATAACAGCTTGCGCGAACTCGAAATGTACGGTTGTCCGACATGCGGCTCCTGCTCCGGCATGTTTACAGCTAACTCCATGAATTGCCTAGCGGAAGCGTTAGGACTCGCGTTGCCGGGCAATGGCACGATTCTCGCTGTTGACCCTGCCCGCAAGGAATTCGTCAAGCAATCTGCCAAGCAGCTCATGAAGCTGATTGAAATGGACTTGAAGCCGCGTGACATCGTGACGAAAGAAGCGATCGACAACGCTTTTGCTTTGGATATGGCGATGGGCGGTTCGACGAATACCGTGCTTCATACGCTGGCTATTGCTCATGAGGCGGGCATCGATTATCCGATTGAGCGCATCAATGACGTCGCGAACCGTGTACCGCATCTTGCCAAGATTGCACCAGCTTCTGACTATCATATTGAAGACGTGCACAATGCAGGCGGTGTGAGCGCGATCTTGAACGAGCTGCTTAAGAAAGAAGGCGCGATTCACGGCGAATGTATTACCGTCACAGGCAAGACGCTTCGGGAAAATGTGGAAAACTGTGAAATCAAAGATACCGATGTCATTCATACGTTGGACAACCCGCATTCGGAGCGTGGCGGCTTGGCTGTATTGTTCGGCAACCTAGCTCCTAACGGCAGCATCGTCAAGGTCGGAGCCGTTGATCCTTCCGTTGGCGGCTATCACAAAGGCCCGGCGATTTGCTTCGACTCGCAAGATGAGGCGCTAGCCGGCATCGCTGGCGGCAAAGTCAAGGAAGGACATGTCGTCGTCATTCGCTACGAAGGGCCAAAAGGCGGACCTGGCATGCCGGAAATGCTGGCACCGACTTCACAAATTGTCGGCATGGGACTCGGCACGAAAGTGGGCCTGATCACAGACGGACGGTTCTCCGGTGCATCGCGCGGCATTAGTATTGGTCACGTTTCACCAGAAGCAGCCGAGGGCGGCCCAATCGCATTTGTCGAAGACGGGGACATGATCGAGATCGATATGAATAACCGCACGATCACGTTGATGATCAGTGACGAAGAGCTTGAGCGTCGCAAAGCGAACTGGAAAGGCTTCGAACCGAAAATCAAGACAGGCTATTTGGCTCGCTACTCTAAGCTTGTTACGAATGCCAGCACTGGCGGCGTGATGAAAATCGATTAACCAGAAGTCGAGTAACCAGAAGCGAGTAAATCCAAAGCGAGTAAATCCAAAACTAGTAATCTAAAGCATTATAAGCTGAATCAAGAAAGGTGGGGACAACCGGTTATTCGGTCATCATCCCCACCTTTTTTTGATTCATGTTGTAGACTGTCTGTCGGCTACCCGTGATCCTCTATTGAACCAATCCCAAGCGATCAAGCGGATAATAGCGGAAGAACGCCCTTCCTTTCACCTGATCCGTCGGTACGTATGGATTCGACCAGCGACGAGAATCCAGGCTAAGATTACGGTTATCGCCCATAAAGAAGTAATGTCCTTCCGGTACAGTTACTGGTCCATACTCGCCATTCATGATAAGGTCGCGCAAATACGGCTCCTCCACCTGCTCCCCGTTGCGGATCAGCTTGCCTTCCCGCACTTCAATCGTATCTCCCGGCAAGCCAATGAGGCGCTTTAAGTACAGCTCTCCGCCAACGTTATCGGGATCGTGATAAAAGATAAGAATATCACCGAATTCATAAGGCCGCCAATATTTGCTCAGCTTCTCCATAATTAACAAATCGTTCGACATGACCGTCGGTTCCATGGAACCCGTTGGTACCTTGACTGGCTGGGCGACAAACAAAAAAATAACGACGACTAAGGACAGCGCGATGAGCAGACTGATTCCCCACTCTTTCAACGCTTTGGTCAAATTGTTCATTCCTTCGAATTCATCTCCTGTATCGGCTTAGATCCGACGAATCTTGCGGACTTACCGTAGCGTATTATGGTAGAATAGATGAGACAACCTCGCCCGAACCCCCATATAATGGCGAGCATTTTGCGAGAAACGCAAAGGTTGTATCGCCTATCGGATGTATAGTGGTGAACTATAGCACAGTAAAGGAGAAGCCATATGTATAAACTTGTAGCCATTGATATTGATGATACCTTGATTACGGACGACAAACGAATTACGCCCGCTACGGCAGCTGCCATTCGCCAAGCGACTGAGCAAGGAGTGCACGTCACGCTCGCTACCGGAAGGATGTTTGCTTCTGCTAAGGAAATCGCCAAGCAGCTGGAGCTGAACGTACCGATTATTACGTATCAAGGCTCATTAATCAAGACTGCCATTGACGAGCAAGTGTTGTATGAACGGCATGTGCCGCAAGACATCGCAGCCGCTGTGTTTCAATACTGTGAAGATAACGAACTGCATATTCAAGCATACCACAATGATCAATTATTTGCCAAAACCGTAAATAAAAAATTGTTAGATTATTGTGCACTTAGTGACGTGCCTTACCATATTGAGCCGGAGATTGCCAAGCTGGCTGCGCTTCCGCTTAACAAGATTATTATCATCGAAGACCCGCAAGTGCTCGATCGCATCAAACCGGAGCTGGAAAGACGCTTCGGCGGGCGCGTTCACTTAACGAAATCGAAGCCGAATTTTCTCGAATTTTTGCATCCGGAAGGAACCAAAGGGCAGGCGCTTAAAGTATTGGCGGAGCAGTTTGATTGTCCGCTCGAACAGACCATTGCAATCGGGGACAGCTGGAACGATATCGATCTGCTGCAAACTGCCGGACTCGGAGTGGCGATGGCGAACGCCGTGCCAGCTTTGAAAGAAGCAGCCGATTACGTCACGCTCAGCAATAATGAAGAAGGCGTGAAGCATGTGTTTGAGAAGTATATTTTGTAAAAAGAAACGGGCTGATCGGACAATGAAGTCTACACAGACTATTCGATCAGCCCCAAATGAACATCAGTCTTCGATGACTATTCTCTTTATCGTCTTCTCGTCACCGTATATGACAATATCCTCGCCTGGAGTAAACAGCTCGAGATCACCGCGAATCCTCACTTCTGAAGAAACTCGAAAGACGGATATTTGTTTCTTATTTTTCACCGTATGACGAATGGCCAATGTATCCAACTGCCCGCGTTCATTCAACAGGAACGATTGCAGCTCGCCCGAAATCTCGAAGCTGCCATCGTCATCAGAGTCGTCCTCCTCAGCAGTTCGCAGCACTTCAACGAAAATGACCACATCGTTGTAACTGCGGATAAAGACGACATCGCCTCGTTGCAAAGCATCCGCCGAAACTTTCTTACCGTTGCGGAAGATGAAAGCATCCGGATCAAGCTCATAGCGGTTCGTCTGTCCTTTCTGCTCTAAGACGAGCGTATCATCGCGAACTTCACGTACGACTGTACCGCGCGCCGCTTCATCTCCAGCTTCGATCAAACGGCCTTCCGCACGTTCAAGCATGGCAGCAAGCTCCGCTCGTGTCACCGGCTTGTTCGGCTGGAACTTGCCGTTCGGATATCCATTCATAAATCCTTCGTCCACTGCCACCTTTACAAATCCGACCTTGTCGCGCGGAATCTCATGGTGATCACGGAAATCAAGCTTCGCATCCATCTTGTCTTCGGCTTCATCTTCCAGCTCCAACGCGCGTACGAGCAGCTCTGTCACCCACAGCCGAGTGGCTGGTTTTTCCGGCTGTAGCTTGCCATCTATATTATCTAACAGCCCTTCCTCTTGCGCGACTACGATATAGCCGACGGCCCAGCCGTGAGCTTTGCGGATGTGTCGTTCATCATCGAAATCAATGTCCTCGTCTAGCATGTCTTTATCCTCTGCTTCTTCGCGAAGCCCCATCAGCCGCACGGCCGCCACGATCGCTTCAATACGCGACACCGGCTTGTTCGGACGGAACTTGCCGTCATCATAGCCTTCGAATACTTTCTTCGCCGCGAGACTGGCGATATATTTCTGTGCCCAGTCCGCTTCCTGCCACACATCTTCGAATTCAAGTTTGATTTCCTTGCTTCTTTTGTCTTTCTTCGTCGCATGCTCGTGCTTGATCTTCTCAGGTCCATTGCCATGACCCTTGCCTTTGCCGTTCGCATAAGCAGGTGCAGCGCTGGCCAGCATGATCGCCAAGATCAAGCCAAACATCGCAATCCTCCGTAACGATCGTAAACCCTTCATCATGCTCCTCCTCTTGTACTGAGATATTAAGGTTCATCGAACAAAATCGATCTTGTTCATTACATATGTTCGGCCAGGATTTGCACGAATGAGGGGGTCATAGGCAAAAATAATGCCGCAGTCCTACTCCGGACTACGGCGATTCCGTCTAAATCACTATTTTGAATCTCGATCTTTCTCCTTTAGCCAGCGCGGTGCTCCTTTATTCTTGGAATCGCGAGACTTCTTCTTCCGCAGATGAGCATTTCCTTTGCCAGACAGCGCCGATGTCGAGCGAACATTCGTCGCACGCATCTTCTCCTTCTTCTCCGGGTCTACGATCCGTCCGAAGTACAATTCCTTGCGCTTGATCTGAATATTCAGCTGCTTTTCAAACTTTCGCAAAATAAACAGTTCCGACGGTATGATAAGCGATACCATCGTTCCCTTGCGGCCCATGCGTCCCGTCCTGCCGGCGCGATGCACATAATAGTCGCTGTCCGCTGCAGGGTGCAGAGCAAACACATGACTGACATTCGGCAAGTCCAGACCCCTTGCGGCAAGATCAGTGGCCACCAATACTTGCAGCTTACCCGCTCGCAGCTTGTCCAAGACGAGGTTGCGTTCCAGCTTCGGTTGATCGCCATAGAGAGCATCAGCTGCGATCTGATTGTATTTCAATTTTTCTGTAATTTCCGCTATTTGATCTGTATGGTTGACGAAGACGATCGCCGCTTGCGGCCGATAATGATAGATGAGTTTCTGCAACAGATCGACGCGCTTTCGCGCTTCACATTCAAAATATACGTGCTCGATCCCAGGCGCCGTCTGCGCTTCGCCGGCTTCGTCTACGTAAGAAGGCTGCGTCATCCACTCATCTGCGACCTTCCTTAAGTCATCCGGCATCGTGGCGGAGACGAAGATCAGCTGCCGATCGCGCTGCGTCCTCTTCATGATGAGCTCGATTTCCGATTGCTCACCAAGCTGAAACACTTGATCGACCTCATCCACCACGAGAATCCGTACCTCATGCAGCTTCAGCTTGCGCATTTCCAAAAGCTCCACTAAGCGCCCTGGTGTTCCTGCCACTAGATGCGGACGCTGCTTCAAGCGCTCCAGCTGACGTTTAAGCGAAGCGCCGCCGATCAAGCCAAGCGTTCGAATGCCGCGCGCTTCTCCCAGCTTCTCTGCCAGACGCACAATTTGCATCGCCAGCTCCTGCGTCGGCGCGACGACGACAGCCTGCAAATGGGAAGATGCCGCGTCAAGCTTCTGCAGGATCGGCAGCAAATAACAGAGCGTCTTGCCGGTTCCAGTATGCGAACGGATGATCACATCTCGTCCGGCAAGCGCCTCAGGCAGCGCGGCAGCTTGAACCGCTGTCGGAGCAGTAATGCCCTCCGCCGCGAGCTGCGAGCACAAATCTTCTGCAACGTTCAATTGTGCAAATGTATCGGCCAATGGTTTTCACTCCTCAAGGTCAGTGTTGATGCGTGCGGCCCAGCTTGTAATATCTGTCCAAGCAATCTCCAACATTTCCGGAGAGAAACGGTGTGGCTGGCCGTCGTAAATGATCAATTCATGATCCAAACGTTTGTCCTCCATCGTTCTTGCCAATTGCGTGGCATGACGCAAGCTGACGTTCTCGTCCTGGTTACTGTGGAGAATCAACACGGGGACTTTCACTTGTTCGATCCAATGAATCGGTGACCGTTCCAAGTAAGCTTCTCTCTGCTTGCCAGGATGACCGACGACTCGCTTTAGCATCCGCCGCAAATCGACGCGTTCCTCGTAAGTAAGCAGCAGGTCACTCACACCGCCCCAGACGACGACACCGCCAACGTTCTTGCAATCCCTAGCTGCAAGCATCGCCATGATGGCGCCGCGGGAAAAGCCGACGACGATGGTCGGCGTGGAGCGTATCTCCGGCAAACGATGAAGCAGCCTGAGAGCAGAATAAACATCGTAGCGGTCTGCACCGCCAAATTCATCCTTGCCTTGCGCGCCCTTCACACCTCTGTAGAAGGGAGCAAAGACGGCGTAGCCTCTCGTCACAGCAGGTAGGATGCGGGCGATCGTCACCATGCCGACACGTCCGATGCCGCCGCGGCAGTAGATCATGCTCGGGTAAGTGCCTGCAGCGGCCGGTCTGGCATAATACCCTTGCACAGCCAAGCCTTGACTTCGGTATGTAACCAAATAAATGTGAACATCGCGAACCGGGGAACGAACGCGGCGCTTCTCCAAAATGATATTGGTATCGTCATACTCCGTATCGAACTTCGAATGCACGCCGGGACTCCTTTCTCATTCGCATTACATGGCTATTTGCGACTCGTCAAACGGTGAACGATGCCGTCAAGCCACCGTGGAAAAGCCCGATACAGGTTCGCACCTGTCCCGAGATATCGGGGAATATCGACTTCCATGCGCGGCTTCTCCGCCAGCCTGATCATGGCACGAGCGACCTGCTCAGCAGAGATTGTGAAAGCTTTGACATTGTCTAAGTATTGGCCGCTCGGATCCGCCAATGTGAAGAACTGTGTCTCCACCGGCCCAGGATTAATCGTTGATACCTCTATGCCGCTGCCTTTCAACTCCAGCCTTAGCGCATGCGAAAAGCCATGCACGGCATGCTTCGAGGCCGTATAAGCTGCCGCCTTGGCCGTCGGAATCTTACCGGCAATGGAGGCGACATTTATAATATGACCCTGGCCCGCTTTCTTCATATAGGGAAGCACAGCTTTCGTACAGCGTACCACTCCCATAAAGTTTGTATCCATCAGATCCTCGATTTGCTCAAGCGTCATATTGTCCACATAATCGAAAATACCATAACCTGCATTGTTGATCAAAATATCGATGGTTCCATGCTTGTGAATCGTCTTTTCTACCGTTTCAGTGACCGCGGCTCCGTCCCGCACGTCCAGTACAAAGGTGGTAAGCGAATCTCCGAGTTCCTTCGCCAGCGCTCGCAGCTTATCCTCGGAACGAGCCACCGCCACGACTCGCGCGCCCTTATCGGCGAAAGCGCGAGCGGCTACAGCGCCAATTCCGCTGGACGCTCCGGTGATCAAGACAACCTTGCCCGCAATCGGCCTTCTCACGTCAACTCAACTCCCCATACACGGTATGAGAATAGCATACTAGAACTTTCGCCGAAAATAAATGAATACGAATCTGTATTCGGTTTGCGAAGTACAGCTTCGTATTGCTATAGACCAAGAGAAAGCTCCGTAACGGAGCTTTCTAACGATTTTCATATTTATGTTACTACTCTATGATCATTATGTAATGAGAACCTGAATATCCAAGTCGCCAATTTCCCCAATCTTGATCGGGATCGTCAGTGCACGCTTCGGACTGAAGCCGGCTACACTCGCCGCCATTACTAGCTTTGGAGGCGTAATATCGATCTGCACACCTTGGTTGTATAACAATGTACTTGCGTTGCCGCTAATCATGTTGCCAAGCTCTGAAATCGCACTCTGTGACATGTCATCCAATTCCGTAATTTGAAATCCGCCCATCATCGCTGAGACGATCCTCAGTGCAACTTGCTCATGTAAGCCGAATACGACATCGCCGTTCATTTGACCTGAGACGCCGATCTGGATCCAGATGTAACCTTCTATGAGCTTGACATCCTTTACGCTCAAATCGCCAGTCGTCGGTCTTACATTCACGACCTGTTCGATTACCACTCTTGCAGATTCAAGAAAGGGATTAATATATTCTGCCTTCATATGCGAACCTCATTTCTTGACATTAAAAAAGTCACAATTTGTCGTTTTATTATTATAACTGAACTAGTCCAATGTGTACATACGTTTACGCCACAGAATTTTATATATGACGAATGGAATGCTAGATGTGGAGCACTTTACTAGCGTTTGTACAATTTTGAAATATCGATTCAAAAACTACTAGGCTGCCTTTTTTTGTTTTGTTACACAAATGAAATATTTCTGAAACAGTTTGATAATGTTTAGCAGGTATTATAATAACCAAGACCCCCTTTTTTATAATATATATCCTTTTGAAAGACCTGCCGCGTGGGCAGGTCCCTTTTTTTCTGCTCTCTCAATACGAGTGACAAGCCTACCGCATGAAGCCGCGGCTCGTCATAAAGGAGCCATGTATCTTTTTCGTTGTTTGAAGTATGCCCACTCGGTAAAGCCGATCTCCTTCAATCGTTGCCGGACAAGCTCAAGCTCATCTCCCACTCGCGCAGGCGTATGTGCGTCTGAGCCAAATGTGACTTTCACTCCGTAAAACAACGCACGCTCTAATATATCATCAGCCGGATACCAGCCGCCGACCAGCTTCGTCTTTCCAGAAGTATTAATCTCGATGGCCAGCCCTTCCTCACCGATAATTTGCAGCGTCTGATCGACCGTCTCCGTCTGAATGTCGCTGAATGCCGGGTAGTTCGCTTTCATGGCATCGATGTGCCCCAAGATGTCGAACATCCCGCTTCGCGCTGACTGTGCGATCAGTTGCAAATAGCGGTCTTTAAGCTCTTTCTGCTGAGCGGGCTGCAGATGATTCCAACGCTTCTTGTTGAAGATGCTGCGGCCGTCCAAACGGTGTACGGAGCCGATTATGTAGTCGAAAGGGTACTTTGCATATTGACGCCGATACACTTCAGCATGCTCAGGGAAGAAGTCGGATTCGACGCCGAGCAGCACCTCAATGCGCCCCGCATACTGCTCCTTTAATTCCAGCACCTCTTGCACATAGCTTGCGAATTCACTTTGTGCCATGGCAATGTCAGGATACGGCTGATCCTGATCACTGCCAAAGTACGGTGAATGATCCGAGATGCCAATCATGTCAAGACCGCTTGCCAAAGCTGCTTCAATATAGTCGCGAATCGTTCCGTCCGCATGCCCGCAGCGATTGTGATGCGTGTGAAAATCAAATTTCATATCGGTTCTCCTATCTTTACTCTGTTCCGAGAAAATGTGTCTCCGGCATTCCCTTCAGATCCTTCAAAAATTGCTGCATCGCAGTATTAATATACCTTCCGCTCTTGTACACTACACCTACCGGATGACTGATCTCCAGCTCGGGCACCTTCACCGTACACAATGTTCCTTGACGAATTTCTTTGGCGGCAGACAATTTGGAAATAATGGATACGCCCAAATTCAATTCCACCATACGCTTCACTTCCTCGCTACTCGATACTTCCATAGCGATGCGCGGCTGAAATTTTAATTGCCCGAATATTTGATCGATAAAGCGCCTTGCAGCCGTATCCGACGTTAACATCACGAATGGAATATCAGCTAATTGTTCGACTGCTGTTTGGGATTGTGAGGCGAGCGGGTGGTCGGGACATACGACGAGTTCAAATTCATCATAATATAGAACGGAGGTTTCCAGGCTTGGATTTTGCTCGAACAAATACGCGATACCGATGTCGACGACGCCTTTCTCCACACTTTCCATGATGAGAGACGAAGGCATGGAATGGATCGTAATTTTAATTAACGGGTATTGATTTTGAAAGTAGGTTAAAATCCGGGGTAAAATTTGCATGGCGATGGAGCTTGTCGTCCCTAGATGAATGTGACCTTGCGGAACATCTTTCAGATCTGCGAGACGCTGCTTGAGCTCCTCGACGATTTGCAAAATTTTCTCTGCGTGCTCCAGAAACAATCGCCCGCTGTCGGTCATGGTGACCGGTTGACTGCGATCAACCAACACCGTATTAAACTCTTCCTCCAGGCTTTTAATCTGCGCGGATACGGCTGGCTGTGTCAAATTCAGCATCTCCCCCGCTTTGCGAAAGCTCATCGTCTTCGAGATCGCGACTAGCGTTTCCAATTGATTGATGTTCAGTGAAGATCACCTCTCTTATCAGCATGATAAAATTCATTTATCACGTATAGTTTTATTATAACTTTTTCTTCTAATCCTTATTATAAAATGTGTCTCGCCAAACATCAACGTTCTTCACCAAAAAAAATAAGAGCTGCCATTTGACCGCAGCCAAATGACAACTCCTCATGAATGTATAAATAGTGCAAACTTCTTATACCGTTAGCCATTTCTTGAATAGATGCTTCGTCGTTTCCCCATACATCGCAGCAATCGATGTCGTAAGCGGAATGCCTTTCGGGCACGATTGCACACAGTTTTGCGAGTTACCGCAGCCTTCGATACCGCCGTCCTGCATAAGCGCTTCAAGACGTTCTTCCTTGTTCATCTCACCGGTTGGATGAGCGTTGAACAGACGAACTTGGGAAATCGCGAACGGACCGATAAAATCGGAGCGATCGTTCACATTCGGGCATGCTTCCATACAGACGCCACAGGTCATGCACTTGGAAAGCTCATAAGCCCATTGACGCTTCGATTCCGCCATTCTTGGCCCAGGCCCAAGGTCATACGTTCCGTCGATCGGAATCCAGGCTTTCACGCGCTTCAGGGCGTCGAACATTCTGCTCGCGATCCACGATCAAATCACGCAGTACCGGGAAAGTCTTCATCGGAGCGATGCGAATCGGCTGTTCCATCTTATCGATCAAGGCCGAGCAAGCTTGCCGCGGTTTGCCGTTAATCACCATCGAGCACGCTCCACAAACTTCCTCCAAGCAGTTGGACTCCCAAGCGACTGGAGTCGTCTTCTCGCCTTTGGCATTGACCGGATTGCGCTGAATTTCCATTAATGCGCCAATCACGTTCATATTCGGCCGATACGGAATCGTCGAACTCTTCCGTATACGGCTTGGACTCTTGCGTATCTTGACGCGTAATGATGAGCCTGATCGTCTTATTGCTAGCCATTTCCGCCACGATTAATTCCCTCCTTTTTTATCAGAAGTGTAGTCGCGTTTGCGCGGAGGAATTAAGGAAATGTCAACATCTTCATAGGAAATTTCCGGACCCTCCGGCGTAAAGGTAGCGATCGTCGTCTTCAAGAAGTTTTCGTCATCGCGCTCTGGGAATTCTGGTTTGTAGTGAGCGCCGCGGCTTTCGTTACGAAGCAATGCGCTCTTCGTCATCGCCTCTGCAAGCTCCAGCATGTTCCAAAGCTGACGGATGAACGATGCACCTTGGTTAGACCAACGAGAACGGTCGTTCACATTGATATCTTTGTAGCGTTCCTTCAATTCTTTGATCTTGACAATCGTTTGCTTCCAGACGATCGTTGTAGCGCACAACCGTCATGTTGTTCGTCATGACTTCGCCGAGCTCTTGGCTGATGTTGTAGGCGTTCTCTTTGCCGTCCATCTTCATTATGTCCTCAAACTGCTTGATGCGCTTATTCTTCTCTTGCTCGAATATGGAGCTAGCCACATCTTCAGCAGACTTGTTTAAGCCCTTCATATACTCCACAGCCTTCGGACCGGCAAGCATGCCGCCATAGATTGCGGACAGCAAGGAGTTAGCGCCGAGTCGGTTCGCGCCGTGATATTGATATTCACACTCGCCAGCTGCGAACAGTCCCGGAATATTCGTCATTTGGTTGTAATCGACCCACAGTCCGCCCATGGAATAGTGAACGGCCGGGAAGATCTTCATCGGGATTTTGCGCGGATCGTCGCCGACGAACTTCTCATAAATTTCAATAATCCCGCCGAGCTTCACATCAAGCTCCTTCGGATCCTTATGTGACAGGTCGAGATATACCATGTTCTCGCCGTTAATACCCAGCTTCAAATCCACACAGACGTGGAAGATTTCACGAGTCGCAATATCACGCGGGACGAGGTTTCCGTAAGCCGGATATTTCTCCTCAAGGAAGTACCAAGGCTTTCCGTCCTTGTACGTCCATACTCGACCGCCTTCGCCGCGAGCCGACTCGGACATGAGACGCAGCTTGTCGTCGCCAGGAATCGCCGTCGGGTGAATTTGGATAAATTCTCCGTTGGCATAATAGTACGCCTTGCTGATACACAGCGCTTGCCGCTGTACCCGTATTGATAACCGAGTTGGTCGTCTTGCCGAAGATAATGCCAGGACCGCCTGTTGCCAATATTACGGCGTCGGCACGGAAATCGCGAATTTCCATGCTGCGCAAATCCTGAGCAATAATGCCGCGGCAAATGCCTTCCTCATCAATGACAGCGGAAATAAATTCCCAATGTTCAAACTTCGTCACAAGTCCCGCCACTTCGTGTCGGCGTACTTGCTCGTCCAAAGCATATAGCAACTGCTGGCCAGTCGTAGCGCCTGCAAATGCTGTACGGTGATGCTTCGTTCCACCGAAGCGGCGGAAGTCTAGCAAGCCTTCCGGCGTACGGTTAAACATAACCCCCATGCGATCCATCAAATGAATAATGCCCGGGGCAGCTTCACACATCGCTTTAACCGGAGGCTGGTTCGCTAAGAAGTCTCCGCCATATATCGTATCGTCAAAGTGTTCCCATGGCGAATCGCCTTCACCCTTCGTGTTTACGGCACCGTTGATTCCGCCTTGCGCACAAACGGAGTGGGAACGCTTGACAGGTACGAATGAAAACAGCTTTACATCTGCACCGGCTTCCGCCAGCTTAATCGTGGCCATCAGACCGGCCAAACCACCACCTACAACAATTGCATTCATATTCGCCATTCCCTTACACCCCCTCAGGTAGTTGAGCAAACTGCGGATCAGTAAATGCAGTAATTGCCAAAATAAACATCACACTCATGATGACAAACACGACCCATCCAGATACCGTGGAAATTTGCTGTGCGCGCGGTCCAACTGTGATGCCCCAGCTGACCAGGAACGACCACATGCCGTTGGCGAAGTGGAAGGACGCGCAGACAAGCCCGATAATGTAGGCAATAAGCACCCACTGGCTTTGCAGCATCTCATGCATGAGCACCCCAAGATCCCCGTGCCCTACATTGCCAAGCGCAACTTGCACACGAGTTTCAAATACGTGCCAGACGATAAAGATAAATGTAATGACCCCGGTTACGCGCTGCAGCATGAACATCCAGTTGCGGAAATAGCCGTAATTCGTAACGTTATTTCGCGACTGGTACGCCATGTAAAGCCCGTATACTCCATGATACAACAGTGGCAGCCAAATGCCGAACAATTCCAAGAAGAATACGAGCGGCAAGCTTTGCAGCCATTCCACAGATTGAATGTAGGCCAAGTGCCCTCCATTGAACGCTTCAAAGTTAGTAATTAAGTGTTCCACCAAGAAAGCGCCAATCGGAATGACTCCGAGCAAGGAATGAATCTTGCGATACAAATACGAATTGCCGTTCATCGTTTGCATATCCCCCGTTTCCATGTTTTGCATTTCCTTAAAAACGAATGATGAGGCTTACATTTTTCGTGTGAAACCAAAGCCATATGTAGCTTTTGTACCATGCATCATTGTAACGCTCGCAGCTCATATGGTCAACCAGTGAATAGGTTTCCCCAAACTTGAACATTTCTTGACACTTTCCATCATACCCTTGTTTCGCTTATAATGGAATTGCAAGATTTATATATGATGTTATAACTTATTTGCATAATTCATCAAAGAATGAAAGGATGAGTTGACATCTTATGGACGAATGGGTTCACATATTCGCTTCGGTCGTGGAGCATTCCAGCATTAACAAAGCCTCCCGCACCCTCAACATATCTCAGCCAGCCTTATCTCGCAAGATCATGAAGATAGAGGACAGCTTAGGCGTTCAACTGTTCGATCGCAAAGGAAAAAGGCTGGAGCTAACGCCGGCTGGACGAATTACTTACGAGTACGCGCAACAGCTGCGACAGCTGCAGAAGAAATATTATCAGGAACTGATGCGGCAAACCGAATTTACAAATCGTTCCGTGACGATCGGCGCCAGTCTAACGACGCTGCAGTCCACGCTGCCGGATCTGATTTCATTCCTGATGAAGCAGGAGCCGACGCTGGACTTTCAGACGGTTACCGGCAAAACGCACGAAATTGTCTCCTACGTAAAGGATCACAAGGTCGATTTCGGCTCTCGTCGCCTCGCATACCGAGGAGCCTGAACTGATTTGCGTGCCGCTGTTTGATGACCACTTGAAGCTGGTCGTGCCGCGCAATCATGCGATCGCCGAAGGAAGCACGCTGTCGATCGACACATTGAACGGCTTGCCGATGATTTTGTTCTCGAAAGGAACTTGGTACCGTATATTAGTAGACGAGTTATTTACTGAGTACGACATCGTACCCGAGATCAAGATGGAGATCGATTCATTCGAAGCGATTATTCGCCTCGTCTCCACGTGCGGATTCAGCACGCTGCTGCCAAGCTCTTACTTGAGAGAACAAGCGTTAGCGAACAATGATCTGGTGGCGTCGATATCGAGCAGCTGCGCAAGACCGTTCGTACGACGTCCATCGTCTATCACCATAACAGCGAGCTCGCCGCATGGATTGACTCGAAGATGTCCGCTGTGAAAAGCTTCTTCGCCGGCAAGCATTATTGATCGATCATCTGGGAAGGAGGCTTCGTGTGTTTATACATTCTAAGCGCCTGCTGTTTGGCATCGCGGTTTGTTGCTTCGTATATTTTATATGGTTTAATCATCCGTTCCCGCTAAATGACGGAACGCTAAGCAAGCAAGAGGCAGCGGAGGCTGCTTTGCAATATTTTGCGCTGGACAGCCGCGAGGTGGAAACGTCCGTTACGTACGGAGCCGATAAGGCGATCGCGGCTTATCTGCAGAAAGAAAATCTCACAAGCGATTATCTCGAACAATTCGATCCCGCTTATCCGCTAGATTATTATATAGTTGAAATTGCGGCAGCAAACTCCGTACATATTGAAGCGCTCGTCCATAGGGTGGAAGGAACGATCGTCGGGTGGACGAGGCGAGCGGGTTCCGCCGAAACCGCCGCCACTCCACCTGACGAAACGAGCGCCCGGGCGACAGCAGACCAGTATGTGCAATCGCAAAGACCGGAAGACCTTGCGGGAGCCGTTGTGTCAGGCGGTGAACTGGAAGCTTCGACCTATGCTTTCCACTACATGCAAAACGATGAACGCATCGGCGAAGCGAAGCGCACGGCAATCGTAACGGTCAAGGGCGCGAGGTCATCGCCTATCGCAGCTACTTCCAGCCGCCGGATTCATTCTTACATTGGCTGCAGGAGCAGGATGCCAGGGCAAGCTGGCTCACTTCTATCAACTTCTGGATGAACGCGGCCATGGCCGCCGCCGCACTCGCGCTTGCGATCGTTTATCGCCGTTATCTAAGCGGAACAGATGGTCTGGTCTTATTGTTCATCTATGTCTGTATCGAAACTTTACAGCACTTGAATCTGTACCCGAATTTCGTATCTATGATTACACTCCGCAGTCTTGGCTGGCCAAGTCTCGTGTTCGAATTCATCTATACGTTCCTCTTCAATACGGTGTTTGCTTTGACGGTTTACTTCCCGTATATCGGGGCTAAGGCACTGCTGCTCCAGCAAGGGCGTGCGGACTTGCTGCATGCTGCGCCAGGGCTAACGCGGCGCGCAGAGCTGAAGGCTGCCGTACGTAGAGGATATTGGTTTGCAGGCGTGATCTTAGCTTTGCAAACGATCATCTTTCAATCGGCGGGAGCGTTGTTTCATATATGGTGGATCCCCGAACCATGCTGTCTACCGACAACATGATGTGGCCGCTGCTCATGCCGCTAAGTGCATGGGCAGCAGCGATCGGCGAGGAAATCGTCTATCGCCTGTTCGCCATCACTGCGCTGAGGAAGCTACTTCGTTCCACGGTGGCCTCGGTCTTGCTCTCCTCCATGCTGTGGGGGCTTGGACATACGCTGTACCCGATCTATCCGGTCTATACACGCTTTGTCGAGGTGACGATCATCGGTCTCGTATTCGGTTATTTGTTCATTCGTTTTGGATTCGCTGCTGCGGTGTTCGCCCATGCCGCGATTGACAGCATCTTAATGGGGCTCGATGTCATCAGTCGCGGCGACACGCCGTCTATCGCCATGGGAATGCTATATATGGCAGCTCCAGCGCTGATCGGCTGGCTGCTGGCACGATGGCAGCCGTTCAATTCGAATCGCTCTGATCTGCGGCCGGTTGTTCGCTCGCGGCTTCATCCGCCTGATCCTTACCGTTAAGCGTATCCAGAATGCGCTTTGCCAACTTCTCGCCAATATGAAGCGGGCGGAAATCTTCTACGCTCGCTTCTTTGATTTTTTTCAAGGAGCCAAAATGCTTCAGCAGCGCTTTGCGCCGCTTCTCCCCGACACCTGGAATGCTGTCCAGCTGGGAAGTGACCATCGATTTGGCACGCACCTGGCGATGAAACGTAATCGCAAAGCGATGCACCTCATCCTGAATGCGCTGCAGCAAGTAAAATTCTTTGCTATCCCGCGGCAACGGAATGATCTCCGGCGGATCGCCCGCCATAAGCTGCGACGTCCGATGCTTATCGTCCTTCACTAATCCGCAAACTGGAATAAACAAGCCGAGTTCATTCTCCAATACGTCGACAGCTGCTGAAATTTGTCCCTTTTCCGCCGTCCACGACGATCAGATCAGGAAGCGGCAGCTGTTCTTTCAACACCCGGACATATCTGCGCCGGATGACCTCGCGCATCGTCTCATAGTCGTCCGCCCCTTGCACCGTCTTGATCCGATATTTGCGATATTCGCTGCGCTCCGGCTTGCCGTTCACGAAGACGATCATCGCGGAGACCGGATCGGTACCATGAATGTTCGAGTTGTCGAAAGCTTCGATGCGCTCCGCATTGCCAAGCCCAAGCCAGCGGCCGAGATTCTCCGCCGCCTTCACCGAGCGTTCCTCGTCTTGCTCGATTAAGCGGAACTTCTCCTGCAGGACGATCTGCGCATTGTCGATCGCCATTTGTACCGTCTTGCGCTTTATGCCGCGTTGCGGCACGAGCAGCTTCACCTCGAGCCACTCGACTAAGCGATTGGATATGTCCGTATACTCATCCGAAAGGAGCGGCAGATGCACTTCTTTCGGATGAGCAGGGTTTTCATTATAGTATTGCGCCACATAGGTTAAGAAATCTTCTTCCGCTTCCCCATAGAACGGAAGTGTCGATGCGTGACGACCGACCATCTTGCCTTGCCGGAAGTATAGAATCGAGATGCTGAGCCAGCCTTTGTCTACGGCATAACCGAACACATCGCGGTCAATCTGATCGTTCGTCGTAATGCTTTGCTTCTCAGACAACGCGTCGATCGCTGCGATCAGATCGCGATATTCCTTCGCCCGTTCGAACTCCAGACTTTTCGGCTGCCTCCTCCATCTTGACTTGCAAGTCCCGTTTGACAGCGTCCTGATGGCCGCTTAGGAAGCGAACAATTTCTTGCATCATCCGCTCGTATTCCGCTGGATCCACGTCGAATTCACAAGGAGCGACACATTGCCCCATATGATAGTACAAGCAGACGCGGTCAGGCAGCGTCTTGCATTTGCGCAGCGGATACAGCCGATCGAGCAGCTTCTTCGTCTGCTGGGCAGCGTACGCGTTCGGATAAGGACCGAAGTATTTCCCCTTGTCCTTCTGAACATTGCGCGTCACTTCCAGCCGTGGATGCGTCTCATTCGTAATTTTAATATATGGAAAAGACTTGTCGTCCTTAAGCAGTACGTTGTATCTTGGGCGAATGCTCCTTGATCAGATTACATTCTAGAATTAATGATTCCACATTGCTGGCTGTTACGATATATTCAAAATCATGAATGTCCTGCACGAGGCGAGTCGTCTTCGCATCGTGACTGCCCGTAAAATACGAACGCACACGATTTTTCAACACTTTGGCCTTACCTACATAGATGATTTCCCCGTCTTTATTTTTCATGAGGTAACAACCAGGTCTGTCCGGAAGCAGCGCAAGTTTTTGTTTGAGCTTATCGTGTCTCATCAAACTCCCACACTTTCTATCAAAGGTCGTCCCAAGAGCCGCTGTTCATCTCCCTCATAAAAACGCGCTGATCGTCCGGAAGACCGGAAAATCAGCGCATTCAATGGTGCAAAAATCGCGTATATAACGGAAATTAAACTGCAGCGTGACGAGATAACAAGTTTTTCAGCGCATCCTTAGGCTGTACGCCAACCACTTTATCAACTGGCTGCCCGTCCTTAAAGACGATTAATGTTGGGATGCTCATCACTCCGAAGCGGGATGCCGTATCCGGATTATCATCCACATTTATCTTAGCGATCTTCACCTTGCCAGACAGCTCTTGATCTAATTCTTCAAGGATCGGCGCGATCATCTTACAAGGGCCGCACCAAGGAGCCCAGAAATCAACAAGGACCGTTCCTGTACCCTCAACTTCATTTTTGAAAGATTGATCTGTTATGTTTACAATCGCCATTTCTTCTCCTCCTTATCTATAGTATGAAACATAACTTTCCAACAGCTACGCATATAGAGTATATCACAAATTTATCCCATAGAAAAATGATCTGTCACCTTATATTCCTTCTTCTTGGTTTCCGCGTTTATGCACGAACTGTTGCCAAATTGTCACTTTCTCTGCTTTACATGTATTTGCGCATTTGGGTATACTAGTACGCATAGAAGCTCTTTTTAGGAGGTCTTGCAATGAACGAGCAACAATATAACCCGGAACTGCATGTCAACGAAGAACCGCGCAACGACTTTATTGATGTTGCGGTAGGATTTGCAGGCATGTTCGGCTTCGTTCTTGTCGTATCGATCTTGGCTACGATTTTTGCCAGCATGTAATTAGCCGTCAGCCATAAGCAAAGCCATGACAATAAGCTGTCCCTAGAGTGGAATGCTCTAAGGACAGCTTCTTTATTTGCTCCATATTTGCCATCGTTATTTGTCGCCTGACAACTTGCCTCGTTTATTATGACCATTGACCGGAACCGCATCGACGAACGGACGGATGCGATTAATCCGCATCCCTTTGTGCTTCTCTTCCCCTTCGCGGTTCGTAAAGCTGAAGTGTTGTTCGAGCGCATCAAGATCATAATTGCTCGTGAAGAACGTCGGCTTGCGATTCATCCGGTAATTCAAAATCGTACCGAGCACAGATCCCGCGCCCAAGCGTTCAAATTTTCCGCACCGATATCATCGAACACGAGCAGATCTGTATCCTTCATGATTTCAATCGTTTCTTTCAATTGCTGCGGCTGTCCGAACATCGATTTCAAGTCTTCCATAAAATCCGGCATATAGACGATCGCGCCGGAATATCCATGCTTGGCCAGCTCATAAAGCATATAGCACATCAGGAAAGTCTTGCCGGTGCCGAATTTGCCGTACAAGTACAGGCCCTTCTGACCTAGCCCCTCTTCTTGAATACGCAGACATACTCGGCCACCTTCTCCACGGCCTTCGCGCGATCGCGATCGGCCTCAAGCATTTCCTCCAGCGAATAACTGCCGCTTAGCGCATGCTCATCAACATAAAAGCTGCGAATACGCCGTCTGATCCGCTCTTGCGTTTGCTTCGCCGTCCACTTCTTGCAAGGTACTTTGCTGTCCACGATATACGTTTGGTTGCCCGATGTTTGCACTTCCAGCTTCGTATAATGTCCGGCTAGGTCGTTCGGACAACGCTCTAGTCCCGGACAATTGTACATTGCTTGTACTCTTGGACATATTGACGCACACGGTTCAGATGCGTGGTCAGCAAGGCGTCATCCACCTCTGGATAACGTCCGCGAAATCGCTCGACAAGCGGATCAGTAGCAGCGCTTGCTTCAGCTCTTCCACTTGCTTAAACGCAGGCGAACGTTCCATAGCACGAAGCAAATCCCCAGCGATTGCATCGGCCTCTCCCCCTATTGCCGCTAATGATTGACGGGGATTACTCCCCTTCCAGCTTAGACTGAATGCTGCGCACTTGGCGCAAGATCGATTCATATTCTTCATCGGAGATTGGGTCCTCCGGTACGTTGTCCGTGACGATCGCCGGCTTCGAGGTGCGAGCCTTTCGTTCACTTCGCGCGGACGCTCCCGAGCTCGCGCGGCCCTTCTTCCTTCTATCCGCACTCTTCTCGGCAATGCGTAGCCGTTCGCGAATATAATCGACTGCTTGTTCGAAGCTTCGCGTTTCCCTGGCCAGCAGATCGGTAAAGATCGATTCGACAAAAGCATTCGACCATGACAGCTGATTCGTATGTATATAATGCAGCATGACATTGATCACTTCATCCGGCATTCGGTAGCTGTAATGAATACGTTCAAATAAGCGAATCACATGCACAGAAGGCTTGCCTTGGAAAAACTTCTCCAGCATGATCGTGTAAGGCTCGTTGCGCAGCATTGCATTGTACTGATCCTTATCACACTTACCTGCGAACAATTCGGGAACGTCCAGCTGGTATTCCGGCGCAACCTCGATCTCATCAAGCAATTCTGCTTCCGGTTTCGGCATCGCCAGCTCTTCCAGCCGATCTCTTTCCTCACGCAGTCTCGCGCCCTGCATGTAACAAAGTGACGCGCGATAACTGAACACTTGCTCGTTCAGCTCGCCAGCCTCATCGAATATGCCGTCCTCATCCAGCAACCGGCATAGCTCGTACAGCTCGAGCCGATACTTGAGCGCTGTGTAATTGATGAAGGCAAACTGATCCTTGCGTTGCTTCAAATTTTCAACATGCTTGCGGTTGTGTGAAGCACGTGGAAACCGTCTTATAATCTCCTCATAAGGAAAGCGAATCGGCATCTCGGTAGCTCTGCCTTCAGAGGCTTGTACCGTAGCTGAAGCCGCTGCGGTCTCTTCGAGAACAGCCTCCACCTGTGAATCCTGTTCATCCGAGCTTAAGCGGAACAGCTCATAGAACGGCATCGTCAGGTCTTCGATCTCCTGTCCTTGTTCCTGCGTAACCGGTTCCGGAACGTATAACTGCTCCTTCAAACGGATGGTTGCCTGCTTGCCGATCGTGTCGCGAAGCAGCAAAACAAGGTGCGGGCTGGAGAAAAATTCATGAGGCAGAAGCGGTGGAAGCAAGTGATAGTAATACAAGAAGTCGTCCTCTTGCATGCGAAACGTACGCGAGCTGTTGAGCAGTCCGACCGCTTCGAGACGCGAGGTTGCCTCGATCAGCTTATGTCTGCCTGCGGCACCTGGTTCTAGCTGCATGGATAAAAACAGCTTCCTTTGCTGTTCAATCGGCGAATAGCCGACTTGATGCGCAGGAAGCAGTTCGTATAGCACGTGATACAAACTCGTCGCTCTGGTGCCGATCATCGGTTGATATACACTGTGCAGCATCGTGTAGTGCATATTGCTGAGACAGAAAAACCGGCCTGCGTAGAACGGATGGTTCTCCGTAAAATGCAGTATATTCGAAATCCGCATATTTCAACACCATTCGTCATATAATGTTGCCTTCATTGTATCAAAGATCCGGCTGTCTGTGTACATATTCTTGCTCATTCCATTGTTTTCCGAGCGCAATCAGCGAGGCTATACCTTCCTTCTCCTGCCGCTTCTTATCTGGAACATCCGGCTGTCTGGCCGCTTCTTGCATGCTTAACCAATATAGGAGAAGGCGGTTCAGCCTATCGCCCGCTTTCGTCGGCAGCTGATGGCTGACGCCTTGCATAAAATACAAGCTGCTAGCGGGCAGCTTATGATGCAGCATCTCCGCATAACGGTAGAACGTACGGTCTTTCTGTCCGTAGACGAGCAGCACGGGCTGTTTGATCCGGTGCAAATGCTTCGTGCAGCTATACGTTTTGCTGTACGCATAATATTGCATAATATTGCGCCAATTGCCGCGCTTGGCAGTGGTAAACAGCTTTCTGAACGTCAGATAAGAATCTCTGTTTCCCCAACTGATGCCGAGGTTCATCAGCCGATCCAGGCGAGCTCTCATCATTCCGGTGGCGACCGTCAGCTTGAGCTTTAACCACCAATCGCTGACCTCCGGCATCGCACTTAGCAGCATGGCTCCGAGATAGCGGTTCGGATTTTGCAGCATGGCATGCAAGGCGATCGTTCCACCGGTTGAATATCCGCACACATAAGCTTGTTCAATCCGGAGATGCTTAAGCAACTGGTTCATATCCTCCGCGATTAAGTCGTAAGTAATAGGCTGCTTGGATGGAGCGCTCTGACCGTGACCGCGTATATCGAAAGTAATGACCTTGCAATATTGCGATAACTCCGGGACTTGATAGTTGAAATTACTGGATGTGATGAGCGGCGGATGAATGAAGATGACCGGAACTCCTGTCCCCGCCGTATGATAATGCAACTCAGTTCCATTCACGAAAGCTTTAGGCATGAGACGATCCCTTCCTTATCCTGAACTGTAAGGATAGTGTGCCCGCAAGCTTCCTATTCTAGAACATCTTATAGCCCATGGTCCGCAGCTTCTGAATCGTTAGCCCTCCGCCGACGACACCCGCGAGTCCAAACAATGCGTAAATGATATCAACCACGCCGTATTCTGCCAAGTAAGCGCCAATAGGCCCGGATTCGTAATAATAGACTAACCACCCGCCGATAAACAGAACATAAAATAAGACAGGCAAGTAGGTCGTCTTAAGCAGCATATTCAGGATGAAGCTTAGCCCGAAGAATAAGACGAAAATGATCACAATCCCAATGATGAGCTGAAATATATTCACGTCTGATGTACATCCTCCTTCTGATGTCACTTTCATCCCATCAGTTTACTTGATGACGGTTTGCAAAGTCAATTCACCGCGCCCATTATAATTTCGACACTTCTCGCACAATGATGCTCACTTGTTTGTACTTCGCTGTACAAATCATTTAATATAAGAGTAACGATATAGAAAGGGAGTGGTAACGTGAGTGAGGTTGCCCAAACGTTAGAAGGATGGTATAGCCTGCACGACTTTCGCAGTGTCAACTGGCTTGCCTGGAATAGCTTAACTTCGGAAGAACGCGCAGAAGCGTTGGAAGAATATGCTGAGTTCGAGCAGGAATGGCGCCGCGTGGAGGAGGACAAGGCTGGAAGCACAGCCGTTTACGCCATTGTTGGTCAGAAGGCGGACTTTATGTTTATGCAATTGCGAGAAACATTGGAGGAACTGCAAGAGCTGGAAACCGCCTTCAACAAAACAAAGCTCGCCTCCGTGCTCGTACCGACTTATTCCTATGTCTCGATCGTCGAGCTTAGCAATTACGTCCACGATACCGGTGAGGATCCGATGCAAAATCCGCATATCGTCGCACGCCTCAAGCCGATTTTGCCGAAAGCAAAGCATGTTTGCTTCTATCCGATGGACAAGCGGCGGGACGGCCAAGACAACTGGTATATGCTGCCTATGGAAGAGCGCCGCGCCATGATGCGAAGTCACGGCATGATCGGCCGTAAGTATGCGGGGCTAGTGAAGCAGGTCATTACCGGCTCGATCGGGTTCGATGATTGGGAATGGGGCGTCACATTGTTCGCCGACGATGCCCTGCAATTTAAGAAGCTGATTACGGAGATGAGATACGACGAAGCTAGCGCGCGCTATGCCGAGTTCGGCCAATTCCTCGTTGGCAATTTAGCTGACGCTGACAAGATCAAAGAGTGGCTGAAAGTTTAAAAACGTTAAAATCATAGTAAATGCCACGCCAAATAAATTTAAGCATTAAGTCTTAGACGATCCGGTCTTTCGGATCGTCTTTTTGTTCGAATCACTGGCAAATTTAGTAAGCGCAAACGCATGTAGATATGCTATAATGCATTTGGGTGTAACTGGTTAGTGGGGAGGATAGCGGAACATGCCGTATATTCGAATAAAAACGATCTATTTATGGGTCTCCCTGATCATTATCGTACCGTTATTCTTCTTAGAATTTTATTTTGCTGTCGATCATCGTGATCGAGTTATTGCACAACGTCAGCAGCAATCGGAGCACGTTGCCTTGCAAGTGGACAATTTAATGATGGGAGAGAACTTTACGGCTAAAGCCGCGATCGAAACGGTTTCGAAATTGTTTCCCGGCAGCAATGTCGGATTTTACTCCTTATCTGACCAAAATGTCCCTGCATATTACGGTACTCAGCCGCTAGGCAGCCTGACATCATGGCTGCTGGATAACGTCCCTTACGATGGCACCTTGTTATTGTTCGTCTCACATGATGACATTCGTGTCGTCCGCAAGGTGCTCCACGACGAGGCGGTTTACGGTTATGTGTTTGTCTGCACAGGCATTACGGACGTCCACAAAAACTTCAATCAAAGCCTGATCATCTTCAGCATCGCGATCATCACGATATGGATCATCGTCTTGCTTCTGATCCGCTCTCTAGGCATGCGATTCAATCATGCGCTGGAAATACTGAGCTACCAGATCCAGATCGATGAAGAGCAGCAAGAAATCCCTAAGATTTACCCGGATATTAAGCCGATTGTCGATCGTATTAACCGTAAGAATAGTGATTTGCGCAATATGGCGCAGAAGTACATCAATGAAGCCTATAAGATGAAGCAGCTTATGGACATGACGCCGCTCGGCATCCTGTCCATCGATGAACGCGGCACGATTACAGCTTGCAACGCCACATATGCGCAATTTTATCCTGAATTCGAGAAAGACCGGCTGCTCGGCATGAACATTCGCACGCTGGCTGAGCGTTCCAAGATGCCCGGCGTCGAAAAGATTATCGAACAGGCGCTGGCCGGCATTCCAACGAACGCGACAACGCTCGAATATGATGACCGCGTCCTGCTCGTCTATGCGTATCCGATCTATGATGAAAATCAGGTCATAACAGGCAGCCTTGGCATCTGTCAAGATATTACAGAAATTGAGAAGCTGCGCAACGAGCTGCATCGCATCGATCGCCTGCACATTATTGGACAAATGGCGGCAAGCTTCGCACACGAAGTCAGAAATCCGCTGACGGTCATTCGCGGCTTCATGCAATTGATGCAAAAACAAATGGAACCGGATAAAATGCAAGACTACCTGCAAATGGTCATTAATGAATTAGATCGTTCGAATGAAATTATCGGTAACTTCTTATCGTTATCACAAAACCGATTTTTACAAAAAGACCGCATAAATCTCAATTCCATCATCGAGGAGATCGAAACGTTGCTGCAAGCCGAAGCGACTCACTCCAACATCGAATTAATTGTCGAGAAAGATCCGAACTTGCAGGATCTGATGCTGAACGACAAGGAGATCAAGCAGCTGATCCTGAATTTAACGCGCAACGGCATGGAATCCATGAATAGCGGAGGCAAGCTGTACATTCGCACTAAGCAGAGCGGGCAAACCGCTATTCTGGAAGTGCAAGATACCGGACACGGCATCCCGCAGGACAAGCTGAATCAACTGTTCGAGCCGTTCTACACGACGAAGCCGAGCGGTACCGGACTTGGGCTTGCGGTCTGTCTCAGCATTGTGGAAAGACATCAAGCGAGAATTGACGTGGATTCGAAAGAAATGCTCGGTACGACGTTTACGATTCACTTTAATGCAGGAGAAGAAGCAGGGAGAAATGCAGGTTAATCTAGAGCTAGAGCAATCTGCTGGATTAGATCAAACAAAACCGCCTGATCCTATGAGCTGAAAAACAGACATAGATCAGGCGGTTTTATTAGTCTTCGTTCAATCGCTTCTCTTGCAAATATTGCTCGGTCATGCGGTCTCGTTCACGGCCTTTTTCTTTCAGACGTTCGATTCCCGGCTGTACAAGCCGGTCAATTTCCTTCTGTATCGTATAAGCCAAATCGTGACGATTTTGCTCTTCCAGATAATGTCCGACATCCATTAAGGAATTATACCGATCTAACTCTTCTTTCGTAAGGAGAGCACGAACCTGAACACTGCAATGTCTCATTTGGCAACCTCCCATTGCAAGACGCTGAATACGCACGCTCCGCTGCCGGACAGAAGCTGTAAATGATGCCGTCCGTGATGAAGCGTCATGCTAGAAACGGGCTTTCCTCAGTACTAAAGGAATGCCCCCAATCATATATAGATAACGAATATCGATAAGCTTCTTTAATAAGGAAGCCTTGAAGCCTTTGAGCTTGCGGTTGCCGACCACGCCGACCGCATTGCGCTTGCCAAGCGATGCGACAACACCTCTGTGTTCATATTTAAACTCTCGCATGCTCTCATTGCGAATATTGGCTACGAGGTTTTGCGCGCAATTGTACCCTTGCTGCATAGCAATTTGTGCTGTAGGTGGATACGGCTTGCCTTCGGGATCGAGGAAGATCGAGCAGTCACCGATCACATAGATGTTATCTTGACCTGGAATGCGCAAGTACGGATCGACCTGTATACGGCCGCGCGTCACTTCGAAGCCAGCCTTCTCCAGCAAGCTGTTGCCGCGAATGCCGCCCGTCCAGACGATGGTCGCCGTCTTAATCTCCTCGCCTGTTGCCAGGATGACGCTGTCCGGTAGACATTCTTGGATAGGTGTGCCGATCAAAAATTCTACACCGTTTTGTTCGGAGATATTGTTTGGCATAGTCGACAAGCTCTTGATCAAATCCAGGAAGGATCGTCGGAGCTGCCTCGATATTATAAATTTTCGTCCAAGCCGGATCGACATCAAACTTTTTGCAAAGCTTCGGGATGCGATCCGCCAGCTCAGCCACAAATTCGATGCCAGTAAACCCAGCACCGCCTACGACGAACGTTAAATATTCGCGGCGATGGGGCTCTTGTTTAAACTTCGCAAATTGATATTCAATATGCTCGCGGATCAAATTCACACTGTTAATGCTGCGAATGCTCATCGCATAATCCTTCAACCCTGGAATGCCGAACGTCTCCGGCTCACCGCCAAGTCCTATGACTAAATAATCATATGATAAAACGCCCTCATCCAAGACGATCTTTCGCTCATGAGGACGTATTTCCTTCACGGTCGCTTTCACAAAGTCGATCTTAAATTCGTCGATGACATTCAATATGTTAATCCGCGCATTCTTCGGATCATCTGTACCCGCTGCAGGCATATGCAAATGCGTCGTAATATAATGATAGTCATGTTTATTGACGAGCGTCACATCGGCTTCATTATAATTCAATTCCTTCTGCAGTCGTATCGCGGTTACAATTCCTCCATAGCCCGCACCCAATATGACAATCCTTGGTAACCGATTCATGTTGATCCCTTCCATCTCCTATATTGTGCGATCTGTGACTCGCAGGTAAGCTTCTTTATCTGTATCAAAACATTGTGAAAAATTACACAATAGTGCTTATTTATTTATTTTAATTTAGGTCATTCAAAATAGATGATATAATTTCTTAAGGTAAAGTTCAAGTCCTAATTTCAAACGGGACGAATCGTGCTCATAATGCAAATGACACAGGGTATCCTAAAGGAACAAGGAGGTGTAACCTGTGTCATACATGTGTCCGATCTGCAACGGGCTATATCAGGTTGAGGTTCGGTGTCCAACGTGCCACAATATCGCTACGGATAACGGCAGATACAGTGACTTCTTCGACCCGTACTCCCCTTACCGACCCATCGACGATTTGAAGATGACGGACGGCTTCGCGGATCACGATCATCATTGCATCCACATGTATCATTGTTCAGCTTGCGGGCATACCTTTACGAGGGCTTGTCCTGAGTTGATCAGCGCGCCATGATCAAATACATGTATGCGAGTAAAGCAGCTGGACATGGTTACGCGCCTTTCGTAACCTTCGTCTGCAAGTTACGCCGCTCAATTTCAGCCCACAATAGCTGGATAAATTCCCTGTCCAGCTTCAAGTCCACTGCCCGATAATAAGATTCCAACAAAGATTCATCATTTAACAATTTCATCTCCATACTCCTCTGCCCATACTCATGATTTCTCGCTGTAAAATCGACAATCTTTTTCTTCTTTTGTCAATGATTGGTTCTTCGAATAACATCATAACATGAGCAGATGACGTGGACAACGCTTGTTTATCCACAATTTTGTGAACAACCGTGTGGACAGCTTGTTAGTATATAGCGTAACTTGTCCATTGACGTCATGGAACATGTGGACAGACTTATACACAGACTGTGAATAAAAGAGAAATAAAATTTGTTTATGATGTCACGATCTTCTGATCAGATGCATGAATGCGCGTGGTCAAACGATCGGATCGCTAGCGAAGAAGCGACGGTTCGGAGACAGTACGCTCAACAAACGAACAACGTCCTTCTACCGACAACGAAACTGCTGCTTCGTTGCCAGTGAAGGACGTTAAGATCGTCATACATTCATTTTGAAGCCGGAGCGCATCAGCAATTTTCCGGCACGCCTTCTTCGTCTCTCGTGCGGAAGGACGAACCGCAGCCACATGTCGCAATCGCATTCGGATTGTCGATCGTAAAGCCTCCGCCCATCGCCGATTCCTTATAATCGATCGTTACGCCGTACAAATATTTGGCGCTGTCCTGATCTACAACTACTTTCATGCCATGTATCTCAAACGTTTGGTCTGTATCGCTTTGTTCATCATCAAATCCCATGCCGTAAGAAAATCCGCTGCAGCCTCCAGATTGAACGCCGACTCTGAGGAACAAGTTCGAAGCTTCCTGTTCTTCCAGCATCTCTTTCAATCTTGTAGCGGCCGATTCACTAATCTTGATCATGTCTCAACCCACCTCCATACTAAAATTATAACAAGACCGCACAGCATTTCCAAGTCATGATTATATCCGCGCCTGGAAACAATGTGAACGTGTGTCGACAACCATGTTCATTTGGCCTATAATGATGTATAATAGTAAGTGAAAGGAGTTGACCCAAGTCATGAGTGAAGTTAGAACGGATTCCAAATACGATGAAGTGCTTGAGGTATTAGATAAGCTTCGTCCTTTCTTGCAGAGAGACGGAGGCGACGTCGAACTCGTCGATGTTGAAGACGGAATCGTCAAGCTGAAGCTTATGGGTGCCTGCGGTAGCTGCCCGAGCTCCACGATTACCTTGAAAGCAGGTATTGAACGGGCATTGACTGAAGAAGTAGAAGGCATTCATGAGGTTGTCCAAGTTTATTAATCCCATATGTGTTGTAGAACGCAAAACTGCCTCCAGCGAGGCAGTTTTTTTGTTTATGATGGCGAACTCCCTGTAGTTTACCGAATCCACAAGACGACATCGCTTGTTTCACATGAAGCCGTTCATTTCAACATGGCTCAGGGAGCGGCGCTTCTCATTTCTTATTCTTAGTGCCGGCTTTGCTTGTGCCGTGTGGCAGTCTGTTGGCACAAATGACAAACACGGTTTCTAACGTCTGGTACACCATTTGACATCCTTCATCCAGTAGTTCCATGTTGGCGGCCAAATCTTCTACGTGGTTTTTCTTCGTGAAAGCTTTCCGCGTTTGCTTTAAGTCATCCAGCATTTCAACATTTAGGTAATGAATTTCCGTATTGCGCTTATGACGCAATACGTTAAGTGGATACTTGTACTTGGCCTTAATCTCCGACAGCGCGCCTGACAAGTCGTCCAAGTGGCGGACCTTCTTCATCTGTCTGAGCACCGTGAAGAACGAATAGCGCGGTTTTACCGACTCTGTGCGCAACAGTAGCAATTCATTCATGAAGTAACCAAGCTTATCTAACACCGAAAAAATGCGTATGATCGAATTTTTATAAAAATAAACATGGCATTCATAATCCGCTTTCTCCGCCGCATCCATCTCTTCTTCAAACTTCTTGCTTACACGGCGCTGAAACCAACGGGCAGCAAACTGACTTTGCTCCAACTCATTTAAGGAATTGCGAAAACCACCTGCCCATGCCTCAATTCGATAAATGTGTTCATTGCTTGCCACTTCATCCCGGAAGTTCGCCCGCAGCTTCTCACAATATTCGTCAATCAAACGAATGATGTTCTCCACTTGACTGTCAGACTTGCGTTCCGGTTGTCCGAGCAATTGTCGCAGCAAAGCCTTCACCTCTTCTACAGTATGCACGCAGACTTTCGTTACCCATTCGTTGACTTTGCCGATCGAGCTAACCTGCTCTCCGCCGCCTCCACGCTTCGATGCTCATGTAGCTCAATACCGAGAATAAAGCTGCAATGATTACAGTATGCACCAATGCTGTGAATACAAAAATATTTTCATCAAATAGGGAGAATGTGACCCAGGCGCCGCTGAGCACCTGCAGGATCATCGTAATCAACACGGCGTAAGCAGCTTTGCGCAAATCCGCATCCATGCGTCTTCGCAGTGTCATCCAGGTCAAGATGATGACCATAATGAATAACACAAGTGCACTGAGACGGTGAATAAAGTTGATGCCTGTCACGCCTGTCAGCTCCGGTATCCATTGACCGTTACATAACGGCCAGCCCAGGCAGCCGGAGAACGACTCGGTATGGCGTACGAGGGCGCCCAAGTAGACGACGATATAACAAAACACCGTGACGGACCAAGCGAATATCATATATCCGAACGTAAGACCCGTGCTTGTCCTAGGCATATCCGGCGCTTGCCGCACGGCAATCACAAGCAGCAACGTGCTGGCAAAGGCGATCAAGGAAATACCGAAGTGTATCGCAAGAACGGGATCCGATTGCGGCCACACGACGGCCATTGCGCCAAGGATCGCTTGCGCAACTGTGAAGAACAGGGCGCTGGCAGCGTAAAACACCGCATCACGGCGTTCTTTCAAATGGCGCCATACAGCAATAAATGTCAGAACGATCACGATGCCGACAATTCCGCTGATCAATCGGTGATTGTATTCAATAAATGATTCCAATGTGTAGGCGGGTATGAATTTGCCGTTGCACAGCGGCCAGTCATCACCGCAACCGCGGCCGGCATCCAATTTGGTGACGAGGACGCCTGCAATCAGCACTAGAAACATCCCGATGCAACTGAGGACGGACAACTGTTTTACGTAGCGTTTCAAATTTTGCACCTTCTTTGTTTGACTAGTTTACGTGAATTGTTCGTACTCATTATAGCCCTTAAAGCTAGGCAAATCCATGTTCATCTTGTGAACAAGCTGCGAAACTTATCGCAGTCGTTTCGGTATGAAGCGAAGCAGCTTGACGAGAATACCTTGTAATCTTGATGGGATGTAAGTCAAGTCTTCGTCGTTTACGATTTGAAACTTCAATACGAGTCCGAGATAGGCAATGCAAATCGGCAGGCTTACGAAACCGGCGATCAACAGGTCGTTAAGACGGGAGATCGGGGTTACGATGAGCATGCTCAACAGTTCGTGGAAAGCAAAGCCTAAGCCACCTAACAGCAAGACGCCTGCAGTAAGTATAAGTGATTGTTTCACTGTAAAGATTTTAAATGGGATAATTTTCCTTAGGATAATAAAGTAGATGGTCAGATTAAACACGAACGCCAATAGCGTCGCGCCGACGATGCCGTAAATGCCGAGCCAGCCAGCAAGCACATAACTGAGAACGAATTTGACGACGATGCCGCACATCACGACTCGCATCGTTAACCTCGTGCGATCCAGCCCCGTCAATATGGAGCCAGCGGTCATCATCATCACTTGAAACAAGGTGCTCGCGACGAGTAACGCCACGATGCCCGAGCCTTGCGAATTGCCAAACAAAAACCCGTTATAGGCCGGCGCAGCGGCGCACAGCACGAGGATGATCGGCAAGGCGGTGACGAGTGTCACTTTCAGTGCCAAAGCGCTTTGTGAGCGAACCCGTTCCATGTCCAGACGGGCATAGGCAGAGCTGACGACCGGTAAGATCGTCTGACCAACGGCTATAGCCAATACCGGAGCAATGCCCGCGAACGCTTGCGCGCGTCCCGTAAGAATACCAAGTGTTTCCTTTGCCGCCTCATAGCCGATCTGGTCTTGCAATAGGCCGATTGTAATGGAGGAATCGATAAAATAAATCATTGGCACATTTATGGACACAAAGCTG
The DNA here is from genome assembly GCA_963755735.1 of uncultured Paenibacillaceae bacterium. Classification (GTDB taxonomy): domain Bacteria; phylum Bacillota; class Bacilli; order Paenibacillales; family DA-C8; genus Insulibacter. The sequence goes on from CAVWLN010000035.1 coordinate 137,285, forward strand.
ATCGGGATCGCAATCTTGAAAAGACGCTTATAGATGGCCTTATTGGATTGCTTATAATAAAACTGCTCCTGAGCATATAACGGCTTGTCCATCTTCCGGCCGCGCAGCCAAAACCAGAGCATCACGCACAAAGCGCCAATCGCACCGGTTACACCGCCGAATGAGGCGCCGGCTGCAGCGATTTCCGTTTCGTAGCCGAGCCAGATGAAGACGGCTGCCAGCACGACCGCCGTGAGCACGCGCAGGATTTGCTCGACGATTTGCGATATGCCCTGCGCTAGCATCATCTGTCTGCCTTGATAATAGCCTCGCATAACGGCGATAAGCGGGAAGATGAGCAGCGCCGGAGCAAGCGCGCGAATCGCGAGCGCCGCTTCCGTATCCTTCGTCACATGTACGGCATAATACGGCGCCGCCGCGAACAGCAAGAGCGTCATCACGACGCCTGTAACCAAGGCGAATTTCACCGCGGCGCTGTAAATGTCGGCGGCCTCACGATGTCTGCCAAGCGCTGTGCGATCGGATATGAGCTTGCTTAATGCGCTCGGAATACCGGCCGTAGCCACGACGAGTAAGGCAGAATATACATTGTAGGCGATGCCGTATGTCGCCATACCTGCATCGCCGAGTAGATTTTGCAATGGCACTCTTTGAATAAGTCCGAGAAATCGAGCGGTGAATGCCGCAATTGCCAAAATCATCGTTCCGCGCAAGAATGATTGGCGAAGCGATGCCGATTCTTGTTCCAAGCCGGTTACTCCCTTCAGATTATGACTGATTCAGTAGGACCGTGCGTATAATATGCGCTACGCCATCCTGATCATTGCTTAATGTGGTCAAATCTGCAGCCTGCTTCACTTCGTCCTGTGCGTTGCCCATCGCCACGCCAAGACCGGCTGCACGAATCATCGCGATATCGTTCAAGCTGTCGCCCATCGCGACGATCTCCTGCATGGACAAGCCGTAAAGGTCACATAGTTTCGCCAGACCTGTAGCTTTGTTTACACCTTTCGGATTCAGCTCAAGATTATGCGGATGCGAATTCGTAATTTCAAAGCAGTCCATCTCTTCGAAGGTTTGTCGCAGCTCGGCAAGCAGCGATTCATCTTCCGTATAGCATCCGAATTTTAACCATTGCTCACGTCGCGGATCTTCGGCCCATTCATTGTTATTAAAAACGCGATCCGTCGTCGTGCCCCAATACCATAAGTTATGCTGCACAGCGAGCTCATGCAATTGCTCAATTTTGTCAGCATCCATCGTCACTCGGCTATGCAGCTCATGTTGATTTTTCCATACTTCACTGCCGTTAACTGCGACGATCGGAATGTCCACTTGCAGCTCATCTAAATACGGCCTAATGCTGTGTATGCCTCTGCCTGTTGAGAAGCATACCGTTATGCCGGCTTCCATCGCATCTTGCAGCGCACGCCGATTCGTGTCACTAATCAATGATTCCGAATTCAACAGCGTTCCGTCCATATCCAGTGCAATCAATTTGTAAGAGGTCATCGTTCATTCTCCTAGACGTTATTCCGCTTCAGGCGGTGTATCTACTAGTCCGATTTTCTGATCGTACGCATCAAATATTACCCGGGCAATAGGCGCGGCACCGTAAGCACCGAATCCGCCCTCTGGAACGACAACGGCGATGGCCAGCTTAGGATTGTCCGCAGGCGCATACGCAATAAACACCGCATTATCAATCATTTGACCGGCTACACCTTGCTGCGAGGTTCCTGTCTTAACGGCTACTTCATACGGGAAGTCATCAAATCCCGTGCGAAACACCTTCAGCATGCCGCGCTTTAAAATTTCCCAATGCTCATCTTTGGCTTCCACTTTGTTCAAGACGGTGCGCTTCGCCTCCTGAATTTCTTCTCCGTCAGGAGTGACGATCTTTTCGACGAGTTGCGGCTTTAACCGTTCTCCGCGGTTCGCCAGCATGACCGTATACTGTGCAAGCTGCAACGTCGTATATTTGCCGAGCTGTCCCCATGATGCTCTGACGAGCGCCGATAAGGTGCTGGCTGTCCGCTGCTCATGGTAATAATCTTTAATGCCGACAATTTCGTTCGGCAGGCCGCTTTCTGTAGAGACGCCAAGTCCGAATTGCTCCATATAATCGTCCCATATTTCCAGGCCGTTCTCACGCCGCGACAGTCGTTCTCCGACCATCGCCGACATGAACGTGTTGGACGATACGCGAATCGCATCCTCGGCATTGATCCGACCGTAGCGACGGAAATTCGAGTTTTGAATGCGCGTGTTGTCGCGTCCGAAGAAAAATTCCCCTGTATCCAGGTAGTATTCATTCGGTCCGAACAAGCCTTCCTCGAGCCCGATCAATACCGTGAGCGGCTTCATCGTCGAGCCGAGATAGACAAGCGAAGTCGGATGCTTCATACGCTCATCATCGTCTGGATAATTTTGGTACGCCTCGCTGATCGTTCCGTTCTTCATGTAGTAAATAATTTCTTGGTACTTCTCTGTCGAGATACGTCCGTCACGCCAAACGTTCGGATCATAGTCCGGATAGCTTGCCATCGCGATAATCTTGCCGGTATCGACTTCCATCGCCACAGCATAGCCGCTTGTCGCATTGGCGCCAAGACCGTAATTGTTGCGGGCGTTGCTCGGATCTTTCATGAATGCCAGATGATCCTCGATGGCTTGTTCCGCTGCCAGTTGTACGTCCTTATCGATCGTCAAATAGACGTCGCTACCTTTGGTCGGGGCTTGAACCATCACTTCGCTCGTAATATTGCCAGTCGAGTCCACCGTATACGTCCGATAGCCGTTCTTGCCGCGCAGCGCTTCTTGATACATAAACTCAATGCCGTCAAAGCCGACCGTCTCATTCGGCAAGTATTCACTCGTTCGCTCCTCATCCTTGTAATAGTTCAGATACGAAGCCGATTGATTGTACGCGGTGGAAAATTGCCGCAAATATCCGACGAGCTGTACGGCGATCCCGGTTTCACCGTCATCTTCCAAGACGTAGTTGCGAATGCTTTCCTCCATGATCTCAAACCCTGGAAACTCATTGCGGTGCTCAGAGAAGTAGGCGATCTCCCGGTCGCTGAGATCATTCTTGATCTTGCGCGGCACGTACGAGTAATCACGCGGTTGCCTGCGTTCGCCGTCATAGTCGTACCATGCGTCCATCATCTCGAGAATCTCCCTGCCAGTAGGAGCTGACGAAGGATCGTCCCCGAATTGTCTGAACATCGCCGACAGCTTATCCGCTGTTTCCCGCAGCTTCTCAGGCCGCTCGTTGTTCAATCGATAATACAACGTCTGTGTAGAGGTCGAATAGGCGATTGGCGATCCTTCCCGATCAAGAATGTTGCCGCGAATCGGAGGAATCGAATTCGTCTTCAGTTCGTTTTGCATTTCTTGTGCAGCGAGTGCGTCACCTTCAACAAGCTGCAAGATGGCCAACCGCACAATCAGAATGGAGAACATTACAAAGGTAACAAAGAAGAACAAGTTTAGTCGAAAGGCAAAGCTTCTTTTTTTGATCACTTCCAGCTTTTGCGGATCTGGATGCTTGGAAGAACCACTCAATCGTTACACCACCCCTCCAATTGTGTCGTCAGTATGTTTGCTGTTTCATCCATTGAGCAACTCATGCAGCGAGCTGATTCCGCTTCCGCTTTGATAATCATAACGCTTAATGCGAATCGAGTGAATCCCTGCCTGTTTGGGTGCCCATACGTCGTTCACTTCATGATCGCCCACATATAACACATCGTCGGCAGCATAGCCGGTAATCTCCAACGCATAAGTAAATATGCGTGGATCAGGCTTCTCGAAGCCGACAAGTGTAGAGACGATGATCGGATCGAAATATTGCGCCACCCCTTTCGCCTGCAATATTTGCGGCAAGGTGGGGGCGAAGTTGGAAATGACCGCAAGATGAAAGCCCCGCTCCTGCAATTGTCGGAGCACGGGCAATACGTCATCGAACAATTCATAATACTCAGGCGCAATATAGAGCTCGTACAATTCATGACAAAGCTTGTGCGCCCGCTCTTCATCAACTTCTTGCCACAAGCCCAGCTTCTCAAGCACGTAGCGGTAGAAGTGAAGCCAAAACTTGCGGTCACTCTCCGGTGTGCAGGCTTCAAACTGATCGGGATTGTGACGGTAATACACTTCATTGAATGCCGCATGCAACGCCTGCTTGATCTCGTCTATACTTCTAGTCAGTGCTCGGCTTGCCAAATATTGTGCGAACATCTTCTCCGTCTCCCGGATCGTCACAAGCGTGTCGCCCGCATCGAACCATATCGCTTTGTATCGGTTTATATCTGGATGCATCTCTTCTCCCGTATCCTTCCTAATAACCGCACGCACATTTCGGCTACTGGCCGCCGATTCGCCTATAGAGTCCGCCTATCTGTTGTCGCCTTAGCCGTTGTTGCGGGCAGCTTCGATATAGGCTTCAATCGCGGAGGTTGCTGTAATCTCTGAAACTTTAATCCCATGAAAGTAAACGGTCACCTTATCCGAATCAACGCTGCCTTCAAGCCGGATGCTCTGGCTTTCCACCGTATACGTACCGTCCTCATGCACTGTATACTTGGCATTTTCAGCTTCCCCAGCCATCGCCTCAAACGCGGCGGACAAGGAATACTCGGCAACGGAGTCTACTGCTTCGCGAAACGATTCGTAGTTCATGCCGTAAAGGAACAGTCCGATGACGATGACCGCGACGATGACCCACTTGACCAATGCTTTGACGATTTTGATCACGACGAGCAGCACAACGGCCGCAATTAAGATGACCCACCATTGCTCTTCTACAAAAGCAAGCATATTATCCCAGGATAATTCCATAAACTACCTCCTGCAAGCTGGTGTTTCCTCAGCTCTAATTCAACTTCTATCTATTATAGCGCAAAAAAGCTTTCGAGTTAAACGCATCATGTTCATGCCCTGTGACAATCATCTTTGTGGGCGGTCGTTCTACGAAGTAATCCTACAATGGGTGGTCTTGGCTGTAACGGTTGCCACAAAGGCTATTCGCCTGTTAATCGCACGTTTGAAAGCTGTAACGGTTGCTATGGAGACTATTCACGAGAAAAATGGCACATTTGGCGGTAAAGTAGCGCAATAGCCCCCAGCACAACCGTTACAAAATAAATCATCGCTCATTCGCTGCAATAAGCTCTGTGGCAACCATTAAAGCAAATAAACATAAGATTGGACGTTTTACGCCTACTCGGGAAAAAGCGACAAGCGCCTTTGTTCGGCGCTTGTAAGAGAAGAAAGTATCTCTGCTGTGATGCTCCGCAGGCGATCTGTCCCACACACGGTGCTTAGAATGTCCGCAGAATGATCACGAGCAAGATATAGAGAACCAAAATGACGGCCGTGCTTGTGTATACTCCGTATTTTTGGACTTCTGACATTTCGATCACCTCACTCCTGATGCATAAGTGTTATCCAGTACAGTTTATGTAGAAGAAGTGCCTTGCTGTGTGTACGTTCACCTAGCGGGCGTGGATTTGTGGCGGTTCTTGCGTCGGCTGCCTGCTCGGCAAAAGTACGACCGTTAACGCGATCATCAAACACAAGAACGATAAATAATAAGGGGAAACGAAATCGCGCGCATAACCCGCAAGGATCGGACCGAAGAAAGCACCGATCGAATATGAAATCGAAAGGATGGAGAAGACGCGGCCATACTTCTCGGGCGGTGTCATCCCCGCAAACATCGTGGCGATTGCCGGATAGATGATCCCTTTGGTCATGCCGATGAGGAACAAGGATGCCATGATCGGCACTGGCCAATCCGCCGCCATGATGAAAAATGTCATCGCAAGCAGGAATGTTCCAATCATCGTGCGGGAATAGGCGGGATAGCGATTGATGAACATCATCGACAAGGTGACGAGCGAGCCGAGACTAACTACAGTGAACAGCCATCCGGTCCCCATTATGGATTCCTCATGGAGATGAAGAAACGGCAATTCAAAAAATAGGATGCCTTGCGAGCACGATAACGCCAATGGAATGCTGAATCGAATCCAAGGCATATGGTGCTCCTCTGCCGGCGCCATACTTGGAAAGCGATCTGCATGCAGCTTGGACTCGGGAATGGCAGGCTGCTTCGACTCTTTCAGCGCAAGAGCGATGATAGAGGTGGCGATGAGCAGCCATCCGAGCACGGAGAAAGCTTGATTGAAGCCGATCTTGGCGACTAGCATGGCACCAGCAGCCGGCGACACGACTGATGCCAGCGTATGAATCAAGCCGTTGCCCGTCATTAACTTGCCTTGATGAATGTGATCTCGCGCCAGCTTGGCCAGCATAGCTAAACAGGCCGGCGACAAAAAGGCAAGGACAAACCCGCTGATGGAGCGAATGATCAACAAATCCCACGGATTTTCGATGCGCGCCTGAATTAGCAGCAGTACACCGGCGACGGCCAAGCTGAGGGCAATGAAAGGTTTACTCCCGTATCGATCGACCGCGTAGCCGGCGATGACGTTGCCCGGCAAATGCGTAATGGAGTAGATGCCCATGATGAGCCCGATAAAGGAAGGGGCAGCGCCTAGTGAAACTGCAAAAGGCGTCAAAATGGGATATTGAGCATGCAAATCAAAAAAAGCGATAAAAATAAACAAATACAACCAGACAGCTGTTTTCAATATCATCACCGCCTTTACACAGGTTCACTACCTAACTTGTACGCTTGAAGCGTACAAGTTATTACAACTAAAAGCATGTTCAGGCGACAATCGGGATCGTGAGAGTGTAAATAGAGTGCGTGCGAAAAAAAGTGTGAGCGAGGAAACATTGTTTTTTGATTTTGCTCTAACGGTTGCCACAGAGCTTATTGCAGCGAATGAGCGATGATTTATTTTGTAACGGTTGTGCTGGCGGCTATTTCGCAGTTTTTCCGCCAAATGTGCCATTTTTCTCGTGAATAGTCTCCATGGCAACCGTTACAGTTTCCAAACGTGCGATTACAGGCGAATAGCCTTTGTGGCAACCGTTACAGCCCCAGACACCATGTTGGATTATTTCGTAGGACTACTGCCCACAAATACTTGACACACCGTTTGTCCGAGGCGGGCAAGCGTTACCGGCGAAAGTGTAGTATACTTGTCATAATGACGTATGGCCAGCTGAACTTGGAGGAATGCTGCTATGAACATTACGATCATCGTTGAGGGCAAGAATGACAAGCAACGGCTGCGCACATTGCTCGAGGATGGCATCGACATTATTTGTACATATGGCACGCCCGGGACCGAACGATTGGAACAGATCAAGCGTGCTGTTGGCGATTCGCATGTGTTGATTTTCACCGACAATGATGATTCCGGGAGAAGAATTCGCGGCATCTTAAGTGAAGTCTTCCTTGACGCAGAACATCTGTACACGAAAAAAGGCTACGCCGGAGTGGAAGGCACGCCTGATGAATATATGATCCAGCAATTGGAGAAAGCCGGTCTGGAGGAGTTCATCCGCTATCCCGCATCAGACTTTGCAGAATCATGACGAAAAGGGGCTGTCCAGTAAGGTGAAGGTCCGCCTCGATACGCCACAACGCTAAATTTGCTTCATTATGATCGCTTTAGGAAGGCGGCGAAGCGTATACTCGCCGTCGTCAATAGATCGTGAGCCATGATTCTGCCTCGTTTTGCTCTAACGGTTCCTATAGGGCTTATCATAGCGAATTAGCCAGGTTTTATTTTGTAACGGTTGTGGTGGCGGCTATTTCGCTGTTTTTACCGCCAATTGTGCCATTTTATCGTGAATAGCCTCCATGGCAACCGTTACAATTTCAAAACGTTCATTTACGTGCGAATAGCCTTTGTGGCAACCGTTACAGCTCAGAATACTGTGTAGGGGCATGGACATATATAAGGTATTTCAACAAAATAGGGGGTGTCCAGAAAGTCAGTTTTCGCTGACTATCTGGACACCCCCTTTGCCATGTAGGATTTATTTCGTTAACGCCACCATATCGTTTACAATCTGCTCGATAAACTCACCGGTATTCTCCGGATTGATAATAATGACTTCGTTAGGGGAATACGTTTTGCGAATGCGTCCTTCTTTGTCGATCAACGTATACAGGTTCGCATGAATGAAGTTCCCTTCCTGCGTCGTATCCGGGATGACCTGCACATTGTATTGCAGAGCCAGGTCTCTAACCGCTTCCACATCATCATCACGCAAGAAATGCCAGCCCGTCGTATCTGCATTCATCGTCGACATATATTCACGCAAATATTCCGCAGTGTCCCGCTCCGGATCGAACGTAACGGACAGAATCAGCGCCTCATCGCCGAACACTCCGGCTTCCTTGAGTCCATCCTGGACACTGGACAGCATATGATTAGTCGGCAAGCAAACGTCCGGACAGTGAGCGAAGAAGAAATAAATGAGCCGCACCTTGCCCTGCGTATTGTCAAGCGAAACTTCTTCCCCTTCCGTGTTGTATAGGGTGAAGCTTGGCGCGTCACCTACGACAGGTAGCCCGGAATCTCTATTCGTCATAAACAACAGAACCAACGCAATGATGGCCACAACAACGACGGCTATCACAAGCGGTAGCCAATTTTTACGGATGACGTCCATCATATTCACACTCCCACTGTATCTAAAATCATCACCAGGACGATAACTAGCAAATATTGTATGGAAAACAAGAACGCTCGTCTTGCCCAAACTTTATCGTCCTTAGCGCGGAACCAGCTATACATAACGCGAGCCAAAGCACGCCCATAATCGTCATGATAATCGCAAAGATCAGTCCAACATATCCGTACACATATAGCAAAATCCCCGCCGGGATGAGCAGCGCGACATATGGCAGCATTTGCAGCTTTGTGCGGCGCACGCCTTTCACAACGGGCAGCAAAGGAAAGCCCGCAGCCTTATATTCTTCCTTGCGGCGAATGCCCAATGCCCAGAAGTGAGGAGGCTGCCATAAGAAGAGGATCACGAACAACAAAATCGCACCTGCATCAAGCGTACCCGTAACGGCACAATAGCCGATAACCGGCGGCATCGCTCCGGATACTCCGCCAACCGACGTTGACCACGTTGAAGTTCGTTTCAGCCAAGCGGTGTAAACGACCACATAGAAAAACATGCCGACAATTGCCAACACGAAAGTTAGCAAGTTTGTTTTTACTAGAAAAATCGCCAGCCCCGCAATTCCCAGTACCGTTCCGTACCAGAACACGATCTTCGGATCCATACGGCCTGCTGGCAACGCTCTCTCACGTGTGCGTTCCATCTTAACGTCCATATCGCGGTCAATCAGATTGTTAAATACACACGAGGAAGCCATGACGAGCAATGTGCCAAGCAAAACCCAGATCATCAAGATCCAATCGAATTCCCACTTGGATGCCAGCCAGAAGCCACCCAATGTAGCAAATAAATTCGAACGCAGGATGCCCGGTTTCGTTAGCGTAATGAAATCTTTCCAAGTCATATGTGATGTTGCCGATACCTCCGACAAAACTTGTTCCCCCTTAATCATTGCGAGCCTTCTTTCCACAGACAGCACGTAAACATGCACGATTAATTGCCCTTCTATCATATCAACCCGACTTAAGATTTACAATCAAACCAACACTTGTTCAAGATATTGTCGGAAGTCTCGCTCCATCGTCTACATCATAGCCTTGATTTTTTGACGTATTTGCATTTTGGGCATGATTCCTATTCACACTTGTCGGAGGACGGCAATACATTGGTTATGTAGATATTCGCCTACTTGATCTGCGGTCTAATGATGATTTACTTATAAGAGGAGGATGAATCGTTCATGAATGGTTATTCACATTCCGGCATGAGCGGCGGCAGCCAATATTATTATCCGCGTCTGACGGAATGAACTACCAGATGCAGATGCAGCCGCAAATGCAAACATTCGGTCAGCCCGGCTTCGGAGCTACGCAAGCCGGTATGCAGACACAGCAAACACCTGGTCAATTGCCTCTGGAACAATCTTTTATCGAGAACATTTTGCGGCTCAATCTCGGCAAGGTTGCCACGATTTATATGACGTTCGAGAACAACTCCGAATGGAATGCCAAAATCTTCAGAGGTCGATTGGAAGCCGCGGGACAGGGATCACATCATTATTAGCGATCCACGTACAGGCATGCGATACTTGCTCTTAATGGTCAACCTCGATTACATTACATTCGATGAAGAATTGCAGTATTTCTAATTCATACTCGAAACAGCCCGCTCCGCTTAGCTGCAGCCGACCACTTCGGCTGTAAAGCGGACTTCTTTTTTGGGGCTTGCTAAAAAGCAAAAACTAATCGCCTGTTCATTGAAAGTTTTCCCCACCTTGTGGTAAAATAATACAACATTTACCGACAAGTAACCTATGGTTGGAGGTCAGGGTCTATGGATACGGCTACACATCTCGCAGTAGGTATCGGTTTGGCAGGACTTTGCTCACCTAGATCCGCTGGTCTCTCAAGATACCGGAATGGCAGCGGCGGTATTCATCGGCACGGTTGCTGGATCACAGGCTCCGGATTTGGATACATTGCTCCGATTGAAGAGCAATTCGTTCTATATTCGCAACCATCGGGGGGCTTCGCATTCATTGCCAGCCATTATCGTCTGGACCTTGCTGATTACCGGAATAGCTGCTTGGATTACCGGAACGTATGAGCTTGGCAGAATCGCTATGTGGACGGGGATTGCCGTCTGCTATTCATATATGGCAAGACTTATTTAACGTATACGGCACACAAGCACTGCGGCCGTTTACTGACCGCTGGATTGCATGGAATATTATTCATATTTTTGATCCGTTTATATTTGCTTCGCGCATGTGGTGGCGATCTTGCTATGGGCGATGCGCGCTGCTCAGCCGCAACTTATCTTTCCGGTGTTGTACGCCATCATCGTCGCTGTACTACATGTGGCGCACACTGGCCTATCTGTTTCTCAAGTCAGCTATCAAACGGCGCGATCCAGACCATGCGGATGGTGATCAGATCTTTGATTTTCCTACTTACAAGATAGGAGTTTGGAATATTGTAAAGAGGCATGATGATGGAGCGTTCACAATCGGAGAATGGGCGAGGAGAAAACTAAGGTGGATCGAACAAGTGCGAAGCGACGCATCATCCAGCCATCGAAGCTTCTAGGCATCACCCTGACATTCAAGCATTGCTTCGTCTGACCGATTTCGCCTATGCAGAATGTAAAACAACCAGCTTCGGATACGAAGTTCGCTGGACGGATATTCGCTACCGACATCGCAAACAATACCCTTTTGTGGCCATCGTGCTGTTTGACCATCAGCTACATCCACTTGAATCTTATGTCGGCTGGCTGGGAGGCCGTAAGCTAGAGAGAAAGCTGCGCATGAATCCACAAGAGTATTAAACGACTTGTTCAAATTATCCTTCCTTTGGCGAGCACGGCTTTATTGGCTGACAACACTCCAATTATATAAGGAGATATGTAAAGAAAAAAGAACAGATCAATGGAACGGTCATTCCATACGATCTGCTCTTCCAATGTATAAGGGATATCGTGATACGTTAACGGCTTTGCGCTCCGGAAATGGCTTGCTCTGCAATTTGTACTAAGCGGCGAGTAATATGACCGCCGATTGCACCTGCATCGCGTGTAGCCATATGGCCCATGTAACCATCTTGCGGAATTTGGATCCCTAGTTCCTGGGCAACTTCAAATTTTAGTTGTTCCAATGCCTGAGCTGCTTGCGGGACAACCAATGTGTTGCTGCTGCGAGATTGACCTCTAGCCATAACTTGAAGCACTCCTTTCAATCTGCACTCTGAATTGTGTAATTGCAAGCTTGCAGGGATTAGTATGATACAATAAAAAGATAATATACACACCTAATGCAAATTCATGTGTACAATGGACAAGGAGTGACATTCACCATGAGCAAGGGACTCGCTTTATATTTTGCGATTGCTGGCACTGCTTGCTGGCTGCTTTCGCTGGATCCCTTAGTTTTCGCAATCCTTTGATTAGTCTCTTATTGTTCGTGCTGACGATCTGTGCATATCGGATGCGGCTTTATCGTCAGAGCCAGGCACGAAAAAAAGGATGACGATTGGAACAATCACGAGTTGCTTAGGCGTATGGAATCGCATGAGCTGTTAGATCCCTCTGAATTTAAACGACAAAGCCCATCTTGGCCTTGACTTCCCGCAACGTCTGATTGGCGATATCCGCTGCCTGCTCCGCCCCGTGCTAAAATTCTTTCAAGCTCGCCGGAAGACGGATTTCGCGGTAACGCTGCTGGATCGGCTCCAGAGTATTCACCACATGCTCAGCCAAATCTTTCTTGAAGTCGCCATAATCCTTTCCCTTCGTACAAGCGTTCAATCTGTCTCGATGGATTGGCCGGAGCAATGCGCATAAATGCTCATCAAGTTGCTGATTTCCGGCTTGCTCTCCGGATCAAATCGCACTTCCCGCCCGGAGTCCGTCGTCGCCCGGCTGATCTTCTTGCGGATGACACTCGGTTCATCCAAGAGCGCAATGTAGCTTCCCGGATTCGGATTGCTCTTGCTCATCTTCTTCGATGCATCGTCAAGCGACATGATTCTTGCACCGATCTTTCGGGATATACGGCTCGGGCACGACGAATGTCTCCCCGTATCTGGAATTGAAGCGACCGGCCAGATCGCGAGTAAGCTCCAGATGCTGCTTCTGATCGTCCCCAACCGGAACCATATCGGCATTGTAGATAAGAATATCCGCAGCCATTAACGTCGGATAGACGAACAGCCCAGCTCCGACGGATTCCTTACCTGCAGCCTTATCCTTAAACTGCGTCATCCGCTCCAACTCTCCCATATAAGTCATCGTCGTCAGCAACCAGCCAAGCTCCGGATGCGCCGGCACATGCGATTGCAAATAAACCGCCGACTTTGCCGGATCAATGCCGGCTGCGATAAACAGCGCCGCGACCGATTTCGTCTGTTCCAAGAAATCCTGCGGATCTTGCGGTACGGTGATCGCATGCAGATCGACCACCATAAAGTAACATTCATGCTCGTGCTGCAGCTTGACGAAATTTTGCAAGGCGCCGATATAATTGCCTAATGTCAATTGCCCGCTCGGTTGAATACCTGACAATACTCTAGCCATTTGGATTTTCACACTCCAGATCATTTATTAAAAAAATCAACAAAGAAATACTTGGCTGGCGCCAAGTCCTATAGGACGCAGGGGACCGCTTAGTATTTCTTACGCTTGTGAGGTTAGCGAATTTTATAAACTCTCTATCAACAAAAACTCTTCGTCAAGGGACGAAGAGCCGTGGTACCACCCTTATTCACAGCTGCGCCCGAATAAAACAGGCTGCTCAGTAGCCTGCCGCGCCATTCCATGCTGTCTCTTTGCGTCCAATATCGGGGACGAGCCGTTCAGCCTACTAAGCCTTCTCGATAAAAGCGGGTTCAGCTTCATGCTCCGGAATCCATTCGGCTGCTCGCTGCACCGATTCACACCGACCACCGGCTCTCTTCAGTCAGTCCAAAACAGCTTACTCGTTTCCTTCATCACTTTGCCATCATGCAATTTATTACTACAGTATACGCAATGGAGACGTTTTGTCAAACTTTTTGCTCATCCGCTTCCAGATTCGAGTGAAATTCATGGTATTGATTTTTCCCTTTTTGTTTCGACGCATACAGGGCAATATCCGCAGCCTTCAACAGTGTTTCCTGATCCGTGCCGTGCTCAGGAAAGTAAGCGATGCCGATACTGGCTGTCAAAGAGGTGCCGGCATGGTCAGCTGGGGACAATTCCCTTAAACCCGTAATAATCGTATGCGCAGTCTGTCTAGCCTCTTCTTGACTGACTGATGGCATGACCAGCAAGAACTCATCTCCGCCGAGCCGCACCGCGATATCTTTCTTGCGGGCTGCCTGTAGAATATGCCGCGCTGCCTGTATCAAAATATGATCCCCTTGATCGTGGCCATAATGATCGTTAATCCATTTGAAGTTGTCCAGATCAATGAGCAAGAGTGCGGTATTCGCTTCCTCTTTCTGTTTGAAAATTTTCTTAAACAGCTGATCCATATAAGCTCTATTTTTCAGCCGGGTTAAGCTGTCATGAACCGCATAATAAAGCGGCTTGGCCACCCATTTCGTAATGATGAGCGAAATCACTAGCGTGCACAGCAGGATGAACAGTAGTTGGATGAGAAAGTTGTTGAGATTTCTACTGAGCACAGCTTCCAGATCCTGCTCATTATAGATGATTTCTAAACCTTTATTTTTTGTTAACCCTTCGTCATATTCGGACTCGTAAAGCACATATCGATAGATTGCGGGCTCACCGTCAAACATTCCCCGAAATTCGTTCGTTTGTCCCGTACGCAAGGTTTCCTCCAGATACTTGCGGCGCTCTCCTTGAATTTGCAATTCATTCTGAAAGCTCTTGCCGATCACATAACCGCCAGGGTTCAAAACGTTAATCTGCTTTATGCTCGGAGAGATCGCCATGATTCGATCAATCGCTTCAAGAAAGTTGAACGTTTGAAAGATGTCATCGTCTTCTAAATAGTAGCCCAGCTGGATGATATATTTTTTATCTGGAGTGGCAATGTAGCTGTACTTTTTCAATTTTCCCGTATGCTGCTCAACATCGATGCCATCATGGAAAAAGCCTCCGTCTTCTCGGCGTTGATCCAAGACTGCTGAAAACTTCGGACTTTTCTTGAAATCTAGTCCAATATCTTGCTCGAAGCTGCTGTAGATGATGACGTTACGGTCATCCAAAATATAAATATCCATTGAGAGCTCGTCTCTCAGCTTGGCGAAATCCCACTCTTCAAACGATGGATACCGATCGTATAAATCCAACAGTTCATACGAATGCATTTTCATCTTGGCTGTCAGCTGATTGCCGAATACATGGTACGCTTTTTCAATGGATTGCAAAGCATGGATCGCCATTAATTCGTTGTGCTGCACTTGATCGGATTTGTATTGAATGGCTTGCTCCCTTAGTTGAATATGATTAAAAATCGAAATTGCAACCGATATCATCGTCGTAAAAACGACTAACGTTACCGTCAGGATGATCCCAAATCGATACGTCACATGCTTGCACCTCGTTTGAAAGAAATGGATGAAAAACGACAAAATGAAACAAAACGATCCCGTGCAATACTTATCCATTCTACATTTAGACAAAATAGTCCTTTATTCGACACTGTTCTTCCTCAATTTTCCTTACCTATATAAGCGTAATTTCACTCTATTGGTGCATAATACCTCTTACATGGAGGTGAGACGAATGGCGCAAGGACAATCCAGATCTTCGAATACGCTCGTTGCACCGGAAGCGGCCGACGCATTAACTAGGTTGAAATTCGAAGTCGCTCAAGAACTCGGCATTCAAATTCCACAGGATGGGTATATGGGATATGTCGCTACCCGCGACACGGGGGCAATAGGCGGGCATATGGTGCGGAGACTAGTGCAAATTGCGGAAGAAGCGATTGCAAGATTCTAAGGTGGAAGTAAACGCTGCAGTGTCATGAATTTCAGAAATTGATGCTGAGATCCCTTGCAATTCAGGAGGAATACGATGGCTGACAACGACAAACGAGGCAACGACATAACGAAAGAACAATTGTCTGATGCATATGCCGCCGGATCGAGCGACGGCATCATGATAACCGAAGACGGTCCAATACAGCTTGAGCAAAATCGCAAGCCTGAAGATCCATCAGCCGCTGAGCCGAGACAGCCTTCTTCGTCGCAATAGGCTCGCCGCATTCTGTGTACAATAAAGAAATACTTGGCTGGCGCCAAGTCCTTCAGGACGCAGGTGACTGCTTAGTATTTCTTATGCTTGTGAGATTAGCGAAATATATAAAGTCTATAGTATGAAAAAAGCTGCGCCGGAACGAGGATGATCCGGTACAGCTTTTTCCATTGTGCTACAAACGGCTGACAGCTCGACCTTCGTGACTAAGCAAATTCGCCATATTGTAGTTGGACTCAAATTGTACGCTAGCGACGAGCGTGCTATTTCGCAACGCAAACTCAAACTCAATCTCGCCATGCGTCCAACCGCGCTTGTATTTCAAAGAGTCAATAGCCATTTGCCGGAACGCTTCGCGCTGCGCTTCACCAAGCCCGCGAACTCCTCGTGCCAGGCTTCCGCCATTGCTTTGGATCGGGTCGTGTCGAATGCCGAATTTGCCAACCATATTATTGCGAATATGAATAAAGATAATGCCCGATTGCAAGCTGGCTAATTCGTCATTTAGCTGGCGAAACACCATATCGATCTGTCTCGCTAACGGTACTTGCTCTAATTTCATTATATCCCCCCCTTCTGCCAATGATATAATCGCATACAATTATGTAAGATATTGTTGAGTTAAGTAGTATTATACTAGTGCAATGTTCCTTGTTCAACAAAGAATTACAAAACTTGTGAAATGCTTGACTGAAAATCATCCATAATTTGCGTAGACCGTTATCTTTATGGATGGTATAATGTTCCTAACGATATAGACAAAGCTAAGATAAAGGGGACATGACCAATGAATCGTTTACAAACGCTTTCATTTTCCCAAAAATTAATGGTTGGCAGCTACTCACTCGTCGGAATTTTCTCGATTGCTCTAATTATTAGTCTCGGCGATCAGCGGGCGAATTGGATTAGGCATCATTTCGTCAATCGTACTTGCCGGTGCTAGCTATCCACTCATTCGTTTTTTGGAACGCATGCTCACAGAACCGATCACGGATATTACCCGCATTGCCTTAAATGTTGCCAAAGGTGATTTTACAACAGCGAGTCGCTGTAAGCTCCAACGATTCATTCGGCGAATTAGGCCGTTCATTCAATCAAATGATCGACAAGCTAAAGGATATTTTGAATGACAGCAGCAACATCGCCAAACACGTCTCCGAAACAGGTCGGAGATATTCATCAAAAGAATCAAAACTTAAAAGACGTGCTCAGCCAAGTTTCCACCTCCACCAATGAACTAGCAACAGGTGCCAATCAGATTTCGGAAGATGTTTCAGATATTTCTGCATCACTGAATGCCATTGAAAATATGGTGACGACATTTGTCGAGTCAACAAAACAAATGAACGATCATTCCGCTATAACGTTGAATCTCGTTGAGAAAGGAAGAAATGCGATTGAAAGCCAAGCGGAAGGAATGACGATCAACATTGCTGCGACCAAGAATGTCGGCACGTACGATCGACGAATTAGCCAAATCTGCTTCCGGCATTTCCAAGATTACTCGCACGATATCGGAAATTGCCAGAACAGACGAATCTGTTGTCATCTGAACGCATCAATTGAAGCTGCCCGCGCCGGCGAACACGGCAAAGGCTTCGCCGTTGTCGCTCAAGAAGTTCGCAATTTGGCAGAAGAATCATCGTCTTCGGCTAAGGAAGTGTTCAATCTTGTACGGAATATTGAACAAGGCATCGAGCAATCCATTGAGAACATGAATAAGAACGAAGCGGTCGTAGCTGCACAACAGATGAGTTGATCCAAGAGACGGCAAGAGTATTTGCGGAAATCGTAGAAAGCACGAAGTTTATTGCGCAAAGCATCGAAAAGTTCACGAACGAAAGTCAGCATATGCAAGATAGCGCACGAAAAATTGCCGGCGCGATGGAGAACATTTCCTCGATCACACAACAATCCGCTGCAGGCACGGAGCAAGTTTCCGCTTCCATGATCGAACAGATTGCTTCCGACTGAGGAGATGTTGAAGCAAGCAGAGAAGATGTCTTCCATGGTCAGCGACCTGCAGCGGACCATCCAAGTGTTCAAATTTTGATCAAATCACAGCGAGTAATCGCCATTTGACATGCGAAAAGTTTCGCTCTAAGCTTAATTTGACATACGCAGGTAAAGGCAAGCAGCGAATCTTACGCAAGGAGGCGATGACGCTTGAAGCCTTTGCAAATATCACCGGAAACCGCGCAAAAATTAGCAAAGCAATTAAACATACCCGATCACATCTGATGCATACAGCAGCATATTCTCATGCAGAAGCTGGCGGAATAGCTAACAACAAAATAGCGAGCAGTCATAAACTGCTCGCTGAGTCATTTTGCTTTCTCTTTCTCTTCTCTGTCATCTCTTCCTTCACTGCCGCCCATTGTTCACGGCTCGCCCGAATCATATTCGCATCCATAATCTTCTTATCGTTGACAACGCGGGAGAACCATCTGACCGCTTCATGATAATTTTTCAGTCGACGATTAGAGCTCTTCCATTATGTACATCAGCTTGGCGGCATTCAACTCATCTTCGCCGCTTTCGTACACGTTTCATATGCTTCCAGCGAGTAGCGAAGGAAACGCTCCTCCATCTCCTGATCTTCCTTGTATCTGTACATCCAAGCAATATGATGCAAAATCCCGGCAATGACACGACTCGATTCATCCTTAATTTGCGCACAAAGCAAAGCCAGCTTGTATGCCTCCAGTGCTTCCTCCCAGGTTCTCGCTCCGCCATAGTCCTTCCCTTTCCAATCGTTGCCGATCTTTAGCATAAATTCACGTCGTTGTGAATCCTTAATCTTCATCGAAAAGTTTTCCAGTTGTGGCAAACCCGCAATACTTACAAACTCGTACGACATAATATTCCGGATTCGTCTCATGATAGTGCAAACAAAAATCAGTATCCCGCTTATAAGGCTTCTTAAAGCTTGGTCTAACCCTTGATGACTGAAACTCCTGCTCGCACATCAAACAAGTGTAGGTCACTTGAAATAAGGGATCGATCAACAGGTATGCCCTCCCTGTTCCTATGAATGGTACTATTATACCATTTGACGAAAATGAGCAAAATCTATCCTCGAATGTCTTGTCCTTTCCCTCATAGAATAGATAACGAGATGGAAGATATGGAGGTTAATCATATGCAGTCCCGGAAGATGCTCGTGAAGTGTCACGTTGGCAAGTTTATTCGCTTTGCTCATCCTGATGCTGATGATATTCCCTGCCAATGTGCTGAACGCTGCTTTACAAGGCGTTGGCATTTGGTGGGATGTCCTATTTCCTGCGCTATTTCCTTTCTTTATCATTGCTGAATGATTCTCAGCTTCGGCATCGTGCACTTTTTCGGCACGTTGCTAGATCCACTCATGCGCCCGTTATTCCGTGTGCCAGGCATCGGCGGGTTCGTCATGGCGATGGGTTTTGCTTCTGGGCTATCCGGTAGGGGCACGATTAACCCCAATTGTGGGAGCAAAAACTGATCAATCGAGCGAAGGGAAAGGCTCGTCGCCTTCACCTCGACTTCAGACTCCGATTTTTTTGATCGGAGCCGTTGCTGTCGGTTTTTTCTTTAACCCAGGGATTGCCATCATTCTGGTATCGCTCATTACGGCGCTGGCATCATCGTCGGCTTGCTCATGAGATTTCATGCTGGATCTGTGCCGATGACGCCGCCCTCGCCTGCGAAGGAGGGCGGCCTTCATCTCACTGGCATTTCGCAATATGCATGTTGCGAGGCTTGAAGACGATAGACCATTGGATCAATGATGCGCGATAGCGGTCACGACGCACTGCGACTAATTTTTGTGTTGGCGGCTTGGTCGTATTCTTCTCCGTGCTGATTGAAATTTTATCGTTATCTGGTATCTTACAAGTGCTTACGGGCTTGTTTCCGAGACCCTTATTTAAGTCGGATTGCCGCCGCAATTGGCCCTGCCTTTATTAACGGGTTGTTCGAAGTCACATTAGGCAGCCAATCTGCCGGACAAGCTGAAGGCCTTCTGCTGATTCACAAAGCGGCTGCGGCTGCTTTCGTTCTGTCATGGGCGGGGTTGTCGGTCCATGCGCAAATCGTAAGCCTAATGAGCGCAACCGGCATGCGGTATTGCCATTTTTTGGTCGCTCGCTTCATGCATGCGTATTAGCGACGGTGATCGTGTGGGATTATGGGATGTATGATGGTACAAGCGGCGGTCGCTAATGCATGGCTGCAATCGTTCGTCCCGGAAGCGTTAGTGACAGCTCCCCGCTTTAAGCGGCAAATGGTTATACATTCCACTCAGCATCGGTGTTCTATCATTCTGGTGCTACTATAGCCTCCTTGTTCGTGCAAATGCTGGTAAGAAGTTCAAGTCCTGCACAAAAGATAAGATTATACGAATTAATGGATTGATGTTGTGTTCCTCACAACGATTGATTATGATGAAGACAGAAAAAGCTCTGGAGGAATGAACAATTGAATTTTTTTGTACATAATCGCGGAGACAAGCTATCCAAACAATTGGCACAATCGTTTCGCCTTCAAGCTGAACAGAAAGGATTTACGTGGAGTGAGGACAAGCCGGACATCGTCATCTCGTCGGCGGGGATGGCACATTGCTCGAAGCGTTCCACCGATATTTCGCTCATTTGGATCAGGTCGCCTTTGTCGGCGTACATACAGGACACTTGGGCTTCTATGCGGATTGGAAGCCGGAAGAGATCGATGAGCTCATCGCCTGCATGGCCAAGTATGATCTGCATCGAAGATCCAAATGTCGTCGTCGAATATCCGATTGTCGAATTTGATACCGTGTCCGATAAGGGCAAGGAATCGTTCTTCGCATTAAACGAAGTCGCGATCAAAGGCATCGAAACAACACTCGTTGCTCAACTGAACATCAATGATGAGAAGTTCGAAATGTTCCGCGGGGACGGCATATGTATCTCCACGCCATCGGGTAGTACTGCATACAATAAAGGACTTGGCGGCGCGCTCATCCATCCGTCCATAGAGGCCGTGCAGATCGCCGAGATCGCTTCGATTAACAATCGGATTTACCGTACCCTCGGTTCATCCGATCGTGTTGCCAAAGCATCATCACAGCGATATTTATCCAGAGAAGGGCAAGCGCATCCTGCTTTCGATCGATCACATCTACCGAGAATACAACGACCTGCAAGCGATCCGTGCCAAAGTCGCTGATAAGAAGGTCAGATTCGTCCGCTATCGACCGTTTCCTTTTTGGAATCGGGTACGGGATGCATTTATCGGCAACTTATAAGGCTGCTGAACGAAGGACCAAGCGGGCCATGCGGTTTATCTCCTTGCCAGAAACAAATGAGGTATCGCCAGAGGAGCATTGCTGCTCCCGGCGATACCTCATTTATTTCACGCTTCTATGCATTTTTGGAATTGTTGTGTTGGTTTTTGCTTCGTTCTTGCCGCTGTTGATCGTGGCGGAAGCCGGATCCTTGCGAAATGGCTTTGATCTCGATCGCCCGGCACCTTGTGCGGAACCGGCGGCTTCATGTCCTTATCAGCAGCTCAGCGGCGTCTGTATGATGCTCGCTCAGCATTGCTTGTTGGGCGTCTTGGATGAGGGCTTCGCGCTATCATCAGGGCGAAGCTTGACCTGACTTGTCGAGCCTTCTTGGTGTTTAAGTTTGGGTTCTAGCTGCTGCTCGTCCTGTCCTCCAAACGGATGATCCGTCCGCTTCTTGTTCGGAATGCGTTCCAGACGAAATAGGCACATCCGAAGTTGCAATATTCTTGGATGTATTCTTGCAAAGACGAATACTCGATTCCTTGGAGCCTTTCGGATTGCCTTCGCGAAAAAATCCTTTCAAGCGAAGCTGATTATATCCCCAATCCCCAACGATATAGTCATACCTGTCCAGAACATCACTGTATCTGATCGCGAAATGCTTCAAAGTTCCAACCGTTTTTGTTTTCGTATTTCAGTTCGAATGTTCTTCCCCCAAGTTGAATCACTGTCGATTCTCCTTCCATGCTCCTCTGACTGCATATTCGAGCTCGTTCTCATGTGTTAGGCTTGTCAATGCGAACAGCTGCTTCCTTCTGTTCCCGTGCATGATAGGAACTACGAACAAGGGACCGGATTCGACATGACTGAATCCACGTTTTAAACCTTCTTCTTTTAGCAGCTCAAACTCATCAGGTGTATAGTATTTCTCAACAGTGAGATGCTTTCTCGTCGGCTGCAAATATTGACCGATCGTCAAGATATCACAATCGACAGCGCGAAGATCGTCCATCGTTTGCAAGATCTCGTCCCACGTTTCGCCGACGCCGATCATCATGCTGGATTTCGTAGGAATATTCGGGCGTATGCCTTAGAACGAGCCAGAAGTTCTAGTGAACGATCGATACTTCGCTTTCGCACGCACGCGGTCCGACAGACGCTCCACTGTTTCCACATTATGGTTCAAGACATGCGGTTTCGCATCCAGGACGGTATAGAGAGCTTCCTTATTCCCCATGAAAATCGGGGATCAGAACTTCAATATCACACAATGGCAAGCGTTCCCGACAGGCACGAATCGTCTTCGCAAAAATTTGCGCCCCGCCGTCTTTCAGGTCGTCCCGCGCCACCGAAGTGACGACACAATGTCTCAAGCCCATCTGTTCAGCAGCTTCTGCTACGCGCTTCGGCTCTTGCAGATCAAGCTCCGTTGGCATTCCTGTATTCACAGCACAGAATCGGCAAGCTCGCGTACAAATGTCTCCCAAAATCATAAACGTAGCCGTTCTTGCAGCCCAACATTCGTGAATATTCGGACATTTGGCCTCTTCACAAACTGTATGTAAAGTTTTGTCACGCATCATTTGTTTCAATTCTTTAAAATGTCGCGGCTTCTTTCTCCGTAACAAGCTTAATCTTCAGCCAGTCTGGTTTTCTTTGTATTGGTTTGGTTGCCATTCTCCATCCACCCTTCCATGTAAGTATTATAACATTATCTGTCAAACATGACATCCAACTTAGCTCGCTCTAGGTCAAATTTCGACAATGCATGAACATTGCATTGGATAGAAACAATAACCGTATACTCGTTTCGTTCTTACGTGCAAGACGAACGCTGAATATTCTTGGACGGAGGCAAGATCATGTTCAGAGTTTCGAAATTGCTGCATCGTGTTATTATGTCTCGCGATTATGCACGCCGATCATCTCGTGATTCGCATCGGTTCTGTCGCTGCCGCTTGCAAAAGTCTCAATGGGGCGAGGCAGAACGTCTGGAGGAGCTCAGCTTCTATTCGACGCTTATAGTGCGGTAAGCGGCATTCCATGGTACTGGTTTGCTGCCATTAACCAATATGAACGTACAATGAACAATGTGAACAAAGAGCGAAAACCGATCAATGACCAATTGATTAATCATTTACTATCCGGATTCAGTCTGGGCAGGCCGTTCAATCCCGATCCTGAGGACGATAAGCCTCTTTCCATCCGTTTTTTTGGCGGAATGGGAACGGACGGCAACGGGGATGGAAAAGCCGATCGAACAGATCCCTTGACGCGTTGTACACGATGATGACGCACATTCAGACGTATGGCTTCACGGACGATAAGATCAAAACTGCATTGTGGGAGTATTACCATAATCCACGAAGTGTCCAGCGAATTGAACAATTCGCCCGCATGTATGCGACGTTCGGCACCTTGGATCTGACGAAAAGAGCATTTCCCGTTCCGACGAGGTCACATTATTCTTATCGCAGCACATGGGGGGCGGCGCGGGCTGGGGCGGACGCAGAATTCATGAAGGAACGGATATATTTGCAAACCACGGTACACCTGTGCGCGCCACATGCTATGGCGTCATCGAAGTCATGGGCTGGAACAAATTCGGTGGTTGGCGAGTCGGCATACGTGATATCAACAATGTGTATCATTATTTCGCTCATTTATCAGGGTTCAATAAGGAATTTCAAGAAGGGATCTCAGTCGAGCCAGGGCAAACGATCGGCTGGGTCGGCAGTTCTGGATACGGCAAGCCGGGTACACAAGGAAAGTTTCCCCCTCATTTGCACTACGGGATGTATCGCGATAACGGCTTGTCAGAATGGTCATTCGATCCATACCCTTACCTTAAGAAAATGGGAACGTGAAGAGAAAAGAAAGAAAAAGTAATTTGCCTATGATCTTGCAACAGTTTGTGCTTTCATGGCGGTCACTGTGCGGACAAGTCCAGGACTCGATAGCGACGGCTCCGCCTTGCCCCTGCTGGCAGCTCCGGCAATGCGATATTAGGAATGCCTACACCGCTGAATGCCTGCTGGTTGACCTTTATGGTTAAAGTAATACATCGGTACATCCCCGACTATCAGCATATAGGATAATCGGAATTCGGTGGTGAGTACTTCCGGTTTCGTATCAAATGGAATATAGATCATGACTTCTGCATGGATTTTCATATAAACTTCCACTAGCAGCATATTGATCCCCGCATCGGTTTCGCGCGTTTGCAATTCGACCTTCGCATGACCGAGCGGGACGAATTGATCGGAATACTTCGGGCCGTGCGAAGCAAATATGTGCTTCCCATAGCCAGACCAAGTGGGATATCTTGCCGGATTTCACTTATTTCTGCAGCAATTCCTCCACATGCTCTACAGTCTCCGATGCGATTTTCAAATGTTGGGCATAATTCAAAGTAAGTCCGCTGACATCCCCATTTTCATTCATCCGCCAATCGACAAGGTTATCGAAATTCACAGAATTGGCGATGCGGTTCCTGTAATCGCGGAGTTAATCGTTTCCGTAGCTATTTGATGAACGCGAAAGGATGCCAAGCTGAGCAAATTCGGCTTCAAATTGCGTTCCACATATACAAACGTCTGAATGCCGATGAACAGGACAAGCAGCAGCGTGATAAACCATATTTTCTTGCGACTAAGCGGCCTGACAGAACGGTTTTTCCATCTGCTTCTGCTTATCTGCAATTGAGACTTACTCTCCCTGTCGCATGTGTTTGATCAATCAAAAAGTGACTCCATGAGTCATATATATGCCAGGTTGCCGACGCTTATCCCTGAGCTGCGAGTGCCTGATTCATACACAGACAATTCAGCGATGACATATATTTGTTATGAGGGGGTGGCGCTTTCGTGAAATCAAATCATCGTTACCGATCAAAAAGCAAAAAAGTTCAGCCCCCGCAAAGTAAAATCTCTTCAAGTAATAAGAAAAATGCCGTCAATTTAGACTACCGTGCACGACTTACTCAAAGGAAAGCATTTGGAAATCGCCGCAGCGGCGTTATTGTTGTCCGGGAAATTGAAAGTCGACTCCGTCCAGTTGTTCCGCGACTCGACGGTCGTCGGCGTTTACTTGTTAGGCCAGTTCAGATCAGGTAACAACAAGGACAAATCAAACGCGCTTGCAGATTTTTTGGAGGAAAACGGCGATATGACCCTTGATGATATTGTGGAGGCTTTTCAGAAAAGAATGAAGCGAAAGGGTAGGTGACAGATTGATGTCACAAGTGAAGGGCGAGGATTTGACGAGCGGTCTCATGCTAATCGTCATCATCTTGTTGTTTATTTTCGGCTCGACGGACTTGAAAGACTTGGCTAGCGCGCCATAAACCCTTGAGACAATGAATGGGTGTCCAGAAGGTCAGGCATGGCTACTAGGCTGTAACGGTTGCCACAAAGGCTATTTTCCAGTAAACGCCCGTTTGGAAATTCTAACGGTTGCAGTGGAGGCTATTCGTGAAAAAATGGCACATTTGGCGGAAGAGAAATCAAAAATAGCCGCTACCACAACCGTTACAAAATAAAACTTGGCTCATTCGCTATCATAAGCCCTATTGCAACCGTTAGAGCAAAAGTTTTAATAAAAAAGGCTGGATCATGATTGGGAACTGAACCCGCTCACATGCCAGCCTTAGATCTATTTTATTAGGTCGAGAACGCACGCTGCCGCATCGCTTCGAACAACAGCACCGTCGTCGCCATCGCCGCATTGAGTGATTCGGCTTGTCCGAGCATCGGAATCGTAATCATTTCATCCACTTGCTCGGCGACGAGCGCAGAAACGCCGGGAGCCTTCGTTGCCAACGACAAACCAGATGCCTTGCCGCCAATCGATCTCATAGCAGCTGCGCTCAGCTCGCAAGCTTGTGCTCACGACATGGATGCCTTGGGTGCGTGCTTCTTGCAAGTACGGAAGCAAGTCCCCTTCTACGATCGGGATGTGGAACATCGCGCCCATCGTTGCGCGTACTGTCTTCGGATTGTACAGGTCTGCCGAGCCCTGACCGATAATCACTCCCGACGCCCCCGATGCTTCCGCACTGCGAATAATCGTCCCTACGTTGCCCGGGTCTTGCACTCTGTCCAACACCACGACCAGCGGCGTATGTGCCGTGAACCAATCGTGATGTTCGCCTCGTGACTTGTGCAGCACTGCAAAAACTCGCTGCGGAGTTTCCGTGCTGGTGCATTTCTTTAGCACGCTCTCGCTTACCTCAATCCATTGCAGCGGCAGCTTCTGGTAGCGTGACAATTCATCCGGCAAGCGCTCCGCAAAGACGATGCTCTCGATCGCGGCCTCCGCCTCTATCG
>CAVWLN010000036.1:0-39300 GCA_963755735.1 uncultured Paenibacillaceae bacterium
AGACCATGATCTTGGCAATTATAACGAGAGATATTAGAAGATTGAAACGGGAGGATCGAACGCCTAATTCCATCGCAAAACTGTGCACCTACCTATACACAAACAGCTTCACTTCCATAGTGTATAGAAGCCTTTCGGCAAAGGAGGTGCATCTTTATGTCATACGCTGGCGGTGGCTTCTGGACCAGCACGGGGACGATTTGTTCTGTTTATCCTGCTGGTGATCGTATCCCGTACGTTCCTCTATTAATCTGCTTCAAGGCTGATGAAAATCGCGATTTCTACTTGCTTGACCGTCCGACAATCGTCGGGCGGTATTTTTGTGATTATGACTAGCATTGAGGCTGTCACCCTAAGGTCACCTGCGCCCTTATCTTCTTCACGGTTCACGAGCGAACGACTGACAACAACGGCGTTAGCGACCATCAGGACGGCGGACATGATAAACAGGCCGCGAATACCGATCCATATAGACAACAAGCTGCACAGCAACGGGCCGATCAGGTTGCCTAAGCTCATAAACGATTGATTGAAGCTGAAGGCACGGCTGATCATCAGATCGGGAATGCTGCGGCGGATGAGTGCGTTCACTGACGGGAGCAATCCGCCGATGAACATGCCTTGCAAAAACCGAAAGACGAGGAGCTGCCATATGTTGCTGACGAATGCTTGAGGCAGGAACGACAATCCAGCGCAAAATAGCGACAGGCGCAAAATTTTTTCCGAGCCGTGGTTATCCCCGAGTCTACCAAGGATTGGTGAGAATATGACGTTCGAAATGCCCGTGATGGAGGAGACGAGTCCAGCATAGAACGCAAGCAGCGGAATGGCGCCGTGCATCTCCTCGATGAACACCGGTATAAGCGGCATCGTTCCTGACAGCGCGAACTGGGTCACCAATGTGACCGTAAACATCGCCAGCACGCCCGGAAATTGAATCACCTGGAGGAAGCCTCGCCATACGGAAACGTTAGGTGCCGCTTTGGCTTCTTC
Source organism: uncultured Paenibacillaceae bacterium (assembly GCA_963755735.1). Taxonomy (GTDB): domain Bacteria; phylum Bacillota; class Bacilli; order Paenibacillales; family DA-C8; genus Insulibacter. The sequence goes on from CAVWLN010000036.1 coordinate 994, forward strand.
CTTGTTGAAAGACTCTTTGACGACGAAGAGGCTAAGTAAGGTTGCAGCCAGGAGGAGTGAGCCAGTGATAAAGAAGATGACGCGAAATCCGAACCATCCGGCTAACAGCCCGCCGAGGAACGGACCGATCACAGACCCCGCCACGGCTCCGGATTGCAAGGTGCCCATGGCGAATCCGGATCTTTCCTTCGGGGTATTGGCAGCGACGAGTGCATTGGCCGCCGGTATATAACCGGACACGGTACCGTTGAGCAAGCGGAGCAACAACAGATGCCATACATTGCCAGCAAGCCCCATCAAAATAATGACGATCGACATGCCAATGCCGGAGCGAAGCAGCATGATTTTTCGTCCATAGCGGTCTGACAGCTTGCCCCAAAGCGGCTGAAAGATGAAAGCTGTGACGAAGTTCGCAGCAAAAATAACTCCAGCCCAAACGGAGACTGCATCGGGATCGGTTACCCCAAGCTCTTTGACATAAAGCGAGATGAAGGGAATGATCATCGACATCCCAGCCATCGTTAAGAACGTTCCAACCCATAGTACTGCAAGATTAAGCTTCCATCGTTCCATGATATCATCCTTGCTTCTCTTCGATGTACATGATTCATTACCAGATTCATCTATTATACCATAACAGCTTCGCTGGCATGACCAACTCGGTCAGACAGAGGATCGAACGGACAGAGGAGGCGCCCATCATGCTCGCAAGATAAAACAAAAGAAGGAGCCGCCATGCCGTTATCCGCAGAGCAAGCTCCTTCTCTAACATTTACATACTTCGTATCATTTCATTTTGTAGTGTGAAGCGATTACAGATCTGTCTCCAAATAGCCTTTGCGGATCAGCTTCTGATACCAATAGAAGCTTTCCTTCGGTGTCCGTTTCAGCGTACGGTAGTCGACGTGAATGAGACCGAAGCGCATCGAATACCCATACGCCCATTCAAAATTGTCCATCAGCGACCAGGCAATATATCCTTTCATATTGACCCCGGAAGCAAGCGCGCGGTTTACTTCGGTGATGTGGCTGCGGAGATAATCGATGCGCAACTGATCGTTCACTTTACCGTCAAGACCGACTTCCGTATTGTCGCAGGCGCCGTTCTCGGTTATGTAGATCGGGATGTTCCCGTACGTTTCGGTAACCCAAGTGAGCACCTTGTACAGTCCCTCAGAGTAAATGTACCAGCCAATATCCGTCTTGCGATAGCCCATGTCGACGTTCTCGGAGTGAAAGTGATCACCTTGTGGATTGTAGCGGACAACGTTGCCGGAATAATAGTTAATGCCGATAAAATCGATCGGCTGATGGATCGTCTCCATGTCACCGGGCAAAATGTTCACCTTTGCCCCCATTTGCTCATACCACTCGACCATAAAATCCGGGTAGCTGCCTTTGAATACAGGCTGTAGGAACCATTCATTGAAATCCGCCCGACGTCTGCGCGCCGCTGCAACATCCTGCTCCTGATTGCTGTACGGCTCGAACCAATACAAGTTCGGGGCGTAGCCAATCTCTCCTTGCACGCCTAACTCACGGAACAGCTGCACCGTTCTGCCGTGTGCCACAAGCAGATGGTGACCGATGTCGAGCGCTAGCTGTAAGTCTTGGTTGCCCGGAGCGTGGACACCAATAAAGTTGGAGAGGATGGACGAACACCAAGGCTCATTGAACGTCATATAGTGCTTGATCTTTCCGTCGAAGGTCTTGAAGATCGTCTCCGCATAGCGCACGAAAGCATCGATCGTCTCGCGGTTGTTCCAACCGCCTTGATCCTGTAGCGCTTGCGGCAGATCCCAATGATACAACGTACAGAACGGGGTAATCCCGTTGTCCAGCAAGCAATCGACTAGACGCTTGTAATAATCGAGCCCTTTCTCATTCAACTCTCCCGTGCCATTCGGATAGATGCGCGGCCAAGCGATGGAAAATCGGTATACGTCCAGTCCCAGTTCTTTCATCAGCGCGATGTCTTCTTCATAACGATGATAACTGTCGCATGCTACATCGCCATTATCTCCGTCGTACACTTTACCTGGGATTCGAGAGAATGTATCCCAGATGGACATGCCGCGCCCGTCTTTGTTGTAAGCCCCTTCAATTTGATACGAGGCGGTAGCTGCTCCCCACACAAAATCTTTAGGAAATTGAATGATTGCCACTTGACGTCATTCCTTTCTATGAACGATCATATAAAGAGTTTTGATTCTTATAGAATCAAAGTACAAACTATCTAAATAATACCTGTTTATGACGCAATTTCCAAGCAGAAATCTATTCATTTCACGATTTAAAATAGCGAGCACATATTTCGCCGGACAGGTGTTCATGTTAATGGTGGGAACCGAAACCAGACAAGCTAAAGGAGTGTTAATCGGATATGCCATTCGGAGCACACGAAACGATGGAAGTGCACGAAATATTAAATGAGAAAATCAATATGATCAACCACTTCGCGATGTATCTTCACAGCTGCCAGGACCCGCAACTAAGAAGCATGATTGACCGTCACATGCAAACGGCCATCCGTTCATACGATGAGCTGGTCGCTTACACGCATGATTATTCGGCTGCGTACCAGAAGGTACAAGCTTACAACATGCCGCAGACAAGCCCGCAAAATCTTGCCTACGGTCTGAACAATCCAGGGAGGGTGGCGCCGAATACGCAAGGCCGGCTGAACGATGCGCAGATTGCTTTTGCCGTACTGTGCGCACACAAAAACTCGGCCAAAAATCATATGAGCGCGTCGTTGGAAGCGGCTGATCCGAACGTACGCGAAATGCTCATAAATGGAGCGGTCACTTGCAGCAACCAGGCGTATGAGGTGTTCTTATTGTTAAATGAACGTGGCTTGTATCAAGTGCCTAAGATGGACGATCATACGGCGAAAACTTACTTGCATGCGTATCAGCCGATGCAAGGGCAGCAAACCGAGCAGCCCCTTCACGTTTATTGAGCGAAAGCTCGAACTTAGCTTCAGGCCGCCGCTTCCCTTATGAGAAACGGCGGCCGAAGTTTATTTAAGTGAGGGGTTCATCCCAAATGTCAGCGTAACGATCACGGATTTTTAAAATATTCGGCAATTGATCGATGAACACATCCACGAGCCGCGGATCAAAATGCTTGCCCCGTTCTTCTGCGAACAAAGGTAAAATGCGGTCGATCTCCCATGCTTTCTTGTACACGCGATCGCTGGCCAGCGCGTCAAACACGTCGGCGATCGCGGTAATTCGCCCGTATATGTGGATGTCTTCGCCTTTCAGTCCTTGCGGATAGCCGCTTCCGTCCCATTTTTCATGATGCTGGTACGCGACGATCGCTGCCGCCTTCAGTAACCTGCGGCTTGAGTTGTTTAGCAGTTGGTAGCCGATCTTCGTATGCGATTTCATGAGCTCATATTCTTCTTCTGATAATTTGCCGGGCTTTTGCAAGATGGCGTCAGGGATGGCGACTTTGCCAATGTCATGCATCGGCGAAGCGATGCGGATCAGCTCGGCTTCTTCTTCAGACATACCGAGACCTTTGGCGAGGATGTAAGAATATTCTGCTACCCGTTTGACATGATTTCCGGTTTCTTTGGAGCGGATTTCACCGATTTCGCCCATCGTAAATATAATTTCTTTTTGCGTTTCTTCGATTTCGCGATGCAGCTGCACAGATTCAAGCGACTTCCGGAGTACGATGCAGCCAAGGTGATATATTCCAAATCTTTCTCTGAAAACACTTGTTCTTCCGTCATTTTGTTAATCGCTTGATAGGCGCCGAATATTTCTCCGTCATTGTTGCGAAAAGGGACGACGATCATCGCCTTCGTCCGATAGCCGGTCTGTCGGTCGATCTTCAGCGCTCCATCTCTAACAAATCGCGATAATTTGTATCCGTATAGGCGTCATCGATAAACACGGGCTGCTCGGTGCGAATCGCATGGCCAACAAGACCGCTGTTGCAGGCATGCGAATTTCCTCGACACCGTGAGCGACCCGCGTCCACAATTGTTGCCGTTCGCGGTCGAGAACCCAGACCGTGCAGCGGTCTGCTGCAATCATTTCGCGTCCCATGTCTGCCATATACATCAATACTTGGTCCAGATCATTCGTACTTGCGATCTTCGCTGTATAATCAAAGATGATTTTGAGCATTTGTTCCGGATTGACGTTTTGTTGATATGTCGACTTCATATCTTGTGTTAGATCTTGCTTATCGCGCATGCGCTTGGTCATCTCCGTTCGCATATAACTTCATGAATCGCTTATTCATTAATAAATACCACATAAACTCGACAAATACCTGCAAAAATACTCATATTTTCATGTAGGAAATTGGATGTTTTTCATTTTTCATTCTTTTCCGATACAATAAGGAATAGGAAAGAATGAGTGGTGAAACATGGAGATCTTAGTCAAACTCGCATTGGTTTAGCAGGCAGTCTGTTGATTGCAGGGATCGCATATCGCAAGGGATCGCTAAGCAAATCTGGCGCCATTGCCGCGGTAGTGCTTCGGTACACGATGTATGCGGCGGGAGCGTTGCCTGGTTCGGCACATTAATTGTATTTTTTCTTAGTTCTACCTTGCTGTCGAGCATAATCGCCATGGCAAGAAGCAAGAGGCGGAGCAACACTACGAGAAACGGTGGCAGACGACGCGGGTCAAGTGCTGGCCAATGGCGGGGTGCCGCTTATCGCGGTGCTCGCCTACGCATTCACACCGCATGATGGCTGGTGGCATTTGTTTCTCGGTTCGCTGGCGGCGGTCAATGCGGATACATGGGCGACAGAGCTAGGTGCGTTAAGCCGCCGCAGTCCTCGTTCTATTCTTGAGCGGCAAGCCGTGCCTGCCGGGAACTTCCGGCGGTGTAACGTGGCTAGGTTTTGCGGCCTCGCTTGCTGGCGGCGGATGCATGATCGGCCTGTCGCGTTTGTGCTGTCTCCTTGGTGGCGGGAGCGTGCCGGACGGCAGCGAACATGCAGTGGGCTTGCTGCAGATCACTCGTATGCGGTATTGCGGGTTTGCTCGGTTCTTTGGCTGATTCGTCGCTCGGCGCATCGCTGCAGGCCAATTATCGATGTCAGGTATGCGGAAGACTTGTGAAGTGCCGCGGCATTGTAATAGACTGGCGGAGCATATTCGCGGCTTGAAATGGATGCGCAACGACCAGGTGAATTGTCACGGCCGCTATGTTCGGCGGTTTGTCAGCGCCGTCATTTTGCACATTTTATAGACGTCTGCAATATGTAGCAAAGTCTTACACGAAAAACGATTCAATAAACCAGTATATTTCAAAGTGAAGGAGATCAGTAACTTATGCAGCCATCGACGAAGCAATTGTTTCAAACTATTAACGGAATTGCCCGGCCCCTCGGGTTTTGAGCATGAAGTGCGCGCTTATGTCAAAGAACGTTTGCAAGCGGTAAGTGATGAGGTGATCGGCGATCGGCTCGGCAGCATCTTCGGCGTGCGTCGCGGTAATGAGCAGGGGCCGACGATCATGGTCGCCGGGCATATGGATGAGGTTGGCTTCTTCATCACAGCGATCACGGATAAAGGATTGTTGAAGTTCCAAACGCTCGGTGGCTGGTGGAGTCAGGTGCTTCCTGCCCAGCGGTAGAAGTGATCACAGATCAAGGCAGATGCCGGGAGTTATCGGCTCGATTCCTCCGCATTTATTGGATGAAGGACAGCGTAGCAAACCACTGGCACTTAGAACATATGTTTATCGATATCGGTGCAGACTCCAGAGAAGATGCGGAAGAGATGGGCGATTACGACCCGGGCTTGCCGGCAGTGCCTGTATGTCCATTCACGCCGATGGCCAATCCGAAGAAGATTAATGGCGAAAGCATGGGATAACCGGTACGGAGTCGGACTTGCAATCGAGCTCTTGGAAGCGGTGCAGGATACTAAGTTGCCGAACAATCTATATGCGGGGGCGACCGTGCAAGAAGAAGTAGGTTTGCGCGGCGCGGAGACTGCTGCCCGGCTTGATCAAGCCGGATCTCTTCTTCGCGCTGGATGCTTCGCCTGCCAACGATACAGGAAGTGATCCGCATGCATTCGGACGGCTAGGACATGGTACATTGCTGAGAATTTTTGATCGGACGATGATGACCCATAAGAGGGCTGGTCGAATATATTCGCGAGACGGCGGAAACAACGGGATTCGATATCAATATTTTGTTTCCCCAGGTGGAACAGATGCAGGCCGTGTTCACTTACACGGCATCGGCGTACCCTCGGCGGTCATCGGCATCCCGGCTCGTTATATCCATACTTCCGCCTCGATCATTCATACAGATGACTATGAGGCGGCAAAGGAATTATTAATTAAGCTCGTCACAGATATGGACCGTGCAACGTTTCAAGCGATAATCGGGGAATAGTTAGCATAAAATAGTGATAGGCAGAAGTCGTGAATTTCACTGCTCATGTATAGCCGCTCACAATAATGCTTGATAAACACAGATAACTAAACTAGAAAAATATTTTGTTTTCCCATATGATAGTAATATCAACTCCAATCGTTGTTTCGTTATAAGGTTTACAAATAAAGGAAGGATGGTCGATGCGATGGAAACGAAGGAAATGATTTTTGTCTTTACAGGGCCGGACGGTTCAGGACGCAAGACGATTGCAGATATGGTCGGATCAACGCTTGGATTGAAGAAAGTGCTTTCTTATACGACTCGTGCTCCGCGCAAAGGTGAGGAATCCGGGGACGACTATTACTTTATTAGCGAAGAAGAATTCGATGCCGCTCATGCACGAGGCGAATTCGTTGAATCCGTCGAGCTGGACGGAGTCAAGTATGGCATCAAAGAAAAAGATATCGACGAAATGTTCAAGGAGAAGCGATTTATTTACTTAATTTTGAATGCCAAGGGAGCCAAGATCTTAAAAGATAAGTACGGTGATCTTGTTACTCGGATTTTCATCTATATCGACAAGCAGCTCGTCTTGGAACGGCAGAAGAAAGCTGGCGCTTCGGAGGAGCTTATCCGGCGGCATTTGGCATTTTATGATGAGGATATGGCATACAAAGATGAGTGCAAATATTCATTCGAAAACCTCGATCTATCACACACCGTGTTCGCAGTTTCGAACATCATCGATGCGTATATGAACCGTGGCTTGGTGGAGAAAGACTAAGCCATGAAAAAGGGAACGGCAGTCAGTTGCCGTTCCCTTTTTCATGGCTTATTCGTCAGCCGAGCGATTGCTCGTTCACTAGCTCCTCCATCTCTTCAAGCAGCTCCTCGAATACACTCATCGCCTGTTCAATCGGTTGCGGTGTAGACATATCGACGCCGGCTTTCTTCAAGATGTTGATCGAATAGTCGCTTCCACCGCTTTTCAGGAAGCCTAGTATAACGCTCCACAGCCGGCTCGCCCTCATCGAGAATTTGCTTGGCGAAGCTTGCCGCTGCAGAAAATCCCGTTGCATATTTGTAAACATAGAAGCTGGAATAAAAATGCGGAATCCGTGCCCATTCCATCTCGATCGCCTGATCGACGACCATCGCCGGTCCGTGGTATTGCTTGTTCAGATCGTAATATATTTCGCTCAGCTCTTGCGGTGTGAGCGATTCCCCTTGCTCCGCCTTCTCATGAATGATTTTCTCAAATTCCGCGAACATCGTTTGCCGGAAGACAGTTGTGCGGAATTGGTCCGCATAGTAAGTCAATAGGTAGAGCTTCTCCTTCGGATCGCGTGCTCTTGTTCAGCATATAATCCATAAGCAGCGCTTCGTTCAATGTAGAAGCGACTTCCGCGAGGAAGATCGTATACTGTGCATTGCGGTACGACTGGGCTTTGTCTGAATAGTATGAATGCATGGCGTGGCCCATTTCGTGCGCCAACGTAAACATGCTGTTCAAGTTGTCTTTATGGTTTAGCAACACGTACGGATGTGTGCCGTAAGCGCCCCAGCTGTATGCGCCGCTTCGCTTGCCTTGATTTTCATATACATCGATCCATCCGTTATCGAAGCCTTCCTGCAGCACGTTCAAGTAATCTTCACCTAGCGGCTCTAGGCTCTGCTTAACGATCCGCTTCGCTTCCTCGTAGTCGATCTCCATATCGAATTGCTCCACTAGCGGCGCGAACAAATCATACATATGCAGTTCGTCCAGCTTCAACAGCTTCTTGCGCAGCTCTAAGTAGCGGTGTAGCAGCGGCAAATGCTTATGAATCGTGTCGATCAGATTCGTATACACTTCTTTCGGGATGTTGTCGCTGTTCAAGGACATCTCCAGCGCTGACGGAAACTTGCGGACGCGCGAAAAATAGATGTTCTTCGTGACATTGGCGTTCAAGCGTCGCGGCAAGTGTGTTTTTGTACTTGGCGTAAGTGGAATACATGGCGTCGAAGGCGTTTTTGCGCACTTCGCGGTTCCGGCTTTCCATGAACTGAATATACCGTCCGTGAGTGAGCTCCACTTCTTCTCCCTTGTCATTCTTAATGACGGGGAATTTCATATCCGCATTGTTCATCATGCCGAAGATCGTGCCGGGCGCCTGGGCTATATTGCCGACTTGAGCGAGCAGCGCTTCCTCGGTCTTGCTGAGTACGTGCGGCTTCTGGCGCTTCATTTCCTTCAAGGTTTGCTTGTATGGCGCAAGCTGCGGATCGGCAATGAAAGCGTCTAGTGTGTCTTCCGATAGACTGAGCACTTCCGGCGTAATGAACGATGTAGCTTCACTAACTTCTACGCTCAGCTTCTTCGCTTTGTCAGAAAGTGCTTGGTATTTCGGATCGGCCATATTCTCGTGATGCCTCATGTTTGCATACACATACAGCCGTTCCGTATGTAAGGAAATGACATCTTCTAGAGCAAAGCACATCTTGAGCATCTTAGCGTCGCTAAGTTTTCCTTGGTATTGCGCCAGCTCCTTGATATGCTCCTTCACCTTGGCGTATTCTTCATCCCATGCTGATTGACTTGCGAACAAATCTTCCAATTTCCACTGATGCTCCTTCGGCACCTCGTGTCTCTCAGGTAAGCTGCTCATCGGATTCCTCCCTGTTTGTAACGTAGTCGAATGATCGGCTCCGGTCATAACCAGCAAGCATATTGCGGTCAGTAGCACGGTCGGGATTGCGAAATGTCGCATCATGTTCACCTTTCCATCAGGAACATTTTCCCTTATTATGACCGTTGCCCGAATGTCTTATCCTTCCATGAGGAGAAAGCGTGCGACAACCATCACGAAAGCGGACGCGATCATGAGGATGGCGAATATGGCGAGCGGTCGGCGCAGTTGCTGCGGTATTTGCTCACGGTTCGCGATGATGATGAACCCGAGCACGAATGCGATCAGTGCAAAGACGATCAGTTGCATCGGCTTTAACCCCTCAATTCCTGGTTAGTCTGAACCCATGGACACTGCGTTGCATCGTCCTTGAATCCACTTTCTAGGTTAGCACAACTTGGAAGAAAGTTCGAGTGGTAGACGGGACCGTTTTCGCTCTGAATGCATCTGCATAAAACTACCAACTTGATCGCATATTATGACTCGGAGTGAATTCAGACATAAGGAGGATGCATCGTGCAAAGCAAACCTTGGCGCAAAGCGGCTATTATATTTGCAGCGGCCGTCATGCTGGCGATGATGACAGCACCGACCGTCTCGGCTGAATACGAGGATACTGATGTATATACGGTCAAGCCTGGTGATACGTTATGGTTCATTTCTGTTCGCTACCAAGTCGGATTGCAGGAGCTGATCGCCGCCAATCCGCAGTTCACTAATCCCGACCTCATCTATCCGGGAGACAAAGTGTATGTACCCTTGTTTTCAACCGTCAAGCGGGTTGAGCAGGAAGTAGTGCGTCTCGTCAATCTCGAACGCGCGAAGAACGGATTAAAGCCGCTCGCCCACAATTGGGAGCTGTCGCGGGTTGCCCGGTTCAAATCGAACGATATGCGGGATCAAGGGTACTTCTCACACCAATCTCCAACGTATGGCAGTCCATTCGATATGATGCGAGATTTCAACATTTCCTATCAGACTGCCGGGGAGAACATCGCGGCCGGGCAGCAAACACCGGCCAGCGTCGTACAGGCATGGATGAATTCAGAAGGACATCGCAAAAACATTTTGAACAGCAGCTTCTCGCAAATCGGTGTCGGTTATGCCAGCGGGGGACCGATGCAGCACTATTGGACGCAAATGTTCATCCATCCTTAGCACCATAAGCTGTAAAGAGAAGTGTATCATGTCCAAATTTCATCATGCGGTAAGCCGCCAAGCGAGTACCTACCGGAAGGTGCAGCGAGCTTGGCGGCTTTCGCGTTCTCGGCATGAGATGCTGCACTCGAATCAGCGTAGCGAAAAAGCGAACGCCAGCGTGACGATCAAACTTGCAAATGTATGCACATTCTGTACAATTAATTCAGAAGCAAATTGACCTGCCGTTCATGCCGATGGGAAGATCCGATTGCAGCATACCAGGAGGAAAGACCGATGGCGGAAAGTCATTATCGATTTATTTATGACGATCGGCTTGGCATTCACATTCCGGAGCTAGATGTTGAATGGCATCAGTATTCGGAGGAAGAGCAAGCCGCAATCTTACTCAAGTGGGAAATGATTCGCGGATCGATCCCGGATCGTGTAAAATATTTTGAAAGACGCATCCAAGTCAAGCAAGAGCAATTGAACCGCGAAGAAGATTTTGAAGAGTCTTGCCGCCTCAACTCAGCCATAGCAGAATTGGCTAGCTGCATTAACGATTTGAATTTGTGGTATCGCGTGAATCAAGGCGTTGAATCCTCTCGCGTGCATCGTTAGTCAAGCGCTGAAATGGCTTCGCGAACAATAGGTTAGTGGGAGGATCACATTGCAAAAACAACGAGGAAGAGAGGCGCTTGCGGGGCTACCTGGTGGACCGATCCGATTAATGTACAGAATGTATCGTTATATTTTGCCCGGTGTTCGCAGGGAGCTCGGTAAGTGGCGCATCAAAGCGGAACAAATTCCAGATCCAGAACTGAGAAAGCAAGCGATTGCCAGCATGACGAGCAAGGAGTTTCACTGCTTGGGCGGCTCGGTTTATGCAACAGGCAATCTAACACGCAGACAAGATTTGATCGCTCTCATAACCGCTTTTCAGACGATCAGCGATTATTTGGACAATTTGTGTGATCGCAGCACTTCCATGAGCATGGAAGACTTTCGCTCTTTGCATCAATCGATGCTCGACAGCATTGATCCGCAGGCTGAGCAGCACGACTATTACGCGCATCGCGAGGAGAAAGAAGACGGCGGTTATCTAAGCGGATTAGTAAGCGAGTGCCAGCATATCGTGCGCAAGCTCCCGCATTATGATGTTGTACAGCCTTATGTGAAGCAATTAGTTGAACTGTATTGTGATTTACAAGTATACAAGCATATCGACCCTTCGAAACGCGAGCAGGCGCTTCTTGCCTGGTGGAACGAGCACCGCGATCGTACGCCCGATTTATCGTGGAATGAATTTGCTGCTGCGGCGGGGTCGACCTTGGGCGTCTTTATTTTATTTCTGGCGGCTGGCGAGTCCAGACTGAATGAGGAAACGGCCAAATCTGTCTACGAAGCTTATTTCCCTTATGTTTGCTCCCTCCATATTTTATTGGATTATTTGATTGATCAGGATGAGGATGAGCGAGGCGGAGATTTGAACTTTTGCAGTTATTACACAGATAACAGCCAGACCGCTGAGCGACTCGAATATATGGCGGACATGGCGAAGACTGCATGCGATCATGTGCCGGGAGCGAGGTTTCACGAAATGATCATCGAAGGTTTGATGGCGCTGTATTTGTCTGATCCGAAAGTCAAAAGCCAGCAAGGCGTTCGATCCATTTCTCGCAGGCTTATGCGCAACAGTCCATGGACAAGGGTGTTCTTCTGGCTGAACAGCAGATGGATTCGCGGCGCGTAAGGCGTGATCTTGAGGATGCCGTTGTGAATACACCTAAACACCAACGGATTCGATACAAAGGAGGAATTACGATATATGGCAAATGTACGTAAAATTGCAGTTTTGACTAGCGGAGGAGATTCCCAAGGCATGAATGCCGCAGTGCGTTCTGTCGTGCGTAGCGGTTTGTATCATGGACTCGAAGTGTACGGAATTCAACGGGGATTCTTAGGGCTGATTAACGATGATATTCGTCCGATGGATCTGAGAAGTGTCGGTGATATTATTCAACGCGGCGGCACGATTTTGCAGACCGCACGCTGTGAAGAATTCAAGACGAAGGAAGGTCAAGAGAAGGCGATACATAATTTGCGGAAGCACGGCATTGACGGCGTGGTTGTCATCGGCGGCGACGGCTCCTATCAAGGGGCGAATAAGCTGAGAGAGTACGGAATTAAGACGATGGGTCTGCCGGGCACGATCGATAACGATATTCCATTTACAGACTTTACGATCGGCTTCGATACGGCCGTTAGCATCGTCGTTGATGCGATTAATAAGCTGCGCGATACGATGACATCTCACGAACGAACTTCGGTCGTTGAGGTCATGGGTCGGCACTGTGGAGACATCGCTTTGTATGCTGGACTGGCGAGCGGTGCAGAAGCGATTCTCGTGCCGGAAGTGAAATTCGACCTTGACCAGATTGCTGCCCGCATGAGGGACAATTTCGCGCATGGGAAGCGCCACTCGATTATTATCGTCGCTGAAGGCGTTGACAGCGGGGAGCACATCGCGGAAGAAATCGCCAAGCGAAATAACATTGATCCGCGCGTGACTGTGCTCGGGCATATTCAGCGCGGTGGAACCCCAACGCACAACGACCGCGTGCTTGCCAGCCGGCTTGGTGACTTGGCAGTCCGCAAGCTGATTGAAGGCGAATCGGGCAAAGGCTGCGGCATTGTCAATGGCAAGGAAGTATTGACCGATATTGATGAAGTCATTCAAGCGAAGCGTCCGTTTAACATGGACTTATACAACCTGGCAATGCGCTTGTCGCAATAATGGAATGTTCTAGCGAAAGCCAAAAGGGCTGTCCCCAAGCGGACAGCCCTTTGGTTTGTTCAGTTTTCGCCTCTCCAACCAATGATCAGATTATTGCAAATATCCAATTAAATCTTCACTTTGTATACCGATCACCTTAGATTATTGCAAATATCCAATTATTTTACGGCTGAATCAGCTTTTTTAACCGAATTTGCAAATATAATTGGACTTTTGCAATTAAACTGGCAAATCGTGCGGATCACACGGCGGATTATTGGATATTTGCAACTATCGTCAGTTCAATGACTCGATCAACGCCAATCGACTTCTCATACACTCCATCACTCATCCCCGTACCCATATAGGAAGGTGTATTCGCTCGCCTATCTATCTACGCACAACCAATGAGAAGCACAATCGCAAATAGCTCATTGCAAATCATAATTGACACCGTTCGTATACACATTGCCTGAATTCCAGAGCAGGAATTCCTCGATCCCGGCATCGTACAGTGCTCGAATTTGCGCTTCTACTTCTTCCACATCGTAATAAGCAAATTCCGGCAGCCATGTAGCGGTAAAATCTTGAATCCAAGGCCGAATAATCGGCTTCACCTCTTGAATTTCTTCCAGCTTTTTATGCGTATCCATCATCGCGCCGTAAATCGTCTCGTAGGGAGCCTTGTCTGGCACGCGCTGATCGAACCAGCCGGTCGAATAATGACTTGGATAGACCATCGGGCTGATCACGTCGACATACGTCGAAATTTTGTTGAAATCTTGGCCGATCCCTTCTGCCGCAGGAACGGATGCTGCATAGCCAAATATATCGACAGACACGCGTACGCCGAGCGGATTTAGCTCTTCCCGCGCGTATTTCACGAAATCTGTCACGACATCGACGCGCGAGCGTTCATCCGTCGTATAAGTCAATTCATCGGCACGATGCTCAAAGCCTTCCGGGAAGCGGACATAGTCGAATTGGATTTCTCTAAATCCAAGCGAAGCGGCTTCCTTGGCAACCTTGATATTGTAATCCCATACTTCCTTCATGTATGGATTGACGAAGCTTTCGGGATTTTTCGGCTTGCCGTTGTCCCAGACGGTTCCGTCGGGTCTAAGGAAAGATAAGTCTGGCCGCTGGTGCGCGAGCTCTGTGTCCTTGAAGACGACGATGCGCGCAATCGGATAAATATCGTGAGCCGCGAACGTTTCCATCACTTTGTGTATATCCGGAATCATTTTTTTATAATTGCCATTTTCCCTCAGGTCTGGATCAAGCGGCTCATACGTAATAAATCCTTTGTCTTCTTTGATATCCAGTACGACGGCGTTGAGCTCGGTATCGTTAATGAGCTGGATCAACGTATTGAATCGGGAAACGCTGGTCGTAGGTCCTGTCATGTAGAGCCCTTTGATCTTGGGAGCATCTGGATCAGGATCGACTTTGCCCGCACTGTTCAATTGACCGGTCTCGGGATCGACGATCTCCGGCGGCTCTTGTCGTTGCTCGTGAAACGCCAGCACAGCTGTCACAATCTTCTCCAATGTGACCGGTTCGCTAGCCTCACTGCTGGAAAATCCGAATAAGAAGAGCAAAGCAGCTAGTAACATATCCATGAATCCAGTCTCCCCCATATCCATATATATTGTGCCTAAAGACGATCATGCTCATTTCATTATATAGGAGCATGTGCGAACCGAGTAGGGGGTAATTCAAGAAAATTGCGGAAATTTGTCACATCATATATGAAAATGACGACATAGAGAAAAATGGTTTGTTCCAGGGGTAGTCCTGATGTTGACAATTGTGTTATACTAATCTTATTACTGGGGCAATTCATAGGATCTAGCACCATGCAATTTGAAACAACTTTTTCTAATCGCAAGACTGAGCAACTTCGTTCAAATCTCGATTGGAAGGGTGATTCAAATGGAAATGGAAACTGTACGCTTATCCAGAATTGTGAAGAGATTCACACCAGAGTTATACGCTACGTTGACCCCGAAGGAATTAGAAACTCGAATCGTTCTGCGAGACGGATTCGAATGTTTGGAGACGGAAGATGCCGTAGAGATTGTGCAACAGAGCATATGCGAACATCAAAAAGGCTCTCTTATACAATAAGAGAGCCTTTCTAACCTTTAGGAAAGTTCTATTTCTGATACGCTTCATGTGTTAGCAATCCTTTTCTATTGGGCGATATATCGCCACTACGCAGTCGCTCACCTTTGAAAAAACTTCGCGATCGTTTTTTCATCACATTTATTTTACGTCCTCGAACTTAGTTCCGCAGCTTGACTACCCTTTGCGGAAATCTCCTATGATATCCACCGTTTCCACTATGTTGACGAACGCTTTGGGATCAATGAGCTTGATGACGCGCTTTAATTCGGCGAGTTCATAACGTGTCGTTACCGTCATAAGCATATCCCGCTGTTGATGGCTGTAAGCGCCGGTCGTTTGCAGCAACGTGACACCGCGTGGTCTTTGCAGCAACTGTGCTAGCAGCTTGTCTTTTTCGTTCGTAATGATAAATGCCGTGATCTTAATATGCCGGACATGGATCATGTCGACGATTTTGCCTGTTACATAGATAGAGATCAGTGAGTAAAGCGACAAGTTCCAGTCATGTGTTAAGTATCCGTGAATGATAATAATCAAACCGTTTAACACTGACAGTAAGCTGCCCAATGGGACATCATATCGTTGTGTAACGATGGAGCCGATAATATCGAAACCTGCTGTTGAGCCGCCTGCTCGCAGCGTAATGCCGATGCCGATGCCGGATATAACTCCGCCGAACACCGCGCCGATCAACAAATCGGTGTCGGTTACAAGGTTAATCGGGATTACTTGCAACAGCCAGGACGTAATCAAGACGGAAAGCATGCTGAGCAAGACGAAAAATTTCCCGATGGCAAAATAACCCCACGCGAGAACAGGAATATTAAGCAGTAAGTAAAGCAACCCGATATCCCAGCCGGTAAAATAGCCGATCATCATGGCGATACCGGAAAAACCACCGCTCAGCAGCTGGTGATGAATCAGAAACAGATTAAACCCGACGGCCGTGAACACAGAGCCAGCAATGACGATGATGGCTGATCTGATGGATTGTTTCCAAGTAACGATAAGCTGAACCTCCCTTCATCTATATTGTAGTTATTTCCAAGAAACGAATAAAAATTGCCCGAGCCTAGCGTTCAGGGAAAACTGGAAAACATTCAAACCAATATGGTAAGATGGTGCAGTGATGCAATAAGAAAAAGGAGCAATGATCTAATTTGAAAACTTTTGAACAATTTGGGCTTCAGCCGACCGTGTTGAAGGCCATACAAGAAATGGGATTTGAAGAATCAACGCCAATTCAAGAAAAAGCGATACCGATTGCACTTGAGCGGCGCGACTTGATCGGACAAGCGCAGACGGGAACGGGCAAAACCGCTGCGTTCAGCATACCGCTCATTCAAAATATTGATGTTAATTCCGAATACATCGTATCCTTAATTATGACCCCGACAAGGGAGCTGGCGATACAAGTAGCGGAGGAAATTGCCAAGCTGTCGCGGTTTAAAGGAGTTCGTACGCTGCCGATATACGGCGGGCAAGATATCGTGAAGCAAATTCGCGCACTCAGACAGAAGCCGCATGTCATCATCGGCACCCCGGGCCGTCTTTTCGATCATATTAATCGCAAGACGATCAAGCTGGACAAAGTGGAGACAGTTATTTTGGATGAAGCCGATGAGATGCTGGATATGGGGTTCCTGGATGATATCAACACGATTTTGAGCAAGCTTCCGGAAGAGCGGCAAACGATGCTGTTCTCAGCCACGATGCCGCCGAACATTCAGAAGCTGGCGAATACGTTCCTACGTAATCCAGAGCATGTCTCGGTCGTACCGAAACAAGTGAGTGCTCCGTCCGTAGATCAGTACTATATGGAAGTGCATGAACGGCAAAAATTCGAAATATTAAGCCGTTTAATCGATATGGAAGCCCCTGATTTGGCGATTATTTTCGGCCGTACGAAGCGTCGGGTGGATGAGCTGTCGGAGGCGCTTAAGAAGCGTGGATACTCGGCTGAAGGATTGCACGGTGACCTGTCGCAAAATCAACGCGATATCGTCATGCGCAAGTTCCGCGACGGATCGATTGATGTGCTCGTTGCAACCGACGTTGCAGCTCGCGGGCTTGATGTCAGCGGAGTTTCGCACGTCATCAACTTCGACTTGCCGCAGGATCCGGAAAGCTATGTACACCGGATTGGCCGCACCGGCAGAGCCGGTAAGGAAGGCGTGGCGATCACTTTCGTCACACCGCGCGAAACCGATCATCTGCATATGATCGAACGAACGACGCGCCACCGCATCGCCAAGCGTCCGCAACCGAGCATGGCGGAGGCCATTGAAGGCAAGCAGCGCGCAACAGCGGAACGACTGATCTCCGTATTGGAGGAAGAAGATTACCAAGCGTACAAAGGATTAGCGATCCAACTGCTCGAACAATACGATTCCGTTCAGGTGTTGTCGGCAGCTCTGAAGCTTCTGACTGGAGAGAAGAATGATGTCGATATTAAGCTGACGCCAGAAGAGCCGCTACGCGTCAAGAAGCGTCGCCCAGAGGGACGCTATTACAGCCGAGACGGTCGCGGGCGAGACAGCCGCGGACGCGACGCAAGAGGCGGTCGGGACAATCGCTCCGGCGCACGCAGAAGCCCCGGTCATTATCGACGCGACGGGAAATCCGGCGAAGGACGTAAAGACAAATGGAAGCGTGAATACATTAAGTAATTACGCAGCTAGCGCTCGCATCGTTGCCTTGCAAAACATGCGGGCGTCTGCTCGGTACAACCTGGGAAGGAGATGAAGGAAATTGGAAATGGGCGGCATTATGGGAGGTTTCTACCGCATATCCGAATGGATTATGCGCTTTTCGGTCACGAATTTACTTTGGGTACTATTTAACATTCCCGTATTGTTTATCGCAACAGGCTTGCTAGGTGCTGAAACGATCGATCAAATTCACTTTGTATTTCTCTTAATGGCGATCGTGGCTCCGTTCATTTCATTTCCTGCTACCGCGGCAATGTTTAGCGTGGTGCGTAAATGGGTCATGGGCGATACGGATGTCCCTCTAGTCAAGACTTTTTGGAAGGGATATCGGGAGAACTACAAGCAAAGCATGTTTGGCGGGTTGATCATCGTTCCGCTGTGGGTCATCTATTATGTAGACTTTATTTTTTATGCGGTCGAGATCAGCTCGATGCTCCGGTATTTGTTCATCGTGCTAGGCGTCATCTTGCTGGCCTTTACGTTTAATTTTTTCTCGATGACCGTACATTTCCATATGAAGTTTTGGGCACTGCTCAAAAATTCTGCCTTAATTTCGGTTGGCAAGCCTCTTATTTCAGCCGGTATTGTTTTGATTAATGGTGTAATTGCTTACATAAGCTTCACACAGTTTACCTTCTTGCTTCCGTTCTTTACAGCGTCGTTAACGGCATATTTTTCTTTCCTTGGCTTTTATCATATTTATAACAAGGCACAGCAGATAAGAGAGAAGGAAGAAGAGAAGAAACGGCAGGAGGAAGAGCAAGAAGGAGCGCAAGTGGAAGCGAGCGAGCAGACCGGAGAGCAGGCGGACAATCACCAGGAGAATCGTTAAGTTGCCAACAATCCGCCATTTACATTCGCTGTCTGTATCGCCTATAATAGTGAGTACCAACGAATTTCCTGCGATGTGCGTTACGGCACTATGTTGTTTTGAACCAATGACAATGTTTCGGGAGCACAATATGATCGTCGGCAATGGCGCGCCTCCCAAAAGGAGGAAGTCAAAGCCGCCGCTGCGTGCACCCACCTGCGAGAGCGGGTTCATGAAACACGATTGTCGGACGGCAAAGCGGGTATTCGATTCTTGCTTTTTACACGGTAGCTAAACACGATTGTCTTTGCATAATAAACGAGCAACACCTTCATACTAAACGATAAAGTGCATGTTCAACCATTTCGGCTTCTGATGCTGTGAAGGTTGAACAGTCTTTAAAAGTTTAGTCGGAGGTGTTTTTTTGTACGCATCCATTGATCACAAACGTGGCCGTTACGGGCGAAAGCTGATCGTTTCTGCCGTATTCATCCTGATCTTGGCTCTAGCTTTTGTGCATTTGCAAACCGGATTCGCCTTCGGGAATCAGGTGATGAAGTACGGAGCTCAAGGTGGAGACGTATATGAGCTGCAAGGAAGACTGCAATATCTCGGATATTATAACGGATTGATCGACGGGGTTTTTGGCTGGCAGACGGAAAGGGCGGTCATGGACTTTCAATACAAGTTCGGCTTAACCGTCGACGGGGTAGCTGGCTCCGATACGAAAAATATGCTCGTACGCGCAACTCCGGGATGGCAGTCCAGTGGAACGCAAGGAGGAAGCGCAGGAGCCCCGGCACATACGGCAAGCTATTCTACGAACGATATGGATTTGCTTGCCAGAGCGGTTTACAGCGAAGCCAGAGGCGAGCCATATGAAGGGCAAGTAGCCATCGCAGCCGTGATCCTGAATCGACTCTCGCACGACTCGTTTCCGAACACGGTATCGGGTGTTATCTTCGAGCCGCGGGCGTTTACGGCTGTTGCGGACGGACAGTTTTGGCTTACGCCCAACGAACAAGCGAAGAAAGCGGTTCGTGATGCGATCAACGGCTGGGATCCAACCGGAGGAGCGATCTATTATTTCAATCCGAACACCGCGACATCCGGCTGGATCTGGACTAGGCCGCAAATAAAGCAAATTGGTAAGCATATATTCTGCATGTAAGGCGCGCGAATTGTCATCGTCACCACTTAAAGCTGCGCCTGCGGTGCGTACAGTTTGTCCAGTACGAGCGTAACAGCGCCTATCGCTGATGCGTATTCGCCCTGCTGAGACACTTCGATGATGACGGTGTCCGCTGGAGTATCCATGGCACGTTCACGAATCGTCGCGCGCAGCGTCGATAAGAAAAATTGCGCAGCACCTGTTACACCACCCCCGAGAATGATTTTTCGGGGGTTTAACGTATTGATCAAATTCGCCAGACTGATCCCTAGATAGCGACCGATGTTGTGAAAGATGTCCAGCGCCAGCGGATCGCCTTGCTCCGCCGCTTGAAATACGGTGATCCCGCTAATTGTCTCCAAGTTGCCACTTACCAAATCGCGGATGATGCTTTCGCGACCGGCCTCAAGTTGATCGCGTGCTTGCCTAGCGATGGCAGGTCCGGAGACGAACGTCTGCAAGCATCCGAAATTGCCGCAAGTGCATCTGGGGCCGTTCATATCTACCGTTGTATGACCGATCTCGCCTGCGGAGTAACTAGCTCCTTTATAAATTTGTCCATTCAGCATGATGCCTGCACCGACGCCCTCGCCGATGTTGACGGCGATAAAGTTGCCCGTGTCGCGGCCAGCGCCGAACCAGCTTTCACCGAGCGCAAATACGACCGAATCGTTCTCCACATGCACGGGCACGTGAAATTCTTGTTCAAGCGGCTCCCGCATAAAGATTTCGCGCAAACCGAAGTTTGGCGCGAAGACGGCTTTACCGGCGTGCGGATCGACGACGCCGTGCATGCCGATGCCGATCCCCATCAACTCGTGCGCCGATAGATTCGCTTGCTTCAGCACGTGCTTAATCGTCGTGATGATATGCTCAATGAGCGTTTCTTTATTCACATTTGCAGGCAGTGACAATGTCTCCGAGGCTTTAATCACAGCGTTTAAGTTTGTGACAACGGCTCTTAAATGGTGGATGCCGATATCAATGCCTACGATATGATAAGCTTCTTCATTAATGGTAAGCATAATCGGCCGGCGGCCGCCGGTAGAGGCGCCAAGCTCAGTTTCCAATACGAGTTGATTATCAAGCAGCTCGGCTACGATATTGGTCACCGTAGGCGGTGTTAATTTCGTAATTTTCGCAATTTCCGCACGCGATACTTCTCCATGTGTGCGAATCGTATTCAAAATTAGAGAGCGGTTCAACGATTTCATCCATTTGAAACTGCCGACAATCGGTTGGTCCAATGCTTATACCCTCCAATGTTTGATGAACAAGCAATATCGATACAACCCATTGTATATAAATTTGTTATAAAAGAAAATGAACATATTGATTTTTTTTGAAAGTCTTTGTATGATTTAACTAACTTAATTAATTTAATAAACTTATATATGTTTGATCTTACAGGAGGTTACTAAGATGGCTGAATTGCGTTACAACCCGCTGCTGAGGGATTGGACGATCGTTGCCTCCAACCGTCAGCACCGGCCGAACATGCCGAAAGACTTCTGCCCGTTCTGTCCCGGTTCGGGGAAAGTACCGGACGATTATGTCGTGCATAAATACGACAATGATTTCCCGGCGCTAAGAGCGGACCCTCCGGAACCAGATCCGGTAGCGACTGATCTTTATCGTACGGCTCCGTCCTACGGTCGGTGTGAAGTGATCCTGTATTCACCGGAGCATACGAAGACGTTGCCTGAGCTATCTGTCGATCATATTTGCCGCTTAATCGACTTGTGGACAGAGCGCTTTGAAGCGCTTGCGCAGGACCCGAAGCATAAATACATTATGATCTTTGAAAATCGTGGCGAGGAAGTCGGGGTGACGATGCCGCATCCGCATGGGCAAATTTATGCTTATTCCAAGATGCCGCTGAAGATTCGCACCGAGCTGGAAAGCTGTAAAGCGCATCATGAAGAACACGGCACGTGCTTGATTTGCGATATGAATAAGGAAGAAGTGGCCTTCGCCAAACGCGTCATTATGGAAAATGAGCACTTTATTTGTTATTTGCCGTTCTTTACGGATTATCCGTACGGTGTATTTATCGTCAGCAAACAGCATAAGACGGCATTGCCGGATTTTACTGCTGAGGAGAAACGTGCGCTGGCAGACATCCTCAAGCAGACGACAGGTACGATGGATGAGCTGTTCGATCGCTTATTCCCTTATATGATGGTGCTGCATCAGCGACCGGTAAATGATGAGAACGTGGAAGATTATTACCACTTCCATATCGAATTTTATCCGCCGCTGCGCGCCAAGGATCGGATCAAGTATTACGCCTCATCGGAGATGGGCGCTTGGGCGGCAACCAATCCACTCTGTGTGGAAGAAACAGCTGTGCATATGAGAGAGGCTCATCAGAAATATTTGCAGAAAGTGGGGAATGTAGAATGACAGATTCGCTGCGGTCACGTATGGAACAGGCGTTTCATGACACGTTAGGGTCGGCGGATGGAGCTAGGTTATTTTTTGCACCTGGGCGCGTCAATCTGATTGGTGAGCATACGGATTATAATGGCGGGTACGTGTTTCCGGCCGCATTGTCCTTTGGCACGTATGCGCTGATCAAACCGCGTGAAGACGGCATATACCGCTTCCGCTCCATGAATCTGCCACAGCAAGTCGATACTGACGTACGAGCGATTGAATACCGACAAGAGGACGACTGGGCGAACTATCCGAAAGGAGTGTTGGCGCAGCTTCTGCAGTATACTTCGCATGAAGGTAGTAGTGCAGCATTTACCGGTGCGGATGTGCTGTACTACGGCGACATCCCGAATGGCGCCGGCTTGTCATCCTCGGCATCAATCGAGATGGTGACGGCATATGGCTTTAGCCAACTTGCAGGAATATCCATTCCGGTTATCGAATTAGTGAAGCTGGCGCAAGCCGCTGAAAATCAATTCGTCGGCGTCAACTGCGGCATTATGGATCAATTTGCTGTCGGCATGGGGAAGAAGGATCATGCGGTGAAGCTCAACTGCGCCGATCTTTCCTATGAATATGCACCGCTTCGCCTGCAAGGATACAAGCTGGTCGTAACGAACACGAACAAGCGCCGCGGACTTGCCGATTCGAAGTACAATGAGCGGCGTGCACAGTGTGAGGCAGGCTTGGACTTGCTGCGCCAAGTGAAGCCGGATCTTGAACATCTCGGGGCGCTCAGCATGGAGGAGTGGGATTCGCTGCGCGATGTCGTGAAGGACCCGCTCATTCGCGCACGCGTGCAGCACGTTGTATCGGAAGATCAGCGCGTGCTGGATGCCGTGCAGAGCCTCGCGAATGATGATTTGCACAAGTTCGGTAAGCTGATGAACGAGTCGCACGAATCGCTGCGCGATCTGTATGAAGTAACAGGCAAGGAATTAGACGCCCTGCAGGAAGCAGCGCTGAACGTGGAAGGCTGTCTCGGCAGCCGTATGACGGGTGCCGGATTTGGCGGCTGCACGGTTAGCCTGGTGCAAGAAGCTGCAGTCGATGAGTTTCGTCGTGAAGTCGAGAAGCGTTATACGGCAGCAACCGGACTTGTCCCGACCTTTTATGTATGTGAAGTAGGCGACGGCGTTAAAGAATTGACTATATAACGGGAATCGGAGGTGTTCACAAGTGGCAATCTTAGTAACCGGCGGTGCTGGATATATCGGAAGTCATACGGTAGCGGAGCTTCTTTCGCACGGTGAAGAAGTCGTCGTTGTCGACAATTTGCAAACCGGACATCGTGCAGCAGTGCTGGGCGGAACGTTCTATGAAGCAGACATTCGGGACGTAGATGCGATGGACAACATATTTCGGCAGCACGATATCGAAGCGGTCATTCACTTTGCTGCTAATTCCTTGGTCGGTGAAAGTGTAACCAAACCGCTCGCTTACTATGACAATAATGTATATGGATCGCAGCGACTGCTCGAGGTTATGGTGAAGCACGGGGTCAAGAACATTGTCTTCTCCTCGACGGCTGCCGTGTACGGGGAACCGGAGCGGGTGCCGATCGATGAGCACGATCAGACACAGCCGACAAACCCTTACGGGGAGACGAAGCTGACGATGGAGAAGATGTTCCGTTGGGGTGATCAAGCTTACGGTGTAAAATCGATCTCCTTGCGCTACTTCAATGCAGCCGGTGCACATCCGGACGGAGTAATTGGAGAAGACCATAACCCGGAAACCCATTTGATTCCGGTGATCTTGCAGGTGCCGCTTGGCAAGCGAGAAGCGATCGGCATCTACGGGGATGATTACCCGACAGAAGACGGCACGTGCATCCGCGACTACATTCATGTGATGGATTTGGCGAATGCGCACTATTTAGCTTTGCAGCGTTTGAGGCAGCAGCGGGAAAGCGCGATTTATAACTTAGGCAATGGCAAAGGCTTCTCCGTTAAACAGGTCATCGACGTTGCGCGTACGGTAACCGGTCATGCTATACCGGCTAATATATCGCCGCGTCGTGCGGGTGATCCGGCCGTGTTGGTTGCATCGTCCGAACGGGCCAAGCGAGAGCTCGGCTGGCAGCCGAAATATGCTGAATTAAGCAATATCGTCGAGACGGCTTGGCATTGGTTCCGCCATCATCCGAATGGATATACCCGTTAATCTATGCATGTTCTTCCTTTTGCGATCTGTGGTAAAGCATGGTAAGATTGTAACAAGGGTATGTTTGTATGGATAAGGGAGGAAGGCCATTTGCTGAAACGTACGTTGATCGGAATTTTCCGCAGTCAGGAGACAACTGGTGAAAAACCGAAATATCCCGGCCTTGAGTCGCGACATTTCAAGCTTCCGAAGGAGAAGCTGTGGGAGGAAGTTTTGGCGATCGTCAAGAAATATCCAGGGCTGAAGCTACTCCACGAAGTGGAGAGCGTCGGCGAGATTCTAGCTGAGAGGCGGACGATTACCGGTCGTGTGCAGGATGTGACATTTACGATCGTGCCGATCAATCCGGTGAAGAGCGCGGTCGATATTTATTCCGCATCTCGCGGTTCATTGGGCGATCTCGGAGCGAATTATCGCTTAATTTTGAATTTGCTGCGCGAGATTGACCGCAAATTGAAGGATTATAAGGATACGTAAAAACAACTGCGAGTGAAGAGATTCCCTTCCTCGCAGTTGTTTTGATCTTGTATGGATTACAGCAATTTTTGCAGTGCTGCCAAGGCGCTGTCGTAGTCCGGATGCTCGGCCATTTCTTTGTTGACAGCTACATATTGCAAAGTATCGTTCGCATCGATAATGAAGATCGAACGCGCCAAGAGGCGAAGCTCCTTGATCAAGACGCCGTAAGCAGTACCGAAGGAAACGTCGTAGTGGTCGGACAGCACTTCCACCTTGTCGATGCCAGCAGTTTCGCAATATTGCGCCTGCGAGGACGGCAGATCAGTGCTGATCGTTAATATTGCAACGTTATCACCGAGCTTTGCTGCCTCTTCGTTGAATCTGCGGGTTTGTGCATCGCAAATGCCGGTATAAAGCGATGGAACGACGTTCAGAAGTCTAACTTTGCCTTTGTAATCCGCCGAAGATTTGGTATCGACCAGACTAGAGCGAACGGTAAATTCCGGTGCTTTGTCACCGACCTTCAGTTCCGGTCCGATCAGCGTCAGCGGGTTACCTTTCAGCGTATGTACACCTAATCTTTCCTGAGCCAAATTGAACACTCCTTCATTAGGGATTTTGTGGTATTTTGTTCGTATTGCATCTCTATTATACCGGTTTGAAATCAGCATTGTCCATGTCAGAGAGAGAAAATTTGAAAGGAGCATGACTCTTGTTTGTCCGCACGGAAAGCTTGCGCTCGTATATTCGTCTATATCCGGTCAATACCGCTGTTTTGCTCATTTGCTTGCTGATGTTTGCGCTGATGACCTTAGCCGGTGGTTCGACGAGCCATGAGGTGTTGGTGCGCTTTGGCGCTCTCCTTACGCCATTTCCGCCTGGCGAGCTACTCACGGTGGAGCAAGGATTGTGGGACGGCGCTTGGAATTACTTTCGCTTCGTGAGCGCGATTTTTTTACATATTGGCTTTGCTCATCTACTCTTCAACGGCTTCTCGATCTTCGTGTTCGCACCTCCGCTGGAGCGAATACTCGGACATGTCAGGTACGCATTGTTTTTCATCGGCACGGGCATTGCCGGCAACTTGGCCAGCCATCTGATGGGGTCGCTTACCTTCACCGGATTTTATACTGTTTCTGCCGGCGCATCCGGGGCGATCTTCGGCGTGTTCGGCGCGTATTTGTCGCTCATTGTATTTCGCAGATCGCTCATTGATAAGGGGACGTATACGACGGTGATGACGCTCGTCATCATGGGCGCGATTTACTCGTTCGTCGTGCCGAATGTCAATATTCCTGCGCATTTTGCCGGACTGGCTGCGGGTTTCTTGTGGATGACGCTGCTCTTAGTGCGGAAGCCGCGGTGAGTTTAGCACGTCAAGCCGGATCGGGATTCATGCTATTCAATCAGCTATCCGTTCATGACTAGAGACAAACCTACTGGAATGTACTATAATTAACTGTTGGTATGCTAATATATTCGTCGTGGAGTGTAGCGAAAAGTGGAACTGCGTCAACTTCAGTATTTTGTCAAAGTAGCGAGGATGCAGCATGTCACGCAGGCAGCGGAGGAACTACATATTTCTCAATCCGCCGTATCGCGGCAAATTCATCAACTGGAAGAGGAGCTTGGCGTTTCTCTATTTATTCAGCAAGGGCGAAACTTGCAGCTGACACCGGTTGGTAAGCTTTTTTTGGAACGCATCGAAGTCATTCTTAGCGACATCGATCGAGCGATCACGGAAGTGCACGACTTTTTCGATCCGGAATATGGTGAGATACGCATCGGCTTTCCTCACAGTCTCGGAGCGCTTCTTGTCCCGGATATCGTTTCGAAGTTCCGCAAGGAGCATCCGAATGTTAGGTTTAAATTTCGCCAAGGAGTGTATACCGGATTGCTGCGTGAGGTGGTGAAGTGCGAGTTGGATCTCGCGTTCATTTCACCATTCCCGGCGAATGATGAACTGGTCACCGGCGAGATGTTGATGCACGAGGAACTGTTTGCAATCCTTCCGTCAACACACCGCTTGGCAGGGCAAGAATCGATCCGCTTGGAGCAGCTAAAGGACGATCCCTTTGTCTTATTCAATGAAGGATATTCCTTGCGTACACTCGTATGGGAATCGTGCCGCAAAGCCGGGTTCACCCCGAAGATCGCGTTTGAAGGCGAGGAGACGGATACGATCCGCGGCCTGGTCGCTGCCGGGATGGGAGTCAGCTTGTTGCCAGAGCTAGCGTTGCAGGAGACGACGCCTTTGCAGCCGGTGAAGCTGAAGGTGACAGAGCCGCATGTTACGCGAGTGATCGGCTTAATTTATCGCAGGGATGTCAAATTGCCAAGGGTAGCCGAAGTATTTCGAAATTTCTTACTGGAATATTTTCGCGATTATAATACAGCAGCCTCGGAGTCGAGTTGACTTCGAGGCTGTTTTTCTTGTGTGGCGTGCCCAGCAAAGCACGCATCTTCCAGCCGGTGAAAGTCCGGTCACGGGAGGAGCCAAGTCCCCGTGTAGCTAGGATGCCTGCGTACGGAGAAATCCATGCGCAGAAGCGCATCGACGAAAGTACCTGTCAGAGACAGGGCGAGCAACATACCAGGCCGTAACATGAAGTGAATCCTGCCGCGTCGTCAAAAAGGCCCCGCAAGGGGGAAGAGAGGAAGCCGAGTCTTGCGTATATAGACGAAGGCCATGGAAGCTGTTTGGAACTTGGAGCGGCAGCGAAGAATCCTCCGGCGTAAGGGGAGCGGCATGGTATGAAGGAGGATGCAGTGAACTGGGGAGACCCTCCCCTGCACGAGATTTTTTTTTCGTAACGAGATGCTCTATAAGCCCAAAAGGTGAAGTGAGTGATCTGCAGGAAGGGAATCCGAGGGGCTCATAGTACTGAGGAACCGCAGGACAACACAACCTGCGGGAGGGAAGGAGCCCTACTTTGTTCAAGTTTCTTAAGGAGGTACGAATCAGTGAATGCCAAACGGCTAACAACACCAAAGGAAAACGTTCAACAACTCCAAGAGAAACTAGGTCATGCGGCCAAGGAAAGCAAGAAGCGTAGATTTCACGCCCTGTATGACAAAGTCTACCGACTAGATATTCTGTGGGAAGCGTGGCGGAGAGTACGAGCCAATAAAGGTTCGGCAGGAATCGATGGCGAAACGCTAGCAGACATTGAGAAACAAGGAGAAGTATTCTTTGTGCACGACTGTCAGCGTCTTCTAAAGGAAGGCAACTACCATCCGCAACCTGTCAGACGCCACTACATCCCGAAGAAAGACGGTAAACAGCGACCGCTGGGTATTCCCACGGTAAGAGACCGCGTCATTCAGATGGCAACGAAACTCGTCATTGAACCCATCTTCGAGGCAGATTTTCAGGAAACGTCATTTGGATTTCGGCCAAAGAGAAGTGCGAAGCAAGCGTTGGAGCGTATCCGGAAAGCATGCAACCGTAAAGGAAATTGGGTGGTCGACGTCGACATCCAAGGCTACTTTGACAACATCAATCAAGAGAAGCTGATGAAGCTGGTCGAAAGACGAATCAGTGACAGACGAATCTTGAAGTTGGTGAGAAAGTGGTTAAGTGCGGGAGTCATGGAGGAAGGAAACATCAGGCGCTCAGATTTAGGCACACCGCAAGGTGGAGTCATCTCCCCTTTACTGGCGAATATCTACCTAAACTACTTCGATCTCCTGTGGGAAAGGCATGGTAGTCAAATGGGAGAACTGACGCGTTACGCAGATGATTTGGTCGTCATCTGCAAAACGAAGAAGGACGCAATTCGGGCGTATGAACTCATAAAAGCGATAATGGAACGCCTTGAGCTAACGCTTCACCCAACGAAGACACGCATTGTTGGACTATGGACAGGAGAAGAAGGCTTCGACTTCCTAGGTATGCATCATCGAAAGACCAAAGCCGAAACATCCAAAGGCCAAGTTTACTACACGACACAACAATGGTTGTGCCGCAAAGCGGAAGAGCGAATCCGAGAAGTCGTGAAGGATAGACTAGCCCCTCCGAATATGCGGCATAAATCATTCCAAGACCATGTGGCATACTTGAATCCGAAAATACAAGGATGGCGTAACTATTACTACACATCTTATAGCCAAAAGAAGATGGCGAAGTTAGACTGGTATATTCTTCAGCGACTTACAAGATGGTATGCCAAGAAGCGTCAACGCACACGATGGATGAGTTCGTTTCACGAAGTGAAATCAATGTCCGTACTATGTGGACTGAAAACGCTCTTGTAATCCGCATGCTACATGATGACGAACATCGGAAAGCCGTATGAGGGAAAACCTCACGTACGGTTTGATGAGGAGGGGCTGGCTCCGCCCAGCCTTTCACTCTAGTGGGCTGAGCCTGCCGCGAGCGGAATGCTGAATGCTTCTAGCACCTTATTCGCGATTGTTCTGACTGAGAAAGATGAGGATGAATTTCAACAGCTGCAAGACAGAGATCAGCGCTGCTGCAACGTAAGTGAGCGCTGCTGCATTCAATACTTTGGCTACGCCGCCCTCTTCATGGTTCGCAATAAATCCTTCCGATACCATCAGCTGCCGCGCCCGTGCGCTTGCGTCAAACTCTACCGGTAGCGTGACGACTTGGAATAATACCGCAGCTGCGAAGAAGATGATGCCCAGAAGCAGCATGGTGGAGCCGAACAAGCTTCCTCCCGCGCTGAAAAATATGCCTGCCAAAATTAACCACGGTGCAATGCCGGATGTGAAGTTAACGAGCGGAAACATCCGGTGACGCAGCACCAACATCGGATACGAGATGGAGTGCTGTATGGCGTGACCGACCTCGTGACACGCGACCGATACTGCGGAGATGGAGCGGGAGCCATATACCGGTTCGGACAGGCGCACTACCCTGTGAATCGGATCGTAGTGATCGGATAGCGTACCGCTTACCGGTTCGATCTTAACATCATGCAAGCCGTTGTTATCCAGCAGGCGTCTGGCGGCTTCATAGCCTGTTAGACCTGTTGAGGTAGCGACCTGCGACCATTTGCGAAATGTTCCTTGCACGCGGAACTGTGCCCAGATCGACAGGCCGAATGCGAGCAATATAAGCAAGTCAACCCATAAATATTGAAGTCCAAAAAACATGCCAATCCCTCCGAACAGTGTACATAGTATATGATCTGTCAGTTCCATTATTCATTACGTCTTACCGAGTTTAAGGTTTCACTTACTCGTATGATTTTTTCTGCAATTATTCTGCAATTATTCTGCAGAGAGGGGAAGCGCCGCACCTAACCGATCCAATCTTATTATACTGTTTTCCGCAACGCTTGAACAAGCAAGAGCCCGAAAAAAATAAGCATAAGCGAAAAAAATGAATGGAGCTAGGATAATTATGTATATCGCCCTCGCGAGATCATCCTTCGCGCCGCATCGATTGCTTGCGATATTGAACAGGTGACAATCCTTTATACTTTTTAAATATTTTAGAAAATAACAACGGATCCGTATAGCCAACGGAGCGTGCGATATCGCCAATGCTCAGCTGTTCGTTCGTCATCAGTTCGCACGCTCGGCGCAAGCGAAAATGAATTAAGTATTGCTGAATACTTACATTTGTAATTCGTTTGAACATAGCGTTCAGGTAGCTGCGATTCAACCCGATGCTGGCGGCGATATCTTCAACCGTGATCTTGTCCGCATAGTTCATCTCGATAAAGCGAATCACTTGATCGGCATATTGGTTTGAATGCATATTTCGTCTATCTTCTTCGCCGCTCGGACTGTTTTCGATCAAAGCAGCCATCAGCATATATAATTTCCCAGTCAAATACTCTTGTCTCGATTTATCGAATGATTTGGATTTGGTCATCGAGAGAATGTATGACTGAATGGTGTCGTCATGGTTATAGACGAAGACCGGACGATCCTCGTACAAGCCTGCTTTATTCAGCAGGTGTTCTGCGATCAATCCGTCAAATCCGATCCAGCAGTATGACCATGGAGACTTTGTATCTGCTTCATAATAGGTGACGATATGCGGGTGAATCAGAAAGCCTTCACCTTTGTTTAGGTGGTATGTCTTTCCACCCGTTCGGAACATACCGCAACCGTCCATGATGTAATGCAGCAAATAATAATCTCGAACTGCCGGACCATAAAAGTGTCCGGGCGCGCAATCTTCCATGCCGTACTGCGTAACATACAACTCGGAATGATGCATGCTGCGCGGTATAAATTCGATCATTAACGCAAGCCTCCTTCTATACAAAACACGATATACGATATCATCTATTGTGACAAGAGTGGACAGAAACAGCGCGCGCTTGGAACGAATGGTACAGCGTTGTGCAGTCACCTGGTTTTGATAATACCGCGCAAGAATTGCCCGTTCTTTGCACGGCCGCCATTGTAAACAAGGAATGGCTCCGCATGCGTACAGTCGGTCAAATGCTGTGGTGTGTACTGAACCGTGATGCAGGTTATGAGAAGAAGCTGATAGTGGGCGAAGTGATCAGGCGTGAACATCATTCGATCAAGATGAATGAGCTGGAGAGCTGAAATTGGACAATGGAGATTGATGGATTGGCTCACGTATTTTGTATGGCTCGATTTCCCGGGGAATAACTAACTGGTCGCAAGCGATGGAAGGTTAGCAATGTCAGGTCGCAATGGTTGGAGAAGATTCATCGGGATGCTAGCAAATGCGCGTATATGACCGTATATGGTGTCGCAGCAGACGACGTTATCCATCAGCAACGGTATGTGATCGACTTACAATTGCGTATATGAAGCTACAGGGTGTTGACCTTTGCGTTTGTGATGAACCGTTGATTGATTATAGATGTATTTGTTGGACGTGAGTGATGAGTACCCTTGTCGTGTGGTTTTGTGTGAAATGTCGTATAAAAATTTTTGATTCTCTGGGAAATTTGCGATTTTATATGAAATATCGTACAAATTGATGCGATATGGCGTCAAATCGCTAGAATTTGTACGATAAATCGAACAAATAGCATAAATTTGGGGAAATTTCACGAAAATTTATATGAAAAATCGTATAAAGCGTGCACGTCTGGCTGCCAAACGATTCGTCACGGCTTTAACCGGTGCCGTCTAAGTACAAATGCTTGCCACCTTCAGAAGTGTGAGCCATGGCCACGAGAAGCCTCAATGAATGTACGTTTTTGCTCTAACGGTTGCCATAGAGCTTATTATGGTGAATGAGCCATGGTTTGTTTTGTAACGGTTGTGATGGCGGCTATTTTGCTGTTTTTTCCGTCAAATGTGCCATTTTTTCATGAATAGCCTCTACAGCAACCGTTAGAATTTCCAAACGTGCGATTACGTGCGAATAGCCTTTGTCGCAACCGTTACAGCAAAGGAGCCATAACCTAGTTTATAAAAATGCTTCCAGAAAAGCATAGATTTCACCCAAGTAGAAAGACTCCTCACAAATGATTGACACACGTGCATGTTCCAACCACTTGCTGCGAAAAAGTAAGAGCATGAATACTCCTCAAAGCGAAGTGTGGGCAGATTTATTGCCTTGATCTTCCTCCCGTCGTTGAGAAAATATTCATGAAAAATGTCACAAAATCTAACGCAAACTATGAAAATATGAAAACAAAACGAGCTATTTCTGTTCGTTTTCAGAATGATTAAAAACTTCGATTGCCATACGATTGTTTTCGCGATTATAATGACAATGTATTTATCGTTTTGTGTAAGAAAAACTTACATTAACGAAATTCTTGAGGGAGTTGATTCGGAATGATCAAGAAAATCGCAATTCTCTTCACGACAGCAGCCTTGCTGTTACCCGCAACCGCATATGCGTCGGAGGAAGCTATTATGCAGAACACGATGGGGCTTAATGCGATTTGGATTATGCTGGGGGCGATTCTTGTATTGCTGATGCAAGGGGGATTTATTTTTCTGGAGACGGGTTCGACTCGAATGAAAAATGCAGGACACGTCGCCGGCAAGACAGTATTTACCGTTGGTTTGGCAGCGCTTGTATATTGGGCGGTCGGGTACGGCCTATCGTTCGGCGGCGGCAGTTTATCCGCATTTATCGGGCTGGAGCATTTCTTCTTCAATATCCCGGTCTCCGCGTCCAGCGGTCAAGATTTTCCGGATTCCGTCTTTTTCATCTTTCAGTTCGCGTTTATCGCAGTGTCGCTGTCGATCGCTTGGGGCGGATTTGCAGAGCGTGCGAAGCTGTCCGTCTATTTGATCTTCACGATCGTGTTCTGCTCAATCATATATCCGGTCATTGCGCACTGGATCTGGGGCGGCGGCTGGTTGGCTGATCACGGAAAGCAAGATTTTGCCGGGTCGACAGTCGTGCATTTGACCGGAGCGATGGCCGCTTTGGCAGCGACGATCTTGCTAAAGCCGCGGATTGGAAAGTACAACAAAGACGGTTCGGCTAACTCTCTAAGCGGTCATAATCAAGTTTATACGACGATGGGCGTACTGATTCTTTTTATCGGCTGGTTCGGATTTAACGGGGCGTCAACGGTCGAGGTGGGCGACGGATTTTTCGCTTATGTGGCGGTGACGACGCTGCTAGCTACCGGAGCAGGAACAGTAGCGGCTCTGCTCGTATCTTGGGCAGCGACTGGCAAAGCCGATATCGTCGTCATGCTGAACGGCGCGCTTGCGGGTCTCGTAGCCATTACCGCTTCCACAGCATTCGTGGAACCGTGGGCGGCGGTCGTCATTGGCGCAATCGGCGGAATGATCGTCTATCCGTTCATGAGGCTGCTTGATAAATTGCGTATCGACGATCCGATCGGTGCGATCACAGTCCACGGCGCGATTGGAGTATGGGGTACGTTGTCCAACGGATTGTTCGCAGCACCTCATCTGGTAGATAAGCTGGAAACCGGTCACTACGGCTTGCTGTACGGCGGCGGCTTCCACCAATTGGGCGTGCAATTGATGGGTGTTGTTGCTTCAGGTTTGTTCGCGTTCGTCGTATCATATGTCATCTTGCTCATCATCAAAGCGACAATCGGACTTCGCGTAACCGAGGAAGAAGAAATCATCGGCTTGGATTTGAGCGAGCACGGTGCTTATGGATATCCGGAGCACATGAAAAAACAAGAGCATCTTCAGCTTTAATCTACGATACAATATATGGGGATAGGGTTCATTTCTCGTAGAAGGAGATGCTGCTCATGGGCGATTGGTCGCCAGGATCGAATGCTGTGGAAAGCGCGGTCGAAAGTCTTGAAAGCTGGCAAGAGCTTAGAGCATATCGAGAGCAGGTGCAAAGCCACTTCCAACAAAATTTCACGGCTTCTTCGATTGAAGCTTATGCGGCGAGAACGAATCATCTTCACGATGTATTGATGCGCAGATCCGTGCAGCTCGCGGAAGCCAAGCTACGCGATGAAGGACAGGGCGATCCCCCTGTCCCTTATTGTTTTGTGCTGTTCGGAAGCGGAGGCAGGTCGGAACAAACGATGTACAGCGATCAAGACAACGGTTTGATCTACGATCTTGCGGAGCATGCGGCATCAGAAGTTGAGGAAAGGCGTATACAGCACTATTTCGAGCGGCTTGCGCGCCATATTCGTGCTGGATTGGAGCAGCTAGGGTATCCACCGTGCGAAGGGAACGTCATATGTACGAATCCGCGATGGAGAATGGCCGTGAGTCAATGGATGCAAACGATCGATACGTGGATCGAAGATCCGATATTCGAGCATATCCGCTATTTGCTCATCGTCACGGATGCCAGAGGCTTGTATGGAGAAAAAACATTATGTCGGCAACTGAAGGAGCATATGTTTGCCAGGATCAGACAGAAACCTGAATTGCTACAGGCATTCGTGAATAATACGCTGCACCATAAAGTGCTACTCGGCCCGTTCGGCAACTTGCTGCGTGAACAATATGGGGAGCAAGCAGGTGCGATCGATATTAAATACGGCTTCTATATTCCGATGGTGAACGGTATTCGCTTGCTCGCCATACGTGAAGGAGTGCATGTCGTGCCGACAACCGCACGGCTGCAAGCGCTGCAAGGCGTCTCATCACAACTTTCGCCTAAACTGCTGGAAGCTTGGGCAACTGCATTTCGATATAGCCTTGAGCTCCGCTACCGGACACCAGGTGAGGACAAGAGTGAGTATTTGACCTCATCAGGCAAGCTGCAGGCCAGCTTGCTTAACAAAGCGGAGAAGCAGCAGTTGAAGCGATCGCTGAAAGCGGCGCGAATACTCCAGCAATATGTGCGAAAATATGGAGCCGCACCAGTCAGCAACAACATCTAAATGGTCCGGCAAAATCATGAAGGAACTGTCCTGGACCGATCTTGCGGGAAGCAGTCAATCCATGTAGGAACAGTTCTGGCCGATCTTGCGGGAGCAGTCATACTATGCATGAACAGGC
Source organism: uncultured Paenibacillaceae bacterium (assembly GCA_963755735.1). Classification (GTDB taxonomy): domain Bacteria; phylum Bacillota; class Bacilli; order Paenibacillales; family DA-C8; genus Insulibacter. The sequence continues at coordinate 36,216 of CAVWLN010000036.1, forward strand.
CGAACATGCGGGAAGTACCCATTCAGTTGACAGCAGGCATACCTTGCAGAACAGACCAATCATGCAGGAAACTCAGGAGGGAAGGGACGGATGAACGATGCGAATGGAGGTTCCGGCTTCGGGAAGTGGAGTGCGGGCAGATCCGGAGGGTTTCGCAGTGCGCTCTCTTCGATGTTCGGCTTGCAGCAGGCACAGCATCAAGCTTTTATTCGTTCGGTCATGAAGCAACAGCGGCAAACCTCCATCTTTAACTTACCCTTACACAATTTGCAGGCGATTGTCTTCGATTTGGAGACGACTGGCTTTCATCCATATAACGGTGATGAGATTCTCTCGATCGGTGCAGTACTAGCGGTTGGATCACGCGTGCAAGAGGAAACGACATTTTACAGTCTAATCAACCCGCAGCGGCCGATACCGGAAAAAATTCGCAAGCTGACGCAAATTACGGATGAGCTGGCGGCAGATGCTCCCCCCTTGAAGGATGTGTTGCTACAATTTCTTGCCTTCGTGCAAAGGCGTGTGCTTATCGCTCATGGTACAGGCCACGACAAGCAGTTTCTGAACGCGGCGCTGTGGCGTACGGCAAAGATTCGTCTGTCCCACCGAGTGCTCGATACGATGCTCGTCGCCAAATGGCTCAGTCCTCAGCTATCCAGCTACGATCTCGACACCTTGCTCGAACATTATGGAATTCCGATTGCCGTACGCCATCATGCTTTATCCGACGCGATGATGACCGCCCAGCTATGGACGGTGTTGCTCGCGGAAGCAGAGCAACGCAATATTGCGACGCTCGGCGACTTGTACGCTTATCTTAGCAACCATGTCACCTAGAGAGGTGGAGGAGTTTCATGTCATGCTGCAGACTAGAGGAACTTTCATGTCTTGAGCAGACTGAATATATACTGCAGACATAGTGCAAAGCGAAGCCGCTAACTATCCGGCTTCGCTTAATTTCTTATCCGGCTTAATCAGGAAAAATACGAGGGCGAGCGTGATGAACGATAGTGAGGCCGTGACGATAAATACGAGCTCATTCGAGCGATCCATCATCCAGCTGAATAACGGCGGACCGAAGGCGACGCCAAGGAAGCGGAGACTGCTGTAAAGCGATGTGATCATGCCGCGTTCCTCTTTGTCGACCGAGCCCGTAATCATGGTGTTCAAGCAGGGAAGCAAGAGCCCGGTGCCGACGCTGCTCAAGGTCAAAAACCCGATCAGCACATAAATATTTTGCAACAGAAAGATCGATAGTAGAGCGAGGCCGTCATCAGAGATCAGCCCGATATTCATCAGCCAGCGCATCAAGAGACCGTTTTTCTTAATGACGCTTCCGGTAATATACGATGTCGTTACAAGTCCCATTAGCGGGATCGCGAGGATGAGTCCTTTCACGACTCCGTCTATATTGTACGGCTTTTCTTCAAGAATTTGCGATAAGTAAAACAAAACCCCGAACAAAATAAACAAACCGAGCGATCCGGCGAAGAAAGCCGTAATGAGCCAGCGTCCTTTATGCTTTAGGATCGTCCCGATCGATTGTAAATATTCCTTTAGCCTTTTCGGTTCCGCTTTGCTCTTCGGTTCTTTAATCATGAAGATCACGGCCAAAAGCGACAAGGCGCAAAATACCGGGAAGGCAAAAAAAGCCGCATACCAAATCAGCAAAGCAAGGAGTGAGCCGAGAATCGGACTTACGACTTTCCCGAAGCCGTTCGACGCTTCGATCAAGCCGAGTGCTTTGCTTTCTTCCCCGCCCTTATACATATCTCCGACTAGCGCCATGGCGATCGGGGAAGTGCCTGCTGCTCCAAGTCCTTGCAAAGCACGGGCGCAGATCACGACTGTGTACGATTCCCATATGGCGCCAAAGCCCGCCAGCACGCCGGCTCCCCGTATACGATTAATGACGGGATGATGATCGCTTTGCGTGAGAAGCGATCTGACAAATAGCCCAAAATTGGTATAAATAATCCCGCAGCGATCGAAAATAAGCTAATAGTCAGACTGCTTTGAAATTGTGAAATGTTTAGTGCTTTTTGCATTTGCGGCAGTACCGGGATGAGCATGGAATTGCCTAATACAAGCACGAGCGGAATGGTGGCCAGCGAAAGGTATTCCCATATTTTTTTCTTGCTTGTTTCCTCATCCTTTTACTGCCCATAATTGCTGTAAGTTTGCCGGTTTTGGCTTTGCTTGATTTCACTGCGAAATGTAATTTCAAGTAATGGGTCGTTTTGACTTATCCTTCGACATGGTAGCATTCACCTTTCGGGTACTGAATAATCGTAACATACCCGCTAAGCTTCCATCATCCATCATAAGGGGCGCTAAGGAAAGCCAAACATTCACTGGTTAGACATTGATTTTCGCTAGCGCAAAAGGGTATGATGGGAACAGAATGACAGAATGGGGAGTTAACGCGATGAAACGTAATCTTGTGATCATCGTAGTCGGCTGTTTGCTTCATTGCCATAGCCATCGTCAGCAATGCAGGTAAAGAATGAACACTCCTACAGAAGTAGCTCCAAAAGTCGGATACTTGGCGCCTAATTTTACTTCTAAACATTGCAAGGTAAGACATATACGTTCGATCATGCTGCTCTGGAGAAACCAGCCGTCATTAATTTTTGGGCATCTCATGGTGCGGACCTTGTCAATCAGAAGCTCCGGCGCTCGCTGAACTCCACCAGAAATACAAAGGTCGATTGATTTTCTTGCAGTAAATTTGAACATCTTGGGAGTTCCTAGGAGAGGAAGCAGGTTACCAAGTTCGTCCAAGAGTATAACTTGCAAATGCCGATTCTACTTGATGAAGAAGGGGAGACGGTAAGAGTTACCATATTATCGGTGCTCCGATTACCGTACTGGTGGATTCGAATGGGGCTATTACGTATATTTTCCCAGGAGAATTCAACCCTGCTGAATTGGACAGGCAGTTGGCGAAGCTGCTATGACGCCATTGTTCGAGCCGTATTCGTGACAAAAGGGCTGCTTCGACGGTCAGGTTTCTGATCATCGAGCGGGCCGGCTTCTTTGTAACTTCATCCGGCTTGCAAGAGAAGCATGGATTAATGATTGA
>CAVWLN010000037.1:0-34775 GCA_963755735.1 uncultured Paenibacillaceae bacterium
AAATGAATGCTATAAACTATGAGATACTCGCTCATTTAGGGTTTGTAAGTGAGGGATACACAATAAATAATTGGTATGAGGACGGAATTAATGTTACGCTCGCAGAAGCTATTGAAGGATTACTGTTAACAACTTCTGGAACAGTTACCCTGTCAGAAATTAATGTGATAAAGGACAATGCTTCAGACGCACTACAAATTGGGAATAATTATGCAATGCTTAATGGATGGAATGTAGCTCAAGATAATCCAGCTGATGCTTACAGACATTTTGCATGGAATTTCTTCAATGCTCAAGACTTCGGAAATAGTACAGCAAAGAAAATAGGTGATTATCATGAAGTAGTCAATGTGGCAACTCCCATTGCGGAAGGTTCTCCATACACTGGCATTGAACAAATATCGTTTGGAGTGGCAAGTGCTTCTATTATCTACAATGAGACAAGAGACGATTTTGACGAATTTGAAGATAGATTTAACGATGCTAATATCATGGATCTTCATAATAATTACAAGGGATTATATTATTCGCTAAACTATAATAGTGTTGCTGATGCATTTTATGAAGCATATTTTGAAGATAGTACGTTAATTGGATGGATTTCAGATGTTAGTTCTGCATTATATCATGTAGTTTGGCAGGACTGGAGGCTCTAGCGGCATATTACACGTTGGCTCTCACATTCATTGAGAGCCAACGTGTAATTGTAAAAATTGAAGGCGTTACTTTCACATTTTGTACGATCAGACTCTGATAAATACGAGTTGAATTATGAAGATTAATTTGGTGGTGATCATTTATAGTGAAAAAATATATGTTAATACTCATATTTCTAGCAATATTAAAATTAGTAAGTTGTTCTAATTATAATGAAAATATTGAACTCCAAGAATCATTAGAATCAATTGTTAAAGATAAAAATATCGAAGCATTTGACTTGAATCTATACACTGATTTTGAATGGGAGAGGGCGCACATTTTTTACCCATATACGACTGATGAGGAGATAAATGATGTACTTGGAGTCGACTTTAATGAACAAACGGGGCTGATTTCAAGCCACGATGGTTACACTTTACTCGTATTTATAAATGATAATAAATTAGCAAAGCATGTATTAATACCAACATGGGATGTTGAATTGCAAAAGGGCACTGAAGGTGATATTACTCCAACAAACCCAATCATAAAGATCAATAGAAAATAATATCCTCTCACTCTGATATAGAGAGAAGCTACCTCGATACATTTTTGTGCACAATCTTAGAAAGCCCCGATTTTTCGATAAAATATTTTGCCTTATTATCGACTCACCGGCACCGACTTGCATATGGCGTATTCAATGTGTTCTACGGAAACAAGCTGTTCACGTACCATCCGTTAACCAAACGGGAATTCCTCAAAATGATTTCTCCACACCTCAAGGACGGCAGCAGGGGGTAATGGGCATGGAGCAAATCATCAACCCCGGAGAACATTGCAATAATGGACAATAGACTATAAAACCGGCGATGTTGGGAGAATGGGTGAAGACAATTTACTGCCTTTAAAAAATTAGTTGACAGAGAAATATTTTATATGCTTTAATGTGAATGAATAAAAAAATATTCATTCACAAAAGGACTGAGATAAGTGGACATCAAATCTGCAATATTCGCATGTGGGAAGGAACTGTTTAGTTCAAAGGGATTTAAAAAGACAAATATTAAAGAAATAGCCGAGCAGGCTGGAATAGGTGTGGGGACGTTTTACAATTACTACGATTCTAAGGAACAACTGTTTATTGAAATCTATAAGCAGGAAAATGAGAAGCTCAAGAACCGTCTGATCGAATCGCTGGATTTGAACCAAGAGCCAGTGTCGCTTGTCAGCCAATTGCTCAAAAAGAATCAAGAGGCGATCCATGCGAATCCTATTCTGAGAGAGTGGTATAATCAAGATTTCTATAAGGAACTTGAAAGACATTACCGAGATGAAGACGGTCAAAGCATGGATTCCGTACGTAACTTTTTTTTGGATTTATTACGGAATTGGAAGCAGCAAGGGAAGCTCAGGGATGATATAGATGAGGAGCTTTTGCCCGTTTTCTTTGATGCCTTAGTTTGTATCGACATGCATAAAGATGAAATAGGTATCGAACATTTCCCCAAAGCGATGCAATATTTAATTGAATTCATCATAAAAGGTCTGACTAAGCATCAAGATTGATGCGATTTTTTTGCCACAGCGTGAATGAATATAAAAATATTCATTCACACACGACACGCACGACACGTCTAGTGCGCAACGGAATTGCACTAAAGTAAAGCTACGATGAAGATACTGTGAGGAGTTAAAGTTTGCATGAACAGAAAAAATATCAGTGTTTTTATAAGCGTTTTTGTCGCGATGTTAGGGGTGATGATTCTCGCCCCTATTACCCCTTCATTAATTCGCGAGCTGGGCCTAAAGGAAATTCACTCAGGCATCCTGATTTCAACCGGATCGATTATGACGGCCATCATGGCTCCGATATGGGGGAAGATTAGTGACAGGAGAGGGAGGAAACCGGTTGTTCTCATCGGCTTGTTCGGATTAACCTTAAGTACCATATTGCTGACCATGACGTTCTATAGCGGCCTTCATTTCTGGATAAGCGGTGGATGGTTGCTGTTTTTGATGATCGCAATGCGAAGCATGGTTGGCATGTTCATCCCGGCCATTCTGTCGGCATCTCAAGCGCTAATGGGGGAGGGGACAGAAGAGCAGGAGCGGGGTAAGGGAATGGCTGTCATTAGTGCGGCCAATGGGCTGGGGCTGATCTTCGGTCCAGCCATAGCCGGTATTTTTAGCTTGATTGATTTGTTGTGGCCGATGTACTTTGGCATCGTGATCACAGCGGCGTCCTGCTTGATCATCGCGTTCCTCATGCCTGCGACTTTGCCGAAGGTCCAGAATGTAAAAATTAAACTAAAACCGTTTCCACGCGGCTTGCGTCTTTATTTACTCGCTGCATTCATTACGATGATTGGCTTGTTTACCATTCAGGTCATTGCCGGGTTTTATTTGCAAGATCAACTCGGCCTTCCGTCTGATCAGCTGGCGTGGTCCGTTTCCTTTGGCTTGATGTTTACAGGTTTGGCTATGCTTATCGCTCAGATCATTCAGTCCAAATGGCTACAATGGAAGCCACCGACGATGATTTTGATTGGTTCCATGATTTTGATCGCGAGTATGGTTATTTTTCTGCTTGCTCAGCAGCTGCCAGGTTATTATTTGGCGTTTGTCCTATTGGGTGCTGGAGGCGGCTTCATGATGACAGGGTTTATGGCCGGCGCATCACTTTCTGCTACAGGTGAACAGCAAGGCAGTGTAGCCGGATTGGTTACGGCTGTGCAAGGAATTTCTGCGATTATAGCACCGATTGCCAGCACTTCGCTCTATCATGCAGATCAGCGTTTCCCCATCATAGGGATTGCTTTGTTGAGTGCGATGATGGGTGTGATCATGTTGAATAGATGGCTTAAAAATATCAAAAATTAATACGGAGGTTTCATTATGAAACGTACATTGGAAATTGCCTTAAGTGTGCTTGGAATGATTGCAAGTTTTGTTATGATTGTAACCGGCATCGTATTTCTATATCTAACGAAAAGTGATGAATTTCTGCGGTATCTGGAATCCGGATGGAGTGCAAGTGAGAATGCTTACACTTTGGAACAGTTAAGTCAGGCAGGAACGATGTTTATTGCCCCTGGATTGATCGCGATGGCTCTAGGTGTTTGTGCAGCATTGCTACTCAAAGGGAACCGCAGTCCTTTCATTGCAGGCTGGGGGATGATCATCGTATCTGTGGTCATTTGTTTCCTATCGTTATTTGCTGCCATTCCTGGCCTATTTTATATTGCTGCGGGTATTTTGACATTAGCAAGAAAATCGCCACTTAGACGTTGAGATGGATGCTAAGCATCGCTCGAAGACCGTGCCCAAATTGTAGCCTTAGAGTGTTAACATCCTTGTTCCTTGCTGGGGAGGATAAGGCTTGGGACCGTCTGAGCCAATCCTTCCTCAACTCTCGAAAACAGAAGAAGGTCGCACTCTACGTAAGTGCATGGAAGGGCTGTTCAAGAGGTCAGATGTTACTGACCCACTGGACAGCCCTGATCATTGTGAAGTGTGCGGAGCGGTTTCGATTGAACCCGATCCAGAAGGTGCACGATTCAGTCGTAGCGGCTTTGCTCGAAATCGTTCCGGTCGCGTTCCATGAAGCTTATTTTGCTCAGCACAGTTTCTAACGAAGATTCTAAAGCCTATTCGCAGATAAATCGGCCTTCTCGATTTCTAACGAAGATTTGTAAAGCTAACCCCTGCTACAATGCCCTCTCGAACGCCATTTTGGAGAAATAACGCGTCATATCTTCGTTAGAATTTCAATCGCCGCGAAATCTTCATCATAAGAGGATAAATCTTCGTTAGAATCCGCTAACTTTAAACTCCGCCAAACTCTGCCAAACTCCATCGAATTCCACCGATCTCCGCAGAACTCCGCCAAACTCCACCAAACTCCGCAGAACTCACGTTACGATCACGTCCACTCTCATACTCACGCCAGACCCCCGCCACGCCCCAACACATATCCACACAAGATTCAAGCTTTCTTGCGCACGGGAACCCACACTTCACTGTATGCGTAGTTCGGTTTGTGCTCGTTCATCTTGGTGAATGAGAAGGAAGGGGCGCGGATTACCTCGTAATCAGAGACGGGCAGCCATTCCGCATATACTTTAGCCATCGTTTCTTGCAGGGTAGATGGAAAGGGTCCTTCATTCGGAAAGATCGCCCATGTGCAAGCTTCGACCGGCACTTTCACCAAGTGCTCGCTCTCTTCTCCATTCGTCGTCAATACTCCGATCAAGTGAGTGAGTTCGCCTTCTTCCCTCAAGAAGTCCGCATCCGCATCGTATGATGCATTGACAATTTCATACGGCTCGATGTTTTGCAGAGCGTGCATTTCTGCTTTCTGCTCCTCTGTAATGCTTTGTGCCAGCTTGACGATCTCCTGGTTGACCCCTTCAAATTGCATCGGAACTCGCTTGCTAACACCAGCAAGATAAAATGCCGGTTTATCCACGATTCTAACTTCCATAGCGCTTCCTCCTTTTACGGTAATAATAAATGAAAGTTTGGGGAACGTTTTGCTTATGCGTTTCTTTACTGCGTCGGATGGCAAAAATCCACTCCAATGTTTAAACGCCCGCGTAAAGCCGTCCAACGACTGGTAGCCGTATTTGTAAGCGACGTCCGTCACTTTATGACCTTGCAATAAATCTTTGTTGGCTTCTGACAATTTTCTGTTCTTGATGTATTCACTCAGTGTTAGTCCGGCAAGATAATAGAAGATTTGTCTAAAGTGATAATCCGAAACTCCTGCAAATTCAGCAATTTCCTCCAAGCTCAAATCATCGGTCAAATGTTCTTCAATATAGTCGATCACATCATTAAGTTCGTGTAACACGTCTTCTTCATAACCTCCTTTCTTGAGTCCATCTTATCAAAGGTGAGGGCTAGCGACTCGACATTTGTTATATACAAATATCGGATCAAACTCCATCGACTATACAAATGATGGTAAACTAAAGGGTAAAATAAATGGTGTTATAATGGACAAGCAAGGGATGGACACATTAAGGAGGTTCAAGTAAATGGTTAGTGAGAAAGAATTGTTGATTGAACAGCGCATCGAGCTGCTTCAAGTATTGAAGAAGCGCTTCGAAAACAACATGGACCGCCATCCGAACATCGCGTGGGATGATGTGCAGGCTAGGCTGGAAGCGAAGCCAGACAAGCTGTGGTCCCTTCATGAGATGGAAAGCACCGGCGGTGAACCGGATGTTGTCGGTTTCGATGAGGCGACGGGTGAATATTTGATCTATGATTGCTCGCCGGAAAGTCCCAAAGGACGCAGAAGCTTATGCTATGACAGAGAAGCGCTGGAGTCTAGGAAGCAACACAAACCGAAAAACAGCGCAATCGATATGGCGGAGGCTATGGGAATTGAGCTCTTGACGGAACAGCAATATCGTGAGCTGCAGCAGCTCGGACCGTTCGACCAGAAATCGTCCAGCTGGCTGCAAACGCCTTCTGATATTCGCAGTCTCGGCGGAGCAATCTTTGGCGATTATCGCTACGGCAAGGTGTTCGTATACCATAATGGAGCAGAGTCGTACTATGCAGCCAGAGGCTTTCGCGGCTCGCTTCGGGTGTAAAGCTGGCAACATTTGCTCCTTCACAATTCATAGAAGATTAGCATGGAACGGTTCATTCTTAAAGATCATTCGAAAAAGCAATGCTTGAAATGATATACTTTAGAATGAATCGTTTTTTTGATCGCGGGTTCCATCATGCTACTTGGTTCATATTGACAGCATAGAAAAGGAGGAACAGGTGCCGCCAATGGTGCACCGCATACCATGCCAATCTCACAGGAGCAAATGTTGAAAGAACTGCTAGACATACGCAAAGCTTTGGATGAGTCGGCGATTGTGGCGATCACGGATGCTCAAGGTGTCATCACTTATGTGAATGATAAATTTTTGGAGATTTCCAAATATAGCAGGGAAGAATTGATTGGCAATACGCATCGCATATTGAATTCTGGTTATCATCCGCGTTCCTTCTTCAAGGAAATGTGGAGAACGATCGGATCGGGGCAAGTATGGAATGGCGAAATCAAAAACCGCGCGAAGGACGGATCGACTTATTGGGTCAGTACGACGATCGTGCCTTTTCTGAACGATGAAGGCAAACCGTATCAATACATAGCCATTCGTACGGATATTACGGCGAGAATACGGATGGAAAAAGAGTTGCAGCAAGCGCTGGAGAATGACTTCCAGCATACGATCAAGCAGCTCGCGAATCTTATCTTCAAAATTCGCAAGGACGCACAAGGGAAGTTCAGATTTATTCTGTCTGAAGGGATGATGGCGGACCGCTTGTCGTTTACGACGGACAAGGTGTACGGTAAGGATGTCCAGGAGCTGTTCCCAGCGGAGGCTGCAGCGATCATCGAGGAGCAGGTAAAAGAAGCCTACGCAGGCAAGCATGTTCATTTTGAAGTGAAGGATCGGGAAGTCCGACTTTCTTGTCCATCTCTCGCCGATTATGAAGGACGGACAAGTGAAAGAAGTGGTCGGCACAACGCTCGATATTAGCCAACGCAAAAAAGCCGAAGAAAAAATCAAATATATGGCTTACCATGACTTACTCACCTCGCTGCCTAATCGCATCCAGTTCATGGACAGGCTGGAGGAATGGATTGCCCATGCCCGCAAGACGAATGAACCCTTAACGGTGATGTTTCTTGATCTGGACGGGTTCAAGAACATCAATGATACGTTGGGACATATTGCCGGCGACGAATTGCTGCGCATTGTCGGCCAACGGCTAATCGGCGTATTGCGCAAGGAAGATATCGCGGCACGTTTCGGCGGAGATGAATTTGCTCTGCTCCTGCCCCGTATGGGTGTAGAAGAAGCGACGGTATGCGCGCGCAAGATATTGCAGGAATTAGGACGAAGCTTTACCGTTAACGATGTGGAAATTTACATAAGTCCGAGCATTGGCTTGAGCACATTTCCGCAGGACGGGAGCACTTCTGATCTATTAATCAAGCATGCGGATGCTGCTATGTACCATGCCAAGGTCAAAGGTAAAAACACGTATCAAGTGTTTGATCACGAAATGATAGAGCAGATGGAGAAGAAGATCCTGCTGGAATCTGCCTTGCGCAAAGCGGTCTATGATGAACAACTGTCGATCTATTACCAGCCGCAGATTGATATTAAGCAGCATCAAATCATCGGCATGGAAGCATTGATTCGCTGGAAGCATCCGGAGTTAGGCAACATACCGCCTTCCGAATTTATTCCGATAGTCGAAGAGACGGGACTTATTATTCCGATCGGCGAGTGGGTGCTGCGCAAAGCCTGCAGGCAAAATAAAGCATGGCAGGAAGCGGGACTTAGGCCGGTGAACATGGCTGTGAACATTTCGATTCGCCAGTTTATGTCCAGCGGCTTCACCGATACGGTTCGCAAGATCTTAGCTGAAACGAATCTTGATCCGCAATATTTGGAATTAGAAATTACGGAAAGCATCGCTTCGGATGTGCAATATACGAAAGAAATTTTGCTTGAGCTAAAAAAGATAGGCGTCAAAGTGAGCATCGATGACTTCGGCTCCGGATACAGCTCGCTGCGCTATTTGAGCGAGCTGCCGATCAACAAGCTCAAGATTGACCGCGTCTTCATCAATGAGTTAAATATTAAGAACAAAGCGGTCATCAAGGCGGTCATCGCCCTAGCGAAAAGCTTGGAGCTGGAAGTGCTGGCTGAAGGCGTGGAGGACGATTCCCATGTGCATTTCCTGAAGCAGCAGGACTGCCGGCTGGTGCAAGGGTACCTGTATTATAAACCTATGGAATCTCGTGATATCGAGCAATTATTAGTAAGAACATAACTAAGAACATAACGATTGTAGCCATAGCCCTCGCTTGTCCATCCGATAAGCGGGGGCTTGTTTATGCAAGGAGGTACACCGTCGTAGCGGGCGATAATCTGTACCGCATTGCTGAGCGAATTCTTCATGACGGAACTAAGTGGCGGAGCATTTATGAATTGAATAAGGACACGATCGCCAATCCGAACCTTATTTATCCTGGACAAGTCCTTATGCTCCCTTAATGATGAAACGCTAACTTAGGACTGAACCAGGACTGAAACGCTCACCATACCTGATACCCGAGAAATGAAAAGAACAAATTAGAAATTTGTCGAGAAAAATCCAACCATATAGTAAAATGGTAATGGAAACTATTTCAATGGGATCAGGATGGTGAGTCCATGTATAATCGAAATCCGTATTTTGAGCAATACTATCAAGAACTTGTAAGAGCCGATGAAAGCTATCATTATTATTTCTATGTCATGAAATTTAAGACCCTGACTAAGCAGAGACATCAGATGGTTTGTGTGACGGACAAGCGGATTATCGTGAGCGAGATGGATCCTTTAACGGGGAAGCTGATCGGCCTTCACTTTGAAATCGACATGCAAGATGTGCAACATATCTCGATTACAAAGGGAATCTTGAGTACAAAGTTCAAAGTTACACTTTCCGATGGTTCAACGGTGAAGTTCAAGCCAAAAAACAACTGCATCGGACTTTCCAATCACAAGAAAAATTTGGGCAAGCTGCTCGAATTGTATGGTTAAAGCTAGCAATAGCCGCCCATAGCCACCTGTAGCGACTTAGTACGGGTGGCTTTCGCTTTTTCAGATGAAAAATCAGACTTTTGTCCATGTAATTCGTAATATTGTGTATTTTTCGCCTGCAGGATCACAAGTATAGTGAAGGAAGATGGGAATATAGAATGGAGTGATCGATAGCATGCGATTGAAGGACAAGGTTGCCATCGTGACCGGTTCGGGCAAAGGGATTGGCAAAGGCATCGCATTGGAATTTGCTAAGGAAGGTGCATCTGTCGTCGTTGCGACCATTGAGGAAGCGGAAGGCAAGGCAACGGAACAGGAAATTCGTTCGCTGGGCGGAACGGCTATGTTCATCCAGACGGATGTAAGCTCTGACGCGAGCATTCGGCATATGGTGGATCAAGCCGCCGCAGCATTCGGGCGGATCGATGTGCTAGTCAACAACGCGGGAGTGACGATTTTCAAGCCGCTGCTGGAAGCGACGGTGGAGGATTGGGACACGCTCATCAACATTGACCTGCGCGGCGTGTTTTTATGCAGCAAGTACGTTGCCCCTCATATGATGAAAGCGGGCGGCGGATCGATCATTAACATATCCTCCAACCATGCGGTGGCGACCCTGCCGGATTCGGAAATGTATGCAGCCGCCAAAGCGGGCGTTAACGGTATGACGCGCAGTATGGCGATCAGCCTGGGCAAGTCGGGGATTCGGGTGAACGCGATCTGTCCGGGCTTCACGGATACGCCGCATTATCAGCATTGGCTTGCTTCTCACGAGGATCCCGCTAAAGTGGAGGAGGAAGTGCACTGGCTGCATGCGGGCAATCGGATTTGCACGCCGCAAGATATCGGCAAGCTGGCGCTGTACCTCGCTTCCGATGAGTCTGAGATGATCACCGGATCGGAAATTTTGATCGACGGCGGCGTTTCGGCTCGCTTGTACAATTCTCGGTTATGCTAAATGCTAAGTTCCACGTCAATAGAACGGATTGAACGAGGAGAGATCGAATATGAAAATTAAAAGCATGGAACTATTCAAAGTGCCGCCGCGTTGGCTGTTCTTAAAGGTCACAACGGAGGACGGCATCGTCGGCTGGGGCGAGCCCGTCGTGGAAGGACGGGCGGATACGGTGCGGACGGCAGTCGAAGAGATGAGCGAATATTTGATCGGCAAGGACGCTTCGCAAATCGAAGATTTGTGGCAAGTGCTATATCGCGGCGGCTTTTATCGTGGCGGCCCGATTCTGATGAGCGCGATCTCCGGCATTGAACAAGCACTTTGGGATATCAAGGGCAAGCGATTAGGTGTGCCGGTCTACGAACTGCTCGGCGGCGCGGTACGCGACCGCATGAAAGTATATGCCTGGATCGGCGGTGATCGGCCAGAGGACGTTGCAGAGGCAGCCAAGGCACAAGTGAACGCAGGCTATACCGCCCTCAAGATGAACGGCACCGCAGACATGGAGTGGATCGATTCTGCGGAGAAGGTCGAGCAAACCGTTCGCAACATGGCGATGGTTCGCGAAGCGGTCGGCTACGGGGTGGGGATCGGCATTGATTTCCACGGCCGCGTTCATAAAGGAATGGCCAAGACGATCATCAAGGAGCTGGAGCCGTTCAAGCCGATGTTTATCGAGGAGCCGGTGTTGCCGGAGAACAATGAAGCCCTGAAGCAAATTGCGCTGACGAGCACAGTGCCGATCGCGACCGGCGAACGCATGTATTCTAGGTGGGGCTTCAAGCAATTGCTCGCGGAAGGATGGGCGGACATCATCCAGCCGGACTTAAGTCATGCGGGCGGCATCTGGGAAGTTCGCAAGATCGCGGCGATGGCTGAGGCGTATGACGTAGCTGTCGCGCCGCATTGTCCGCTAGGGCCGATAGCGCTAGCCTCTTCCTTGCAGCTTGATTTCTGCACGCCGAATGCGTTCATTCAAGAGCAAAGCTTGGGGATTCATTACAACCAAGGCTCAGATCTGCTCGATTACTTGACGGACCCTACGGTATTCGAGTATAAGAATGGGTATGTAGAACGCCTTCGCAAGCCAGGTCTTGGCATTGAGATCAACGAAGCGAAGGTGCGGGAAATGGCGAAGATCGGTCACAATTGGCGCAATCCTGTATGGCGCAACAAGGATGGGTCGGTGACAGAATGGTAGACGTCGTTACGTTCGGAGAGAGCATGGTGTTGTTCCAGCCGCTTAACGAATGGTCACTCACATACGCGCCGTTATTCCAACGGACGATCGCCGGTGCGGAGTCGAATGTAGCTATCGGCTTGCGGCGATTAGGGAAGTCCGCGCGATGGATCAGCCGGCTGGGACGCGACCCGTTCGGCGAAGCGGTGTACGCCGCTCTGGCAGGTGAAGGTGTGGACGTGTCGCGCGTCATCTGGGATGAGACGGCGCCGACGGCTGTATTTTTCAAGGAATTCAAAGGCTACGGCGATCCGAACGTCTACTACTATCGGAAGCATTCTGCGGCGAGCCGCTTGTCTGTCGAAGACGTCAATGAAGATTGGTTTGCGGGAGCTCGGCATTTGCACGTTACGGGCATTACGCCCGCGCTCGGAGCTAGTGCGGCGGAAGCGACCGCCCATGCGATGAAAGTCGCGAAGCGCCTAGGGCTGACGGTGTCCTTCGATCCGAATTTGCGGCGGAAGCTGTGGGGCGAGAAGGAGGCGCGGGAGACGCTGCTCTCGTTGATTCCGCTCTGTGATCTCTTCCTGCCGGGAGCAGAAGAAGCTGAGTTTCTGCTCGGAGAAGCGAAGCCGGATCTTAGTGCGCGGGCTTTCTTGGACATGGGTCCGGCGGCTGTGGTCATCAAGCTCGGCGTAGAAGGGTCGATCGGCTTCGTCGGCGAAGAAGTGATCCATGTTCCGGCGTATAAGGTTGAACATACGGTTGATACGGTAGGAGCAGGAGATGCGTTCGCGGCAGGACTGCTGTCCATCCTTGCGGACGGACGCGGCAAGCAGGCATGGGCGAAGGCCATGCCAGATGCACTGCAGCGGGCGAATTTGTACGGCGCGCTGGCGACACAGTTCAAAGGCGACTGGGAAGGGTTGCCCAAGCTGGAGGAAGTGCAGCGTTTGTTACAGGGCAGAACGAGCATTACGAGATAATAGCGCACCAATGGAAAACGCTTAACATTGACCATATCACCACCATCCATTTACTATTCACGGTGTAGAAAGGGGCAGCAAATGAACCTATTAGAACAACTAGACGAGCATCGAATTATTGCCATTGTGAGAGGTGTCCCATCCGGCGCGAAAGCGGATGCAGCCGCCGAAGCCTTATATGATGGCGGCATCCGGATGATTGAAGTGACGATGAATACGCCCGGGGCTCTAGAGATGATTCGCAGCTGGCGCGCCCGTTTCGGCGACAAGATGCTTGTGGGGGCCGGTACCGTGCTTGATCTAGAGATGGCGAAGGCTGCCGTAGATGCGGGAGCCGAATATTTGGTCACTCCTAATCTAGATGAGTCGGTTATTCGGTACGCCGTAGAGCATTGTGCGGGCATATTCCCCGGTGCGATGACGCCGACTGAGATCGTCCGCGCTTGGCAATGCGGAGCGACAGCGGTGAAAGTATTTCCATCCGGCTCTCTCGGTGTGAACTATTTGCGAGAGCTGCAAGGGCCGTTGTCCCATATTCCAATGGTCGCTACAGGCGGCGTCAATTTGGACAATATAGAAGCTTATGCAGCGGCAGGCGCCCGGGGGTTTGGATTGGGCAGCAATCTGGTCAACAAAGCATGGATTGAGGCTGGCGAATTCGATCGGCTTCGAGATAACGCGGCCGCTTACACGGCCGCAGTCCGTCGTCTGGCAGCTGCCGGCTTCGGAGCTTCTACCAAAAGCTAAGGAGGAGAACGATGAGTGAATTTGAAGTAATTAGCGAGGTAAGGGCGGAATTAGGGGAAGGTCCAGCTTGGGATGATCGGAACCATGTGCTGTATTGGGTCGATATTCTAGGGCATAAGATTTACACCTACGATCCGGCCAGCGGGGAAACGAAGAGCTATGACCAGGAACACTACGTCGGTGCGGTCGTTCCTACACAGTCCGGCCGCTTGGCGGTGGCGGGCTATACGAGCATGTATATGTTCGATCCCGCGACAAGCGCCGTGTCACCGCTCGCTTCTCCACCTGTTCAAGATGACGATCTGCGCTTTAACGACGGCAAGTGTGATCCGGCCGGACGGTTTTGGGCCGGCACGACTTCGCTGAGCGGGCGGCAAGGGGAATCTGCCTTGTATCGACTCGATGCGGATGGTAGCTTCCATAAGATGCTGACGGGCGTAAGCATCTCGAACGGATTGGGATGGAGCCCTGACGGCAAGACGATGTATTACATCGACACTCCAACGGCTACCGTTGTCGCGTTTGATTTTGATATGGAGACCGGCAGCATCAGCAACAAAAGGGTCGTGATCGAAGTTCCCGAGTCAGAAGGCTTTCCTGACGGCATGACGGTAGACGAGGAAGGTAAGCTGTGGATCGCCCACTGGGGCGGCTCCCAAGTCGCCTGCTGGGATCCGGCTTCGGGGCGCAAGCTGACCTCCATTGCACTGCCTGCACCACACACGACTTCTTGTGTGTTCGGGGGAGCGGAGCGCAATGTATTATACGTGACATCCGCAAGAACCGGACTGTCTGAAGAGCAATTAAAGCAATATCCACTGTCGGGTGCAGTCTTTAAAATTCAAATGCAAACGCGTGGAGCGGTCACATACCGTTATCGCGACGAATAATGCCGCAGTGCAGCCGGAAGCTGTACGCTATGCACGCTAACTAAGGGATGATGCGGCGTCTAGCGAAACATAAAACGGACATCGAAGTGCCATGCATGTGCTAGCTAACGTTGTCCAGCGAGAAGCTGGAGAACTTAAAGACATGCAGATCAGGCACCAAGATGTCCGTTTCGCTGTTTAGATTCCGTTATCCGGAAGGTTGATTCACGCGCATAAGGCTCTTGAGATCATGGCCGGTCGGGTTTTGGAACAAGCGGAGTCCGAATTCCGGTGCTACCGCGAACAGATGGTCGAAAATATCGGCCTGAATGCCTTCATAAACCGGCCATCTCGTATCGTTCGTGAACGCATAGATTTCGAGCGGCAAGCCGTACTCGCCGGGCGCCAGCTGTCTGACCATCATCGTCATGCCGTGATGAATGCCGGGGTGATTTTTCAAATAATTCGTTAAGTAAATTCGGAACACCCCGACATTCGTTAGATTGCGGCCATTCACCGGGTTGGAGGTGTCAATTTGCTTGGCCTTATTGTACTCGGCAATTTCTTTCTGCTTGCTCTCGATATATTCTGTCAAATAATGAATCGTCTTGAATTTCTCCAACATTTCCTCGCTGCAGAACGTAATGCTGGTCGTATCGATGTAGACGGCTCGCTTAATTCTGCGGCCTCCGGCGGTCTGCATGCCGCGCCAGTTCTTGAACGAATCCGAGATTAACGCATAGCTTGGAATCGTCGTGATCGTCTTATCGAAGTTTTCTACCTTGACGGTATTCAAAGAAATTTCGATGACATCACCATCCGCTCCATACTTCGGCATCTCAATCCAGTCACCGACGCGAACCATATCGTTCGTGGAGAGCTGGATGCCTGCCACCAAGCCGAGTAGAGAGTCTTTGAACACGAGCATGAACACGGCGGACAGCGCACCGATCCCGCTGAGCAAGATCAAGGGACTCTCCCCGATCAGGTTCGCAATGATGACGATTGCCCCGATGATATAGATGAAAATTTTGACGACCTGGATATAACCTTTGATCGGTCTGACCTTAGAAATTTCGAATGTGCTATAAATGTCGTTGACAGCGTTCAAGAAGGAGTCCACAACGAGTATGGACACCACCATAATATAGGTGACAGCGGCTTTCTCGATCAGCGCTTGATAATCTGGAAAAACAGATGCAAAAGCATAAATGATCAAGGCCGGCACAATATGGGAAAGTCGCTGAAAAACCTTCTTTTCTAAGATGATATTGTCCCAAGTAATTCGATTGTTCTTAATGATGTGTGTAAGCACCCTCAACACAATCTTCTTTGCGACGAAATTGGCGATGATGCTTAGAGCGGCTATGAATAGGATCATCAGTGCAGTCGCCAAATAGCCGGTCGTCGTTTCATCTAATCCAAAGCCTTGCAGTTGCCCTGTGATGTAGTCCATTTGCACCTCCAAATAATTGAACCAAAATTTTGTGTCACACAAGCTGTGAAGTTCGACATTTTTCCTGTCTATTATAACAAAATATCGTGAGAGGTGCCGAATCTCGTATCTGAAGAATTTATGCGAACTTGGGGCCAGCGCAAATGGAACGAAGCCAATTATCCGCAAGCACCGTCCAACTACTACAAAGAGGAAAGGCTTCCGCAGGCTTTGTAATCAATCAATCAATAGATCTATCCGCGCCAGCCTGAGAGGCTGGCGGTTCTCATTCAGAGGGTAGTTGAGGAAGCAGGAAATTGCAAATTTTGCGCGAATAATACTCGCTAATCATCCTATAGTCCTATATTGAAATTTACAGGTTTATATCAATAGGACCGGCCAAGTCATCTGGTCAGAGGATGCGTAAGTGCGCTTGAGTTACCTTTCCGTATGCTTTGGTTTATAATGATGGAGCACGAAACCAACGACCAGGAGTAGTGAAGCATGAACGCTAAAGACGTTGCAAGCATACGCAAGCATTTCAAGCTGGATCATGAATGGCTGAAAGTGTTTCATATTTTTCATGTGTATGTCATGAAAGAAACGAGTGAAATATATCATCACGAATGTCAGCCGTTCGCCATGCTGGAGCGCGATCAGCAGGAGCTATTTATGAGTAATTTCAAGAAGCTGCTGACCGGGCAAATGGATGAAAAGCTGTTCACCATCAAGTTTAAGCGCGATGCGGAGGATCATTCTCAGCTTATCCTGCATAAAGCTCTGCTCGCGCAGGATGTGGAAGAATGGCAAGAGGGAATGTTGAAGCTGGTTGGCAAAATGCTGAAAGACCGCCAGTTCGAGCAAGATATGGTGATCACCTTTATCCGCGGGGAAACGTTCAAACCGACTAGGAAAAGAAACGAAGATGCGGAAGAGAGTGAACGAGACGAAGTGTATGCGCTGTCGTTCATTCTCTGTACGATTAACAAGACCGAACAGCCGCCCAAATCTCTTGTATTCGACTATGTCAGCAGACAATTTAAGTACAATGTCGCTGTGGACCCTGTCATTAAGCTGGCTGCGCCGGAAGGCGGATTTCTCTTCCCGGCCTTCCATGATCATGCGGCAGATGTGAACCGACTTCTATATTGCTCAGGCAAAGCACATGAACCAGACTACTCTTTTATCGAGGAAGTTTTGGACGGTGAGATGACGACGACCGCCAAACAAGAAAAGGCCGCATTCGAAGAAATCGTCAAGGAAGTGACGGGCGAAGCGCTGGATACAAGCACGCTGGCACAAGTCTATGAAGAGATCCATCAATTTATCGCCGACCATGAGGAAGAAGAAACCCCGATGCTGGACGTGAAGGATGTGGAGCGCGTTCTGCAAGCGAGCGGCGTGGAAGCAGTGACAACTGAGAAGGTGGAACAAGCCTTCAAAGCTGTCGTCGAGGATGAGAAGTACGAGCTGAAGGCGAGCAGTGTCATTCCGAAATATACGAGCAAGTCGATTAAGATTCAAACGAAAGTCGCGACCATCTCGCTCAGCCCGCAAGATTTGAAATATGTGAAGCAGGTCAATTATAAAGGGAAGCGATGCATCTTAATCGAAGTGGACGAAGAGGCGATGATCGAAGGCTTCACGATGAAGCCGGAAGATTTGTAGCGATGCGGTACGACCTGTGTGAAGAAACGATTCGGGCAGGTACGATGTTGACGTGATCTTTTCCTCTTACAAGATATATTTTATAATAATTTTAATATTCCTTTACAAGAATATTCCCTATGTGGTATATTGTATTTAGCGTACAGTATTCATACATAGGGCGAGGTGATGACATACAAATTAAGAAAGGAATGGAGGACAATGGATACGGCGATCTTCAGCGCACTGGCTGAATCCAACAGATTGAGGATCGTAGAATTGTTGCGTGGAGGACCGCTGACGGTAGGGGAGATTGCGGAGCGGACGGGACTTCGACAGCCGCAAGCGTCCAAGCATTTGCGAGTATTGCTGGAAGCTGGCTTAGTCGATGTGAAGGTGATGGGAAATCGGAGAATTTATCATTTGCAGCAAGAGCCTTTTCAGACCTTAAGGCAATGGCTCGAGTCTTACGAAGCGTTATGGCGCGAACGATTCGATGCGCTGGATGAATATTTGCAGAAGCTGCAGTCGTCTAGCCAAGAGGAATCTGATTGAAATGAATCAGGGAGGAATTTGATGACGAATTCAATGACGTTTAAAGTAGAAGGCAATGCAATTGTTGCGGAGCGGGTATTTGATGCCCCGCGTGAACTCGTATTTCGCACGTTCACGGACGCTGAACATCTAAAGCATTGGTGGGGACCGCGTGGCTGGGAGCTTACTTATTGCAAGATCGATTTCCGCCCGGGAGGCACTTGGCATTATTGCATGAAGTGCATGGATAAGGAGCAAGGAAGAATGATCGGCACGGAATCTTGGGGTGTGGCGAAATAGATCCACATCGTAACCCCAGAGAAAATCGTGTACAAAGATTATTTCTCCGATGCGGAAGGCAATATTGTGGAAGATATGCCTGCACCGGAAGTGACATTGGACTTCATCGATCTTGGCGGCAAGACGAAGATCGTGAACAAATCAGAGTACCCGTCGGCCGACGATGTGAAAACCGTGGTCGATATGGGTGTGCAAGAAGGCTTCACACAAACGTGGGATCGCCTGGCCGAATACGTGGTGCAAGCTGCGAAGTAAAAGAGAATAATACATCATGGAGAAGAGTGCGCATGACGCACTCTTCTTCCCTTTTTTACATTGCGTGATAGGCTGACGCTATGCCGTGGCGACCGTTTGCTGGACCAAGCTCCGAGCCGTCGCTTCGTTACTTACTGATGATAAAGCAGCGCCTGCGCAATGCCGATAAAATATTCCGATTCGCGTCGAATGTGATTCAATACGGTGATGGCGGTCGGATTGCTCTTAATCGGCTCGCTCTCCGTACCCAATTGATTGAGCAGCAATAAATTGCTGACTTTCCTGCAGAGCGTACTGCACAAGCGCCAGCACCTGCTCGTAAAACTGCGGCTGCATATACTGCCCGCCGCGCACGGCTGCCTCGATGTACTGGACGAAAACCGCTTGCGTGCGAGACAACGCCTGCTCCCACGCTTGCAAAGCTTCTACGAACTTCGGCTCCAAATTCGGCACGAGCTCGCGAATGACGACCGTGTGCTCCGCTTCTTGCTGCTTCCAAAATTCTCCCTCATCCAAAATGCGCAGCGGCATCTTTTCACCATAGTAAAATTGCATAATCCCTAACCTCCGAATATTCATTGTGGAATCAAAGATCACCTTTCATTATTGATCTCATGAACCATATTCTGAGATCAGCCTATGCACTGGGAGCCCAAGGCAGTGCTTATCCTCAACTAAGATGTTGTGTATTGATTCCTTTACATATTTCAGATTGAACTGGAGAATAGGTTAGCTTTATTCGACTTTCAAATATTCATATTCTTTCAACAGATTTTTATATTGAACAAGAAATGGAAGCGAATTATACTACACTCAACAAAGGATAAACCAAACATACAATTCAAAATATTGTGAATACATAACTTTGGTTTATCAAATTTTTTCATTTTGGGGGGAAGGAAATGAAACGAAGTGTCTGGATGCTTACAGTTGTGCTGGCTGTGTTGATCGTGCTGGCGGGCTGTGGCAATGCAGCAACCAACGGGAATGGGAACCAAGGAAATGTAAACGATGCGAATGGAAACGGTGGACAAGCCAATGAACAAAAAAGTGAGAACGGCGGCAATGATGCTCACCAGCAGGTGGTAAAGTAACGATCTGGGCCACGAACATTAAATAACGTACCGGTGCTCGAGCAAGCCGGTGAGATGTACAAGGAGCAAAACCCTGGCTTTGAGCTGGAAGTTGTCGAAATGAATAATACGGACATTGACGCCAAGATGAGTGTCGGCTTGCTCGCTGGCGCGCCAAGGCCTGCCCGATGCGATCCTGAATGTGGATGACGGATTGTCCGGTCTGTTCAATCGATTCCCTGATGCATTCTTGAACTTGTCAGAGCAAGGCTTTGATGAATATAAGGATCAGTTTCCAGCTTATAAGTGGAGCAACGTTACGTATGAAGGCGATGCCTATGCCTTCCCATTCGATGCTGGACCAGTAGGAGTGTTTTATCGTAAGGATTTGTTCGAACAAGCTGGCGTTAACGCGGCTGACATCGAGACGTGGGATGATTTCTTTGAAGCTGGTGTCAAAATTAAAGAAGCAACAGGCGTCAGCATGCTTAGCCTCGATGTGAACGAGCCTATCATCTATACGATCTTGCTCGGTCAACAAGGCAAAGGATATTTCGAAGATGACGGCACGATTGTGCTTGGCTCGGATGAATCCATACGCGCCTTGCATGTGTTGAAATCGATGGCTGACCGCAATATTTTGCTAGCAACGAATGGTTGGAACTCATGGGTAGCTTCGCTGGCCAACGGAGAAACCGCAACAGCGATTGCTGGAGCGTGGCTGATCGGCACATTGGAGCAGCAAGTTCCGGATTCTGCCGGCAATTGGGGCGTCATGGCTCTGCCAGCGTTTGCGGAAGGCAGCAGCAGATCTGCGAACCAAGGCGGCAGCTCGTTCACGGTCAAACAATGCGAGAAGCGAAAACGCGCAATTAGCTTATGAATTCCTCAAGTACTTTACGACCACTTATGAGGTTCAGGAGCTGGCTATGAAAGGCGGATTGTTCCCGACATTTACGCCGGTCTATGACTCGGATTTGTTCACTGCACCGTTAGAATACTTCGGCGGCGAAGCGGCGTGGGCGTTCTTCGCAGAGCAAATCGCACTCATTCCGCCGGTTGTGCTCCGTCAATGACGCTATTGCGCGGGAAGAGGCGACTAAGTCCCAGCAAGAGGTCATTCTGGGCGGCACGGAAGTGGAAGCTTCCATAGCCGCGGCCAAGCAGCGAGCGGAATCGAGAATTCAATAAACCGACCACTAACGAAAAGTGCACATGTGGAGTTGTTATCAGGGCGTGCTCCTTATAACAACTCCATTTCATACTACCCTACTAGGAAGCTGCTGCTTTCTGCACAAGCATCTAGTGGAGTCATGGAGGTCAAAGAAACATGTCGCATAACAAAATCACTCCTTATTTATTTCTAGCTCCGGCACTCGTGCTGTTTCTTGTGTTTACAGCGTATCCGATCGTCGCCTCCTTCGTGCTCAGCTTTCAAAAGCTGGAAGGCGGTCAGCACGTGTTTAATGGCGTGGCAAACTATGTTCGCTTATCACAAGACACGGTTTTCTTCACGGCGCTTCAGAACACCTTGATTTTCTTGATCATACAAGTCCCGATTATGCTCGGCTTAGCTTTAATCCTGGCTGCGGCACTGAACAATCCGCTACTCAAGCTGCGCGGTTTTTTCGCGTTGGATTTTTCATGCCTGCTGTCACATCGCTCGTCGCTTATGCGATTTTGTTTTCGATCATGCTGCAGAACGAAGGACTGATCAACCAGTTTTTGGGACTGTTTGGGATTGAGCGAATTCCATGGCTGTTCAATCCGCATTGGGCGAAGGCCTCGATTATTATTGCCATGACCTGGAGATGGACCGGCTACAACATGGTCATCTACCTTGCAGCGATGCAGAACATTTCACATGAGCTGTACGAAGCGGCCGCTATTGACGGGGCAGGCAAAGCGCGAAGATTTTTGAGCATCACGATCCCGCAGCTAAAGCCAGTTATTTTGTTTACAGCAATTATTTCTACGATTTCAACCTTACAGTTGTTTGATGAGCCGTTTAACTTAACGAAGGGCGGGCCTGCGGATTCCACGCTGACATTGGGGCTGTACATATACCGTGTCGGCTTTGACTACTTCGAATTCGGTTATGCATCGGCGGTTGCCTATATGATTGTGGTGATCGTAGCGGTGCTGACATTCATTCAGTTCAAATTAACGGGAGATGACGACAGTGGCTCTAGCAAATAACTATTGGCAAAAGACTATACAGTTGATCGGCTTGTACATTGCGCTGTGCTTCTTCCTATTTATTTCGATCTTTCCGTTCTATTGGATGCTGGTCGGTTCTACGAACGATACGAGCAACAGGTTCACGTATCTGCTACGTTATCGTTCGGTGACCAGCTGTGGATCAATCTGACGAATCTCAATGCGGCGATCGGCATTTACCGGGTGTTATTTAACTCCTTGTTCGTTGCGCTCGTGTTTGTCGTCTTATCCTTGATCGTCTGTACGTTTGCAGCATACGCCTTGGCCAAGTACCGATTTCGGGGACGCGATGCGATCTTCATGATGTTCATGCTGTCGATGATGATTCCTTATCAGGCCACATTAATTCCGCTGTTTCGCATGATGACGGAGTACAACTTACTAGATACGTATTTTGCCTTAATCGCGCCCCAGCTCTGCTTTCCGTTTGCGATCTTTCTGCTAAGACAAAATTTGCTGGCGTTTCCGGA
Source organism: uncultured Paenibacillaceae bacterium (assembly GCA_963755735.1). Taxonomy (GTDB): domain Bacteria; phylum Bacillota; class Bacilli; order Paenibacillales; family DA-C8; genus Insulibacter. The sequence continues at coordinate 21,926 of CAVWLN010000037.1, forward strand.
TGCCTTAATCGAGTCTTCGAGAATCGACGGCGCGGGGGAGTTCAAAATTTTCGTCTCCGTGGTGCTGCCTTCGCTTAGACCGGTGCTGGCGGCAACCGCCATTTACTTGTTTATGATGCAATGGAACAACTTTATGTGGCCGCTCGTCGCAATCTCTTCGCGGGAGATGTACACGTTTCCGGTGGCGCTTTCAAGCCTGGTGGGCATTTCCATTATCGATTATGGGCAAATCATGGTCGGCATTACGATCGCTACGATCCCGATTATTGTATTCTTCCTGCTATTGCAGAAGCAATTTATTGCCGGCTTGCTCGGCGGCGCAATCAAGGGGTAAAGGCTGCTAGACATTATTTGATGGTAAGGAGAATGATGATGAGACAACAACATCAAACGTTGCGTCACAAAGTCCAAGGATTCATGCATGGCGGAGATTACAATCCGGATCAGTGGCTCGATTACCCGGATATAATTGAAGAAGATTTCCGCTTGATGAAGCTGGCGGGCTGCAATACGTTTTCACTCAATATATTTGGTTGGAGCGCGATTGAGCCGGAGGAAGGAACGTATACGTTCGATTGGCTCGACGATGTGATGGATCGACTGGCTGCGCAAGGCTCGCATGTCATCCTGGCAACACCGAGCGGCGCCCGCCCCGCCTGGATGTCGCAGGCTTATCCTGAGGTGCTGCGCGTCGCGGCCAACCGGCAAAGAAATTTGCACGGACTGCGGCATAATCATTGCTTCACATCACCTGTATATCGAAAGAAAACACGCGAGATGAACCGCATGCTGGCGGAGCGCTACGGCGACCATCCCGCGCTTATCATGTGGCATGTATCGAACGAGTACGGCGGGGAATGTCATTGTGACCTTTGTCAGCAAGCGTTCCGCACGTGGCTGAAGAAGAAGTACAATCATGATCTCGGGGCATTAAATCACGCCTGGTGGGCCGGGTTTTGGAGCCATCGCTTTTCAGATTGGGAGCAAATCGAGTCTCCAGCACCGCATGGGGAATATCAAGTGCACGGACATAATTTGGATTGGAAGCGGTTCGTCACTGATCAGACGATCGATTTTTATCGTAATGAAATCGCGCCGCTGCGTGAATTGACGCCCGACATTCCGGTCACCACGAACTTTATGGGAGACTATCCGGAGATGGGGCCGTTCGTCGGACTGAACTACGATAAGTTTGCGAAGGAAGTCGATGTCATCTCGTGGGATAGTTATCCGGCTTGGCATAACAATTATCAGTCAATGGAAGAGCTTGCGGCGGACGTAGGCTTCATGCATGATCTGTACCGCTCCTTAAAAGGCGGTCAACCGTTCCTTGTGATGGAATGTACGCCTAGTCAAGTCAATTGGCATCAAGTGAACAAGCCCAAAAGACCAGGCATGCATACATTGTCCTCTCTGCAAGCGATCGCTCACGGCGCGGATTCTATCCGCTATATCTTCCAGTGGCGCAAGGGGCGCGGTGCTTCGGAAAAATTCCACGGCGCGGTCGTCGACCACGTCGGACATGAGCATACCCGGGTGTTCCAGGAAGTAGCTGAACTGGGCGAGGTGCTGACGAAGATCGGTGAGATCGCCGGAACTTCCGTTGAAGCCGAGGTTGCGATTATTTATGATTGGGAAAACCATTGGGCGCTCGACGATATGCAAGGGCTCAAAGCAGACAAGCAATATGTGAATGCGTGCCAGGCGCATTATCAGGCACTATGGAAGCAAGGCATACCCGCAGACATTATTTCCATGGACAAAGACTTGTCCGCATACAAGCTCGTAATTTCCCCTATGCTGTATATGGTGCGGCCGGGGGTGGCAGAGCGTATCGAGGCATTTGTAGCCGGGGGCGGAAACGTTCGTCGCAACGTATTGGAGCGGCATTGTCGATGAGCATGACCTATGTTTTCTCGGCGGGTTCCCAGGTCCGCTTCGCGACGTCCTTGGAATATGGGCAGAAGAGATCGATACGCTGTACGACGGACAATTCAATGAAGTGAAGTTTACGGACGTCTCGCACTTCGCGCTTCCGCACCGCTATAAAGCTATCGATTATTGTGAGGTTGTACATCCAAGGGGCGCGGCAGTGCTGGCTGAGTTCCAGAGATGACTATTAATGCGGGGAAGCCTGCGCTGACGATGAACCGTTACGGCGCAGGGGAAGCCTACTATATCGCTTCTCGCAATGAAGCGAAGTTCCATGACGACTTTTATGGACAAATGGTTCCGGCTGACAAGAGCTTCAGCTGAATCGTGTGCTGTCTAGCGAGCAGCCGCTGCCGCAGACATCAGCGTGAAAAAAGATCCAGTGAGCATCACAATTATCTCTTCGTGATGAATTTCAGTGATCGGGAACAAACGGTGCAGCTGCCGAAGGGGAAAGTTTTTGAAGATATGATCGAGCAACGTACGGCGCCGCAAACAATGAAACTCAATCCGTTCGGTGTAAAGGTGTTAAAAACAGACAAATAATGTAGTATATTATATTTCGTGAGGCTGCCCAAGGCTGGGTAGTCTCACGAAATGCATCTGAGCATGGTCATGCGGCTGTGCGGCAGACGAGAAAGGCGGGAGGGAATATGAACGCAGAAAAAATACGTCATACTTTTTCTTCCGGAGACAAAACCTTGCCGTTATTCATCGAAAGCATCGGTTATAATCCGCAGGAAGAGGACTTTGCTCGCCCTGAAGGGTACCCGTATTATCATTGGCTGCAAACCGTGGACGGGGTTGGCACCTTCTCGATTTCTGGTGAGAAATATGTCCTTACGCCGGGTAAAGGAATCTTGTTAACTCCGTTTACGCCGCATTCCTACTATACGACAGGTTCGAAGTGGTCCACTTTGTATCTAACCTTCGGTGGCGCTTCCGCTGATTCGACTTGAACGCGCTCGAGATCAATTATCCTGCGCTGTATACAGAGTCTGCGGAATTGTGCTATTCCGCTTTAATCCGCGAGATGCTGGACAAAATCGAGAAAGATGAAGATTTCTCCAAGCTGGAGCGTCGCGCCATTTGTATCATTTTATTATTATGTTGAAGCAACACGGGCAATTGAAAAGCCTGCGTTCGCTATCTCAAACTTATGACCGTATTCGCCCGGTGATCGAATGGTTGGAAACGCGATATGCTGAAAATATCGGACTGGAAGATATGGCCGAAGTGATGGGGATGAGCTCGCAAAATTTAGGTGCGCTGTTTCGCGGAACCGTCGGCATGAGCCCATACGCATTCTTGAAATTCAGCTAAGAATTCGCGAAGCGAAGAAAAAGCTGATCGCCGGCAGTGACCTGTCGCTCAAGCAAGTCGCAGCGCAAGTCGGTTTCCACCATGTCAGTCATTTCGTAGCGACCTTTCGCAAGATGGAAAAAAGGAATTACACCGAGCAAATACCGCAAATTGTTCAACAAAAACTTCATTAGCGCGAAATAAGGTCATACAAAATAGGCATCAGAACGCAAAATCTGCAATCATCCGGCAAGTTCGATATGACCGGCGATTGCAGATACGACTCGGATGCTTATTCATGATTGCGTTCTACTGTTCCGATTCCAACATGCGCTTCATCTGCACGATCTTCGTGCTGACTACGCTTTGACAACGCGGCACGAATCGCTTGAGGAAGGGCACGATATCGGATACATATTCTTCGACATTCTTGACGGTGCTCAGGATGCTCTTGAATGTTCAAGACAAATCGGGCGAGCACCTTTGTCTGTACGCTCTCTTCTTGGCGTCAGGCACAGGCTCTGAAATCGATACGATCTCATCTGCGACAATTACACTGGACATGGATGCGAAAGCTTCCTTAACTTCACGCTCGTAATTCGCTGCGGAATCAACTCTCATCACGCATTCAGCATATGTAATGACTTCTATCACTAGACCGCCTCCGACACCGTCTAATCATGGATCTATTATATCATAGAGACGATTTGATCACACGGAAGTTTTTGGATGGACCAGCGGCGCAAAGTTCCTCAGCATAAATTTTTATCTTGTACCCCCTAGGCAAAATCTTCTTTTTGCTGATACGCTAACCTCAAGTTAACCGCTTACCCCAAAAGTCATACCGTAAAGAAAAGAGGAATGTTCGTTGCAAACAAAAATACATATCGGATTAATCGGGCAGGTCGCATCGGGCGCATCCATGCGGAAAATCTTCGATTCATGCCTCAGGTAACTGTTAAAACCGTCATGGATCTGTATCCCGAACAAATTAGCGAGTGGGCTGAAAGCGCATCCATTCCAAATGTTACCGACGATGTAATACAGATTTTGCCGACCGCAATATTCGACGCCGAATCAGATTCGCCGTCTACAGACGCATCCCGATCTGATCATGCAAGCAGCGCAAGCCGGCAAGCATGTATTCTGCGAAAAACCGATCAGCTTTGACCTTGCGCGTACACGGCAGGCGGTGGAGGTGATGAAGCAGGCTGGACTGCAGCTGCAAGCAGGTTTTAACCGCCGTTTCGATCCAAACTTCAGCCGCGTCCGCGAGTTGATTGCTGCTGGGGAAATCGGCGAGCCGCACATCATTAAGATTACATCGCGCGATCCGGCTCCGCCGCCATACGATTATATCCAGGTGTCGGGCGGATTGTTTGTGGGATATGGCCATTCATGATTTTGACATGGCCCGTTATTTGAGTGGCAGCGAGGTTGTGGAAGTCAGTGTAGCAGGCGGAGTGCTGATTGATCCCGTCATCGGCGAGCTAGTGACATCGATACAGCTGTTACCACATTGCGCTTCGCAAACGGAGCGCTTGGTGTGATCGACAACAGTCGCAAAGCGGTCTACGGTTATGATCAACGTGTCGAAGTCTTTGGCTCCAAGGGTCAAGTCCATGTCCAAAACCAATTTCCGAACTCTGCGGAAGTCAGCACGAGCGAGGACTGTATCGAGATAAGCCGCAATATTTTTTTCTTAGAGCGTTACAAGGAGTCATATATTAGAGAAGAGGCGGCGTTCATTGAGATGGTTCGCAGCGGCGGCATAGCGCCGGTAAGCGGGGATGACGCTTACCAAGCTGAGAAAATCGCCATGGCTGCAAAAAAATCGCTGACAGAGCAAAGGATAGTGAAGCTGTCGGAAATTGCGGAGTAATCTTTTTTATCGAAGGTTAATCGCTTAACCCCAATTGTGTAGAGAGGCGAGAGTTTGTTTCAGCGGCGAGCTGATCATCGGCACAAGCCAGCTCTTCCTCTCGCGCAGGCCATACGATTAAGGCTGGTGTAAGGAAGAGTATGACGAGTATGGAATTTCAATCAAGCTGAAGGAGGCGTGGGATGAGTATGGAAACGATACGTCTGACAATGGCCCAAGCATTGGTGAAGTTTCTCGATCAACAGTATGTATCCATCGACGGGAAGGAGCACAAATTTGTAAAGGGTGATGGGCATTTTTGGTCATGGCAATGTGGCCGGATTAGGAGAGGCGCTCGAGCAGGATCCGGGTTCACTTGAGTTCATTCAAGGAAAGAACGAGCAAGGGATGGTGCATGCCGCCACAGCCTATGCCAAGCACATGAACCGGCTGCAAATCTATGCGTGCACCAGCTCGATCGGACCCGGGGCGCTCAATATGGCAACCGCGGCAGCTACCGCTACGGTGAATCGCATCCCGGTGCTTCTGCTACCCGGCGATATTTTCGCCGACCGCCAGCCGGATCCCGTCCTGCAACAATTGGAATTGCCAGCAGATTATACGGTGTCAGTCAATGATGCGTTTAAGCCGCTGAGCCGGTATTGGGATCGCATCATGCGTCCGGAACAGCTGATGACCGCTTGTATCCAGGCGATGCGCGTGCTGACTGACCCCGCGGATACCGGAGCGGTGACTCTTTGCTTACCGCAAGACGTACAAAGCGAAGCTTACGATTATCCACTCTCTTTCTTCGCCAAGCGGGTGCATTATTTGGACAGACGCACTCCGGCACCGTCGGCACTTGATCGCGCCGAAGCATTGCTGCGCAATAAGCGCAAGCCGCTCATTATCGCTGGCGGTGGTGTTCACTATTCGCTGGCAACAGAAGCTCTGCGAAACTTCGCAGAACAGCTTTCCATCCCGGTGACAGAGACGCAGGCAGGCAAAAGTGCGCTTGCCTGGGATCACCCGCTTAACATGGGCGCCATCGGGGTGACAGGATCGCTTGCAGGCAACAAGCTGGCTGCTGAAGCAGATTTGATCATCGCTATCGGTACACGTCTTGCAGATTTTCCGACGGCGTCGAAGACGATCTTCCGCAATCCGGATGTCCAGGTGCTGAATATCAACGTCAGCGAGCTGGATGCGGTGAAGCTGGAAGGGCACAAGCTGGTCGGAGATGCGCGGGAGACGCTGCATGCACTGGCGGCAAGGCTGAGCGCAGCCGGCCCATATTATTCGCAGCAGGAACTGCAAGCGCTAAAGCATGAATGGGACGCGGAAGTCGAACGCTTGTACGCTATGAAGCGCGAGGACGGTCTGCCGCAGACTGCGGTGATCGGCGCGATCAATGAAGCTGTAGGCGAGCATGACGTTATCGTTTGTGCGGCTGGCAGCTTGCCGGGCGACTTGCATCGCTTGTGGAGAAGTAAGCAGCCTAAGACGTATCATATGGAATACGGATTTTCCTGCATGGGCTATGAAGTGGCGGGGGCGTTCGGCGTGAAGCTGGCTGATCCTGAGCGGGAAGTGCATGCGATTGTCGGTGACGGCAGCTTCCTCATGCTGCACTCCGAGCTGTTAACGAGCATACAGGAAGGGTTAAAAATCAACGTCGTGCTGCTCGACAATCACGGTTACCAATGCATTCACAACTTGCAGCGGGAGCACGGCAGCGCCGGCTTTGGCAATGAGTTCCGCTATCGCGATGCGGCAAGCGGCGCGTTGAACGGGGAATATGTTCCGATCGACTTTGCGGCGTTCGCGCAAAGCCTTGGCGCAGAAGTATTCAAGGCAGCCACATTGGCGGAGTTGAAGGCGGCGCTTCAGGCAGCTAGGGAGTGCGAACGTTCCACGCTCGTCCATGTTGAAGTGTTGCCGGGGACGAATACGGACGGTTATGAGTCGTGGTGGCGCGTGGATACGGCGGAGGTGTCGAAGAGCGAGCGGGTGAAGCATGCCTATGCAGCAAATCAGCCAGAGCGTGCAAGCGCAAAGCCATATTGATGACGACATAAGGAGGAGGGACTTACGGGTGCAGATCGGAGCTTGGAAGTTCGGGATTTCCCCGATCAATTGGGTGAATGAAGATGTGATTACAGTCGGTGATCATTACACTTGCGAGCAGCTGCTCCAAGACTTCACGGCGCTGGCTTTACCGGCACGGAAAATTGCCGCAAATTCCCGCAAGACCCAGTGGAGCTGAAGCGTGTCTTGTCGGCTAAGGGACTTGAGCTTACATCACAATGGAAAGGAGTCATATTCGCGGATCCTGCAAGGCGCAAGGAGGAATTGGTAGCGTATCGCGAGCATGTGGAATTTTTGCATGAGATGGGTGCAGGGCGTGTCGTCACATGTGAAATTGGCGGTTCACCGCATGCTGATCCGCGCGGCATGAAGCTACAGGAAGTGCAGCGCTGGCGGACGAGCAGTGGAAGCATATGAGAAGGTTTGCAGCAAGCGGGTGAAATCTGCAACGAATACGGCATGAAGCTGGTGTATCATTACCATGCTTCCACCGTAGTGGAACATGAAGAGGAGATTGACCGGCTGATGGAGATGACCGATCCGTCGCTCGTCCATTTGCTATATGATACCGGTCATGCTTATTACGGTGGGACAGACCCGCTGGCACTGCTGAAGAAATATCAGAATCGCATTCCCTACATCCATCTGAAAGATGTGCGGGACGAGGTACTGCGGCGGGTGAAACGCGAGCGCATCCCCTTCGTGGATGCCGTGATCGAAGGAGTGTTTACGGTACCAGGTGACGGCTGCATAGATTTTAAGCCGATCTTCGCTCAGTTGGCCGCATGTGGTTACGAAGGATGGATGATCATTGAGGCGGAGCAGGACCCGCTGAAGGCGGAACCAAATGCATATGCCCGGAAGACGATCGATTATATCAAAGAAATCACGCAAGGTCTGGACATATAAGGAGGTATGAGCGATGAGCCGAAGCCCACTCATTGTACCTAGCACGAAGCCCGATCATGAAGGGAACATTCTTAGAGTGACGCCGGAATCTGCCGGTTGGAGCTATGTCGGGTTTGAAGTTTATAAGCTTGCCGCGAGAGACTCGTTGACGAAACATACGGAAGACTTGGAGCTGTGTGCCGTCTTGTTGTCCGGTAAAGCGAACGCGGCCACGAAGCATGCCGAATTTGCAAATATTGGGCAGCGAATGAACGTATTTGAGAAGACGCCGTCTTATTCCGTCTACGTGCCAAACGATGATACCTTCACCATCACGGCACTCACGGAGTTGGAGCTTGCCCTGTGCTGGGCACCGGGCGCGGTACGCACGAAGCGCGGCTGATCGCACCGCAAGATGTCGGGGTGGAGCCGCGGGGAACCGGCAATATGACGCGGCAGATTCATAACATCTTGCCAGAGCAAGCGCAGGCGGACAGTTTACTCGTCGTAGAAGTATTCACGCCGGACGGCCACTGGTCGAGCTATCCGCCGCATAAACACGATGCGGACAATTTGCCGCATGAATCTTATTTGGAAGAAACGTATTATCACAAAATCAACCCCGCCCACGGCTTCGCCGTGCAGCGTGTGTATACGGACGATCGTTCGCTCGACGAGACGATGTGCGTCAGAGACAGCGAGACGGTGCTCGTGCCGAAAGGCTATCATCCGGTAGCGGCGCCGCCGGGTTACGAGAGCTATTATCTGAACGTGATGGCAGGTCCGAAACGGACATGGAAATTTCACAATGATCCGCAGCATGAATGGCTGTTTGAGCAAGCCACAGAAAGGGGAAGCGGCCAATCGATCCGATTCAATTTGCGCCAGGACGTGCGCTTGATTGTGTGAGTTTGGGGCGGCTATGCATCGATTTGAATGCCAATGAGATCCATCGGCCAATGGAGGATACGCTGACGTTTACGAAATATCTAGGCGGCTCGCCAGCCAATATTACCGTCGCCATGAGTAAGCTGGGGCTGAGGACGGGCTTCATCGGCCGCGTGTCCGACGATCAATTCGGAAGATTCATCACTCGTTATTTGCAGCAGCTGTCGATCTCTACGGACAATGTCATCATTGACCGTTCCGGAAGCGTGACAGGACTTGCGTTCACCGAAATTAAGTCGCCGACGGATTGCAGCATCTTAATGTACCGTGACAATGCCGCTGATCTGAAGCTCGAGCCCGGCGATGTGAAGGAAGAGACGATCGCGGGCGCCAAGGCGCTGCTGGTTTCGGGAACGGCGCTGGCGAAAAGTCCGTCACGCGAAGCCGTATTTCTGGCGCTTGATTACGCGCGCAAGCACGACGTCGTCGTCATTTTCGACATCGATTATCGGCCGTATACGTGGGCGACGAAAGAGGAGGTCGGCATTTACTGCCGCCTGGTTGCGGAGAAGTCGCACGTGATCATCGGCGGACGCGAGGAGTTCAACTTGATGGAAACGACGCAAGACGCCTCACAGATCACCGATGACAAAACGGCTGAAACGTGGTTCGGCTACGAGGCGCAGATCGTCGTCGTGAAGCACGGCGGAGACGGCTCGGTTGCATTCACGCGTGACGGAGGCGTATGGAAAGGGCGCACATTCCCTACAACGGTTGTCAAGACGTTCGGGGCGGGCGACGCTTTCGCCGGATCGTTCATCTACGGGCTGATGCAAGGATGGCCGATCGATCGTTGTCAGGAGTACGGCAGCGCCGAAGCGTCGATCGTCGTTGCCAGCCACAGCTGCTCTGATGCCATGCCCACGATCGAGCAGATCGAGGCCCACATGAGCAAGTACGAGTAAGGATCACGTCTTTCGCAATAACGATTGGCCGTCATGCCATACCAATTTTAATACGATGGAGAGGGACGAACGGGATGCTGGTGAATATGAAGCAAATGGTCCGCGAAGCCGCAGCCAGCCCGCGCGCTGTGCCGGCCTTCAATGTCTTCGGCTATGAGGATGCCAGGGCGGTGATTGACGCGGCCGAAGAGCTCGGCGCACCGGTCATTTTGGCGACGAACTTGGTCGCTGTGCGGCATATGCCGATGGCGATACTCGGTCCGATGCTAGTGCGTCTAGCGGAAGATGCAAGTGTACCGGTGTGCGTGCATCTCGATCACGGACAAGATGTTGCAGCGGCCAAGGAAGCGATAGATAGCGGCTATTCGTCGGTGACGTTTGACGGCTCGCAGCTTCCGCTGGAAGAGAACATCGCCCGAACGCAAGAAATTACGCAGCTAGCTCATAGTAGCGGCGTATCGGTGGAAGCCGAGATCGGCTCAGTTGGCTAAGCGATCCTTCCTTTTCGCTGAAGCATGAGCTGTCCGACCCTTATGAAGTCGCGAAGTTTGTGCAAGAAACCGGAATCGATGCGGTCGCTGTATCGGTCGGCACGGTGCATCGCATGGAGACGCAGGCCGCAGCAATCGACTTCGCGAGGCTGCAAGCGATTCAAGAACTAACGGACGTGCCCCTTGTCATTCATGGTTCGAGCGGGGTGCCTGACAACGGAATTGCGCAAGCTTGTCACTTATCGCGTCGGTAAGATCAATATCGGCACAGCATTACGCATGGCCTTCGGGCATGCCATAAGGCAGGAGATGATGCGCGATCCGAAGTTATATGACCGCATCGCCTTGTTTACATCGGCTATGGCGGCCGTCAAACAAACGGCGCTTAACAAATATACACAAATGGGATGGGAAAGGTGATCACGATGACCATGACAAAAAATCGCGAGCATGCCCCCACTTTGAAAAATTTTATCGGCGGAAAGTGGGTGGAAGCAAGCGGCAGCAAAACTGAGGAAGTGCCGAATCCGGCAAACGGCAACCCTTGGCTTTACGTCGGTTGTACGCCGGACAATGTCGAGCAAGCGATTGCGGCAGCGCGCAACGCTTTTCAAAATTGCGCTGAACCGCGTGCCGAAGCGGCGCGCATCATGTTTCGTTATCAGCAGCTGCTTGTCGAGCATTGGGATGAACTCGCGAGAGTCGTCACGTGGAGAACGGGAAGAGTTATCAGAAGCTACGGCGAGGTGCAACGCGGGCATCGAATGCGTCGAATTCGCCGCCGGGCGCCAACGCTTAATGATGGGAAGCCGCTGCCGGATATAGGCCACCAACATTGAATCCGGGAATGTACCGCTATCCGCTCGGCGTGATCGGCGGTATTACCCCGTTTAATTTTCCGATGATGGTGCCGTGTTGGATGTTCCCGCTGGCGATCGCATGCGGCAATACATTCGTCCTGAAACCATCGGAGCGGACTCCGATGCTAGCGAACCGGCTGGCGGAACTGTTCCGGAAGCCGGCTTGCCGGACGGCGTGCTGAACATCGTTCACGGAGCGCACGATGTCGTGAACGGACTGCTGGAGCATCCGGAGGTGCGGCGATCTCCTTCGTCGGCTCGCAGCCGGTCGCAGAATACGTGTATAAGACCGGCGGCCGCGCACGGAAAGCGCGTACAGGCGCTGGCAGGTGCGAAAAATCACTCGATCATCATGCCGGATGCCGATCTGGACCATGCGGTGAAGCGAATATTATCGAATGCTGCATTCGGCTCAGCCGGGGAGCGCTGCATGGCGTGCTCTGTCGTCGTTGCGGTAGGCAGACATCGCGGATCAGCTGGTCGAGCGGCTGGTGGAAGCGGCCGACGATATCAAGATGGGGAACGGACTGAAGGAAGGGCGTGTTTCTCGGTCCGGTCATTCGGAGCGCACACAAAGCCCGGACACTTGGTTATATTGAGAAAGGCGATGGAGCAAGGTGCCGTGCTCGGTCCGCGACGGCAGAAGAGCGCAACGGAAGGAAACGGGGCAGGGTACTTCATCGGACCGACGATTTCGATCACGTGACACAGGAGATGGCGATTTGGCAGGATGAAATATTCGCTCCTGTGCTACCAGTCGTGCGGGTGAACAGTTTGGAGGAAGCAATCGCCATGGCCAATGCATTCCGAATTTCGCCAACGGTGGCTGTATTTATACCGACAGCGCCAAAGCGATCCGCAATTTCGCTCGGGAGGAGATGGATGCAGGGATGCTCGGAATTAATCTCGGCGTGCCGGCGCCGATGGCGTTCTTCCCTTTTTCCGGCTATAAGAAATCGTTCTACGGCGATCTGCATGCAAACGGCAAAGACGGCGTCGAATTTTAACGCGCAAGAAGATGACCGTGGCTCGGTATTAAACACTCACACTTTGAGCGTTTTGGCGCGTAAGCGTAACTCGCGAACGAAAGTTCCCACTACTTCGCTTTCCCATGATATAATAGAATGCATCGAAAACAGTAGCAGTAATGAACAAAAAGCGAGGTAGCAAGCGTGTCAAAGCCAACAATTTATGATATTGCGAGGCTGGCAGGGGTGTCGACCGCCACCGTATCCAAAGTATTGAACCGCACTGGACGGATCAGTGAGGAGACGCGCAGCCGTATACTGGCCATCAGTGAAGAATTGAATTATCGGCCGAGCATGGTGGCCTCTGCATTGACCGGAAAACAGACTCATACCGTAGGGCTTTTGATTCCCGACCTGGCGAACCCGTTCTTTGCGGAGATGGCCAGGCATGTGGAAGACCGGGCCAATGAGCTCGGCTATAACGTCGTCATATGTAATACCGACAATGATGAAGAGAAAGAGATGAAATATGTGCAACTGCTGCGGCAGAAGAGCGTCGGAGCGGACAATACGGAACCTGAAGTTGAAGAAGAGGAAAAAAAAGAGA
>CAVWLN010000038.1:0-28174 GCA_963755735.1 uncultured Paenibacillaceae bacterium
TGCTTTCCTGTTGCTTCGACTCATCGTATTGCTGCAGCGCGTCGCCCTCTTCGATCGGCTCTTCGGAGAGGTCGAGCCGCACAAGGGGATCAGCCGCCCCGCCGGAGCGCTCGGCGTAGGCGAGCGTGCGGTCGTTGGCCGCGCGGAAGGCGGGGTGACGATCGACCTCGTCCATGCAGAACATGAAGCAGCGCGAGATCCCGTCATGGTCCCGTTGATCCGCTCGAGGTCCTCGTAGACCCCGGTCATGCCGTCGATGTCGTGCCCGAGGTGGACGTGCGCGTCGAAGATCTCGACGTCCTTGGGCAGCTCCCGTGCCAGCTCGTCGTCGTAGCCGGCGATCAGCGACTGCGCCTTCTGGAGCACCTCCTCCACGATTCGCGAGTCTAGATGTACGATCCTCGCCGCCGTGGGAGACGTCCTCATCTACGCCGACTCGCTGCGCTCGCCCGAGATGCGGCACGAGGTGCCGCTGGCGATTCCGGATGCCTTTCTCTACGTGGAGCGGAACGGCGAGCGCCATCTGGTCGCGGAGCTCGTTGCGGAGCTTCGACCGCGTGGCCGCGGTAGCGCCCGGGCTCGACGCGCTGCCCTACGAGGAGTTCGGCATCGACGAGCTCTACGTGCAGGGGCTCTCGCGTGAAGAGATCGAGCTCGAGGTGATCCTGCGGGCGGTGCGGCGCTTCGGCGTCGAGCAGGCCATCGTTCCCTCGACCTTCCCCCTCGCGGGTCGCCGACCACCTGCGGGCGAACGGGATCGGGGTCACGGCTGACCGGCAGCACTTCGTCGGCCGCCGGCGCGTGAAGAACGACGCGGAGCTCGCCGGATGCACCACGCCCAACGCGCAGCCGAGGCGGGATGCGCAGCCGAATCTCTCCGGTCGTCAGGCGCTTGGCCGATGAACATCAGATTGATTTGGCCAACGTTCGCGGCACAGGCATCGGCGGGCGGATTACGCGGAAGGACGTTCTGGCTGCGATCGATTCGCCTAACGTGCCGGTTCGCTCCACCGGTCTGCATCTGACGACCAGAAAAGCCGCAAATGCCGGAAGGTCATGTGACCGACTCGAATGATCGGGAAACGATCTCGATGTCAATCACGTCCGTTCAACGATCGCCTCTCGCATGCGACAAAGCGTAACGGAAATCCGCATGCCTGGACGATGATCGAAGCCGATGTCACGAATCTGGTGATGCTGCGGAATAAGTTAAAGGATGATTTCAAACGTAAGGAAGGCGTCAACTTAACTTACCTGGCCTTCGTACTGAAAGCAGTCGTCAACGCGATTAAAGATTATCCGATTATGAACTCCGTGTGGGCTGTCGACAAGATCATCATCAAGAAGAGACATAAATATTTCGCTAGCGGTCGGCACTGAGGATGCTGTTTATGTACCGGTCATTCGCCAAGCGGATCAGAAAAATATCGCTGGTTTGGCGAAGGAAATCGACGAACTAACGCGAAAAGGCCCGCGAAGGCAGTCTGACGCCAGACGATTCCTGGGCGGTACGTTCACCGTCAATAATACTGGTTCATTCGGCTCGATCTTATCGTATCCGATCATCAATTATCCGCAGGCAGCGAATTTTACGTTTGAATCGATCGTCAAGCGTCCGGTCGTCATCGATGATATGATCGCGGTTCGCTCGATGGTGAACTTATGCTTATCGTTGGATCACCGCATTTTAGATGGCGTCATCTGCGGTCGCTTCCTGCAGCGAGTGAAGGAAAATCTGGAAGTCGTACGGACCGGATACGAAAGCTGTATTAAGCAATTATGCAAGCTGAACAGTGGCAAGCTGAACAGTACGCATGCTGAACAAATGAATGTCGTTACAATTTGGCCGGTATCCATGGTTGCTCTGGAGACCGGCCTGTTATTTTGGTACAATAAGAAAGCAATGGAAAACAAGAAATCCGCATATGCTAATGGTATGTGATGTGCAGGCATGTATGCCATGATGGCATGCATAAGCAGCATTTTGTTCAGCTTAGAGCAAAGCGTCGATCGCAAAGACGAGCGTCGACAAGAGCATGGAGAAAATCATCAAATAAATAATGGCTTTAAAGATCCATCGTTTCTTCAATCGTATTCATCCTTTCGTCCAGCGAAAATAACATGTCCACTCTATTGTAACGCAGACGGCAAGCTTCGTGAATAAGAGACGAATAAGAAAACTGAAGTGGAGTGACTTTGAACATGGTCAATGAAAAGAGATTAATTGATACGTTTATGGAATTGGTGCGCATCGATTCCGAGTCAGGCAATGAAGCGGAAATTTGTAAAGTGCTAAGTAGCAAAAGTTTCAAGCGCTAGGTCTTGACGTACATATCGACGATACGAAGGAGAAGACCGGCCATGGAGCGGGCAATTTGTTTGCTGAATGGCCTGCAAGTGAAGGGCTGGAAAACGTGGCGCCTATCCTGTTCACTTCGCACATGGATACGGTCACACCGGCAACGGGATCAAGCCGCAGCTTGACGATGACGGCTACATTCGCAGTGACGGGACGACGACCTGGGCAGTGACGATAAGGCAGGTCTTGCAGCTATGTTAGAAGCCGTGCAAGTAATTCAGGAGCAAAGCTTGCGCATGGACCGTGCAATTCGTCATTACAGTCGGCGAAGAAGTCGGGACTGGTAGGGGCGAAAGCGATCGATCCAAATGTTGAAAGCCGAGCTTGGGTACGCATCTGGATTCCAACGGGGAGGTCGGGGAAATTGCTGTCGCCGGACCGAGCCAAGCGCAGATCAGAGTCAAGGTATATGGCAAATCCGCACATGCAGGGGTCAATCCTGAAGACGGGATCAGTGCCATTCAAGTGGCGAGCAAGGCGATCTCGCGCATGCCGCTTGGCCGTATTGATCAGGAAACGTCGGCGAATATCGGCAAGTTTGCAGGTGGCGGACCGACGAATATCGTCTGTGATTATGTAGAGATTGAAGCGGAAGCGCGCAGCTTGTTAGCGGACAAACTCGATTCTCAAGTCGCAGCGATGCGGGAAGCGTTCGAGCAAACAGCCGAAGAGTTCGGAGCGAAAGTGGAGTTCCATAGCGATATTATCTACCCAGGTTTTAAATTTACTGCCGAGCATCCGGTCGTGAAGCTGGCGGAGCGGGCACTCGCACGCATTGGCCGCACAGCGAAGCTCTTTCATTCCGGCGGCGGCAGTGATGCGAATATTTTCAACGGGCACGGCATTCCGACGATCAACCTTGCAGTCGGCTATCGAGCACATCCATACGACGAATGAGCAAATGCCTGTGAAAGAATTAGTGAAAACGGCGGAGCTGGTCACAGCGCTGATCGAAGAAGCAACCGCCCGCGAGTCATAAGATTGATTAGTTGGCGTACCGGCTATGTGGTGGAGGTTATGACGGAGCTGAGCGGTATGCAGGAGGTGAAGGTCGAGCTGGAAGGCGGATATGTGGATAAGGCGCTGCATGACCTATCGATCCATCCACCGCTTCGCGAGGGTGATCTCGTGCTGTTGAACACGACTGCCGTACAGCTAGGCTTGGGCAGTGGCGGTTATCATTTTGTGCATGTGTCTCGCCGAAGAAGGGAAAGAAGTTGCACAACTTTTCATACCGATGCGCTCAAAGCCTCGCCTAGCTCGACCGCTTCGCAGTTGCCGCAAGGACATTTGATGAAGCTGAAATATACGTCGCTGCAAAGAGCAGTGCTTTCCGCAGAAGAACAGAACAGTCCGTATCATTCGGTCTTCCTCCGTCATCATGACATCGCAGGTACGCCTGTGCTGATCGGTGAGCTACGTAGCTGCCGATAGCCGTCGCTGGCTTAAGGCGCAAAAGCCGGAGCTTCGCATCGCTTATATTATGAGCGACGGCGGGGCATTGCCGCTTGCTTACAGCCGTCATGTCGCGATATTGAAGCAGCTATCTTGGCTGAGCGGCACCGTCACTTACGGGCAGGCGTATGGCGGAGATTTGGAGACGATGAACAAGTTTACCGCCTGCATCGCGGCACGCCATATCTTGAAGGCGGATCTGATCATCGCCTGCATGGGACCGGGCATCGCCGGGACGGGAACGCCGCTTGGGCATACTGGCATTGAGGTGGGCGAACTGATCAATTGCGTTCATCAGTTAGGCGGGAAGCCATTCTGATGCCGCGCATCAGCGGTGCCGACAAGCGAGCTAGACACTTTGGCATCAGCCATCATGTCATTGCCACACTTCAATATGCGGCGCTGTGCCAAGCGGTGCTGCCGCTGTCTGAGCAACTATCTGCACCGCTTGAACGCTATATCGAGCAGCTTACACAAACGGAGGCATTTGGACAGCATAAGCTCGTACGGTTGCACGAACCGTCTGCAGAAGCAAGTACAAGAGGTGCTTGCGGCGTATCCTGCTCCGGTTACGTCAATCAGAAGCGCTGCGTGACGATCCTGATTTTTTTGTAAGTGTGGCGACCGCTGCGGAATATGTGATCCACTGCTTGGATGATTCAGCCAATCCAGAAGTGTAACATGCGGTTGCCGCTTTGCAGATACTTGCAACCTGCGGCGGATTTCCCATGCTTGTCCGACCATGCGTAAGCTACGTTCGTCCTGATAAGTTTTCATAACGTCCCCGCTTTCATGATTGATGTGTATTACAAGCATATGAAGCGGTCAGAAAGATATGCACGGGCTATCGCGGATCGCGCTGGAAATCTGGGAAAGGCGCACGCAGCTACCGCCACTTAAGAATTGACAAATCGGAGGATGAATAATGTGACGAAGCAATCGAAGCCAGATCAGCAGGGAGCAAAGCCATTAGACAGCCAGCAAAATAGTCAGCAAAACCAGCAATTGTTTGCGGAGCAGACGATCAGCAGCAAGCCCATTTATAAAGGGAAGGTCATCTCCCTGCAGGTCGACACCGTAACTTTACCGAACGGGGGGACATCGACTCGAGAAATCGTTCGCCACCCTGGCGGGGTTTCTGTACTTGCGCTTCTAGATGGGAAGATGCTCGTCGTTGAGCAATATCGGAAGCCGTTAGGCAAATCGCAAATTGAGATTCCGGCTGGGAAGCTCGATAAGGATGGGGAAGATCCGCTGGCCGCGGCCAAGCGTGAATTGGAAGAAACCGGCTATCGAAGCGACCATTTAACGTATATTTGTTCGTATTATACGTCTCCAGGCTTTGCTGATGAAATCATGCACATGTACTTTACCGATCAGTTAGAAAAAAGTGAAATGAGGCTCGACGAAGACGAGTTTCTCGTCTGTGAGGCCATCACGCTGGAGGAGGCACAACGGTACATACGCGAAGGTCGCATTTCGGATGCGAAGACGATCATGGCCGTGTACACATGGCAGCTCTATCAGGCAACAGGCAGGCTCATATGATGCAATCCTATTTCGTAGATTTACATATACATATTGGCCGCACGGGAAAGTGGCCAGCCCGTTAAGATTAGTGCAGCGCGCCATCTGACATTTTTTCATATTGTGAGAGAAGCAAGCGAGCGCAAAGGGCTTGATTTGATCGGAATTATCGATTGCCAATCGCCGCCTGTTATTCGGGAGATCGAAGAGCTGCTGGAGCAAGGATTGATGAACGAAAACGTTGATGGCGGCGGCTTGCAATACAAAGCGACGAATATATTGCCCGGGGCAGAGCTCGAAGTCCGCGATGAAGGACTTGGCCCAGCACACCTGCTTGCGTTCATGCCGTCGCTTTCTGCGATGAAGCAATTTTCGCATACGATCTCTCGCTATATGAAGAACGTAACGCTCAGTTCTCAACGGGTATACATGCCGGCTCGTGAGCTGCAGCAAGAGGTGGTCGGGCGAGGAGGATTTGTGATCCCCGCTCATATTTTTACACCGCACAAAGGCTTATATGGCAATTGCTGCGACCGGCTCGCACAATTGCTCGATCCTCAGCATGTAGCGGCTGTAGAGCTTGGGCTCAGCGCAAATGCATCGATGGCCGGCTTGATGAGCGAGCTCGACGATTTCACGTTCGTCACAAACTCGGACGCCCATTCGCTGGCGAAGATCGGACGGGAATACAATCAGATGCGCTTGCAGAAGCCGACGTTCGAGGAAGTAAGGAAGGCGTTGCTGCGTGAGGACGGCAGAGCTGTTACGGCCAACTACGGCTTAAGTCCGCAGCTTGGCAAGTATCATCGTTCATTTTGTTTGGCATGCCAGCACATTCTCGACACGGCTGAAGTGCACGCCGAACGATGTCCGGCATGTGGCAGCACTTCGTTGACGCGCGGCGTGCATGATCGGATTAGGGCGATTGCTGACCGTACGGAGCCGGTATTTCCAGCTCATCGACCGCCGTATATCGATCAGGTGCCGCTTGAATTCATTCCCGGTCTCGGTCCCAAGACGCTGAATAAGCTCTTGGAGCATTTCGGAACGGAGATGAACATCCTTCACCGAGTGACGAAGGAGCAATTAGCGGAAGCAACGAATGAATCTATTGCGGAGGCGATCTCGTTGGCTAGGGAAGGAAAGCTTGATCTGCAGTCCGGCGGCGGCGGCCGTTACGGTAAAGTAAAGCGTTAATTTCGTCGAATTTCAGATTAAGCGCCAAGTATGGGAACGTATGGGTACGTGCACGACCCTATAAATCTAGCATATTTCAATCCTTGTCCACATAGATATGAATATGCCGATCGATCTCACCGTGATCGGTCAATCTATTCGGACAAGGGGAGAATCTTGCATGCTCGCACCGAATACATGGTACAAACGTTATGTCCAACAGCAACTGCCGTTATATTTATTTGTCTCCGTCTTGTTTGTCATGGGTGTCATCTTCGGAGCGTTTATGGTGAATTCCCTAACTTTTGAACAACAGCAAGTAATGGCACAGTATTTGAACAGTTTTTTTCAAACGGTTATCCAAGGGTTTGATGGCGAATCGCCGGAAACGTTCGGGGACATCTTTGTTTCCCATTTTAAATGGGTGCTGCTTATCCTAATATTCGGGCTGTCGATCGTTGGTCTGCCGCTTATTTTGATCGTTGATTTTCTTAAAGGGGTATTGATCGGATTTTCGGTCGGCTATTTAGTGAGTCAATTTTCGTGGAGGGGCTTGTTCTTCGCATTTCTATCTGTTGCGCCGCATAACATCATCGTCATTCCCGTCATCTTGATCGCCAGCGTAACGGCCATTTCGTTCTCACTGTACTTGGTCCGCAGTTTGGTATGGAAACGAAGAGCTGTGGACGCGCAGCCTTTCAAATCATATGTTGTAACACACTTGTCACTGATCGGTTTGTTGGCGGGTGCTGCAATGATCCAATATTTGTTCATTCCGCAATTGCTGGAGTGGGCCGCACCGATCATGCTGGAAACTTCATAAACCGTGATAAGTTATGTATGATAATTGCGATGTCCGGAATACCGGATTGGACAAGGACCTGCGGGATAAGCGAAAATAAATTTCCCCCGGTAATTTGAATGATCATCGACTACTTCAACCAATGATCAGATTATTGCAAATATCCAACTAAAATCTCCATGTTGGATACCGATCACTCATATTGTTGCAAATATCCAATTATTTTACGCCAGAATCAGCTTTTCTAACCGAATTTGAAAATATAATTGGACTTTTGCAATTAAACTGGCGAATCGTGCGGATCGCGCAGCGGATTATTGGATATTTGCAACTATCGTCATTTCAACAACTCGATTCCAACGACCACGATCAACGTCAATCAACTTCTCATACTCTCCATCATAAATCCCCCGTTCACTCGCCCATCTAATCACAACCTCGGATGTATGATGGTACGGATTGACTTTATCGAAATACTGCCCCTATAATAAAGGAATACTTAGCAGGTTCCAAGTCGACAGACGCCGGAAGCTGGTTAGTATTCCTTATGCTTGTGGATGCATGATGAAAAAGCATACAATATGTATAAAGGAATACTTAGCAGGTTCCAAGTCGACAGACGCCGGGAGCTGGTTCGTATTCCTTATGCTTGTGGATGCATGATGAAAAAGCGAGTTCTAAGGAACCCCGCGCCAGCCAAGTATTTTCTTTATGGATGCATGATGATAAAGCATATGTTCAGACGAACGACAACAGCTTCCGAATAAGCAGGACAAATAAGCAGGAAGATGATTTTCTTAGCGCATCAGAACAAGGAGGGGGAGTATGGAGGCAAGGATCGAGCAAATTAAGAAGCAACTCCAGTCACAAGGCTATAAGCTGACACCGCAACGTGAGGCGACGGTTAGAGTCTTGCTCGAAAACGAAGAAGATCATTTGAGTGCGGAAGATGTTTTTATGCTAGTAAAAGATAAAGCACCTGAGATTGGCCTTGCGACCGTCTACAGAACCCTCGAATTGTTGAGCGAGCTTCAAGTCGTAGAGAAGATGAACTTCGGCGATGGAGTCGCTCGTTATGATCTGCGTCATGATAACTCCAAACACCATCATCACCATTTGATTTGTGTGCAGTGCGGTTCCGTTGACGAAATTATGGATGATTGGCTATTGCCTTTAGAAGAGCGACTGGCAAAGGAATACGGTTTTAAAGTGCTGGATCATCGGCTAGATTTTCAAGGGATTTGCTGGCGTTGCAACGACAATTCACAAGAGTCTGACGAGCAACAATAAACACCTGACAACGCCATGAAAGACAAGCGTCGATTCATTAAACGTATTGGCAGATATCGCAATTATGAAGACAATCAAATGTTAAATAGGTTGCTGAGAGAGTCGAATAGACTTTTTCAGCATTTTTTATTTGAATGCTTGGATCGTTCCTCATCGGTTCTCATAATTTCCCCTCGTTCAGGAAAAGGTAATGAACATAATCTGACATTACGTATATCCTGAGTGGAGGGCAATGAAGATATGATTATTGGCGTTCCCAAAGAAATCAAAGACAACGAATATCGAGTCGCTTTGTCGCCGGCCGGGGCTGCGCAGCTTAAGCAGCATGGACACATGGTGTTGCTGGAACGGGGTGCAGGCGTTGGCAGCGGCTTTACCGATCAAGAATATTTGGAGCAAGGTGCAGAAATCGTCGCTTCCCCGGCGGAGGTGTGGGCAAGAAGCGATATGATCATGAAAGTAAAAGAACCTTTGCCGTCTGAATTTATATATTTCCGCAGAAACCAACTGTTGTTCACATACTTGCATTTGGCGGCAGCCGGGGAGCTTACTCAAGCATTGGTTGCTAGCGGCGTATCCGGCATCGCGTATGAAACGATTCAGCTGCCGAATGGTGGCCTGCCGCTCCTAACCCCGATGAGCGAAGTAGCTGGACGCATGTCTGTGCAAGTTGGGGCTATGCTGTTGGAATCGTTTCACGGCGGTCGCGGGGTATTGCTCGGAGGAGTTCCGGGCGTACCGCCGGCCGATGTTGTCATTATTGGCGGTGGCATCGTCGGTACGAATGCGGCCAAGATGGCATTAGGATTAGGGGCGAATGTGACCATCCTGGAACGAAGTGCAGATCGTATGCGATACTTGGACGATATCTTCAAAGGGCAAATCAACACGCTGATGTCCAATACGTACAATATCGCAAATGCGGTGCAAAAAGCAGACCTGCTAATCGGTGCCGTGCTCATCCCTGGGGCGAAAGCACCGAAGCTCGTGACGGAGCAAATGGTGAAGTCGATGAAAAAGGGGGCGGTCATTATCGATGTAGCTGTTGACCAAGGTGGCACGATCGAAACGATCGATCGGGTTACGACACACAGCGAGCCAACGTATGAACGTTACGGGGTCGTACACTATGCCGTAGCGAACATACCGGGCGCAGTGCCGCGCACCTCGACATTGGCGCTGACGAATGTGACGCTCCCGTATGCACTTGAGCTAGCGGACAAGGGCTTGGAGCGCGCGCTTCAAGATAACGAGACACTCAAATCAGGCGTCAATACGTATCGCGGTCATGTTACGCATCAAGCCGTCGCCGAGGCCGTAGGCATGGCCTATACACCGCTTGATCAATTGATAAGAAGCAAAGCTCCGATTTCATATGAATCTTTGTCCCTTCAGCCATAAGGCATGAGAAAATATCATAATTTGTCCGACCAGATCATATGCTTGTCGTAGCCCATAATCAGGCGGCAGGTGATATGAATTGATTATTTCGTTAAGAAAATGGACAAGAAGATTCAGGGCGGTAGTTCTGTTTCTCATTTTGACTTATTTTTTGTATCATGTCATGCTGATGCTCTCGACTTGGCTTTCCCCATTCGATCATCATGATGTGCCTGAAGGCGATGCGGTGAAAGTGTTTGAGCATCTGCATGAAGGAGATGGCGAGGTAAAATTTGCCGACAGGCTGATGTTTTTTTGGTGGTATGGAGAGTAAATGCTTGTGGCGCTTCTTTAAAACTTCTTCCTTTCCTTCCCTTCAAGTTCTATAATAAGAGGAAGGCGGTCAATGCTTGAAGCATGGCATGATAAGCCGAACGGTCTGATCACGAAAAGGAATGAGCCGATGAAAGAGCATTTGAAATACTTTCTCCATTATTTGTCCGTGGAACGAGGTCTCGCGCGCAATTCTTTGGAGGCGTACGAGAGAGATTTGACGATCTTTCTTGAATATTTGACGGACAAGCATGGATTAACGACTCTGTTGCAGGTTGAGCGGGTACATATTGTGCAGTATTTGCTATATTTGCGGCAAGCGGGACGAGCCTCATCTACCATCGCAAGAACGATGACGTCGATACGAGGCTTTTTCAAGTTTCTCGTGCTTGAAGGCCTAATCGAGACGGATCCATCCCTTTATATGGATACTCCGAAGACGGAGAAGAAGCTGCCGAAAGTAATGAATTTGCAAGATGTCGAACGTCTGCTAAGTGCGCCTGGAACGAACGAGCCCGCTGGAATTCGGGACAAGGCAATGTTGGAGCTGTTGTATGCAACCGGGATTCGCGTATCAGAGCTAGTGTCATTGAATTTGGAAGACATTAACCTCGCTATGGGGTTCGTTCGCTGTTACGGCAAAGGCTCGAAGGAACGCATCATTCCGCTCGGACGAATCGCTTCCGACTGGCTCGATCGATATATGCAGACTGCACGCCACAAATTCGCCAAGCCTGGCAAGACAGATCAGGCGCTATTTCTCAATCAGAACGGTGGGCGCTTGACGAGGCAAGGCTTCTGGAAAATCATTAAGCAATACGGCCGGGAAGCCGGCATTATGAAGGAGATTACGCCGCACACCTTACGCCACTCCTTCGCCACTCATTTGCTTGAGAACGGAGCGGATTTAAGAGCAGTCCAGGAGATGCTGGGACATGCGGATATTTCTACGACTCAAATTTATACCCATGTCACTAAGGTGCGCATGAAGGAAGTATACAACCAGACTCATCCGCGTGCGAAGATGTAATGATAAATTGAAGTGCATGATAGTTGCAGCAGGTAGAGAGTGCGCTAGTTGAACGAAGAGAGCAATGATTGTACAAGACAATTTTGAAAGGAGCTCATGCGGTGACAATAGATCGAACCTTTACACGCATCGTTTTGATCGTGTTGGACAGCGTCGGCATTGGTGAATTGCCAGATGCGGCAAAGTTTGGTGACAGCGGTGCACATACGCTTGGTCACATTGCGGAGCGGGTTCAAGGGTTTGCGCTTCCGAATATGGCACGCTTAGGACTTGGAAATATCGAGTCTTTGCAAGGCATTGCACCGGCTGACGAGCCTGCAGGATATTATGGCAAAATGGCTGAGGTTTCAGTTGGCAAAGATACGATGACCGGCCACTGGGAGCTAATGGGGCTGAAGGTGACGATTCCGTTTAATACGTTTCCGAACGGATTTCCGCAGGAGTTGATCGAAGCGTTCGAGGAGCAAACCGGCCGTAAGGTAATTGGCAATAAAGCTGCATCAGGCACGGCGATTATTGAGGAGCTTGGCGAGCAGCAAATGAAAGACGGTTCATGGATCGTCTATACGTCTGCGGACAGCGTTTTTCAGCTGGCAGCACACGAGGAAGTGATTCCGCTGGAGGAATTGTACCGCGCTTGCGAAATTGCGCGCCGGTTAACACTCGATGATCGTTATGCAGTTGGACGCGTGATTGCAAGGCCGTATGTCGGATCACCAGGAGCGTTTAAGCGGACAGCGAACCGGCATGATTATGCGGTGAAGCCACCAGCGCCTACGGTAATGAATGCTCTCCAGGACGGTGGATATGATGTCATTGCGGTAGGGAAGATCAACGATATTTACACTGGCGAAGGGATCACAAAAGCGATGTCGACGAAAGACAATGACGACGGCATCAACCGGACGATCGAAATGATGGACAAGACGTTCAACGGCTTGCTGTTTACGAACCTTGTCGATTTTGATTCATTGTATGGACATCGCCGTGATCCGCAAGGATACGGTGAGGCGTTGATGGCCTTCGACCAAAGGTTGCCGGAAATTATGGATCGCATTCGCGAGGATGATCTGCTGATCATTACCGCGGATCACGGCAATGATCCGGTTCATAGCGGCACTGATCATACGCGCGAGTATGTACCTTTGCTCGTATGGAGCCCGGGGCTTAGAGGGAACGGCTCGCTCGGTGTCAGAGAGACGTTCTCGGACGTTGGCGCCACGATCGCCGATAACTTCCGAGTGAAGATACCGGATAACGGGACAAGCTTCCTGCAGCTGTTGAAATGATGCTGGAAGGAGCGGGCGACCGTGTGAAGCAAGTAGTGATCGCGTGAAATTGGGGGCATTTGGTGGGGTTTTGTACGATAAATCGTATTTTGTTATGCGGATAGGGTATGATCGCGTGAAGTTTAGCGCTTCTGGTGGGGGTTTTGTGTGAAACATCATATAAAGCTGCGCTGACTATGGATATGATCGCGTGAAGTCAGGTGCTGTTGGTGGTGGTTTGTACGAAACATCATATAAAAACGAGAGAAAAAAGGCGATTTTGGGATTTTTGTATGAATGATCGTACAAAATCGAATGGAATCAGGTGATTTCGGGGGAATTTGTATGAGAAATCGTACAAAACCGCGGAAAACACGGAAATTCTGAAAATTTTGTATGAATAATCGTATAAACTGCACAGAAGCGCGTTTCAAACCAGTTGCGGCAGGCACATACGGTAGGTGGTGGCGATCACACCAGACGATAATGCGAAAGTGACAACCTCAACTCGCGGTAATGTGACAACGACCACAACAGGTGGGTAAGCGACAGAGGCGATCACACCAGACGATAATGCGATTGCAGCAATCACACCAGGTGGCGTGGACGCCAACACCATAACAACTTCAGCTGACAACATCGCGATCATCGGATTATTGAATATGCAAGCAGTAGAAGGAGGACGATCATGATGACATTTGATGCACAAAAGTTAACAGAGCACATCGAACAAGCGGCGGCATACATACAAGAACGCCTTCCCGCTGCACCGGAGATCGGTTTGATCCTCGGTTCAGGCTTGGGCGTTCTTGCTGATTTGATTGAACAACCGCTGACTTTCCCTTATGCAGACATCCCGCATTTCCCAGAGTCAACCGTTGCCGGGCATGCAGGCGAGCTCGTGTTTGGCACGATTGCCGGGCGGCGCGTCCTTATGATGAAAGGAAGATTTCACCTATATGAAGGCTACGGGGAGGAAATCGTCACATTTCCGGTACGTGTGATGAAGCGGCTCGGCATCGAAGCTTTGGTCGTGACAAATGCAGCCGGAGGGGTGAACAAATCGTTCCAACCAGGTGATCTAATGCTCATTACGGATCACTTGAATTTGCAGTATCGCAATCCGCTTATCGGACCGAACCTAGATAAATTCGGCACAAGATTCCCGGATATGACTGAAGCGTACAGCAAGCGTCTGTGCGCCAAACTAAAGGACAGTGCCAACGAATTAGGGATCGAGCTGCGGGAAGGCGTATATGCGGCGATGCTCGGGCCAACTTATGAAACACCGGCCGAAATTCGCATGCTGCAGGTGATCGGCGCCGACGCAGTAGGGATGTCTACCGTTCCAGAAGTTATTGCAGCACGTCATGCCGGCATTGAGGTGCTCGGAATTTCCTGTATTACCAATATGGCAGCCGGCATATTGGATCAACCGCTTGATCATAAGGAAGTCGTGGAAACGGCGGAAAAAGTGAAGGAAAAATTTCTGAAGCTAGTCTTGCATGTTATTCCAAACATTTAATGGAAACCCTGTATTCCACAAAGCATAGCAAGCAAAATGTGAACCAATCACTCAGTTGATTATCGTTCGTTCAGATGATTCGATCTTTTGCTCTTAGTATGGGAAGAGACATGATGCGTTCGCAAGAAGCATGATACGTTTGCAGTAAGGCGATTAGAAGGAGGCTGGAGATGCAGATGCGCACGGTGGACATCATCCAGAAGAAGCGTGACGGAGCAGAGCTGACGGCTGAAGAAATTCGCTATTTGATCGAAGGATATACGGCTCAGAAAATTCCGGATTACCAGATGTCGGCCTGGGCGATGGCCGTCTATTTTCAAGGAATGAGCGCACGGGAAACGGCTGATCTGACGATGGCAATGGCTGAATCCGGCGACCAAATCGACCTCAGTCCGATCCAGGGCGTAAAGGTAGACAAGCACAGCACAGGCGGTGTCGGCGATACGACCACCTTGGTGCTGGCGCCGCTCGTAGCGGCAGCGGGTGTGCCGGTCGCCAAAATGTCAGGTCGCGGCTTGGGACATACCGGTGGAACGATCGATAAGCTGGAGTCGATCAGCGGATTTTCTGTGGAACTAACTCGCGAGCAATTTATTGAGCAAGTGAACAGCATCGGCGTATCGGTCATCAGTCAATCCGGCAACATTACGCCAGCGGACAAAATGCTGTACGGCCTGCGAGATGTAACCGCTACAGTCGATTCAATACCGCTGATCGCCAGCTCCATTATGAGCAAGAAAATTGCGGCAGGCGCCGATGCGATTGTGCTGGACGTTAAGACTGGCAGCGGTGCATTTATGAAAACACCGGAGCGATCTGAACAACTGGCACAAGCAATGGTCGAAATCGGCAGTATGGTCGGCCGTGAAACGATTGCGGTCATCAGTAGCATGGACCAGCCGTTAGGGTATGCGATCGGCAATGCACTTGAAGTGCAGGAAGCGGTTGACACTTTGAGAGGCAAGGGACCGCAAGACTTAACCGAGCTATGTCTTGCGCTTGGCTCCCATATGTTAGTTGCAGGTGGCAAAGCACGTGATGCTAAGGAAGCTCGGCAAATGCTGAACACATTGCTGCAAAACGGCAAAGCGATCGATAAATTCCGTGAATTTATTATCAGGCAAGGCGGCGATGCTTCGTTTCTTGACGATCACAAACTCCTGCCCAAAGCAACTCATATTGTGGAAGTGCGTGCTGACAAGGAAGGGTTTGTGTCGCGCATGGACGCCGAAAAGCTCGGCCGAGCCGCGATGAAGCTCGGTGCAGGCAGAGAGACGAAGGATTCCATCATCGATCTGGCTGCCGGTATTATGCTTCGAGTGAAGACGGGAGATCGCGTCAAGCCGGGTACTGTTCTTGCGGAATTACATACGAATCGTACGCAGCAGGTCGTACAAGCAGCAGTCCAAGAAGTGAAGGAGTACATCCAAATCACGGACCATGAAGTGCCGGCTGAGCCGTTCATCTATGCCGTAGTGACGAAGGACCAAGTACGGCGTTTCCATTAATGTCCCATAGCTGTTCAAGAAATAAAATAAAGAAACAATAGAAGGACGAGATCGGCGGGGTGTCGTCGTAGCACACCTTCGCCGCTTCCGCCTCAAGTAGTGCAGGTTCCGATCTATCAGAATTGATTCGCAGACAAGATACACAAATAGAGAGCCCCTATAAATCCTTCCGATGCTAACTCCCAAATTGTTACCTTCCTTGCCATTTCAGTGGAATATTTTTCATGTGTCATGGGAACACTAATACCATCACATGCGATGATTTTCCATTGGAGGGCAGAACATATGAATCTAAGAAGATTAGGACTTTCTGTAATTTCTCTGTTATTTTTCCTCGGGATGTTGTTCAATGCTCGCAGCATTTGCTGTAGAGCCGCAGCATCATGAGCACACACATGCCGAACTGCAGCAAGAAGATGACGCGCAACCTTCCGAAATCGAGCAAAATGAGACGTCGAACCGTAAGGCAGAGCGTGGGGAAGCTACGAATCGGGCAGCCGATCCAACAACTGAATCAACAACTGAATCAACGACTGATTCATCGACTGATCAACAACTGAATCAACGAATCATGACTCTGACAATCAATCTGAAAATGAAACGAAACGTGAATCGAATCAGAAGCCGACGAAGATTCCAATCGAGAGTCAAAAGAAACGGATAGCACACAAGCCGTTGAAGAGCATCCGACACAGCCCAAGGTCGATCTAACACCTAATGCAAATCCTCCATTTTAATGGATGTGGATACGGGTACGATCATTTATGAAAAGAACATACATGAACGAATGCCACCGGCTAGCATAACAAAGATTATGACTTTGTTGCTAGTAATGGAGGCGCTAGACCAGAACAAAATCACGCTAGATGAAATGGTTACCGCCAGTGAACGCGCGGCATCGATGGGCGGCTCGCAAATTTTCTTGGAGGCTGGGGAGCAAATGTCCGTCAAAGACTTGTTGAAAGGCGTGGCGATGGCTTCCGGGAATGATGCTTCCGTAGCGCTTGCTGAGAAAATTGCCGGAAGTGAAGAAATGTTCGTGCAGATGATGAACGAAAAGGCGAAGGAGCTTGGCCTTGAAAATACCCATTTCGTCAATAGCAATGGCTTGCCGGCGAAAGATCATTACTCGTCTGCTCACGATATAGCCGTCATGTCCAAGGAACTGCTGAAATATGAAGAAGTTACGCAATATACCGGCAAGTATCAAGACTATTTGCGCACGGAGACGGACAATCCGTTTTGGCTGGTCAATACGAACAAGCTCGTTCGCTTCTATGCAGGCGTAGACGGGCTGAAGACCGGTTATACGAGCGAAGCGAAGTTTTGCTTGTCGGCGACAGCGAAGAAGGACAATCTGCGCGTCGTTGCCGTCGTACTCGGCGAACCGAACACGAAGACGCGTAACAGTGAGGTCGCCTCGCTGTTCGATTATGCGTTCTCGCAATATACGAATAAACCGATATTCAAGAAAGGGGATACGATCGGCTCGTTCGATGTGTCCAAAGGGGAAGTAAACAAAGTGGAGCTTACGGCTACTCGTCCATACAGCGTGCTGCTGCGCAAAGGGGAAGGGTTGGACAATATTCGTCATGAGCTCGTGCTGAGTGAACAGCTTGAAGCGCCGATTCGCAAAGGAGAACCGATTGGTAAGATCGTCGTTTACCGCGGCGATGAAGCGCTCACGGAATTTACGCTGGAGGCGCCGCAAGACATGGCTAAGGCGGGCTGGTGGACGCTGTTCAAGCGGTCGGCAGGAAAGCTATTTTTCCTTGGGGAGTCGTCCTGACGGAGCGGCCATAATTGCCTTGCAATGTTCCATGTGGAGCGAGATTTTCGGTGCTTGTTCGACTTTTAAGCATGGCACGATTGTCAGATTAGGTGAAGTAGCGTAGCAAACGAACGTTTCGTCAGGGATGTTGTCGTTTGCCGGACAAAACCTAACGCATTAGGCTGTCGCTTTGTAGCATGTTTCTTCTACTTTTGTCAATTGGCAGGAATTGTTTCTGCGAAAGTAGAAAACATTAGCAAGTCGGGAGAAGGAGTGAACAGATGTGAGCTTGCAAATCGATGTTGAGCATGCGCACAGCGTCATTATTGTGCGCTTGATCGGGGAACTGGATCATCATTCGGCACAAACAGTGAAGCTGGCGATGGAGGAAGCGATCGCAAGCGGTCGTGTTTCCCACATTATTCTCAGTTTGAAGGGCTTAACCTTTATGGACAGCTCTGGCCTTGGGGTTATCCTCGGCCGATACAAGCAAATTACGGACAAAGGCGGCAAGATGGTCGTCTGTGACGTAAGTCAGTCTGTGTATCGGTTGTTCGAACTGTCGGGGTTATTCAAGATCTTGCAAGTGGAAGAGGACGAACAAAGCGCGTTGTCGAGTTTGGGGGTCGTATCATGAGTGCGAACCGCAACCATATGAAATTGACATTTGCCAGCAAGTCGGAGAATGAATCTTTCGCCCGTGTAGCGGTTGCCGCTTTCGTCTCGCAGCTCGATCCGACGGTAGATGAGCTGACTGATATTAAGACGGTCGTTTCGGAAGCCGTAACCAATGCGATTATTCACGGCTATGACAATCGAGATGACGGATTGGTGCACATTGAAGCGGTCATTGAGGATGATACGATTTATTTGTCCGTGCGAGACGACGGCAAAGGAATTGAAGATTTGGAGACGGCGAGACAGCCGCTTTATACATCAAAGCCGGAGCTGGAGCGATCCGGCATGGGATTTACGATCATGGAAAATTTTATGGATGAAGTGGAAGTGGAATCGGCAGTCGGATCAGGTACCGTTGTGCGAATGAAAAAAAGGATAGAGTCTGCCAACGCGATTCTGAATTAGGGGATGAGTCATGGATGTCGATATGAAGGGTTCTGCCCATACTTATTTAGACGATGCAGAAGTGAAGCGTCTGATCGCACTTAGTCAGAACGGCGATACTGTGGCCAGGGACACGCTTGTAAACTGCAACATTCGACTCGTCTGGTCCGTCGTACAGCGATTTTTGAATCGCGGCTATGAGCCGGAGGATCTGTTTCAGATTGGGTGCATTGGATTGCTCAAGTCGGTAGATAAGTTTGACCTGTCTTATGATGTGAAGTTCTCGACGTATGCGGTGCCAATGATTATAGGCGAGATTCAACGTTTTCTAAGAGATGACGGCACACTTAAGGTCAGCCGTTCCCTCAAGGAGCAAGCGAACAAAGTTCGCAAGACAAAGGACGAATTGTCCAAATCTCTCGGACGGCTGCCAACGATTAAGGAAATCGCCGAAGAGCTCGGCATTACACCGGAAGATGTCGTGTTTGCACAGGAAGCCAATAAACCGCCGGCTTCGATCCATGAAACGGTGTTCGAGAACGACGGCGATCCGATCACTTTGATCGATCAAATTGCCGATGATTCCGAAGAAAAATGGTTCGAGAAGCTGGCGCTTAGCGAAGCGATTAACGCCTTGAACGAACGGGAAAGACTCATCGTGTATTTGCGCTATTTTCGCGATCAGACCCAATCGGAAGTGGCCAGCAGGTTAGGCATTTCGCAAGTGCAGGTTTCGAGGCTGGAGAAGAAAATATTGAAATCCATTAAAGACCAGATCGCTAAGTGAGTATCTGGTCTTTCTCTTATCCATACTAAATAGAAAAACCCGATCAAGGAGTGGTGAGAGATGGACGATCGTAACACTCCGACGCTTTATTTGCGGTTAAGAAAACAGGTCAGACTTCATCCTGAACAAGCGATTATGCTTGGACATTTGGCACAGATCATTGTCGAGCCGCAGTATGAGAAGGCGCTGAAAACCTTAATCATTCGCAAGCCGCAAGATGATCCGCAGGACGGTCAGGTGCTGCTCATCGACATGCTGACCATCGTGAAGTCCGTCAAACAGAAGTTCCCGGAGCTCGCAGTGGAGCATTATGGAGAGCCGCATGTACTGGTGGAATGGAAGCCGGAGCAAAAAATCCGCAATCGCAGGCTGCTCTTTCCGTTCGTACTAATTTTGCTGTTTATCGGCTCAGGTCTTACGATTATGAACTTTCATGCGGATGTCAGCATGCTCGACGTCCATCGCAAGCTATATAAATTGATTACGGGAGAAGACAATCCGCATCCGTACATTTTGCAAATTCCTTATTCCCTCGGTCTTGGTGGGGGAATGCTGTTGTTTTTTAACCGCGTTTTTAAGAAAAAACTGCATGAAGAACCCGATCCGCTGGAAGTTGAAATGTATCTGTACGAAGAAAATGTTCGCCAGTATATGGTGACCGAACAGTACAGACAGCAGAACGGTGAAGAACGACCGCAATGAACGAATGGCTTGGTGTATTGCTAGTCATCATCACAGGCTTGGCAGGTGGCCTTGCGGTCGGCGGAGGGTTTGTGGCGTTTATCGTCGTGCTGGATATCATTCCGAGACTGGCACAAATTACGTATACGCATGAGCGAATCGCCTGGTTAGAAGGAGCCGTCATCTGCGGTGTCATCTATTGGACAATGGCGGACTTCAACGATTGGCTATGGTATGCTTCACCGATTGGCTCCGGGGCGATCGGCTTGTTCTCAGGTCTGTTTGTCGGCATGCTCGCAGCAGCTTTGACGGAAGTGCTCAATGTACTGCCTATTCTTGCCAAGCGGATGCAGTTGTTCAATACGTTAAAATGGCTGCTACTCGCCATGGTGCTTGGCAAAGTGTGCGGCTCCTTATTCGACTGGCTTGTATACCAGACGATGTAGCAAGAGCCGCTCGTATAGAACGAACATACATCGGGGGAAGATAAAGGAAAGCTCGTATCAGGAGGGATAGCAGTTGACGGAATACTTGGATTTCCCCGATGAGAAGCTCACGCTCAAGCCGAAGCGGGAGGATGAAGCGGAAGCTCCGATTCAGCAACGGGAAAGCGCGAACGGCGAACGTTCGGACAAGGTCAAACATCAGGTGCCGCAATCTTTCGATGAGCTCCGTAAGCAGTTAAACGATATGGTCGGATACGAGGAAAGCTTCGACGTTATCTTTCGGGAAATGACATTCGGTCAGGTTCGAACCGGATTGTTATTTCTGAACGGTTTTACGAAGGATGAAATATTGACCGAAATCCTAAACAGGCTTACCTATCTCGATGAAGAGGAAATCAAACCGCATGCTTTAAAGAAGCTGCTGGAACAATATATCGCCCATACGCAAGTGGAGCCGGTTCATGATTTGTCGGAAGCAATAGATAAAATGTTGGCTGGCAACGCGGCTTTATTCGTAGACGGTGAAGATGCGGCGCTCATTATCGATGTGAAGGTCTTTCCGCAGCGCAGTCCGGAAGAACCGTCAACAGAAAAGGTCGTCCGCGGTTCCAAGGACGGATTTGTCGAGACGCTCCTGACGAATATTAATTTGATTCGCAGACGCATTCGCGATCCGAAGCTGCGGATGGAGATGCTGTCCGTTAGTACACGTACGAAGACGGACGTTTGTATCGGTTACATTAAAGATATTGCCAATCCTGATCTTATCAAGATGATTCGTGAGCGAATTGACCACCTGCTCGTCGACGGTGTTCCTTTGGGCGACAAGCAATTGGAGGAAGGAATCGTCGGCAAAGGGTGGAATCCGTTTCCGATCGTCCGATATACGGAACGTCCGGACGTTGTCGCCTCCCATCTGCTTGAGGGGCATGTCATTGTGATGGCGGATACAAGCCCTAGTGCCATGCTGCTGCCGACCACGTTCTTTGATCATGTGCAGCACGCCGAGGAATCTCGGCAAACGCCGTTTGTCGGCACGTATTTGCGATGGGTGCGCTTTACCGGCATTCTCGTGTCGCTATTCTTGCTGCCTCTTTGGGTGCTGTTCGTCATGGAGCCGGACTTGCTTCCCGCAGGGCTAGAGTTTATCGGGCCATCGGAGAAAGGCGAGCTTCCGCTCCTGCTGCAATTTATATTCGCCGAGATCGGCGTTGATTTGATGCGCATGGCGGCGGTCCATACCCCAACGCCGATCGCCACGACGATGGGCTTGATCGCTGCCGTACTGATCGGCAATATCGCCGTAGATACTGGATTGTTTGTCAACGAGGTCATTCTATATATGTCGATCGCGGCTCTCGGCATGTTTGCCACACCGAGTTATGAGCTTAGCCTAGCGAATCGGCTGGTCAGAATAGCCTTGCTGCTCGCAGTCGGAATGTTTCAAGTTCCGGGGTTCGTTGTGGGGACGACGCTCATCATGCTGATGCTCATTACACAGCGAGCATACGGAGTGCCTTACTTTTGGCCGTTCATCCCGTTTAATTTGGCAGGCATGAGCAATATTTTGATTCGTCGACCGTTTCTCTCCAACAAGACAAGACCGAGTATTACGAAGCCGCAGCAGTATGAACGAATGCCGAAGGGACGGGGCGGCGAATCATAGGCGCGCCACTTGGACATTTTTCGCATTTTTTGGTTGTGGAGCTCCGTCCTGTTATGATAAAGTTGTTCTATATGAACGATCCGAACAGGATGAAGGGGAAGTATTCTTATGCAATTACATGGAACTAGCCGTATTAATGAGCAGGGTCACTTAGAAATTGGCGGCTGTGACGCAGTCGAGCTTACAGCAAAATTCGGCACACCGCTTTATGTCATGGACGAGGCGTTTATCCGCGAGCGCTGTAGACAATATATGAACGCTTTTCGCAAGACGGGACTCAAGTTTCAAGTGGCATACGCTTCGAAAGCATTTTGCGTGATGGCGATGTGCCGCATCGTTGAAGAAGAAGGCTTGTCATTAGACGTCGTGTCAGACGGCGAATTGTATACTGCACTGAAAGCCGGATACCCGCCGGAGAAAATTCATTTTCATGGCAACAATAAGACGCCGTTCGAGATCGAGATGGCGCTTGATGCAGGGATTGGGTGCTTTGTCGTCGATAATTTTACAGAGTTGTCGATGCTGGATGAGCTGGCCGGACAGAAGGGCTTGACGGCGAACGTTTTACTTCGCATTACGCCCGGAGTTGAAGCTCATACCCATGACTATATTTCCACCGGACAGACAGATTCCAAATTCGGCTTCGATCTTGGCAACGGCTCTGCTTTGCAAGCCGTGCTGCAAGCTGCCCAAGCGGAGCATTTGGAGCTGCTCGGTTTGCATTCTCATATCGGTTCACAAATTTTTGAAGTGGACGGCTTTAAGATTGCCGTTGAGAAAATTTCAAATTTCGCAGCGGATGTACGCGATCAACATCAACTTACATTTCGTGTTATCAACTTGGGAGGCGGCTTCGGTATAAGGTATACGGAGCAAGACACGCCGCTTCCAGTTGAGAAGTATGTGGAAGCGATCGCGGGAGCGATTAAGGAATCGTTCGCGATGCGAGATTATCCGCTACCGGAAATATGGGTAGAGCCTGGCCGCAGCATCGTCGGCGAAGCAGGCACAACCTTGTATACGGTCGGTACATCGAAGGACATTCCTGGTGTGCGCAAATATATCGCCATAGACGGCGGCATGACGGACAATCCGCGGCCGGCGCTCTATCAATCGCAATACGAAGCGATGCTTGCGAACCGGGCCACAGAGCCGAATGAGGAGCTTGTCTCGGTTGCCGGCAAAGCTTGTGAAAGCGGCGATATGTTAATTTGGGACGTGAAGCTGCCAAAGGCGAGAACAGGCGATATACTGGCCGTGTCCTGCACCGGTGCTTATAACTATTCGATGGCTAGCAATTATAATCGCATTCGCCGACCAGCCGTCGTATTTGTCCGTGATGGACAGGCGGACGTCGTCGTCGAGCGCGAATCTCATGAGCATCTTATCGGACTCGACGTAATTCCTGAGCGTCTGCGCAAGGAAGCGGCTGTAAAGTAGGCGGACTCTAGATCATAAAGCCAGCCTTGTGTGGCTGGATTGTAAAGCTACAAAAGCATCAACAAATATCCAACTGTCTATCTTCTTGCACGTATCATCACGAGTTCGGAGGAGGCAGTTGGATTTTTTTGCGTTACGGGACGCGATTGTGTAAGATGGTAGAGACGTTGTATACATAGGAAGGAGCACGATCACATGAAAAAAGGACGCATCACTCTTGAAAAAGGCGGCGAAATTTTACTAGAATTTTTTCCAGAAGAGGCCCCGAATACGGTCGCGAATTTTGAGAAGCTGGCGAATGAAGGATTTTACAACGGCCTGACGTTCCACCGTGTCATTCCGGGATTTGTTGCTCAAGGGGGCTGCCCGCATGGCAACGGCACTGGCGGCGCTGGATATACGATCAAATGCGAGGTAGACACGAACGTCAGCAAGCATGAGCGCGGTACTTTGGCAATGGCTCATGCGGGTAGAGATACGGGAAGCAGCCAGTTCTACATTTGCTACCAGCCGCAGCCGTCACCTCGACGGACAACATACGGTGTTTGGTAAAGTTTCCAAAGGAATGGAGCATGTTGATGCGATCAAACCGGGCGACAAGATGGCTGAAGTGACGGTGTGGGACGAGTAAACGAGGCTTATCCGTCACTGGACATACGTATTGCGCGTTGCCGCGTCTAAAGATATTTGCAAATGAATCACGAGTATTCAGGTAGACAATAAAATTTCGTTACGTTATACTGTTATCAAACCAAATACGAATCATTCCTTCGGGGCTGGGTGAAATTCCCGACCGGCGGTGTTTCGATTTCAGATCGATCAGTCCGTGACCCGGCACAATGTGCATTGTGTCGGTGGATCCGGTGAAACTCCGGAGCCGACAGTATAGTCTGGATGGGAGAAGGAATGACGAGCGGTTCAGCGCTTATAGGGCATGAATAAGCTTGTGCACATTTTCACCACGTCGGAAATGCACGAACGTGCGAGTGTTCGGCAGTTTTCGATACGGTATGCTTTGTGCTACGCTTCATTAGGCACTGTGAAGGTTCCGCTTCCACAATAAGCAATATTAGCGAAGCGAGAGCTGTTGTCGGTGATTTTGGCAACTGGCTCATTAGCTACATTCATTGATGCATGGAGTGTATGAATGTGAGTTTGGCATTCAGCCAGGACTCATTGCTTTCGCATACCTATGTAACGTGGTTGTCACAAGCCAAAGCTATATATGCACGATCCACCAGTATCACCTGATGAGCATTTAGATCCGTCATTCGGGCGGTTCTGCGTAGCTGATGAAGGTGTATTCGGATCTGCCTGAAAGCCGCTTGAACATTTCAAACAGATGAGTAATCTCCCAGCCCCTCGAACTCGAGGGGCTTTTTATATCTGCTAAGCGTCAACCGTGAACGCGGATCGACGCTCGTCTCATCTCGTCATCCCACTCCCGTTAACTTCAATCACTCTTATCCGCTAACTGCTTGAAAGAAGCAATATGGAAAGGCGGTGATCATCGTCAATGGTGCAAAGAGACTTGCTGAATGATGAAGCTTATATGCGGCTTGCGCTAACGCTGGCCGAAGCGGCGCAAGGGCAAACCGGATGCAATCCGGTCGTCGGCTGCGTCATTGTGAAGGATGGACGTATCGTCGGCACGGGCGCACACCTTAAGCGAGGGGAAGCGCATGCTGAGATTCATGCCTTGCAGATGGCTGGCGAGCAGGCCGCGGGAAGCACGGTGTATGTCACGCTCGAGCCTTGCAGTCACTATGGGAGAACCCCCCCTTGTGCCAATCGTTTGATCGAGGCGAATGTCAAGCGAGTCATCGTCGCATGTCAAGATCCGAATCGCCAGGTGGCTGGTCAGGGGATCAAATTGTTACAAGACAACGGCATAGACGTTCAGGTCGGATTGCTGGAAGAGGAGGCTCGTCAGTTGAACGAGCATTTCATTACGTATATTACGAAAAACCGACCGTTCGTGACGCTGAAGACCGCCTCCACCCTCGACGGCAAGATCGCCGCACATACAGGAGACAGCAAGTGGATTACTGGCGAAGCGTCGCGGGCGTATGTGCATACGCTGCGACACCGGCATCAAGCCATTATGGTCGGTATCGGCACCTTGCTTGCCGATGATCCGAGCTTGACGGTGCGGCTGCCTGTACCCGGCGTTCAGCCGATTCGGATCGTCGTCGATTCCAAGCTGCGCACCCCTCTGCACGCGAAGGTTGTGCAAGATCGAAGCGCGGAGACGATCATCCTGACGACCGATCATGCAGATGCAAGCAAAGCGCGGCAGCTGGAGCAACACGGTGTGATGGTGCTCGCTTGCGGCAGCGGGCCGAGCGTCGATCTGCCGCTCGCCATGCAAACATTAGCGGAGCACGAGATCGCCTCGATCTTGCTGGAAGGCGGCGGGAAGCTAAACGGTGCGATGCTTGAAGAACGGCTGATCGATAAGCTGATGATGTTTTTTGCACCGAAGCTTATCGGTGGGTATGACGCACCCGCTAATATTGAATGGCGAGGCGTGGACCGCATGGCGGAAGCGATCGAGCTGGAACGGTTAAGCGTGCAAACGTTCGGAGACGACGTATGCATCTCAGGCTATCCGGTATACGAAAGGAAGGGCGTATAGCATGTTCACAGGTATAATCGAAGAAGTCGGCACTCTGCTTTCCGCAGCCCGCTCCGGGCAGACGATGGTCTTGACGATCCGCGCCGAGAAGGTGTTGGAGGACGTAAATATCGGTGACAGCATCGCCGTCAACGGCGTGTGTCTAACCGTAATCCGTTACGATTCATCATCGTTTGCGGCAGACGTCATGCCGGAAACTTACCGCAAGACGAATCTGCATGAGCTGGCAGTTGGCAGTCCGGTCAATCTCGAACGCGCGATGGCGGCAAACGGGCGCTTCGGCGGCCATTTCGTGCAGGGCCATGTGGACGGAATTGCGGAAATCGTTCGCCGCAAGCAGGAAGAGAACGCCGTCGTCTTTACGATTCGTCCGCATGACAGCGAGCTGCTGCAAACGATCATTCCGCGCGGTTCGATCACGATCGATGGCATCAGCCTGACTGTCGTAGGTACGCATCAGGACAGCTTTACGGTATCGATTATCCCGCACACGCTCCAGCAGACCGTCCTCCAGATAAAGCCCGAAGGAGCGACAGTGAACGTGGAAACCGATATTTTGGGAAATATATGCAGCATTTGCTTCGCGGCCAGCATATTCGTCAGGAAGGCTCATCAGGAGGGCTTACGCTGGCGGCGCTCGTGGAGAATGGATTTGTATGATCCACTGATGAAGATAAACTCAAACAAGCGGAGGGATAAGGATGGGAGAAATCAAGTTTGACCCAATTGAGGAAGCGATCTACGATCTCATATTAGGCAAGATCGTGATCGTCGTCGATGACGAAGATAGAGAAAATGAAGGCGACTTTGTTGCTCTGGCTGATAAAGCGACGCCTGAAGTCATTAACTTCATGGTGAAGGAAGGCGCGGACTTGTGTGCGTGCCAATTACCGAGGAGCGTGCCCAGGAGTTAAATTTGCCGTTGATGGTCAATAAAAATACGGACTATCACGGTACAGCGTTTACGGTATCTGTCGATCACATCTCTACGACGACAGGCATATCTGCGCATGAGCGGGCGCAAACCGTGAAGGCGCTGCTCGATCCGCAAGCAGGACCGCAAGACTTTCGCAGGCCGGGGCATATCTTCCCGTTAATCGCGAAGAAAGGCGGGGTATTAAGGCGAGCCGGTCATACTGAGGCCGCGATCGATCTTGCTCGCATGTGCGGTGCGAGCCCAGCAGCGGTCATTTGCGAGATCATGAAGGAAGACGGAACGATGGCCAGAGTGCCCGATCTTGTCGAATTTGCCAAGAAGCATCAGATGAAAATCATTACGATTCGCGATATGATTCATTACCGCAATGAGAAGGAAAATTTGGTCAAGCGTGAAGTAGAAGTCAGAATGCCGACAGATTACGGCATCTTTCAGGCGATCGCCTATACGAATGAGGTTGATGACAAAGAGCATGTCGCACTTGTCAAAGGCAAGATCGATCCGTCTAAGCCGACGCTAGTGCGCGTTCACTCCGAATGCTTGACAGGCGATGTGTTTCATTCCCATCGCTGCGATTGCGGACCGCAGCTGGCGGCAGCGCTAAAGCAAATCAACGATCATGGCTCCGGAGTGCTGTTATATATGCGTCAGGAGGGCCGCGGCATCGGCTTAATCAACAAATTGAAGGCTTATCAATTACAGGAGCAGGGTCTGGATACCGTCGATGCGAATCTAAAGCTCGGCTTCAAGCCGGATCTTAGAGATTACGGGATCGGTGCACAAATCCTGAAAGATTTGGGCGTAAGGAAGATGAAGCTGCTGACGAACAATCCTCGAAAGATCAAAGGCCTCGAAGGGTACGGTCTGGAAGTGGTGGACCGGATTCCGATCCAGATGGATGAGAATGAGGACAATTCACGTTACTTGCACACGAAAAAAGATAAGCTTGGACATTTGCTAAACTTTACCCAAAATCCAAAATAAATAAATATCGAAGAGAGGCGTGGAAACGATGGCGAAAATTTTTGAAGGACATCTCGTATCACAAGGATTGAAATACGGCATAGTCGTAAGCAGGTTCAATGAGTTTATA
>CAVWLN010000039.1:0-21066 GCA_963755735.1 uncultured Paenibacillaceae bacterium
TATCCAAGGTGTCAGAATTGTCTGCGATGGGCGCCGTTTATTTAGCCGGGTTAAGCATCGGCATATGGTCTTCTCTTGACGAAGTGGCGGCTTTGAAGCGGGAGTCGGAGCGCTTCGCACCTCAGATGCCAGAAGACATTAGAGAGCGGAAATATGCAGGCTGGGAAGCATGCGGTGCAGCAAGTGCTGGTGTAGGCTGCTCTTCTCTCCGATAAGGGCGGCTCATATATCAGAGCGCACAACAGTGCCATAATTTATGAAGAAGTTAGTATGATAAAATTAGCGTATGAGGACTTGCAAACAGGAGGGAATCGCGGATGAGAAGCTGACGACACCATCACCGAAATTACGGATAACGGTGTCCGTACATTACGAAATTGATTTTGCCAGTGGGGACGAAGGTGAAGGCGGACGCTGTCAAGCTGGGATGCTTCAATGTTTATGTGGAACGGAAGGACAAGCAAGGCAACATCCTCATGCTGCCGAAACATTTCTTGGACATGGACAACAAGGAGCCGAGCAAAGGGTATTGCAAAATTTGCGACGCCTACCCATCCACCCTTGAAGGAGAGCGCAGAGAGGAAGCGGAGTTCGTTACGCTCGAAACTGTATATGGCCCACATGACAGCCGCGGGGACGCTCTATCGCCCCTATCAATGGGAAGAATGTATAATATCGTGCAAGATATCCGGATTACGCAGATTGCCGAAATGGCTGCTGAAAGTGGGAAGGTGAGCGGGCTGGTGTTTGAACAGATGTGCGGGCAATACCGTCAAGCAAGCCGAGCACTTCCTGCATGGAATATCCTCGTATGAGCCGGAGCCGTTAAAGTACCTATCATTTTGTACCGCAGACCGTACAAGGCAAACGACCGCTTATCATCTGGCTGCACGGGGGCGGAGAAGGCGAAGACGATCCTGACGATCGCATATACGGCCAAACAAAAACGGTCAACCAAGCTAGCCCCGCAATCCAAGCTGAAGTGTTGGCGGAGCCGATGCGTTAGTTCCGCAAGCTCCGACATTTTGGCTTGATGATGGCAGCGGTCAATATGGGAGATCTGGGAAATCGAAATATGTAACAGCGCTTAAAGCGGTAATCGATGAATTCATCGCCAACAATGATGCCGCCATTGACCGGGATCGAATCTATATCGGCGGCTGTTCGAACGGGGGATTCATGACGATGCGCATGGTGATCGACTTCCCGGATTTCTTCGCGGCAGCTTTTCCGGTTTGTGAAGCGCTGTATGACGAGGTCATCAGCGATGAGGACATCGAGTCGATCAAGCATATGCCGATCTGGTTCACACATTCCAAGGACGACAACGTCGT
Organism: uncultured Paenibacillaceae bacterium; assembly: GCA_963755735.1. Taxonomy (GTDB): domain Bacteria; phylum Bacillota; class Bacilli; order Paenibacillales; family DA-C8; genus Insulibacter. Next base: position 1,335 of record CAVWLN010000039.1, read on the forward strand.
GAAGCCGGAAGAAACGGTCGTGCCGACCTATGAGCGCTTAATTCGCGCGGGCGCCAAGAATGTACACTTCTCGTACTTCGATCAGGTGGTCGATCTACATGGCGTATTCCAAGGCGACAACGGAGAGCCGTTCAGATATCATGGACATTTTTCCTGATTTATGCGTTAAATGATGACTGCCGTCTCGACTATGATGGAAAGCCGGTGACGGTGAACGGTAAAGAAGTGACGATGATGGACTGGCTAGCCTTGCAAAGCAAAGCTTGATGGTGAGCGAATCCATAGACCGCCTGATTGATCGCCTGATAGACCGTCTGAACGCTGATTCGGTTTTTCGTCCAACGTATGCTCAACACCTCAGTAGATTGCGAGCTATGGCCACAATGCCAAACTCGGTATGCACCCAAGCGATGTTCGCTAATGCTCTAACGGATCTAACGGTTGCCATAGCGCTTATGATAGCGAATGAGCGAGGGTTTGTTTTGTAACGGTTGTGCTGGCGGCTATTTCGCTGTTTTTACCGCCAAATGTGCCATTTTATGATGAATAGCCTCCATGGCAACCGTTAGACTTTTCAAACGCTCGATAACAGCCGAATAGCCTTTGTGGCAACCGTTACGGCTCAGAAATGGGGGACGTCCATTAGTCGGTTTTCACAGACATTCTGGACTCCCCCTATTTTGCGTTTCATTGACATGATTTAGATCATGGTGTGATAATGACGGGATGAGGCTGAGGTTGAAGTTGATCACACGATGGTGAGCAATCATGGAAGGCTTTGCCGCCGCGTGCATGAGGACTGGAGCCGCCAATCGGCTCCAAAGGAACTGAGATCACTTATTGGATCGATTCATGGGGGTCGGCGGATACGAACGGAAACTGAGGCCGTTATGGACTGATTTTGCCCTGCCCATTCCTCGCCTTACGTCTCCACAATGTTGACGCGTTTCATGGCTGCTTTCCTGCCATGCAAGAAATAATATAAGATGATCGACAAGCCAACGACAATCGCCAGTGTCAAATACATGCCGCGATACTCGACGATCGGTACCAAGTATCCGAGAAAGTAACGGTCCCAGCCCGACACCGCTATCTAAAGCATACGAAGAAGGTCGAAGTAGCCAGTCCGTAACGATGCTTAGGCGTCAGCTTGATGGCAATCGCTTGGCCGGCGGACATCATCGTACCAAAGCCAAGCGCAGCCAGCGCACCTGCGAGCAAGAAGGTAAAGCTGTGTGCTGCAAAGCTGAGGAGCAAGAGACTGGACGCGAACAAAATGAGTGAAGGATAGAAGACGATGTTGTCGCCCTTCACATCGAGCAATCTCCCTGAGAACAGCCTCGAGATGAACAGGAAGATGGCATACACTAAGAAAAAGTAGCTAGCGGCTTCTGTCAGCTGAATTTGCTCTGCGTACATATTAATAAAAGAAATAATGCTGGAAAAGCTGACGCCCATCAAAATCATGACCAGCGAGATCGGCAGCGCATTGTTTTCAAAGAAATCTCTCAGGTGCAAACCTCGTATGATCGTTTGACGTTGTTCTTTGGACAAGGAAATTTCGGGAATGCGAGCAAACAGTGTTATCAACATGGCCAGTACGGCGAATCCGCAGCATACGAGGAAAACCATGGAATAGCCTGCTGGTGTTTGCGCTAAATAGAGCCCCAAGAATGGCCCGAGGGCTGTGGAAAACGTAGAACTCAAGGAGAAATATCCGGTTCCTTCGCCTCGTCTGCTGTCCGGGATTAAGCTCATTGCAGCGGTCATCATCACCGTCGTTGAGGAACCGAATGCTGCACCGTGCAAAAAGCGGACAGCGAGAAGAAGATAAAGATTTGAAATAGGGAAATAAAGAACGGCTGCAAGTAAGAACACCAATAAGCTGCCAAGCAAAACTTTGCGCCGGCCAATTACGTCCATATATTTACCTGACAGCAAGCGCGAGAAGACCGCTGCCAAGACGAAAATACTGGAGGCAAGTCCAGCACTGCTTTCCGAAGCTTGGAAGCGTTCAATAGCATAAGCGGCCATCGTCGTGACGAGCAAGTAAAACGTCAGGGAGACGAAGAAGCTGGTGCACATCAAAATAATAAAGTCTTTCGACCAAAGTTTCTGACTGTTCATAAGAAGTCTCCTTAAGATAAATCAAGTAAAATGACGATTCTGCCTGGAAATATTCCTAAATAAAAAAGAAAGACACCGCTCCGCGATGGAAGGGTGAAATCGATTGACAACTTACGATTACTAGAATTTATACACTTCACACTGCATTCAGATGCGACAAAAATGTGACAGTTTATACTTACATAAGTATAGTACTTAACGCGCCTACTTGTCAATCTGCCGATCTGCTCAATCTGCACGAAAAATAGCCGAAGTCTAGTTGCATGCCTTCCCGCAATCAGTTACCCATAATTCCATTCTTACCGCCATGCTCACAATCACTTTACACTCACGCGAAAAGCCTGGTATTCTACCGGCAATCATCATACAATAACGGTATAACCCGGAGATAGGGAGGTATTAAGTATGACCGGAGTATCAACAGAGCGTGTAACGCTGCATGACGGCAGATCGATGCCGGTGCTCGGGCTCGGGGTGTATGAGATTGAAGAAAATGTTGCGGATACGGTGTTCAAGGCGATAGAGCTCGGGTATCGTTCTATTGACACCGCGGCCATGTACGGCAACGAAGCGGGTGTAGGAGAAGCGGTGCGCAGAGCCGTTAGTCTCGGGATCGCAAAGCGTGAAGAACTGTTTATTACGACGAAGGTGTGGAAGAGCGATCTCGGATACGATCAGACGCTGGCCGCATTCGATCGCAGCATGGAACAACTGGGACTCGATGATGTGGATCTATACTTAATTCACTGGCCGGGATCGGACCGTCAAAATGTGGAGACCTGGCAGGCGCTCGAACGCATTCGTGCAGAAGGTAGAGCAAAATCGATTGGCGTCAGCAACTTTGAGCCGGAGCATTTGACACTCATTATGGATCAATGTGAAAGGAAGCCGGTCGTCAATCAAGTCGAATTCAATCCGGGGCGCACCCGTAGGCAGCTGCACGCTTTTTGTAAAGAGCATGACATTCAGCTGGTCGCATGGGGACCGCTCGGCAAAGGGAAGTTCGTGGGTCATCCGCAACTGGAACAAATCGGGCAGAAGTATGGTAAGACTGCGGCGCAGGTCATCCTCCGTTGGGATATCCAAAGCGGCGTAGTCACCATTCCAAAGTCCAGCAGAGAAGCGCGTATGCGGGAGAATGCGGACATTTTCGACTTTATGTTGACGGAGGAAGAGATGGCTCTGATTTCGTCTTTGGATCGTACGTAATCATACATAATCGTCATAGAGTAAATCGCAATTGTATTAAAGCCGATTCCTTATGCCTGGCAAGAGGAATCGGCTTTTTGTGTGCGTGCGGAAGTCTACTGAAAAATCGACAATAGCCTATCAAACCATGTCGGAAAAGTGAGGTTCAATCCAAAAAAAGTTGAATTATTGCCAATGGTTATTCCCTTACTAGATTCCATTACGAATATTATACTAATGGTTGCAAACGGTTACACTATAAATGAAATGGAAAAGGGGAGGAAAAACATGAAACGTTTCTTTGCTGTGGCAACTGCAATTATTATGATGGTTTCATTGATCGCTGCATGTAGCGGCGGCGGCAACAGCAACCCAAGTACTGGAAACTCAGGTAACACAGGGGGCTCTGGAAACACAGAGCAAGGTGGCTCTAATCAAGGAGGCTCGGGAAGCTCAGAGAAAATTACGATCAACCTTTGGAGCTTTACAGATGAAGTTCCGAACATGACGGAAAAGTATCTTGAACTCCATCCTGACAAGAACGTTGAGTTCAATATCACGGAAATTCCGACAACGGACGGAGCTTATCAGCCGGCACTTGACCAAGCCTTAGCTGGTGGCGGTTCAGATGCTCCTGATATCTATACAGCAGAAGCCGCATTCGTCTTGAAGTATACACAAGGTGATGCATCTGCCTTCGCTGCGAATTATGCAGATTTAGGGCTGACAGATGACATGGTATCGGAGGCTGGAATCGCGGAATATTCCGTAGATATCGGCACTAAGGACGGGCAATTGAAAGCGCTTGGCTATCAAGCGACAGGCGGAGCGTTCATCTATCGCCGTTCCATTGCTCAAGATGTGTTTGGAACAGATGATCCAGATACCGTGAAGAATGAAATTGGTCCTGGTTGGGAGAAATTCTTCGACGCAGCTGCTAAGTTGAAGGCAAAAGGTTACGGTATCATCTCTGGTGACGGTGACCTCTGGCATCCAATCGAGAACAGCTCGGATCAAGGCTGGATTGTTGACGGCAAGCTGTATATCGATCCGAAGCGTGAAGAGTTCCTAGATCTTGCTAAGAAGTTGAAAGATAACGGTTACCATAACGATACAGAAGACTGGACTGAAGCATGGTATGCAGATATGAATGGCATCTGGTCCACAACCAATCTTCGGTTTCTTCGGTCCGGCATGGCTCATTAACTACGTTATGAGCGGCCAAGTTGGAGATACTCATGGTGATTGGGCGATTACAGAACCGCCAACAGGATTCTTCTGGGGTGGAACGTGGCTTCTCGCGAACAAGGATGTTGTGAATGACGAAGCGAAGAAGCAAGAGGTTGCTGACTTTATTAAGTGGGTAACACTGGATACTTCCGACACAGGTCTGCAATACTTGTGGGCGAACGGTATGATGAACGAAGCAGGTACGAAAGACTCCGTTGCTTCCTCCGTCGTCATGGATAGATCCAACGGTGAACTCGATTTGCTCGGCGGACAAAATATGTTCGACGTATTCGTTCCAGCGAATGCGAATGCTACAGGTAAGAACCTGACACAATTTGACGAATCGATCAACTTAATATGGCGTGATCAGGTACGTGAGTACACCGCAGGTAACAAGTCACGCGATCAAGCACTTGCAGATTTCAAACAGCAAGTGAAGGATCAGCTCGATATCGACAGCCATTAATTTAATCACTAACGAAGGCGCCGATGGGGCGGGTATGTATTCCTGCCCCATCATTTATATGTATTGGAAGGGGTGTGATCCATGCGCCGCAAGAGAGTCAGCTATGCGAAATACGGATATCTGTTTAGCCTTCCTTTTGTGATCGCGTTTCTGGTGTTCTCATTATATCCCACGTTATATACCGCTTTTATTGGTTTTACGAATTTGAAAGGGGTCATTCCTGGCCCGATCGAAATTTTAGACAACCCTTTTCAAAACTTTTACGATTTGCTTTTTAATAATCCGACATTCATCACATCATTAAAAAATACCGGATTAATCTGGATTTTGAACTTTATCCCGCAACTTGGACTAGCACTCTTACTGGCAGCCTGGTTTACCAATCAACGGCTTAAAATTCGCGGGCAAGGATTTTTTAAAGTATTGCTTTATATGCCGAATATTATTACAGCGGCGACGATCGCTATTCTTTTTAACGCATTCTTTGCCTATCCGATGGGGCCTGTAAACAGCTTCTTTGAAATGATGGGGTGGACTGACTCCCCGATCTACTTCCTGCAAGATAAGAGTACAGCTCGCGGGCTTGTTGCGTTTATTCAGTTTTGGCAATGGTACGGCAATACGATGATTGTGTTAATCGCTGGTATTGCGGGAATTAACCCTGCCCTTTATGAGTCTGCACAGATTGACGGTGCGAACTCCTGGCAGACCTTTTGGCGTATCACGATACCAAGCCTCAGAACGATCATGTTGTTCGTCTTAGTGACGTCCATGATCGGCGGTTTGCAAATGTTCGATATTCCGCAATTATTCCTGCAAGGCGGGCCGGACAATGCGACGATTACGACACAAGTATTTGTTTATGAACAAGCTTTTAAAGGTAGTTATTTATATAATCGTGCAGCTGCGGCGAGCATGATCATGTTCGTGATCGGAGCCATCTTGTCGGCCATTCTGTTCTATTTGCTGCGCGACCGTCACGAAGCAAAGCTTAAGAGAGAACAGAAGAGGATGGAGAAGGCGGAAAGAGCTGCGAATGCGATCGGAGGGGGGATGTAATCCATGAATACAATTAAAGAAGGCTCAAAAACGTCCCTTTATATTAGTCGAACAATCGTGTATGCGATCTGTATTTTCTTGGCGCTGCTCAGCATTATTCCTTTCTGGATTATGTTTGTCAACGCCACTCGCTCAACGCCGGAAATTCAAGCAGGCATTTCCTTACTTCCTTCATCATACTTGATGAATAACTTTCAGGTGCTGATCAGTAAAACCTTTGATCCTATTGTCGGCTTTCTCAACTCGTTTATTATTTCCAGTTCCACAACGGTCTTAGCGGTATACTTCTCCTCCCTGACTGCTTACGCACTCGTTGTATATAACTGGAAATTCCGTCAATCGTTCTTTACGTTTATTATGATTATTATGTTGATTCCGACACAAGCAAGCGCCATCGGTTTTTATCAATTTATGTACCAGTTAGGTTGGACGAACAACTTCTTACCGCTTATCTTGCCGGCCATTGCTTCACCTGCGATCGTATTCTTCATGCGCCAATATTTGCTCGGGACCTTGTCGATCGAAATGGTGGAAGCATCGCGCATAGACGGTGCTGGTGAATTTCATACCTTCAATCGCATTGTCTTGCCGATTATGATGCCAGCTATGGCGGTGCAGGCGATCTTCGCCTTCGTGGCCAGTTGGAACAACTTGTTCCTGCCGCTCATCATGCTGACGCAGAAGGAGAAGTACACACTGCCGATTATGATTAGCTTGCTCCGTGGAGATAGTTACAAGACGGAATTTGGGGCGATTTATTTGGCTTTGTCCTTGACATTATTGCCTCTGATCACCGTCTATTTGATCCTATCTAGATATATCATTGCCGGAGTGGCTCTTGGCGGTGTGAAGGAGTAAGCGAAAGCCGAAAAGCTTATCATATAGAAAAACGGTTCAACGGGGTGTTCAGAAAGTCCCTAAAATCATAAAGTATGGGTGGAAGCTCGTATGCTTTGTGTCGAACTTTTTCTACCCCTTGTTGCTTTAGGAAGGCCAACCGAATTTATAAACACAAGGAGGAACTCAGATGTCATCTGATGTGAATAGTTTAGCACATACAAAGTGGAATTGTAAGTATCATATCGTCTTTGCTCCGAAATATAGAAGGCAGGTGATATACGGAAAACTGAAAAAAGATATCGGAAAAATCTTAAGGCAATTATGTGAAAGAAAAGGCGTGGAAATTATTGAGGCAGAAGCCTGTAAGGATCACATTCACATGTTAGTGAGCATCCCACCGAAAATCAGTGTATCTTCGTTTGTGGGGTATCTGAAAGGAAAAAGTAGCTTAATGATTTTTGATCGACATGCCAATCTAAAATATCGTTACGGAAACAGAAAATTTTGGTGCAAAGGGTTTTATGTAGATACCGTAGGAAGAAACAAAAAAGTGATTGAGGAATATATTCGAAATCAGTTACAAGAAGATGTGGCCGCGGATCAAATAACGATGGAAGAGTATATAGATCCATTCACAGGAGAAGAAACAAAAGGGAAGCGAAAGAAGAAGTAATAGCAGAACCCCTTTAGGGGTGGACGGGAAAGTAGTGCGGTTGGCGAACCATTCAGAGCCCTTTTAAGGGCTGGCCAGTAACAAAGGCTTTCAGCCGCAGTGAGCAAACTACCTTTCTGGACAGGGTCGTTTTTATTCTAATGTAAAATACAAAAAAGATTACGAGTCGTATTCTCTTGGCTTCCGACATAAAGTCCTTTATTATGAAATCAAGCGCTTTATTTGGAATGTCTTACGCAGTGGAAATAAAGTTCCTGTGCACCCACTAAATGTTGATGTACCTTCAAGCAAAAAATCGATATAGAAGAAGAAAGCGGGTAAGTGCGTAAAGGCATAAAATGATACAGGCTATAAATATCAACAATACGCTTGCGCAATCAAATTTTTCTCGGATTTTTTATCGTATGTTGATCGTGCTCTCAACCGTCGGATTGTTCGTGTATAAGCAAGTTTCCGATCTGCTGTTGAACAATGCGGAGAAGCATATTCAACAGACGGCTGCTCAAGCCATGGGCCAACTGGAAGTGCTGTTTAATCAGATTGACACTTTTACAACACAGGTGGCGACGAACGATTCGGTGCAAAGTATTTTGGGTCGGGAATAAACGGCATTCGGACGAGATTTTTGGATCGTCAGCATCTGGAGGAAGAGGTTCGCAAGCTTGGAGGCATATACTACCGGCGTTCGTTCCGTGGAGCTTTATACGAAAAGACTATTATATGTTGCTACCGATTACCGAAGCGAACTATAAAGGATTGTGTCTCGGCAGAGCTGGATTGAGCGTGTGGATCGGGAACAGGGTAAGCTGTATGGCTCGGAATTGATCCGCGATATCCGAATGACGTCATTGCGATGAAGCAAGTTCGTCTATGGATCGATCGTTTGCATTCGCAGGATATGAGATCGTTTATATCGACAAAAGCTATTTTAATTTGACAGATATCGATATTTCGTCTGGCGATGGTGCAACAAGGAATACATGTTTGTGGTAGATGAACAGGATCGCATCATAACGAGTAATTTACTCCGGAGATATTGAATCTAGCTAGGTGTCCTAAGTAGCAACGATACAGGTGGAAATAGACGGAAAGCACTATTTGATCGTGAAAAAACAATCGCCTGCTACCGGTTGGAGCATTGTCATATTGACGCCGGTAGAATATTCGACAGAAGGAATATCCGTACTGCAAACGGCGATTCTAGTATCTCGTCATCGTCGGTAGCATACTTTTCTTCATCTCTGACTTTCATTATGTCCAGTATGATTACGAGGCCGATACTGAATCTGATTCTGGGCGATGCGAAATGTGAGATTCGGCACGCTGAAGCCGATCTCTATTTCCTCAAAACCGTGGAAATTAAGGAGCTACATAATACTTACAATCAGATGGTGCGTTGATTGCGTGAACTGAATGAGGTTGTGTATCAGAAAGAAATCATGCGCAGCCGATCTGAATTAAAAGCGCTGCAAGCGCAAATCAATCCGCATTTCCTATTCAATACGCTAGAAGCTTTTTATTGGGCGCTGGAAGAGAAGGGCGAGGAAGATTTGGCGAAGATTGTGGTGGCCATGTCCGGCTTGTTCCGCTATGTGATCAGTCGGGAGGACGAGGAAGAATGGGTAACCCTCGGCGACGAACTGGATCATGCCGAAAGATACCTAACGATTATGCAGATGCGTCTGATGGATCGATTAAAGTGGGAAATTGTCGCGGAACGGAAGCTGCGCGCGGTGCCGATACCGAAGCTGCTTATTCAGCCGCTTGTCGAGAATGCAATCTTGCATGGGGCGGAGCAGCGCATAGACGAAGGAACGGTCATCGTGCGTGTGCAGCCTGCCGAGCGACCGGATTATGTGCGCATAGAGGTGGTGGACAATGGTCCAGGTATGGATGAGCAGCAGTTGAGTAAACTGAAGGAAGCGATGATGAGTGGCACGAATCCAGCAGCAAAAGGGACTGGTGTGGGACTGGTGAACGTACAGCGCAGACTTCGCCTGTACTACGAATCAGAGACTAGCAGGCTGTTGATCGATAGTGTACCGGGACAAGGGACAACCGTTGGTTTCATCATTCCAATAAATCAACACTTTGGAGGGGAGGATATAGATTGAAAACCATACTTATCGTAGATGATGAACCACGTACGAGGGAGGGCGTGCGCAAAGTTCTGGAAGCGAGTGCTGCCGGACGGTATCAAATTGCTACGGCAGCCAGCGGAGTGCAAGCGATAGAATGGCTCGAACACCATACGGCGGATTTGATTATTACAGACATTCGTATGCCTCAGCTTGGCGGGCTCGATCTGATTGAGCAAATTCGCGATGTGCCTAACCCTCCTGTGGTGATCATTATATCGGGGCATGCGGAATTTGATTATGCACAGAAAGCATTGAAATTCGGAGTCGTAGATTACTTACTCAAACCGCTAGACAAAACTAAGCTCATACAATCTGTGGAGCTGGCCCTTAAAGAAGCAGGAAGAACAAGTGAGAATCGAACAAATGGGCAAGCTGGTCGATACGAAGCTGATGGAGACGATGCAGGAGGCGGATTCGTTCAATCCGTCTGTGCAGGAAGCGGTTCGTTATGTGGAAGAACATATGCATGAGTCGTTGACCTTGCGAGAGATTGCCGAACATTTACATATGAATGCCAGTTATTTCAGCGTATTGTTTAAAGAACAGATCGGCATGACATTTTCGGAATATTTGACGAGAAGAAGAATTCAGAAAGCGAAAGAGCTGCTGCTTGGGACTCGTCTATCAATAGCGGAAGTGGCTGAGGCTTCTGGCTATCAATCGGACAAATATTTCGTCAAAGTTTTTCGCTCGTTGGAAGGAGTTAGTCCTGGGCAATATCGGAAAAGCAGATCCTATGCGGATGACAAAATCGAATGAACACGGTTAGGAACAAAGGCAAAGGGGCATCCAGCATCGTTTTCACGTTGACGCTAGATGATTTGTGAATTTTGCGTAAAGAGGGGGTTTGCAATTTGATCTTAAGAAGGCGCTCGCTGCAGATTCTGGTCACGTTGATGATTCTCGTCATGGCTGGTTGTCTGGGGAGCGGCAGCCATTCCGCGCAGTGGTAACGAAGACGGGCTGAGCAACAATGGAAGTGGTGCTGGGGCGGCGGACAAGGTCACGATCAAATTCATGCACCTATGGCCGGAAGGGACATCCGCCAGCCAATATAAGGTTGTCAATCAAATTATTCATAATTATCAAACGGACAATCCGAAAGTCACGATTAATACAGAAGTATTGGATAACGAACCATACAAAAATAAACTCAAGGTCATCTCAACTTCGAATCAGCTACCCGACGTAGGAGTCACTTGGGCGGCAGGCTTTATGCGGCCTTATGTGGAAGGGGGGCTGTTCACCCCGCTTGACGATGTGCTAAGCGGCGGGCTGCAGGATGAGTTTTTGCCGGGCACGACCGAAGCATATGCATTTGACGGTCAAACATATGCTCTGCCGCTCGAGTTTAACGTGGCGCCGATTTATTACAATAAGGAAATATTCAGGCGGTATCGTCTTGAAATCCCGGAAACTTATGATGAACTGATGCACATTATTAAAACGTTGAATGAGCATGGCATCGCACCGATCGCGCTCGGCAACAGAGATCGCTGGACGGGATCGCTATGGTATATGTATTTGGCGGAGCGCTTCGCCGGTCAAGAAACATTGGCAAGCGCCATACAAGGCGAAACCTCGTTTGGGGAGGAAAATTTGCTGCGAGCAGCAGAAGAAGTGCAAACGCTCGTATGGGAAAATGCATTCATTCAAGGGTTTAACGGCTTGTCGAATGAAGAAGCGAAGCTACATTTCATTAATGAACAAGCGGCAATGTATTTGATGGGCTCGTGGGATCTCCCGAACTTCACGACGAATGACAACATTCCGCAGGAATTCCGTGACAAGGTCGGGTTCTTCAAATTTCCGATCGTTGAAGATGGCAAGGGAGACCACAACAGCTGGGTTGGCGGCCCTGGCGTCGGCTTGTTTGTAGCTGAGAACTCGGCTGTAAAGGAAGAGGCCAAACGTTTCGTACAATATTTTATAGAACAATGGGGAGAACAAATCGGTGACCGGCGCAGGGATTATACCGGCCACGAAGGTCGATCGATCAACCTCCGATCTCCCGCAATTGTATATTGACCTGTTCAATGAGATCGATCACGCTAGCAGCTTTACACTGTTCGTCGATGTTCAGATGGAGTCAACGGATGCAGACATGCATTTGAATCAGATTCAAGCGCTGTTCGGCAATGCCGTCACCCCCAGGATGTTCGCGAATTCCATGATATGGCATTATACAAATATAAGTGACTTTATGTATTAGACCTATTCTTCACGGCTCTGTTCACACAGTTGATTGAACTAGGCTCCCAGCCTCTCAACAGGAGGGGGATTAGTGCTTGCCTATTTGCAGGGGTGGAGGAAGTGACCGGAGCCTTTCCATCGTGCTAGGCATTTGACTAGTATGTGCGGGGTAAAGTTCAGCGATGTGTGATCGGCTCAAGCGTTAGGAGGAAGCAGATGATATGAATCGTATGCATATGTTACAAATCCCTTTTGAATTTGCAGGGCAGGAGCAGGATGCGCTTTCTACCCGGTGTTATTGCATGATCAACAGGAGTTATTTTGATCGATTGTGGACATCCAGGATTCGTTCCGAAGTTGGAGGAGGAAGCGAAACGCTTCGGCATAATTTTCAATCATTGACGAAAGTGATCATCACATCATGATATGGATCATCTTGGCAGCTTGGCGGCGCTTAAAAGACAGTACCCTGCCATCCAAATTCTAGCACCTGAGCAGGAGAAGCCCTTTATTGAAGGGACGATAAAGTCGCTGCGTTTGGAGCAAGCGGAGGAATCATTACATGCTATACCAGATGAAATGAAACCGGGGGCGGAAGCGTTCTTTTGGATTCGTTACTTGAAGTATTTATCGAACCGGTCAAAGTTAATCGTGTAGCCTGGTACGGAGAGCGGTTGCCGTGGGGTGCGGCGGCATTATGATTGCGTTGCTTCCCTGGACGTGTATCCGGGCCATATTTCGTTGTACTTGCCGGAAGACAAAACGATGATTGCGGCAGATGCGGTCGTCATCGAGGATGGCGAGCTCAATATTGCCAATCCCCAGTTTGCGCTCGATCTCGATGAAGCGGTTCGTTTTCCTGGAACGATTGCTAGCGTATGACATCGAACGCTTGATCTTGTTACCATGGCGGTGAATTTCAAGGGGACATTCAGCAAGCGTTGAAGAAGCTGATCGACCAATACACATAACGACAGAAATACGGGGCTGTTCGTGAGCAGCCCCGATGTTTTGCTTGTTCTGATTACGTAGGCAAGTATAATGTTGAGCATTAATCTTAAAGGACAGAGGGTCAACTAAGCACCGTGAAATCACTTGCCTTAGGAGCAGTGATGTGGATCGCTGCTTGTGCGAGCGTCGATACCAGGCGTGGGTTCTGGGCATGGCGTTGGATTTGATTCTTTACGAAGATTATCCACCTTATTAGCTAAATAATCGCAGTTCAAAAAATTTAACGAAGATTTATAAAGCTAATCTCCCTAGCAAGCCTCATTCGCGACCTTTTTGCCGCTATAAGCTATCAAATCTTCGTAAGGAATGGTCATATCGGGAATTTCACCATATAACACCACAGATCGTTAGGATATCAGAACGGAAAGCAGGACGTTCGTTTAATGTTTTAGATCGATATCGATGCAAATAAGAGCATGAAATCCAGTTATTTCAACAAGAATCGCATCGATCTGCGAAATCATATTTCGCTCAAAGTTTGACAATCCGAGTGATGTTTTCGTTATGGTAGAGGTAATCGAACGAGGAAAAGGTCGTCTTCTGACGACCATGGACAACTAATCCTATGAATCATCGAAGATCTTGTAAGGCAACAATTCGCTGGAAAACGAAGCAAAAGCATGCGGCACGCGAATCAGATAATAGCGAATCAACATGATAAGCAAATCAACATGATATTTTCGAATCAACATGATGTTGTAGTGTTCGGGAATTTACATGTATGTATTTGCATTGCGGATTGCAGATGCGACTGAGCTTTCGCAGATGACCTGCGGGTCAGGCGCTACTGAAAGTTAGGGACAGCTATGCACTTTTGGTCGTATCGTTTTCTCACTGTGCGTGTAACGTACAATGTTGCCTTCGACCGGGATGTTCAGAATAGGATTGGGTTGTTCCGTGACGTGGATCAGGTTATTAGTGATGCTACGTGTGCCTTTCGTTACGTTATCCTACTACAAGCGGGATTACGAATGAAGTGGTTACGAAAGCATACACTTTCGCGGCTAATCGCACCCCAACATGGTGACAACTCATGTCATTACACCTCCTATTCTGGCAGTGGATAGGGGGTTTTTTGCGTTCCTGGCATCCTTATGAAGCTGCACTCGGGAGTCCTTGACACAAATACGTGAAAGGAAGCGATATTAGATGCTATTAGAAGCGACAGGCATTCAAATATACGTGAAAGACCGTTTGCTAATCGATGCGCCGCAACTAGTAATTACGGAAAATGAGCGTATCGGTATTGTAGGGCGCAACGGCAGCGGCAAGACGACGCTAATCGAGGTGCTGGCAGGCATCCGCAAGCCTGATGCCGGAATGGTGAAGACACGAGCGAAGCGGGAGTTGAATTCCGCAGCTAAGACGTGCGGAATCGGTGAAGAGCGGCGGCGAGTTGACGCAAGAAGCCATTCGGGAGGCGCTCATTAGAAATCCAGAAATTTTGCTCGCCGATGAACCGACGACGAATTTGGATACCGCTCATATCGAATGGGTGGAGAAAAAACTACGGGATTGGCACGGGGCTGTCGTGCTGATTTCTCATGACCGGGCGTTCCTGGATTCGCTTTGTACGACGATCTGGGAAGTGGCGGACGGAAAAATTGGTCTTTATAAAGGGAATTATTCCGCCTACGCGGAGCAGAAAGAGCTGGAACGTCGTCAGCACGAGCACGCCTATGAGAACTATATGCGGGAGAAACGACAGCTGGAAGCAGCGATACGTGCGAAGGAAGCGAAAGCTGCAAGAGCGACGAAGAAGCCGAAGCAAGTATCCCCGTCCGAGGCAAAGAGTAACCGGGGCCAAGCCGTATTTCGCCAAGAAGCAGAAAAAACTGCAGAAGGCAGCCAAATCGATGGAGACGCGGTTGGAAAAGCTGGAAAAAGTCGAGAAGCCGCGAGAACATCCACCAATCCACATGGATGTGCCGCATCATGAAGCATTCAGAGGGCGGATCGTCATGCGCGTGCGCGATCTGTCCGGCCGGATTGGCGATCGCCTCTCTGGCACCCGGTGAGCTTCTTTGTCCGCGGCGGTGACAAGCTGGCGATCATCGGGCCGAACGGCTGCGGGAAGACGACGCTGGTGAAGACGATCCTGCAAGCGGGTATAGGCGAGTCCTGGAATGACGATGACGCGCTGGGCATATGTCGTGATGCCGTTCGAAGCGCTGCTCAAGGAGTGCCCGTCGAAGCAAGACGCTATCTCGATTGCCCCGTCCGTCAAATTCGGCTATTTCAGCCAAAACCTGAACATTCTTGACGTGGAGAAGTCGATACTCGACAATGTACGTTCGACATCATCGCAAGACGAAACGTTGATTCGCACCGTGCTGGCGAGACTGCATTTCTTTCGCGAAGACGTGTATAAGAAGGTCGGAGTATTAAGCGGAGGCGAGCGAGTTAAGGTTGCGCTTGCGAAATTATTCGTTAGCGACATGAACACATTGGTATTGGATGAGCCGACCAATTTCCTCGATATTGAAGCGGTAGAGGCGCTGGAGTCGCTATTGCAGGATTATGAAGGAACTGTGCTGTTTGTCTCCCATGACCGAAGGTTTATTAACCATCTAGCTGAGCGCCTGCTTATTTTTGAGGAGGGGAGCATTCGGCTGTTTGAAGGCACATATGATGAGCTGCAAGCGCACGTATCGGTTACAGAGCGGAAAGCGGATGATGAAGAAGAACGGCTCTTGCTGGAAACGAAAATATCTGATGTCCTCAGCCGTTTGAGCCTTGAACCTAGTGAGGAGCTGGAGGAAGAGTTCCAGCGACTGATGAAGGAAAAACGCAAGCTGGAGCAGAAGGGGGATTGAAGCAGGAGAGGAGTTAAACCACTGCAAATTAAACACTCCTTCCCAATCGGTAAGACTAGGAAGGAGTGCTTCGCGCTTTAGAAGTACAAGAAATAGATCAGCGCCACAAGAACGATGCGGTAAATGGCGAACGGTACGAGCTTGATGCGGTTGATTAGCTTTAAGAAGAAGCGAATGGACAAGAGTGCGAACACGAACGCACTAATAAATCCGACAATAAAGAACGGCAGTGCATCGATCGTGAAATATTGCCAATTCTTATATAAGGAAATCGCACTCGCCCCCGCCATGATCGGCACGGCCATGATGAACGTAAAGTCGGATGCGGAGCGGTGGTTTAAACCGAGCATGACGCCGCCAGATATCGTAGCGCCGGAGCGGGAGAAGCCTGGCCACAGCGACAAGCATTGGATCAGGCCTACTGCAAACGCCTGTTTGTACGAAATCTGATCCACTGTTTCAACCTTCGGTGTCTTCGGGCGGAACAAGTCTGCCGCGATCATAAACACCGCACCTGCAAGCAAGCCGACCAATACGGTCTCGATCGTAAACAAATGTTCATCGATGTAGTCTTCGAACAGGACGCCCATGATGCCCGCGGGAAGGAGTCCGATGATGATATGCGTTAATTTCAGATGACCGCCTTTGCTGCGAGCGGCGCGTTTTGGCATTTCACTCGTTCCATGGCTGTTTGCGTCCTCTGTTACTGGCGCTTGTTGATCTTGCGCGTGCTGCCCTGCCGGGGAATCCTTCAGCAAGCGGCTAAGTCCCAGAAGATCGAAGAAGCGGCGCCAAAAAACGACGACAACGGCGAGAATAGAACCGAGCTGGATGACGATCTTAAATGTATTTGCCGGGTATTGTCCGAGAAATTCCGTTGATTTCAACCACATGTCGTCGACGAGAATCATATGTCCGGTAGATGACACCGGAGCAAATTCCGTTAACCCTTCCACAAGTCCTAGCACGATCGCTTTCAGAAGCTCGATAAAGTTCATAACAAATCCATTACTCCTTTATGTATAAACTAAGCCGCGTCCAGGAGTGTAAAGCTCTGATGCTACAATCATATCCGTTATTCTCTTAGGTCGCCTCATCCATCTGAAACACAGCCTTTATTTATTTGTATGATCCACCTACTTATCATAACTCAATTTGTACAGATTTGGATATAGGATTGTGGGCATAGTGGAAAAGTTGGAGGCATTGAATCTGACGAGGGGAGGAAGCAGGGGGAGCGAGTCACGCATATACATGGGCAATGGATTGTTAGTTGACACATCACAGGCAAGCTGTATACAATGGACTTAAGTTAATACCCGTGAAGGAGATTCGGAGAATCACATGTGCAGCTTGTTGGTTTTTTAGCAGCAGGCTCTTGCCGTGTGATTTTTTTCTACATTAGAAGGTTCATTGGAACAATCATTGGCAGGATCGTAGTGGCAAAGACTGACCGCAGGGCCGACGCTCCAGTGAATGTGACCGATTCCTGCAGTTGACCAAGGCGATAAGGAGGATTCGCATATGCCGATCGACGGCCAGAAAATATTGCCAGCCGTGCGCAAAATCAAAGACTTAGAGCGACTGCTGGACTCCTCGTTCGAATATATCGTATTGCTCGACAGCCACATCGGCCAGCTGCACAGCCTGATTGAGCTGGCACGCCGTCACGGCAAGCAAATGCTGCTGCACGTTGATCTGGTAGAAGGGCTGAAAAGCGATGAATACGCAGCGGACTTTCTGTGTCAACAGCTGCGTCCGGCAGGGTTGATCTCGACGCGCGCCAGCGTTGTGATGCAAGCGAAGAAGAATAAGCTGATCGCGATTCAGCGCTTATTCCTGCTCGACACCGGGTCTCTGAGCAAGAGCTATGCGCTGATGGAGCGAACGAAGCCGGATTATATCGAGGTGCTTCCGGGCATCGTGCCGTCATTAGTTCGCGAGGTTCGCGAAACGACAGGGGTGCCGGTATTTGCGGGCGGATTTGTCCGTACGGTTGAAGAGGTGGAGAATGCTTTGGCAGCTGGTGCAACAGCTGTTACGACATCAAACCGCGAATTGTGGAAACATTATGAAAATATGAGGTGATCTGATGGCAAAGTATATTTTGGCGCTGGATCAAGGGACGACGAGCACGCGGGCGATCGTGTTCAATCGGAAGAGTGAAATCGTTCATATCGCGCAGCAGGAGTTTAAGCAATATTTTCCGAAGCCGGGCTGGGTTGAGCATGATGCCAATCAAATTTGGATTTCCACGCATGTCCGTCTTCTCGGAGGTGTTCTCCGAAACGGACATTCGCCCAGACGATATCGCTGCAATCGGCATTACGAATCAGCGGGAAACGACAGTCGTCTGGGACAAGAGCAGCGGTCAGCCGATCTATCATGCGATCGTTTGGCAGTCGCGCCAGACGGAAGACATTTGCGAGCAACTGCGCCGCGAAGGGCATGAGGAGACGTTCCGTGAGAGGACGGGGCTGCTCTCGATCCGTACTTCTCCGGGACGAAGGTCAAATGGATGCTCGACCATGTGATGGAGCCCGCGAGAAAGCGGCGCGCGGCGAATTGCTGTTCGGCACGATGGAAACTTGGCTCATCTGGAAGCTGACAGACGGCAAGGTGCATGTCACCGATTATTCCAATGCTTCGCGCACGCTTAATGTTTAATATTCATTCACTCGAATGGGACGAAGAACTGCTCGGAGCTGCTGGACGTGCCGCGCGCGATGCTGCCGGAGGTGCGGCCGTCTTCGGACATATACGGCGTAACCGCGCCGCATCATTTCTTCGGCTCGGAAGTGCCGATCTGCGGCGCGGCAGGGGATCAGCAGGCCGCGCTGTTCGGTCAAGCCTGCTATCGACGAAGGCATGGTGAAAAACACGTACGGCACAGGCTGTTTCATGCTGATGAATACGGGCAAGAAGGCGATCCGTTCCGACAACGGTCTGCTGACGACGATCGCTTGGGGGCTGGATCCGGAGTGGAATATGCGCTCGAAGGCAGCATCTTCGTCGCAGGTTCGGCTGTCCAATGGCTGCGTGACGGGCTGCGCATGATCGAGACCGCCGCGGAGAGCGAACAATACGCCAGCAAGGTGAGTCAACGGACGGCGTTTACGTCGTGCCGGCGTTCGTCGGTCTCGGAACTCCGTACTGGGAAAGCGACGTGCGCGGCGCGGTGTTCGGGCTGACGCGCGGAACGGAAAGAGAACATTTCGTTCGTGCGGTGTTGGAATCGATCGCTTATCAGACGAAGGATGTACTGAACGTCATGCAGGACGGATGCGGGAATGCCATCTCCACTTTACGAGTGGACGGCGGCGCAGTCAGCAACGATTTTCTGATGCAATTCCAGAGCGATATTTTGAATACAGCAGGTGGAACGGCCGCGCATTAGCGAGACGACTGCGCTCGGCGCCGCTTATTTGGCCGGCTTGCAGGTCGGATATTGGAAGGATCGCGATCGAGATCGCCGAATACTGGCAAGTCGATCGCAAGTTTTCGCCGCAAATGGCTGAAGAGCAAAGAACTGCGCTATATAGCGGATGGCAGAAGGCGGTTAAAGCGGCGATTGCATTTCAATAAGCAGGCATCGGGAACGATATGATGAACGTTGAGAAATATTTAGATGGATGGTGCAGACACATGTAAACAATGCAAACAATGGACGGGCGAGATAAGACGTTTTCAACTTTTTTACGGAAAACGTACCGGCAAAAGCTGCAGCAAACGACATGGGATGTCCTCGTCATTGGCGGCGGGATAACGGGGGCAGGCATCGCACTGGATGCGCAATCCAGAGGCATGCGAGACTGCCTTTTGGAGATGCAAGATTTTGCCGCAGGTACTTCCAGCCGTTCGACAAAGCTTGTGCACGGCGGCTTGCGGTATTTGAAGCAACTGGACGTGAAGCTCGTTGCCGAGGTCGGCAAGGAGCGGGCGATCGTCTACGAGAATGGACCTCATGTGACGACTCCGGAGTGGATGC
>CAVWLN010000040.1:0-146540 GCA_963755735.1 uncultured Paenibacillaceae bacterium
GCATGGCCGAGGGGGTGACGCGCGTCAGGATCGCGATTTCCCCCAGCGACAGCGACAGCGCCGGCAGGATCAGGGCATGCAGCGACTTGAGCGCGTCCTGGCCCCAGCCGGGAAAGCCACCGGCCGGGAAGACCTGCCAGGTGACGGCAAAGCAACAGCACCAGGACGTGGCCTCGACCTATAAGTTGGGGACTGAGATGCCGAGCTGGGTGAAGCCCATGACGCCCCAATCCATCGGTGTGCGGTGCTTCCAGGCGGCCAACACCCCGAGCGGGATGGCTACGAGCAACGCCCAGCTCAGCGCAAGGGCTGCGAGCGGGAGCGTCACCGCCAGCCGGTCTCCGATCAGCTTGGCAACCGGCGTGCCGTAGGCATGGCTGGTGCCGAGGTCGAAACTCAGGAGCCCGCCGATCCAGTGGAAATAGCGCACCAACAAGGGCTGGTCGAAGCCGTACTGGGCGCGGAGTGCCGCCAGCGTGTCGGGCCGCGCATCGGTGCCCAGCATGATCAATGCCGGGTCGCCGGGCAGCACTTCGACGACGGCGAACACCACCACCGTCGCCAGCGCCAGGGTCACAAGCGCGGCAGCCAGTCGCCGGGAGAGGAATTCGATCTGCGCCCGCCTCCGGTCATCGGGGGAGGTGCCTGCGTAATCGCGGGCGGTGGGGGGCTCAGACAAGAAAAGGGCGTACGTCACTTACCCCCTCCGTCGTCGGGTTACCGCGGCTATCTCCCCCGCAGACGGGGGAGGGGCGTCACTTCCAATACAACACCCCGCGTAAGTCGCCCGCCGGGGTCGGCGCGTTCTCCCACATGCCGACCAGTTCCTTCTTCCACACGCCGATCTTGGCGAGCTGGTAGAGGTAGCCGTTCACCGCATCGCGGGTGACGATGCGCTGGCACTCCTTCAGGAGCTCGTCGCGCTTGGCGAAGTCGATGGTCGCCACGACTTGACGCCACTTGGCCTTGAACTCCGGCGAACTGTAGTTCCAGTAGTAGCCGTCGCGGGCGTAGCGATCGAGATCGTTGGCTTCGGTATGCGCAACGATCGTGAGGTCGTAGTTGCGTTCCTTGAACACCTCGGCCAGCCATTGCGGCCACTGCAGCTGGGTGATCGCAACCTTGATGCCGATCTTTTTGAGCTGGTGCCAGCGACCTCGCCGCGCGCTGGGCGAACGGAGTGGCGGCAGCTTGAGGAACGGTTGAAGCCGTTCGGGTAGCCCGCCTCGGCGAGCAGCGCCTTGTCCTCGGCGATATCGAGCGGATAGGTCTTCGTCAGGTCGACATAGGCCTTGTTGTGCGGCGAAAGTGACCGCCGATCGGCGTGCCGAAGCCCGACTCGGCGTCGATCAGCTCGTCGCGATTGATCGCGTGGGCCATCGCCTGGCGCACCTTGGGGTTGTTGAACGGCTTCTTGCCGTTGTTGGTCGCCAGGATCACCTCGCCCTCGGTCGTGCCGACGACGACGGCGAAGCGCGCGTCCTTCTTCAGGCGCTCGACCAGCTCGGGCGCCTGGAAACCGGGAAGGTATCGACGTCGCCGGCGAGCAGCGCGCTCACCTGCGCCGACGGATCCTTCACCACCTTGAAGATCACCGTGTTGAGCTTGATCGACGCCGCGTCGCGATAGGTCGGCGCCTTCGCCAAGGTGATCGAATCGCCTTCCTTGCGCTCCTTGAACATGAAGGCGCCAGTGCCGACCGGATGCTTGTCGTTGGTCGGTGCCGACTTGGGGTGCTGGATCGCCGCGTCGCACAGCGCGATATTGTAGAGCAGGTAGGAATTGGGCGTCTTCAGCGTGATCTTCACCGTCGACGGATCGACCGCTTCGACCGACGCGATGTCGGTGTAGAGCGACTTCGCCGGCACGGTGGAGTCGGCGGCGAACAGCCGGTCGATCGCGAACTTCACGACCGAGGCATCGAGCGCCTCGCCGTCGTGGAACTTCACGCCCTGCCGCAGCTTCATAGATGTACTCCTTGCTGCTCGGAGATAGCAACGCAACTGAGCCAGTAAATAATGGACATAACTACGTATTGCTATCTCCGAGGACGGCAAGGAGTACGTCTTCAAGCTGCGCACGGGCGTGAAGTTCCACGACGGCGAGGCGTTCGACGCCGTCGGTGGTGAAGTTCGCGCATCGACCGGCTGTTCGCGGCCGATTCGACCGTGCCGGCAAGTCGCTCTACACCGACATCGACAAGGTCGAGGCGGTCGATCCGGCGACAGTGAAGATCACGCTCAAGACGCCGAACTCGTACCTGCTCTACAACCTCGTCGCTGGGCGATGCCGGCGATCATGCATCCCAAGACCGCGCCGACCAACGACAAGCATCCGGTCGGCACCGGCGCCCTTCATGTTCAAGGAGCGCAAGGAGGGCGATTCGATCACCCTGGTGAAGTCGCCGACCTATCGCGATCCGGCGTCGATCAAGCTCAACACCATGATCTTCAAGGTGGTGAAGGATCCCTCGGCGCAGGTGAGCGCGCTGCTGCGCCGGCGACGTCGACACCTTCCCGGGCTTCCAGGCGCCCGAGCTGGTCGAGCGCCTGAAGAAGGACGCGCGCTTCGCCGTGGTCGTCGGCACGACCGAGGGCGAGGTGATCCTGGCGACCAACAACGGCAAGAAGCCGTTCAACGATCTCAAGGTGCGCCAGGCGATGGCCCATGCCATCAATCGCGAGGAGCTGATCGCGGCCGAGTCGGGCTATCGGCACGCCGATCGGCAGCCACTTCCCGCCGCACAACAAGGCCTATATCGATCTCACCAAGACCTATCCGTTCGACATCGCCAAGGGCAAGGCGCTGCTCGCCGAGGCGGGCTATCCCAACGGCTTCGAGGCCAGCCTCAAGCTGCCGCCGGTCGGCTATGCCCAGCGCGCCGGCGAGGTGCTGGCGAGCCAGCTCGGCAAGATCGGCATCAAGGTCGCGATCACCCAGCTGCAATGGCCGCAGTGGCTCTCCGAGGTGTTCAAGGAGCGCAACTACGACCTCACGATCGTGGCTCACACCGAGGCCAACGACATCGATCGCTATGCGCGCGACGGCTACTACTGGAACTACAATTCGCCGGAGTTCAAGGCCAAGTGGCGCGAGGTCGTGGCCGCCACCGACTTCGCCAAGCGCGACGAGCTCCTGAAGGACTGCCAGCGCATCATCGCCCGCGATGCGGTGAACGGTTACCTCTACCAGCTCGCCAAGATCGGCGTCTGGAAGAAGGAGCTGGTCGGCATGTGGGAGAACTCGCCGACCCCGGCGACCGATCTACGGGCGTTGCTTGGAAGTGAGCTTCCCTCCCCCGTCTGCGGGCAGGGCTATCGCATATGACTCCTCCCCGTCTTCGGGGGAGGTGGCGCCGTCATACGGCGACGGAGGGCGAAGGCGCGGCCGCTCTTTCCGATTTCAGATCATGATCCAAACTGTAGATCTACTCGGGCTTTCCCCCGCCGCCCTTCGGCACCTCCCCCGAAGACGGGGGAGGGGTGATGTCGACTTCCTCTCCCGTCGCCTCGCCGCCGCCCTCGTCACGCTGGTGCTCGCGACGGTCGTCGTCTTTGCCGTCGTCGAGGTGCTGCCCGGCGATCCGGCGCTGATCATGCTGGGCACCGATGCGCGGCCCGACACGCTGGCGGCGTTGCGCGCGCAGTACGGTTTCGACCAGCCGCTGCTGGTCCGCTACCTGCACTGGATCGGCGGGCTGCTGAGCTTCGATCTCGGCAACAGCCATGCCTACGGCACGTCGGTCGCCAAGCTGATCGGCGATCGGCTGGCCGTCACCCTGCCGCTCGGCGCGCTGGCGCTGTGCTGGGCGATGGCTGGTCGCGATCCCGCTCGGCGTGTTCGCCGCCTGGAAGCACGGCACGGTCGGGCGACTGGGGCGTGATGGGCTTCACCCAGATCGGCATCTCGATCCCGAACTTCTGGTTCGGCATCGTGCTGGTGCTGGTCTTCGCGGTGACCTGGCAGGTGTTTCCCGGCGGGCGGCTTTCCCGGCTGGCGGCAGGACCTGCCCGGATCGATCCAGGCGCTGATCCTGCCGGCGCTGTCGCTGTCGCTCGGCGAGATCGCGATCCTGACCCGGGTCACGCGCTCGGCCATGCTCGACACCTTGCGCGAGGACTATGTCCGCACCGCGCGCGCCAAGGGCGCGCCGGAGCGCATCGTGCTGTTCCGCCATGCGCTGCGCAACGCCCTGATCCCGGTGACGACCGTGGCCGGCCTGATCGCCGGCTTCCTGATCGCCGGCGCGGTGATCATCGAGAGCGTGTTCCGCCTGCCCGGCGTCGGCCAGCTGGTCTACAACTCGATCAACAACCGCGACCTGATCGTGATCAAGAACGTCGTGATCCTGTTCACCATCCTGGTGCTGGTCGTGAATCTGCTGGTCGACCTTGCCTACGCGCTGCTCGATCCCCGGCCGCGGGTCGCGGCATGACCGCCTTCCTCGCCCGCGCCCGCCGCCATGTCGGCTTCCAGCTCGGCGCGGTGCTGCTGCTGTTGTTCGTCGGCACGGCGCTGGTGTCGCTCTTTTGGACGCCGTTTCCGGTCGACGAGCTGCGGATGCGCTTCAAATTGCTGCCGTCGTCGCCGCAGAACCTGCTCGGCACCGACCATCTCGGCCGCGATGTGCTGTCGCGAATCATGGTCGGCGCGCAAACCTCGATCACGGTCGGGCTGATCGCCGTGGCGATCGGCATGCTGAGTATATGCTGAACGAGGCACCAGCATAACATTGCTAACACGCTTTCTTCCATAATCAGCTTCGTCAATCAGCTTCGTCGTCGCCCTTCCCGGCTCGCCATGCTGCAAGCCATGCCTCTTCCTGCTTGCTGAGCGTCAGGTTTTCCAGCAGCTCCGGCCGGCGCTGCCACGTACGGCTAAGCGACTCACGTCGCCGCCACTCCGCGATGCGGCCGTGATGTCCGGACAGCAAGACTTCCGGCACTTGCCAGCCGCGGAAGTTATCCGGTCTCGTATAATGCGGATGCTCCAGCAAGCCGGTGCTGAAGGAGTCCGTAACCGCCGAAGTTTCATTGCCGAGCACGCCCGGCAGCAAGCGGATGACGCTGTCCATGACGACCATAGCCGGAAGCTCGCCGCCAGTCAACACATAGTCGCCGATCGACAGCTCATCTGTAACCAAATGCTCGCGAATTCGTTCATCATAGCCTTCATAATGGCCGCAAATAAAAATCAGATGCTCTTCTCTGCGCAAGCTGCTCCGCCTTCTCCTGCGTAAACGGCTCTCCTTGCGGGCACATGAGAATAATGCGTGGCGTTCGTCCGACGCTTCTTCTCATGCTGGCTCAGCACATCCTCCACAGCGAGGAAAATCGGCTCCGGCTTCAGCACCATCCCACCTCCGCCGCCGTATGGATAATCATCCACCGTCGCATGCTTGTTGTTCGCATAGTCGCGGAAATTGATGGTTCGACGCTTGCGATTCCTTTATCTAAGCTTTGCCGATAATACTTGTGCTAAGAAAGCCTTGAAACATTTCAGGAAACAAAGTGAGGACGTCGATGCGCATGATCTAGATCAAACCTTCCATCAAATGAATCGTCACGCGTTTTCCCGTAACGTCGACTTGTTTTACGACATCATCAATATACGGAATCAACACCGGTTTGCCTTTCGGCCGTTTGACAACCCAGACATCGTTGGCACCCGGGACAAAATTTCCTCGATCACGCCGAGCTCTTCGCCTTCTTCCGTAAATACCTGGCAGCCGATAATTTCATGATAGTAGTACTCGCCTCGGCTAGCGGTCACGCAAATGCGAGAGCTCACTTTGAGCAATCCGCCCTTTGAACTTCTCCACATCCTGAATGTGATCATATTGCTTCAGCTTAAGCAGGTAAGTATTCTTATGCGGTTTTGCCGAGGCAACAGTAACCGGCAATCGCTCCGCAAGCTGCGGATGTTCGATCAACAGCTCGCTACCTTTTTGAAACCGCTCATCGGGAAAATCCGTCGTCGGCAAAATTTTCAGCTCGCCTCTTAGGCCGTGTGTGTTGACGATCTTACCTACCGTATAATACGTATCTTGCATCATCGGCACTCCTTTATGACTAACAAGGATGTTTCGCGTAAGCGAATTATCGCGTTCAAGCATCGTAACGAGTAAAAGTGATGAGAAAAAGGGCGGAGAAAACTCCCACCCTAAGAGATGATATCAACGGCCACCCGCTTCTGCTCCTTGACAGCTGCAGAAGCAACTACAGTGCGAAGCGCTTTGGCGATACGGCCTTGCTTGCCGATCACCTTACCGACATCGCTTGGATGCACCGATAATTCATATACGATCAAATTCTCTTTCTCCACTTCCGCGACGCGGACATCATCGGGATGATCAACCAACCGCTTGGCGATCACCGTAATTAATTGTTTCATCATGATTCCCCCGAATCTGACAGTTATTTCTGCAGCTTGCTTTCGTGGAATTTCTTCATGATGCCGGCTTTGCTGAACAAACTGCGAACTGTATCGGACGCTTGTGCGCCGTTTTGCAGCCATTTCAAAGCTTTCTCTTCGTCAATCTTCACCGTGCTCGGTTCAGTTAGCGGATTGTAAGTAGCCGATCTCCTCGATGAATCGGCCGTCACGCGGAGAACGGGAATCTGTTACAACCAAACGATAGAATGGTGCTTTATGTGCACCCATACGCTTCAAACGAATACGTGTTGCCACCTGATCATTCACCTCCTTCTAAAGGATTTCTCTAGTTCATATATTGCAAATGGCTCGGGCGTTCGGTAAGTAGAATAACTATCAGCCGAACGGGAAGCGAAAGCCCCTTCCCTTGCCGAGCTTCTTCATCGCCTTGTTCTTCCCTTTGCCGCCCATCATCGTCGTAAATTGCTTCATCATCTTGCGCATATCGTCAAATTGCTTCAACAGACGGTTAACGTCCTGTAAGCGTTGTACCGCTACCGTTCGCGATACGCTTGCGGCGGCTTGCGTTAATGATCTCCGGCCTGTTGCGTTCTTCGCGTCGTCATCGATTTGATAATCGCTTCAGTACGCGCCATCTGCTTCTCATCGACCTTAAGATCCTTAAGCCCTTTGGCCTTGCCTACTCCTGGCAGCATATCGAGCAATTGGTCGAGCGGCCCCATCTTCTTAATCTGTTCAAGTCTGCTCTTGGAAGTCTTCTAACGTAAATTCCGCCCGTGCGCATCTTGCGTTCCAGTTCTCTGCGCCTTCTCCGCATCGATGCCCGCTTGCGCCTTCTCGATAAGCGACAGCATATCACCCATACCGAGAATTCGCGAGGCCATCCGTTCTGGATGGAACGGCTCCAGCGCGTCGATCTTCTCACCCATCGCGGCGAATTTGATCGGACAGCCTGTTACCGCTTTGACGGAAATTGCCGCGCCGCCACGCGTGTCACCGTCCAGCTTCGTCAGCACCACGCCTGTCAGCTCCAGCTGCTGGTTGAAGCTTTCTGCCACATTGACGGCATCTTGACCGGTCATCGAGTCGACGACGAGCAGCGTTTCGTCCGGCTTCACCGCTTCGCGAATTTGCTTCAATTCGTCCATCAACTCTTCATCGATATGAAGGCGTCCAGCCGTATCGATAATGACATAATCCAGGTTGTTGTCCTTCGCATATTGCAGCCCGCCCTTAGCGATTTCAACCGGATCAGTCTCACCAAGTGAAAAGACCGGAACACCAATCTGCTCACCGAGAATCTGCAATTGCTTGATCGCGGCCGGCCGGTATATGTCGGCAGCAACGAGCAGCGGCTTATGATTTTGCTTCTGCAGAAGGCGCGCCAGCTTGCCGGAAGTCGTCGTCTTACCGGCACCCTGCAAACCGGCCATCATAATGACCGTCGGCGGCCGATTCGATCGCGCCAGCTTACTCTGCGTGCCGCCCATCAGAGCCGTCAATTCCTTATTGACGATATCGACTACAACCATGCCGGGCGTGAAGCTTTTCATCACTTCTTGTCCGACTGCTTGTTCCTTTACTTTATTAATAAATTGCCTGACGACTTTGAAGTTCACATCCGCTTCTAGCAAAGCCAGACGCACTTCTCGCATCGCTTCGTTGACGTCTTCTTCCGTAACTTTGCCTTTGCCGCGCAGCTTACCGAATACTCCCTGCAGTCTGCTAGCCAATCCTTCAAACGGCACGATATGTCCTCCTCTGCTATAAAAGTCATGCGCTCCAATCGCTAGAGTCCTAATCTTGCTCTAGCTGCTCCAGCTGTTTCAAATATTGCTCGATCTTCATCCGCACATCGCCTTGCAGTTCGCCAATCACTTGTCGAATGTTGCGCACGAGGCGTTGACGCTGCTCATAGCGTTCGAGCAATCCGAGCTTCGCTTCGTATTGCTCCAGCAGCGATTCTGCCCGTCTCAATTGATCATACACCGCTTGTCTGCTCACTGCAAATTCGGCTGCAATCTCGCCCAGCGAATAATCATCATTGAAATAATACGTTAAATAAGTACGTTGCCTCTCCGTTAACAGTTGTTCATAAAAGTCAAACAGGAGGTTCATGCGGGTAGTCTTCGAAAGCAGTTCCTGTTCAGTCGAATGTTCGGACACCGTCTTAGCCTCCAAATATATGTGTAAAGGAATATTACTTGACAGCTTCAAAACCTTTCTTATCATAACGGAATGCAGGCGAGCTGTCAAGGGAATTTTCTTGTCACCTTGGAAATGTTGGTTGAGGGGGGTGATCGCTATCGATCACTACGAACTACGGGTATATTGGGGAATAAGGGGTTTGCATATCGAGGCGAGGCGCTAGTCCAGCACGCCCATGCTCTCGATATGCTGTTTCGTCTCCGGCGTGCCTAGCTCATGTAGCTTGCGGTAGACGGCTTGCAACAGTTCATCATAGCTGTCATTTTCCGGATCATCATGATATTGCACGTAAGGAATATGCGCGCGAATAGCCGACAGATTGTCCGTATCTTCAATCATATCGAACAGCTCCTGCAGCAGCCCGATTTCACGATCTGTCGCCTGAATTTCGAACTCGTACGCTGTATCCCCTTGATTTTCCGTTATCGACTCTGACTGCACCGATACGTAATACGTTTTTTTATCGTCCATCAGACGTTCCTCCTTCGTCGATCCGGTTCACTTGGTCATCATTTAAGCCTACTCCATTAGATTCGGAAGCTAACTACCTCTGTGTGCGGCTTCCGGATATAAGAAGATCAGATAGACGGTAACCGCCAGCACAATAAAAATAACGATCAGATAAGCCCAAATGATCGGATTCGCCATAATTTTGTGCTTGGACACCCTTGCTCCTACTTCTTTATCGCGTGTTTCGCCGCTTGTGATCTGTTTCGCTACACTGCGCGAGTAATAATAAAAGCCGAGCAACATGACGGCAATCGCCAATATGAGCAACACTTGCCACCAAGGCATAAACATCCCTCACTTCATCGGAAGAAGTTACACTTAT
The DNA here is from genome assembly GCA_963755735.1 of uncultured Paenibacillaceae bacterium. GTDB lineage: Bacteria > Bacillota > Bacilli > Paenibacillales > DA-C8 > Insulibacter. The sequence goes on from CAVWLN010000040.1 coordinate 9,437, forward strand.
CGTGCCACCGCACATGAGAAAACATGCACGCAGCATGACAGCAGTAAGTACGTTTACAGACACAAAAAAACCGCGCCTCATGTGTCAACGAACACAGCGCGGTATAGAAAAAATTTTTATTGTTCTTCTGCTATGACCATATCGGCGAACAGAGCGTGTACGAATTGCTCGGAATCAAACGGCTGCAAATCGTCAATCTTCTCTCCGAGACCGACAAATTTGACCGGAATGTCCAATTCGCGGCGGATGGCGACGGCAATGCCACCCTTCGCCGTTCCGTCAAGCTTGCTAAGAACTAGACCTGTGACGCCTGTTTTTTCCCCGAACAATTTGGCCTGGCTCAAGGCGTTCTGTCCGGTTGTCGCATCGACGACTAGCAGCACCTCATGAGGAGCACCCGGCACTTCACGGCCGATTACGCGGTAGATCTTATTTAACTCCTCCATCAGGTTGGACTTGTTTTGCAGTCGGCCGGCTGTATCACACAGCAGCACATCGATGCCGCGTTGTTTGGCCGCCTGTACCGCATCATATATAACCGCTGCCGGATCAGAGCCCGCTTGCTGCTTAATGACGTCGACGCCGACCCGCTCGCCCCAAACTTCCAGCTGCTCTATCGCTCCGGCCCGGAACGTGTCGCCAGCTGCAAGCAACACCGATTTGCCTTCTTGCTTGAACCGATGCGCCAGCTTGCCGATCGTCGTCGTCTTGCCGACCCCGTTCACACCAACGAACAAGATGATCGACAAGCCACCTTCATTCAGCTTAAGCCCTACATCGTCTTCTCCGCCTTTGAGCAACGCGGCGAGCTTCTCGGACAAGATCGGTTGTAGCTCCTTCGCATCCTCGATCTTCTCCTTCTTCGCTTGGGCGCGCAAATCGTCGATCAAATCCATCACCGTAGTAACGCCGACATCGGCGCTGATGAGGATTTCTTCCAGCTCTTCGTAAAACTCTTCATCGATTTTTTTGTAACGACTCAGCAGGTCGCCCATCTTCTCGGAGAACGCATTCGTCGTTTTTTGCAGGCCTTCCTTGAATTTATTCGTGACCGCTTCTGTTTTGGAAGCGATCGATTGCTTTAGTTTTTTGAAAAAATTCATCGTATACCTCCGCCTTTATGTTCAACGAGATTTCTTAAGCTGACACCGGTTCGCCGTCTTCAAGACGAACGGATACAAGCTTAGACACCCCGTCATCCTCCATCGTCACTCCATATAACACATCCGCTTCCTCCATCGTACCTTTGCGGTGTGTGACGACGATGAATTGGGTTTGCTCCGCAAATTCCCGCAAATAGGAAGCAAAGCGTGATACGTTAGCTTCATCAAGAGCCGCTTCCACTTCGTCCAATACGCAGAACGGCACCGGGCGAACATGAATGATTGCAAATAACAATGCGATGGCTGTCAGCGCCTTCTCACCACCGGACAACAGCTGCAAGTTTTGCAGTTTTTTGCCCGGAGGCTGCGCAACGATATCGATTCCCGTCTCCAGCATATTGTCAGGGTCACTGAGCACGAGGTCTGCCCGGCCGCCGCCAAACAGCTTGACGAACACCTGCTTGAAATGGGTGCGAATTTGCTCGAACGTTTCCTTGAACCGACTGGACATCTCGCTTTCAATATCGCGAATGACGCCGTATAACGTCTCCTTCGCTTCAACGAGATCATTTCTTTGGCCAGTCAAAAATTCATACCGTTCACTGACCCGCTCGTATTCCTCGATCGCCCCGAGATTCACGTCACCGAGCTGCGTAATTTGCCGTTTGAGGTCGCGTACCGCCGCCTGTGTGCCGATGATGTCCTCAGGTACGGGATAGCGTTCCTTAGCAAGCTCATAGCTCATTTCGTAATCTTCAGCCAGGTTCTTCAATAAGTTTTCCAGCTCTACGTCCATCCGGTTGACTCTCACTTCGAGTTGATGGACGCTTTCTTCGACTTGTCTCAGCTTGCTGCGCTGGTCTTTCGTCTCGTCCTCTTTCATTTGCAGCTGATTGGTTCGTTCTGCTCGGTCCGCACGCAAAAACTCGATGCGCTCCGCGCATTCCTTCCTCTTCTCCGTCAGCTGCTCCAGCAACGCGGACTGACGCACGATTTCATGATTCGTTTGCGCAATTTCCCGATCCAATTCGCCAAGCTGCGCTTCCATCTCCCGCTGCTCATCCTGCAAGGATGCAATCTCTCGTTCTGTGCGCACCGCATGCTCCTTCATCGCTGCGCGGTCTTGCGTCACCGAAGCGATGCGCACCTTAATGTCTGTCAGCTGCGACTGCAGCTCATGCTTCGCTGATTCTTGGGACTTGCGAAGCTCTTCCGCCTCCTGAATGCGTTCGTTTAATTGCGCCTCGGTTTGCGCCAGCTCTTCCAGCTTGCGAACGACTGCGGTCTGACGTTCAGCCGTCTGTTCCAGCTCCGCTCTTACGGCCTGCAAATCTTGCTCCGTCACTTGCAGAATGGAATCGATATTGCGGATCGTTTGTTCGGATTGCTGCAGCTCGGAACGCAGCGCCTGCTCCTTCAAGCGCCCTTGTTCCCCGCTGCTGCGCAGCTTTTCCAGCTGATCGTTCATTCGCTTCTGCTCAGACGCTTCATATTGTGCTGACAGGCCGGATTGCTCCAGCGCTGCGGAAATTTCCGCAATTTGTTTGTCCAACTGTTCGATTATGCGCTGCCGGCTGAGCAAGCTGCTCGTTTTCTTCTGCAAGCTTCCTCCGGTCATCGAGCCGCCTGGATTGACAACATCTCCGTCCAAGGTGACAATCCGATAGCGATAACGGCTCTTTGCAGCCAGCTTGTTGGCATACTCCAGCGTCTCAGCGATGATTACATTGCCAAGCAAGTTGTGGACGATATTGTGGTAGCGCTCCGCAAAGGTAATCAAGTGCGCCGCAATGCCGATATAACCACTCATCGTTTTCAGCTCGGCCAAATCCTGATCAGGAATTTGCCGGGCGCGAATCACGTCCAGCGGCAGCAATGTTGCGCGTCCAGCTTGCTGTCGTTTCAAATATTGAATCGCCTGGCGAGCGGACGCTTCGTCATCCATCACGATATTTTGCAACGCTCCGCCGAGCGCAATCTCGATAGCTGTTTCATAGTTGGCCGGCACCTTGATCAGCTCTGCTACGGCCCCGTGCACACCTTGCAGCGTCTTGTTTTCGCGTGCTTTCAAGATCGTCCTGACGCCGAGCATAAAGCCGTCAAAATCGTCTTTCATCTCCTGCATCGTATCGCGCCTGGAAGTAAGCGCACCTAGCTTTTGCTGCAGTTCACGTGTCTTGCGGTTTTCCTCTTCCAGCTTTTGCTGACCTTGTTGCAATTGTTCCGAAAGGGAGACAAACTGCTCACGCAGCTGTTCAAGCTCTGCTGCCGCTTCGCTTAACTGTTGCTGCAAGGCAGCTTGCCTTGCAACAGCCTCCGAGCGTTCTGCTTGCGCTCGCTTGACTTCGTGCTCCAGCTTGTCTGCTCGTCTCGTCAGCGTATCCTTTTGCTGCTCCAAGTAGCGCATCTCGTTGCGATGCTGTGCCGAAGCGCTCAGCACTTCCAACATTTCCGCTCGCAAGTCTTCTTCGTTCAGCTGGGCCATCTGTCCGCCCACACCGATTAGACGCGCTTCTTCTTCCCGCAACAAGCTTTGCAGCTCAGCAAGCTGGCTCTCCACTTCCTGCAAGCGGGAGACGATGCCGCTTTGCTCCGCTTCCTTCGCTTGGATGCGCTCGCTCAGAAGCTGCAATTGATCGGCGGTCTGCTTGCGGCTAATCTCTAGGTTGCGCTTGCGTTCTTTTAACACTTCCCCTTGCCCGTCGCATTTTTCCGCCTCGCCGCTTATTTCCAGAAGGGCTTGCTGCTCCTTGTCCAGCTGCTCCTCCATTTGGCGAATTTCCAAGCGGTACTTTTCCAGCGATGCATCGTGCTGACTGACGACGGTGGATAGTGCGATTTTTTCCTGCTGCAACACATCCAGCTTCTGCTTAGCTTCTTGCCAATTGGCATGCACTTTGTCGATCTGATGGACGTAAAGCGATATTTCGCCAGCCTTCAGCTCTTCCTTCAACGCTTTGTAGCGCTTTGCTTTCTCCGACTGTTCGGCAAGCGGCTCAATTTGCCCCTCCAGCTCTGTGATCAAGTCAGAGATGCGCACGAGATTTTGCTCCGTTTCATCAAGCTTCTTCTGCGCTTGCTTCTTGCGTGTTTTATACTTGACAATGCCGGACGCTTCCTCGAATATGCCGCGTCGCTCCTCAGAGCGGGTGCTAAGAATTTCCTCGATTCGTCCTTGTCCAATAATGGAATACGCTTCCTTGCCGATCCCCGTATCCATAAAGAGTTCGGTAATGTCTTTCAGCCGGCACGCTTGTTTGTTAATAAAGTACTCACTTTCGCCGCTGCGAAGAATTCGCCTTGTTATGGTCACTTCCGTATAATCGAGAGGCAATTGCTGAGCGGAGTTATCTAATGTGATGGAGACTTCACCATAGTTGACTGCTTTGCGCGTATCGCTGCCAGCGAAGATGATGTCTTCCATCTTGCCGCCGCGCAAAGATTTGGCACTTTGTTCACCCAACACCCAGCGGATCGAATCGGATATGTTGCTCTTCCCGCTGCCGTTTGGCCCGACAACAGCAGTAATGCCCGGCACAAACTCCAGTTCCGTTCTGTCGGCAAACGATTTAAATCCTTTCAGTTCAATCCGCTTCAGATACATGAACTCACCTCTTTTTGGCTCTCAATAGACTCGCGCGCTGCTCGCAACCACCCGCTAAAGAAATCCTTGTTTCGTGCTTAGGTCCTGCAGGACGCTGGTAGCTTAGGATTTCTTTATGTCTTGCAGATGAACAAAAACTGTCGGTGCGAACGCCGACAGTTTGCTTACTTATTCACAGTCAACTCGGACATCGCCTGCGCGGCTGCCTGCTGTTCCGCTTCTTTCTTCGTTCTGCCGGCTCCTCTGCCGAGACAGCGACCGTTCATATACACTTCAGAAACAAACTTCTTGTCATGGGCAGGACCTTGCTCATCCACGATCTGATATTGCAACGTACCCAGTGCATATTGCTGAACATGCTCTTGCAGTCTCGTTTTGAAATCGGACATTTGCGGTTGGTCGTAGTTTGGAATTTTGGGAAACACCGTTTTCTGTAAAAAAGCTTTCACGCTTTCAATCCCCTGATCCAAATACAGGGCGCCGATGAACGCTTCGAATACGTCAGCGAGAAGAGCCGGGCGACTGCGGCCGCCGGTTAACTCTTCACCTTTTCCAAGTCGAACGTAGGAGCCGAACTCCAATTCATTCGCAAATTCGACGAGTGAAGGCTCACAGACGATCGCAGCGCGAAGCTTGGTCAGCTCGCCCTCTGTGCGCTTCGGAAATTTATGATACAAAAAATCCGATACGCACAGCTCGAGCACCGCATCGCCGAGAAATTCCAAGCGTTCATTATGCGGCAGTTTCCCTCTATTCTCATTTACATATGAAGAATGTGTAAAGGCTTGTGCCAGCAAGCGCGGATTTTGAAATTTCAGCTGGAGCGCTTGCTCCAATTCATGCAATTCTCGCTTCATTTCGAAGAAGCTCCTTTGTCCAGACTGTCGTGAACTAGGACGGCTCTCCTGCGCCTCGCAATCGTTCGCCTCACTTGTCAGGACTCATATCGGCGAATGATGATCGTCGCATTGTGGCCGCCAAATCCGAAGGAATTGGACATTGCGACATCGACTTTCGCTTTGCGAGATTCGTTCGGCACGACATCAAGATCGCACTCCGGGTCTTGATTGTCGACGTTGATCGTTGGAGGAACGATGCCATGATTAATGACGAGCGTCGAAACGATCGCTTCAAGCCCGCCTGCTGCTCCGAGCAGATGTCCGGTCATAGATTTCGTCGAATTGACCATGACGTTGCCCGCATCCTCCCCGAACACGGTCTTAATCGCTGCGATTTCACCTGGATCACCGACCGGCGTCGAAGTGCCGTGAGCATTAATGTACGTAATGTCTTTTGGTTCAATGCCGGCATCGCGAATAGCCATGCGCATGCAGCGAACGGCTCCTTCACCGCCTGGGGCTGTATCGGTCATATGATAAGCGTCGGAGCTCATACCGTACCCGATCACTTCGCCATAGATGCGAGCGCCGCGCTTCAATGCATGATCCAGCGATTCTAAGATCAAGACACCGGAGCCTTCACCCATGACAAAGCCATCCCGATCCTTGTCGAACGGACGGCTCGCTCGTTCCGGCTCATCGTTGCGTGTAGACATCGCGCGCGCTGCGCAGAAGCCAGCCATACCGACCCTTAGGATCGTCGCTTCCGCTCCGCCGCAAATCATGACGTCAGCGTCGCCGCGCTCGAATAATTTTATACGAATCGCCGATCGAATTCGTGCCGGTTGCACACGCCGTGACGACCGTCGTGTTCGGTCCTTTGGCACCTGTCATAATCGCAATTTGACCGGATGCCATATTGGCGATCATCATCGGGATAAAGAACGGACTAACCCGTCTCGGACCTTTCGCAAGCAGCGTCGAATGCTGCTCCTCCCACGTGCCGAGACCGCCGATTCCCGAGCCGACGATAACGCCCGTTCGCTCCGGATCCGTATTCGTTCCGATCTGAATGTCCGCATCCTGAAGCGCTTTCTGCGTCGCTGCCACAGCGAATTGCACGAAGCGATCCATGCGGCGCGCTTCACGTCTTTCCACATAATCTTCAATATTAAAATCTTTCACTTCTGCAGCAATGCGCGTCGGCAAATCACTCGCATCGAAAGACGTTACTTCGGACACGCCAGACTTGCCGCTAACAAGATTGTTCCATATTGTATGAAGATCGGATCCTAAGGGCGTAATCGCCCCCATACCCGTTATTACGACTCTATGTTTCATGGCTAAAACCACCTCTGCTAAGGATATCTGAACCCGAACCCCGCGGGCTTATTGTGGCCAAATGCGGATAAGTCCCGTTTGACACGGGACTTAATCGTTCTACTTGTGAGATTCTATGTAAGCAATAACTTCTCCCACAGTCGTAATCTTCTCAGCATCCTCGTCGGAGATTTCAAGGTCGAATTCATCCTCGAGTTCCATAACGAGCTCCACGATATCCAGAGAATCAGCACCCAAATCGTCTTTGAAAGACGCTTCTGGAGTCACTTCAGATTCATCCACACCCAAACGATCCACGATGATACGCTTCACGCGGTCTAACACGTCGGACATCCGGTTCACCTCCCTTTTGGTATTATAGTAGAATTACTTGCAAAATGCCATACGCAATTGATTAGGCCATTCAACCCATATACATGCCGCCGTCAACGTGTATGGTCTGGCCGGTCATGTACGCCGCATCATCGGAAGCAAGCACCTTAACGATGCGTGCTATGTCTTCCGGTTCGCCGAGTCTGGCGAGCGGAATTTGGCTAAGCAATTGCTGGCGAGTTTCTTCGCTGAGCTGCTCGGTCATCTCTGTTGCGATGAAGCCCGGAGCAACACAGTTAACGGTAATCCCGCGCGAAGCAAGCTCCTTAGCAGCTGTCTTGGTCATGCCGATGACGCCGGCTTTGGCGGCAACGTAGTTCACTTGCCCCGGATTGCCTACCGCTCCTACGACAGAAGAGATGTTAATGATTCTGCCGAAGCGCTGTTTCATCATCGGTCTGGCGGCTGCCTTCATACAATTGAAGACACCCTTCAAGTTCGTATTAATAACTTGATCGAATTCTTCTTCTTTCATACGCATAAGCAAATTATCTCTTGTAATTCCGGCGTTGTTCACCAAAATATCGAGCCTGCCGAACTGCTCGACCGTCTGCTTGATGATGCTTTCTGCTTCCTCAGCATTGCCGACGTCAGCTTGCAGCAAGATCGCCTTGCGGCCTGCGGCGCGAACAGCTTCAGCCGTCTCCTGCGCCGCTTGTGCATTGCCGGCATAATTGACGGCCACATCGGCTCCGGCCTGCGCCAAGCATATGGCGATCGCTCGACCGATGCCGCGCGATGCTCCTGTAACTAGCGCTATTTTTCCTTGCAATGTCATTAGCATTCACCCTTTCCTCATAGTTTGCACATCTCACTTTGCATGCTGCCTTAAGTATGGAGTCGCAGTCTCCTTCCTTAGAGACAATCTCCTCTTGTCTTATCCTAGGACAGACGCAGCTTCACGCGCCGCTTCCATGCTATTTACCGTGATGACCTTGACAGAACGGTCGATCTTGCGAATCAATCCGCTCAGAACCGAGCCGGAGCCAATCTCAACGAACGTGTCTACCCCGGCTGCTACCAGCTCCATGATCGTATCTTCCCATAGCACCGGCGATACGACCTGCAAAGCCAACAGCTTGCGTATTTCGTCCGCCTCGGTAACGGGCCGGGCGGTAACGTTCGCTATGACCGGCACGTTTGCATTGTGCAGCTCTACTTGAGCCAGCACTTCCTTCAGACGATCGGCGGCCGGCTGCATGAGCGAAGAGTGGAACGGACCGCTTACGTCCAGCGGCACAACCCGTTTGGCACCGACTTCCTTGCCTCTATTGACAACCGCTTGCACACCTTCGGCCGTGCCTGAGACGACGATCTGTCCCGGACAATTCAAATTCGCCATTTCTACCGCGGTGCCTTGTGCGGAAATATCCTTGCACAATGCATCCAGCTCTTCGCGCTTGGCGCCCAGCACCGCGGCCATCGCCCCGAGACCGGCAGGAACGGCTTCATCCATATATTCACCGCGCAGCCGCACGGTGCGCACCGCGTCCGCAAACGAGAGGACGCCTGCCGCTACCAGCGCGCTGTATTCGCCCAAGCTGTGACCAGCCGCATAGTCTGCGCGGATGCCGCTTTCCTTAAGCACCTCCAAGTAAGCGCAGCTGACGGTCAAGAGTGCTGGCTGCGTATGATAAGTAAGGCGTAGCTTCTCCTCCGGCCCTTCGAAGATCAGTTCACTCAGCTGATAGTCCAACACTTCATCTGCTTGCCGGAACAAGGAGGCCGCCCCGCTGTGCTGCTCGTAGGCATCGCGACCCATCCCGACCGCTTGCGCCCCTTGTCCGGGAAAAACGAATGCGAGTTTACCCATCATGTATGCTCCTCATCTTATGTGGTGTAATCTGAACCAGCTGCTCTCTTACCAAACCAATACGCTGGCTCCCCAAGTCAAGCCTCCGCCAAACCCGACGAGGACGAGACAGTCCCCTTCCTTCATGCGCCCCTCTTCTGCTGCTTCCGCCAGAGCGATCGGAATCGATGCGGCGGAGACGTTGCCGTACTTGTGTAAATTTATCATGCACTTCTCTTCCGGCAAATCGAGCTTTTCGAGTGCCGATTGAATGATGCGAATGTTCGCTTGATGCGGCACGAGCAGATCGACGTCCTCCTTGGTCAAGCCGGCTTTCTCGAGCGCCTCCAAGGCAGCGGAACCCATAATGCGCACCGCGAATTTGAACACCTCGCTGCCAGCCATATGGATAAAGTGTTTCTTCTGCTCGATGCTCTGCGGTGAAGACGGACAACGGGAACCGCCGCCTTCCAATTTCAAGAGCTCACCGCCGCTGCCATCAGAGCCAAGCACGAAGGAGCGAAACCCTCGTCCCTCCGGCACTTGCCCAAGAACGACAGCACCGGCTCCGTCCCCGAACAAAATACACGTATTGCGATCCGTGTAATCGGTAATCTTCGACAAGCATTCGGCGCCGACCACGAGCACGTGCTTGTACATGCCGGTGGAAATCAGGCTGACCGCATTCGCTAAACTGTATATAAAGCCCGAGCAAGCAGCAGACAGATCAAAGGCTGCCGCATGCTTGGCACCGAGTCTTTCCTGAAGCACGCAGGCAGTAGACGGGAAAGCCATATCTGGAGTGATCGTCGCCACGATGATGAGATCGATGTCTTCCGCTGTCAAACCAGCATTGTTCAGCGCTTCTAGCGAAGCGTGGTATGCAAGATCGGATGACGCTTCCTCCGGCGAACTGATGCGCCGCTCGCGAATGCCTGTGCGCGTTACAATCCAATCATTGCTCGTCTCTACCATTTGTTCGAGATCAAAGTTTGTCAGTATTTTTTCCGGCACGTATTTGCCGCTCCCCAGTACTCCTACCGATATTGCATTGTTCATATTTGCCCCTCATTTCTGTTGATTTCCGTTCTGATCGCCGCCACGAGCTCATTTTGCAACGCGGATCTGACTTGCCCGATTGCATTCTTGATCGCACTTGCGTCGGAGGAGCCGTGACTTTTGATGACGACGCCGTCAATGCCAAGCAGCGGTGCGCCGCCATGCTCTCTATAGTCATATTTCTTGAATACTTTTAATTTCGGCTTCAAGATGAGTCCGGCAAGCTTGCCGAGCGTCGATCCGGTTAATTCTTGTTTGAGCAGGCTGAAGATCGCCTTCTGCGTGCCCTCCATCGACTTGAGCATAATATTGCCGGCAAATCCGTCACAGACGACCACATCGCAAATGCCGCTTAACAGATCGCGAGATTCCACATTGCCGACGAAGTTTAGCGGCTGCTGGGAAAGCAACGTGAACGCTTCTTTCGTCAGCTCGTTGCCTTTCATCGGCTCTGAGCCTACGTTAAGCAGGCCAATGCGCGGACGATCTATGCGATGCACCGCAGTGCGGTATATATGCCCCATCAGCGCATATTGCACGAGATGCTCAGGAGCAGCGTCCATATTCGCGCCGAGATCGAGCGCAAGCACGCCGGTATCGGATAATGTTGGGATTAGCGGTGCGAGCGCCGGGCGATGAATGCCCTTAATGCGACCGATGACGAGCAGACCGACAGCCATAAGCGCGCCGGTGTTGCCTGCCGACAGGAACGCATCGGCTTCCTTGTCCTTCACCAAGCGACCTGCGACCACCATCGAGGCGTCCTTCTTGCGCCTCACCGCCTTCACTGGCTCGTCATCCGGTTCGATGACTTCTGACGCATGGCGCAACTCAACATTGCCCGGAGCACCGTATTTGGCAAGCAGCGGCTCGATGCGCGCTGCATCCCCGACGAGGATAAAATCCGTATCCGGAAAGTTGCGGGCGGCCTCAATCGTTCCTTCCACAACCGCGCCAGGCGCATGGTCACCGCCCATCGCATCAACGGCTATCCGCATGATCTTCCACTCCTTCTTGTTGCTGCGATTCATCTGTATGCATTCGATATACCGTAAAATTCCCTTGAAACACGAGTTCATCCGCCACGTATGTGAATACTTCAACACTCGCTTTGCCGCTAGCTCCGGCGGTGGACCGAACGTAGGCTTTGGCGACGCACTTCTCGCCGAGTTTGACCGGTCGAATAAAGCGAATGTCGGCGGAGGCGGTGAGCGCGATTTCGTCATCGATAACGGCGACAGCTAGCGAATTCGCCTGAGCAAACACATGATGCCCGCGTGCGATCTTCGTACGGGAAAAAACATGCTCCTCCCCGATCTCAAAGATCGAGATGCCGCTCTTATCGAGCTGCAAGTCGATCACATCGCCAATAACTTCGTGAAGCGGCAATGACCGTACTTGGTCATAAGTTTGTTCAGCCATATGCTTAAGCCGCTCACGCAGCTCCGGTATGCCAAGCTCCAGTCGGTCAAGACGTACGGTTTGGATGCTGACGCGAAACATTTGCGTCAATTCCTCATCCGTCAGGAACGGATTTTGATCGATCGCCTTCGCAAGCTGCTGCTGTCTTTGTCTCTTTGGTAATTTCCCCATTGTCACCACCTCCTCGCGCGAACCCCAATATCCTATAGATTCACATCGATTCACAGTCCTTGGTCGGTATGTAAAATTGTGCAACTTATCACCAGGTACTAATAGTATATAACAAAAAACAAGAAAATGTGAAGAAAAAAATGATTTGTATTTATTCGCCTTCCCAGTCTATTGATGCTCCTGAGCATTTGGATTGTTGCAATTATATATGCAATGAATTGTACAAATTTACTTGATTGTTCATTATGTAGTAGTATATGTTTTATAAAAATTAGTAAAGGAGGTTTATTATGGGTGAAATAACGAAGCAGGAAATCAACGGGATTTCTACCTCGTTAGAGCATGTCTCGTCCAGTGTAAACGAATTATCTAGGAGCGTGAGCGCGGATTTTGAGCAACTTCTTAGTCAGATCCAACTCCTAAATAGCCATATGTTGATTTTGAACATCTTGCTGGCGGGTTGCTGATATGTACATTGATAGGATTGCTGCTCATCTGGAAAAATAAACGTTAAAAAATGGCTCTATACATGAATAGACGCTAACAACGGAAGGTAAGTGGCTAAATTTTTAATATCGACTTCATACATTCATGCGAATAGACAAATAAAGGAGGCTCCCACAATGATGATTGTGAGGCCTCCTCTATTTATGCAATGTGCTTATTGCTTGATTACTTCTTTTCCTTTATAGGAACCGCAAACTCTGCAAACACGGTGTGTCAGTTTCAGCTCACCGCATTGTTCACATTTCACCATTCCTGGAACATTCAACTTGAAATGAGTACGACGCTTGTCACGCTTCGACTTCGATGTCTTACGAAAAGGTACTGCCATCACTCCCACCTCCTTCAACGAATGCCTGAATCCTCATAGTTCTATTAAGCAAACAAGCTCGCGCCTATTTGTCAAAAAACTTCTGTAAATCTGCCAGCCGCGGATCGATGCGCTCGGTCTTGCACGCGCAGCTTTCTTCGTTCCGATTCACACCGCACTGCGGACAAAGACCTTGACAATCTTCCTTACACAAGGCGACGAACGGAATGTCCAAGAGAAATGTAGCTTCCAGATACGGATCAATCTCGAATTCCTTATCCGCAATGTAAAATACATCATCCTCATTGCTCTCATCATCAAACTGCTTATCCTGCGAGAACGCTTCTTGGAACGGTACTCGGATCGACTGCTTCACTTCTTGCAAGCAGCGAGAGCAGGCGAATACAATCTCTCCGCTTAGATGCCCGTTCACATGCAAGATGTCGCCTATTAGATTGGCTTTCAGTTCGGCATGTATCGGCGAATGCTTCAGTACATCCCGCCGCTTCACTAACAGCGAGCCCATGTTGATGTCCTGTTCGAGCCGGAGCGGTTCATCCCGTTTAGCCATTTCCATAAAGTTCAACTTCATCGGGCATCACCTCAAACAAACAAAGTTTATTATATCGAGTCGTCCGGCTTCTTGTCAATTGCATTTGCGCAGATCTTCCACAAAACGTTGCAGGATTCTGGCAAACCGCCGGTTAATTGTTATAGAATAGCAAATATGAGCGACTAAAACAAGGAGAGCAACGCATGCGAACAGCTGGAATTATCGTCGAATACAATCCGCTCCATAATGGACATGTGTATCATTATGAACAAACGATCCGCCAAGCTGAAGCAGATGCTGTCATCGCCGTGATGAGCGGACATTTTTTGCAGCGCGGCGAACCAGCTCTGGTGAACAAATGGGCACGGGCAGAGATGGCGCTCCGCATGGGTGCGGATGTCGTCATCGAGCTGCCTGTCGCCTTCTCTAGCCAGCCAGCAGAATGGTTTGCTTTCGGTGCAGTATCCGCTCTGCATGCCACCGGTGTCGTGGACGTGCTATGCTTCGGCAGCGAAAGCGGCAATATTGAGCAATTATCTGATGCGGCGAAGCGTTTGGCGAATGAACCGGAGCGATTAAAGATTCAGCTTAAGCACCATCTAAAGCTTGGCATGAATTATCCCGCCGCTTATGCCAAGGCCGCGCAAAGTGTGTTAAGCGCGTCCGAGCACCATGACACATACGAAGAGCCGCTCACTGCGGAAGACTTGGCGAAGCCAAACAATACGCTGGGACTTCATTACTTAATTGCCTTGCATAAGCTGCAAAGCCCGATCAAGCCGCTGACGATCACACGGACGAAAGCCGGTTACAACGACAAGACGGCCACAGATGCGCATATTGCCAGCGCTACCGCGATTCGCACCCGCCTGCTGGAAGAACGGCGGCTGGAAGGAGCAGCCGCTTATATGCCTAGCTATACGCGCGAGATCCTACAGCGCGAATGGCAGGCTGGCAGGGCGCCGGTCGATTGGGAACGGCTCGCCCTGCCGCTGTATTATGCACTGCTCCGCTCCTCCCCTGACGAGCTGGTGCAGATCGCGGAGGTGAGTGAAGGACTGGAGCATCGCTTGCTTCGGGCGGCTGCAAGCATCACGGATCAGTGGTCGGTCGAACAATTGATTGCTGCACTAAAGACCAAGCGTTATACGCGCACCAAGCTACAAAGGGTGTTGACGCGCCTGCTGCTCGGTCATCGCAAGGATATGCTGGACAAGCACATCCTAAGCCGCGGCGTCCCTTACTTGCGAGTGCTTGGCTTCACGCAGACAGGCAGAACACTGCTAAAGCGCATGAAGAAGCGTGCGTCCGTGCCGATCATTACGAATGTCGGCCGGCAAGTCGACCCGCTTCTAACGCTCGATATTCAAGCAACCAGCATTTATTCGTTAGCCTATCAGCACGTCCATTCACGCGAGGCCCTGCGCGATTACTATGAGAAGCCGCTCTTCCTGGAATGATCAGACTGCTTCCGGCATAACGTCGAGGTCACTGCTCAGCGCGCTCGTCATCGCCCCTGAATCCTTCGGGGGCAGCTGCTTTAGAAATTCCAGCGCATCCTTCAGGCTTCTCACTTCGACCACCTGCATGTCACTGCCGATTTCCTGGGCGGCAGCGACCGCTTCGGAATAGTTCGGAATGGTCAAGTTATGTTCTTCATTCACATAATCAGCAGGCGCTAAGAAATAATCCGCCCCCGCCATATCCGCCCCAATTACCTTGTGACGTATGCCGCCGATGACCCCAACCTCTCCCTCCGGACTAATCTCGCCGGTGCCGGCAATCGTATATCCTTTGCTAATATCTTCCGGGACGAAGCGATTGTATATTTCCAGTGCGAACATGAGACCAGCCGAAGGCCCGCCGATATCTTCTGTCGTAATCTTCACGCGGTACTGCTCGTCATCTGCCTCCACCGTTTGCATGATCAAGAGACTGATGCCCATCCCGACCTTCGGTCCTCTAGCCGATTCACCATCGTGGTCAACATCGCTTGCGTCTTCCACCGGAGGCAGCGCCTTAAGCTCGATATCGGCCGCATGCTGCACACCGCCGCGCGTATACGTAAGCGTGATGACGTCTCCTTCTTGTTTCGTGTTCAGCAAGCTTTCCAGATCGGCGTAGCTCGCAATAAGCTCGCCGTCCACCGCATCGATCCGATCCCAGGCCTCCAGCACGCCGTCCGCTGCATAGCCTTCCATTACTTGCTGCACGTACATGCCTTGCTCTTTGTGATGATAAGGAATACCAAGCTCTTCATAGACAGCCATAATCGCGCTGCTCTGCGAGCCCATCATATTGACCATTTGCCTGCTATTATATTGTGCTTCATCTTCCCCTTCCGCAAACACTTCCTCCCGCGTATGAAATTCGGCATGCGGGTTAAAGAGCAGGCGCAAATAACCAAGCATGCTCGGATAGCTTTGGTAAACAGCCGTCAGCAAAAATCGGCCTTCGTCATCATCGCCGGCAGCAGTTTCCACCATCGGCCCGATCTCCTCGGCCGGCCCCGGCAAATAGACGACTTTGTTCGTCGGAATGTATTGCAAGATCATCGTCACGACGATCAACGCTAAGAGAATAAGTGACAAAATATTGCCAAGGCGAAAACTAGATCGTTGCATGTTGTGCCCCTTCCTGCAGCTATAATCATTATGTACATATCAAAAATAACAAGTCTCCCATCGCTTGCCAGGCGGTATCGATTGGCCAAGCAGAGGTCTAAAGAGACGAGGCTTCACGTACAATGTAGCAAACCTGTCTAACGAAACGGAGGATGAACTCGGTGACTGTCCGCAGCTTTCGCAAAAGCCGCCTGGCTACCGCAGTAATCGGTATATCCGCCTGCCTTGCTGTCGGATTTATCGTTCTCTATCCCGATGATATCTTGCAATCTTCACTAAGCGGCCTCGGCATTTGGTGGAAGATCGTCTTCCCTGCCTTGCTGCCATTTTACATATTGATTGAAATAATGCGCGCGCTCGGGATTGTTCACTTTATCGCGGTGCTTCTCGAGCCTGTGATGCGCCTGTTCGCGTTACCCGGCGTGGCCGGATGGTGCACGACCTTTGGCTGGACCGCCGGCAGCCCGGCAGGGGCCAGCCATATTGCCGAGCTGCGCCGCAGCGGTCAGATCAGCCGCGAGCAAGGGGAACGACTGCTAGCGATCGCACATACCGCCAGCCCTGTGCTCATCATCATTGTCATAGCGGCTGGCTTTCTCGGTAATCCGCTGCTCGGCATCCCGCTTGTTGCCGCACATTGGCTCGGGGCGATCCTCGTCGCCCTCGCCACGAGGACGCGCCGCACGGCCGAAAATAAAGAAGAAACGCTGCGCGCAGCCGAACTCCGCCGACTCGGATTGCTGAAAGCCGCCCTGCTGGCCAGGGAAGAAGCGCGGCAAGCTGACGGCCGTCCATTCGGCAAGCTGCTCGGGGACAGCGTGTTCGATTCGATACAGAAGCTGTTTGTCGTTGGCGGGTATATGATTTTCTTTTCGGTCGTGCTCCGAATTATCATGCTGTCCGGCATTGGCACAAGCCTCATCCAAACCGCAGACAGCTTGCTGGCCTTGAGCGGTCTGCCGCAAGGTTTGTCCACGGTGCTGTTTTACGGATTGTTCGAGCAGCACCTAGGCGCCTATGCCCTTCTCGGATCCGCCGCACCGGAATCCGCATGGCAGATCGCAGCTGCGGGCAGCGCCGCTCCGCATGCCGACGTTTGGTCCTTAGCCGCCGTCAGCGCCGTGCTCGGCTGGAGCGGATTGTGCATGCATGCGCAAGTAAAAGCCGCTGTATCGGGAACTGATCTCAGGTATTCTCCGTTCGTGCTCGCCAGATTGTTGCACGCAGTCGCGTCAGCCGTATGCCTGCTGCTCGTTTACCCGCTGCTGGCACGGCTGACGCAATCGCTGCCGGGTAATTTCTCCACCGGACAATCCGTCTCCGCTTGGGTGCAAGACTCCGCTCTTGCAACTGCCCAGCCCGCCTGGATAGGCGTGCTGAAACTCGATGCAGCCATGCTAGTTGCAGCGGTTGGGACGCTGCTCGTCTTCATCATTATCTCCACCATCGTGCATGCTGCAAAGCGTCACTGACGCTTAAACTTTTGTTGCAGTGCGCGCTCCACATATTCCGGCACCAGATCGCTGACATCGCCGTGAAACTGCGCAATTTCCTTCACGATGCTGGAGCTGAGGTAGGAGTATTGCGGATTCGTCATCATGAAGAACGTTTCCACTTCATCGTTCAGCTTGCTGTTCATGGACGCAAGCTGCAGCTCATATTCAAAGTCCGACACAGCCCTAAGCCCGCGCACGATGACGCTGGCCTGCTTCTGTCTCATGTAATTGACGAGCAGATCGCGGAAGCTGTCAATCTCGATGTTCGTCATGTCCTTCGTCACTTCCGCAAGCAGCTGCTTCCGCTCTTCAACGGAAAACAGCGGATTCTTACTCGTATTGTTAAGCACGGCAACAATCACATGATCGAAGTGCTTAGCCGCACGCTGAATAATGTCCAGGTGTCCGTTCGTCACCGGGTCGAAGCTTCCCGGATATACGGCAACTTGTTTATTTGGGCGCATTGGTGATCACTCCATTTTTGTTTGGGCTTATCTGCGATACACCGAAACAGCGATTTCACCGTACTCGGCGCGGCGCGTGCAATGAAACGTTCCAATCTCGGAATCATATGTATAATCGGCATCATGCTCAATGACAATGATGGCCGACGTTTGCAGCAGTTGCTGCTCTTCCATCATCAGGATGATCTCATCCATGTTCGTCAGCTTGTATGGCGGGTCAAGAAACACCAGATCGAACTGCAAGCCCCGCTTCGCCAGCGCAGCTAACGCGCGCACAGCGTCATTGCGATAAATTTCCGCATGCTCTGTCATGCCCGCATGCTTAACATTGCCACGAATTGTGGACACCGCTTTCGGATCGCGATCGATAAACACCGCGCTGTCCATACCTCGGCTGAGCGCTTCTATGCCCAATCCTCCCGTTCCCGCGTACAAATCCAGCACCTTGCCGCCCGTAAAGTAAGGGCCGATCATGCTGAAGATCGCTTCCTTCACCTTATCGGTCGTCGGCCGCGTCTTCATACCGGGCACCGCTTTCAGCGGCCTGCCTTTGGCCGATCCCGAAACCACTCTCATAACGTGACATCCCCCCTCCCGAATGAATGCGAGCATCGCAGGCACGTGCTCATCTTAGCTGCGATACAACGGGTGAGTATAATCGTCTATCGTTATCGTACCATATTCACAACAAAATACGAAAAGTGAAAACAAAAAAAAGCCGCGCCTAACCAAGGCATCGCGGCATTCATGTTTCGGGCACCCTCTCGGGTGCCCTTTTCATGGGAGAGGAGAAACCGGATGAAGAGCTTATGGGGAAACGTAAGTCTTCTCCGCGGTTGTCTACGGCATCTCTCGATGCCGATATCTTCATGATGTCCATTTCTGGTTGTTTTATACGTCTCACATGAAAAAATTTATCATCAAACGCAAAAATTAGGATTGATCGTCAGGTCTTTCGCCGTCCAGCAGCTGATCTATCGTCTCCAGCATACGCCTGATCGAATCCTCATCGTATTGGCCGCGTTCCTTGAATGCGCGAAGCTTCTCCTTAAATTCGCCGGCGAGCAGCTCCTGCTGCTCCTCATCTTCCATGCCCTCCGGGTCAAACCATACATAATGGTTGTCAGGTCCGTTGCGCAAGTAAGGACGCAGCCAATTGTCCGGATACGTATACGCTTGTTCACCTAATACGATCGCCAGCACATCATCGGTTTCCAGCGGCAGAAGTTGATGGTAGTATTCGCGTTCACCGCTCCCCGCCAAATCGATGTGCAAATATGCATAATGCAGATAATGCTCCCCAGTCTCCGTATCTTTCACCACAGCGTAGCGCTCCAGATCGGCTGTAAGCAATTCTTGAACAGTTTGCAAACGATTTTGCAAAGTATCCGCAGCGATCAATTTCATGGCTTGAAAGGATTGCGGCATAGCGAATCTCTCCTTCCTTCTTTCGCTTCATCATACCATATTTCAACTTTGTGCATGTACCATACAGCAAATTTTTTTATGAACAACATAGAAATTTTCCGTTATTTGCCCACTTGAATAGGAACGTATATTCGCATTATAATAAATGTGCAAACATAAAGGGAACATATGTTCCCTGTTTTGGATTGCTGGACGGATGCTTTGCAGCACATTCACATCCTTTACATGCACACAGTAAGAGGTGAGTCAGGTTGGAAGACAAAGAAAAGACGATTTTCCTCATCGATATGCAAAGCTTCTATGCAAGCGTTGAGAAGGCGGCACATCCTGAGTTTCGCAACAAACCGCTGATCGTCGCAGGCGATCCCGCGCGTCGCTCAGGCATTGTGCTGGCCGCTTGCCCGATCGCCAAGCGGTATGGCGTCAAGACAGCCGAGCGGCTCGGGGAGGCGGTTCGCAAATGTCCTGAAGTCGTCGTCATTCGTCCGCACATGCAAGAGTATATCAATGTATCGCTGCAAATATCCGCCATTCTGGAGCGCTTCAGCGACTTGGTCGAGCCGTATTCGATTGACGAGCAGTTCATGGATGTGACCGGCACGCTGGCCCTGTTCGGCGGACATCCGCATACCGTCGCACGCAAAGTGCAGGCGGCAATCGGCCGCGAGACCGGCGTCTACGCGCGCATTGGCATCGGGCCGAATAAGGTGCTGGCGAAGATGGCGTGTGATAACTTCGCCAAGCACAATGCGCAAGGCATCTTCACGCTGGATCATCATAACAAGCGCGACAAGCTGTGGACGCTCAGCATCGACAAGATGTTCGGCGTCGGCAGTCGTATGAATCGCCATTTGCGGCGGCTCGGCATTCATACGATCGGCGAGCTGGCCTCGTTTCCGCTGGAGCGGCTGAAGCAAATCTGGGGGGTGAACGGACATGTTTTGTGGATGACGGCGAACGGCTATGACTATTCTCCCGTCAACCCGACAACTTATGATTTGCAGAAGGGCATCGGCCATCATATGACCTTGCCGCGTGATTATGAGAAGGCGGAGGACATTCGCGTCGTGCTGCTCGAATTGTGCGAGGAAGTGTGCCGCCGCGCCCGCTTCAAAGGGCTGATGGGCGAGACGGTATCGGCCTCTTGCCGCGGCGCGGACTTTGACCGGCCGACCGGATTTCATCGGCAGAAGAAGCTGCTCGGCCCGACCAATCATATGCGGGATATTTTCACGACCGTCTGCGAGCTGTTCGAGCGTCATTGGGACGGCGAGCCGGTACGCAGCGTGGGCGTCTCGTTAACGCAGCTCCGCCCCGATGACGAATACCAGCTCGACTTGTTCCGCGATCGCGAGCGTGAACGCAGACTGGATGGTGCGGTCGATTTCATCAAGGAGCGGTACGGGGCAGCAGCGGTTGTAAGAGCCTCTTCCTTAACGTTCGCCGGGCAAGCATATGAGCGCGCGCACAAGATCGGCGGCCACTATAAGTAGGCTCGGCGGCTGCCGTACTCCATGCCACGCAACATGGCCTGACTTAAGAGCAGCGAGATATTTCGCATATCCATACGAGAGAAATGTTTGGCTTGACGAACGCGCCTATACGTCCAGAAGGAGTGAACAGCAAAGTGGGAAACAACAAGGACGATCATTTGCAGCGAGGAAACTTGCTATGGGAGGGAAGCCGTATGTTTTTGCCGGAGCACCGCGAGCAATTGCTTGCACACAGACGCCGCGTCCGCGAATTTCGCATGCCGGAGCTTGACGAAGAGTGGCTGGCAGAGATGAGCCGCATGCTCGTCCATTCGCTGCAGCATGTCGCACCGATTACCGTCATTTACGGCAGCACTTATCATGCGCAGCAATTTACCGGCATCGTCAAACAGATCGACCCTTATGACAAGTGGGTGCGTCTTACCGACCGCGGCGAGCAGCAGGTGCAGATCGCATTCCGGCAAATCATAGAAATTCGCGAAGCCTGAAAGACGCACCAGCCGATTACCTGAACATCCCCCAAAGCTTCAGCAGATGGAACATATTGTTCGGATCGATCTCTTGATCAATGACGAATTGCGTAATATTTGCGGTCTGCTGCTCGCCGATCACAATGCCAAGCACGGACGACACGGAAGCGATTAGCTGCCTGACAACAGCCGGGTCTTGCAAATGCTGCTTCGTCACCCCTTGCAGCATGTTCTTCACTTGCTCTCTGAGCACCGGATCCTTCAGTCGTTGCTTGACCGTCTGCACGAGTTCCGGACTGATCCCATAAGCCACATAATTCAAACACATACACCTCCTATACAGTGTATGTGCCGCAGCTTCGAAAATGATCAGCCGCGCCGCAATTTGGCTTATTGCCCTATCGCCCGCGCCGAGCTACCCAAGCAAGCACAATAACACAATCATCATCAGGCAGAGCATTAATCGAGCATGTCGCCGCTAAGCGCTTGCTCTCGCTGCAGCATTTCGCGCAGCGCCATATAGTTAGGGGAAGTCCAAAAATCCCGGCGCTGCACAAACTCTGCCGCATCGTCACGCGCCATTTCGAGAATATCAAAGTCGTTCATCATATCAGCGAAACGAAACTCCGGCAGACCGCTCTGCTTCGTGCCGAAGAAGTCTCCCGGGCCACGCAGCTCCAGATCGCGACGCGCCACCTCAAAGCCGTCATTCGTCTCCGTCATGACGCGCATGCGTTCGCGACCGACGTCAGACTTCGGATCGGCAATCAATATACAATGGGATTGATGCTCGCCGCGCCCGACTCGGCCGCGCAGCTGATGAAGCTGCGACAGGCCGAAACGTTCCGCATCATAGATGACCATCACCGTCGCATTCGGCACATCCACGCCAACCTCCACAACCGTCGTCGACACCAGCATATGATAGTTCCGCTTCTTTGAATTTGCCGCATCTCTTCGTCCTTATCTGCATTCGGACATACTGCCGTGCAGCAAGCCGACTTGAAAGATCGGATACGCTTGCTGCAGCTGCACATGCAGGTCAATCGCATTCTGCACATCGAGCTTCTCCGACTCCTCAATCAGCGGGCAGATGACATAACATTGCCGCCTTTCGCCATCTCCTTCCCCATGAACGCGATGATGCGTGGCAGCATATCATGCTTGACCCAATACGTGCGGACGGGCTTGCTGCCTTTCGGCAGCTCCTGCAGCGTAGATACATCCATATCACCGAACGCCGTAATCGCCAGCGTCCGTGGGATCGGCGTAGCAGTCATCGTCAGCACATCGGGATCCATCCCTTTCCGTCTGAGGATGCTACGTTGATTGACGCCAAAGCGATGCTGCTCATCGGTAATGACAAGCCCCAGACGGCGAAAATAAACATCCTCCTGGATAAGCGCATGCGTGCCGACAAGCACATCGATCATCCCCATCTGCAGAGCGGCAAGCACATCTCTCCGCTGCCTGTCCGTCATGCTGCCGACGAGCAGCTCCACTTGGATGCCGAACGGCTCGAACAATTGCTGCAGAGCTACGTGGATGCTGCTCCGCCAAAATTTCCGTAGGCGCCATCAACGCACCCTGGCTGCCTGCCTTCACAACGGCGAACAAAGCGCCGCGCCGCCACGACGGTCTTAGCCGACTGCCTACATCGCCTTGCAACAACGCGGTTCATGCTAATCGGCCGACGAAATCGTCGTATAATTTCATCGATCACCTTGCTTCTGCGAATCGTCAAGGTAAACGGCAAACTGTCGGATAAATTGCTGCACTTGCTCCAGATCGATCGGATGCTGAATGCCATCCGTACTTTGCCGATTCAATCGCCTTTGAGCGCTTGTAGCTTCAGCTGAAAAACAGCAATTCCTCATATACCATACGTCTTCGCGCGGATTGTCCTTCGTCCATATTCTCCGCATAATGAACACTGAACATCGCCTCGCGCCGTGTCGGCAAATGATGCCGCGACACGAATCCGCCGGTAATATTTCCTCGATCAATCGCTCCATATTGTTCCAGACCTGGCTGAATCATTTTGCGCAGCCATTTCTGTGACACCTCACTGCTAACCGAATATACCGGCTGAAGCGTGTCCCGATTGCTGCTCCTTGGCACCCGGAAATTCTGATTCGCTGACCGTTAGCTGTCGACGCTTGCGCATCCCATTTGCCGGTCAAAATGATGTCGACCCCGGACGAAGCCTGTCCTTCAGAAAATGACGATTAAACCACACCGAAGAAACCGGTATTCCGCTCATGACAACCTTGCACACCATCCGTGACTTATTACGCCCGTATCTTTGCACATACGGAACACTATACACTGTCGCTTGCACGGTAATCTTCTCCCCGTCAGATACATCCGACAGATCGCGAAGTCTGTAATCTTCATAGCGAAAAGGAAAATATTCTATAAGATCCTGCACGGTATGTATACCGAGATCCATGAAGCAGCTTGGCCTTCTGCGCGGCCGACTCCTTTCACAAAGTTCACAGCAATTTCTGAAAGTTTTCCCATATGAGCATCGGCAATCCTTTCAAACCCTTAATCTCTTCAGGCGAATTCGCATCACGATAAAAAAAAGTCCTTATATCCTTAGACTACCCTAATACGTTCAAGGGTTGACAACCGGATATCAAGGACTTGATCGCAATCACTTCAGCAGGAAGGACAACAACCACCAGGCGTTTAATGCGTCTAAGCACAGGGCATCATACAACACCGCTAACGGCACCGATGCCTGCATGTGTGCCGATGACTGAGCCGATCCGCTAAAGTATAATGCTTGACATGCAAATGCTCGCGCACAAGCGCGCCCAAATCATCCGCATACTGCTTATTTTCGGCATAGGCCATATGAACATTCACTTCAGTATCGCCAAAGTCTTGCTTTAGCAGATCGATGATGCGCTCATCGCACGCTTCGACCCGCGTATGCGATCTACCGCGTATACTTCGCCTTCCTCATCGATGCTCAGAATCGGCTTAATATTCAGCAGCGAGCCGAATACGGCTGAAGCTTTGCCGATCCGCCCGCCTTTATGCAAATATTCCAAAGTATCCACAAGGAAGTAAAGCCTAGTTTGCTTTCGTAATGTATGGATCAGCTCAACGATTTCGTCTTTGCTTTTGCCTTGCTTCGCAGCTTCAGCAGCTGCGATCACGAACATACCGGTCCCGTAGCTGGCCGTCTTGCCATCGATAATCGTAATGTCTGCCTTTTCCTCAAGCATGGATTTGGCCAATACGCAGATTGATAAGTACCACTCAAGGCAGAGGACAGATGAATCGAAATAATCGCCGTATCTGGTTCATTCAGCCGTTTGTATACTTCCAGAAAATCAACCGGTGAAGGCTGAGAGGTCGTAGGCAAACGGCTGGATTGTATTAGCTTTTCGTAGAACGATCTGGCGCCAATTCCTGATCTTCATAAACTTCTTCCCCAAAATGAACCTTCAGCGATGACGACTTCAATTCCATACTTCTGAATAAGCTCTGCTGGCAAATCAGCCGTACTGTCTGTCACAATGCGAATCATGGCAACGTGATCACCTCTTATCATTAAGTGGTTCAACCTGAAGTCATATAGAGAGCTTCCTACACTCACTGGCTACTACTCCACAGAAAATATATAGTAATATAGCGGCTGCCCGCCATGCAACACTTCGAATTCCGCCTGTGGGAACGCTTCTTGAGCAAAATCGAGCAATTCATCCGTCAGCTTCCCGTCAGCCTCTTCACCGGTAATGATCGTCACCAACTCGTCGCCGGACTGACGACCATCTTACGTAGCAATTCTTTGCTTATTTCGATCAGCTCTGAATTCGTGACGACGATTTGTTATCCAGCAAGCCCAAATAGTCGCCTTCCTTGATCGAAAGATCATCAACATTCGAGTCTCGTACCGCATAGGTGACTTGTCCGGAGCGAACTTGCGTTACCGCCTCCTCCATGCTCGCCAGATTGTGCTCATGATCGGCGAGGGAGTTGAAGGCTAATGCAGCGGCCATGCCTTGCGGAATCGTCTTCGTCGGAACGACGATTACTCCTGATCTCGATAAGTGTTGCACCTGCTGAGCAGACAATATAATGTTGGAATTATTCGGCAGTATATATACTCGCTCCGCGGCGATACTCCTTACCGCCTTCGCCAAATCTTCGGTGCTCGGATTCATCGTTTGTCCACCTGACAAGATAAAATCGACGCCGATGCTCTCGAAAATTTCCGTAACCCCATCGCCTATCGCGACAGCAAGTAGTCCGTTTGCTTTCCGTTCTGGAGGCTGGGGCTTGCACCATATTCGTTCTGCGTGCCTTCCACGATGTCGCGATGCTGATCTCGCATATTGACGATATGCAAGTCCACGAAATTCGCCATATTCAAGGCGGCGTTCAGAACGTCTCCCGGCTGGCTGAGAATGTACATGTACCTTCACCATACCATCATCGGCGATGATGATGATCGAATCACCATTTTTCGCCAATTGCTCGCGAAACTCTGCCTCATCGAATTGCGACGCAGCCTCAGGGTAAGCCGACATATCGATAAAGAATTCCATATCGTACGGAAATTCAATGTCTTCGGATATCATTTGCGCTTGCGCTGGACATCTGCGCTGCTTGCCGAAAGCTGGCTGACGACAGCTGGCGTAGACCGCTTTCGGATCATTCCAATCTGCATAAGCCGCGCCAGCAGATGATTGACCGCCGAGCGCGTATGTATCTGATCAGCAACGATCGCTCAGCCCATCTGACAAAGCCTGCAAGAATCCTTCATAGATGAAGACCAAGCCTTGTCCGCCGGAGTCAACAACGCCGACTTGCTTCAGAACCGGCAGCAGATCAGGCGTCTTTGCAAGCGCTTCCTTCGCCATATACGACTGCTTCTAATAGTTCCACGATATTCGTGCGGCGGGCAATCTGAATAGCATGACGGGCCGTCTCGCGCGCCACCGTCAGGATCGTCCCTTCCACAGGCTTCATAACGGCCTGATAAGCCGTATCCACACCTTGTTGCAATGCGGCTGCAACTTGTTGACTTCGGCCTTCTGCAAATCCGCCACAGATCGGGCAAATCCCCGGAACAATTGCGACAAGATGACGCCTGAGTTCCCTCTGGCTCCCATCAGCAAGCCTTTGGAGAATGAGCCGCGGCCTGACCGAGATGCTCGCTAGGTCTCTTCGTCAGTTCGTCGACCCCAGAAGTTAATGTCATATTCATATTCGTGCCCGTATCACCATCCGGAACCGGAAATACATTCAGTGAATTAATACACTCAACATTCTCTTTAAGTCTTTCGGCGCTCGCCATGACCATGTTGTAAAAATCTGCTCCATTAATAAAGCGCTTACTCAAAATGAGAATTCCCCTTCCTATTTCAATACTCTGACACCTTGCACAATAATATTCACCGCATCCACCTTAAGTCCAGCAATTTCGTTCAACACATATCTCACTTTCGTCTGGACATTATGCGCAACCTCAGAGATCTTCGTACCATAACTAACCACTATATATAAATCAATGAGCAGGGATCCACTCTCCTGCTTCACTTCGACTCCCTTGCTTAGGTTTTCCCTTCCTAGAAGATCAGAGATGCCGTCCTTTATCGAATGTTGCGATGCCATGCCAACCAGCCCATAGCACTCCAATGCAGCAGCACCTGCAATCACGGAAATCACTTCTTCCGCAATATAAACGTTACCGTGGGCAGTGCTTTGTTCTATAACCATCGATTAACATCCCCTTTCATGAAGATAGGATGAACTAAAGTCCATTTTACTATATCTATAAGCAGAAATAAATGTTTCGTACGAAAAAACATTCGTTGACGGTGCTTATTACCATATGATATCATGGTTTAGTGTGTTTTCGGGTTAAGGGAGGTGTGTTATTCATGGCACGCAAATGTTTTATTACAGGCAAAAGACCTGCGAAAGGTCACAACGTTTCTCATGCGAACAATAAATCCAAGCGTACTTGGGGCGTGAACGTTCAAAAAGTACGCATCCTGGTCGACGGAAAGCCGAAACGGGTTTACGTCGAGCACGCGCGCTCTCAAATCGGGGAAAGTGCAACGCGCATAACCATGACAGGCATTTGCCGCATAGATAAAAAGCACCTTTACAGGTGCTTTTTTTGGCTTTCGGCACGCTCGATATTTGTCTAACTATTTAAAAAGACCCAGCGCACTTGCTCTCGTCAGGTCCGCATCATTCGCAGTGAAAGGGAAACTTAAGCCGACGTCTGCCGAGCAGCGGATTAATACTTTCCCATTTTTCTGAGTACGAATTTTACAAACCCGCCCAAAAATTTTGGAAGTCTGAATCGTATAGAATTTCACATTAACCCCTCCTCAGCAGAAAAATGATGAACTGTCGCGAATCAGTCAGCCTAAGAACGTTCGTCTGCATACAGACGCAGTACTGAACGTTTCCTTCATCAACATTGTATGCACCTGATCTCGCCAACATGCCAGATCATTCTACCTCTTTCACATCGGCGATAGCTTCCGCTCATGCAAAACACATCTACAGAAAAATAAAAAAACTCTGGCTAGCTGCGACTGATCAACCTGCACGTAAAGATCAACTTGCAGCTCTTTGCTAAGCCAGAGTTTTCGTATTTATAGCTTGTATCGGTAGCTTTCCGTCCTAGCCAGCCCCGCGTAAGCGGCGGATGATGTCGGCTCGATCTGCCTCTCCAAACACCGAACTGCCGGCAACCAGTACGTTCGCACCGGCTTCGATGACTTGTTTCGCCGTCTCTTCATTGATTCCGCCATCGACTTCGATATGAACATGCTGCAGCCCGCGCTCATCCAATAGATGACGCAGCTTACGGATCTTCGGCAGCATAGCCGGGATAAACATTGTCCGCCGAATCCCGGATTTACCGTCATGATCAGCAGCAGATCGACATCTTCCATAATATGCTCCAATACGCTTAACGGAGTTGCCGGATTAACGGCGACACCGGCTTTCAGACCTAGATCCTTGATCTGTCCGACGACGCGGTGCAAGTGTGTGCAAGCTTCGGCATGCACGGTAATGCGATCGGCACCGGCATCGCAGAACGATTGCAGCATCAGCTCCGGACGTTCGATCATCAGATGAACATCCAACTGCAAGCGATGTTGATCGTCTCATAAAGTCGACGATGAACGGACCGAAGGAAATATTCGGCACGAAATGCCCGTCCATAATGTCGACATGCAAGCATATCCGGCTCCGCCTTTCTCAACATCTTGTAAGCTCGTGCTCCAATCGGCGAAAATCCGCTGCCAGAGCAGAAGGGGCGATATAGATCATGGTTTAGTACCTCCGTCTTTTGTCCCTTGCTTCTTTCAATTCTTGCATGAATGCTTATAATGCTCGTACCGGCTAGCCTCGATGAGATTCGCTTCCACAGCGTTTGCAACACCGCATCCGCCGGCTCCTGCACATGCAGAGCAGCCGCGAAACTTGCACTGCTCTGCATGCGGCGAAAGTCGCGGAAACCATACGTCAGCTCTTCCGGCTCTATGCGATAAAGTCGAGCTGACTGAAGCCCGGGGTATCCGCAATCCAGCCGCCGTCAGGCAAAGCGATCAATTCAACGTGGCGGGTCGTATGCTTACCGCGGCCGAGCTTGCGGCTGATCGCATTCGTCTCCAAGTTCAGACCCGGAATCATCGCGTTCAGTAATGTAGACTTCCCGACGCCGGATTGTCCAGCAAATACACTAATATGTCCAGCCAAACGCTTCGATAGATCGTCGGTTCCGACGCGTTCAAGGCGAGCTGGTGGCGAACACCTCATAGCCGATCTCCTCATACTTCGCGCACCGTTGCGCAAGCGCTCTCCTTGCTCCTCCAAATCTTTCTTCGAAAACATATCATCGTCTCCAGACCCGGCAAGCTCCGTATGGACGAGAAAACGATCGAGCAATTGATGGCTGACAGCCGGTTCCGCAATTGAAAATACGAGCACTGCGGTATCCACATTGGCTATTGGCGGTCGATTTAGTTCACTTTTGCGCGGCTGAATTTCGGTTACGGTTCCTTCCCCGGTCGCCTCCACCTCATAAGTGACACGGTCTCCGACAAGCGGAGTAATGCCTTTCTTTTTGAATACGCCGCGAGCCCGGCATTGCACGACATCCCCGCCATCGTCGGGCATCACGTAATAAAAGCCGCTAAGCGCTTTGACGATCAAGCCGCTCGTCATCTATCATCCTCCATCTTATACAAATTTCTAACGGTAATCATTTAGTTGCCAGCTTCATTCCTCATTCATTTCCGAATCGTCATTCGACAACACGCCTGTGGCCGCTTCGTCCGCACTGTCCGCGTTGCCTGCCTCCAGATCGTCCGCTTCTCCGCCCGGCACACTGCCGCCTCGTTGCATCGAACGAAGTTCTGAATACGTGACCGTATGCGAATCCAGCAGTACGCCTTCGCTGTTCAATATTTTAATGACCGCTCTGTTTTTTTGCGGGGAGGCTACCACATTGATGCGATAGCTAGTCGTCTCGGAAATTTCTTTCTGCCCCCACAATCGGTCTTCCCCAGTTGCATCGCTGACATATATTTCGATACTCGTCACAACTCCCGGCTGCTCCGGTGAGACGGTGATCAGCTTCTCTCCTTGCAAGGCATCGCTTGGCAGTCCTTCGCTTACATACAGCGTAATTTCTGCATCCGGTGAAATGTCCTCATTCGGTTCATACGGCCATTGTCGGAACACCTTGCCCGCCGATTGAGAATAATCGGGCTCGTAAACGACCTTCACATTGTCGCGATCGATGTTAATGCGTTCCAGCTTGTTGTACGCGACTTCCAGCGTATC
This sequence comes from uncultured Paenibacillaceae bacterium, assembly GCA_963755735.1. Classification (GTDB taxonomy): domain Bacteria; phylum Bacillota; class Bacilli; order Paenibacillales; family DA-C8; genus Insulibacter. Next base: position 39,317 of record CAVWLN010000040.1, read on the forward strand.
GCCGATGACATTCGGCATGGCCACCGTTCCCGGTCCCTGACTAATGGTCAAGCTGACCGTACTTTCTCGCGGATCAACCATAACGCCCGGCGTGGATCTTGATCGATGACCGTACCAACCTCTTTGTCGTCATATCCTTGCAAGATTTCAATCCGCTGTGAAATCAAAGCCAAGTTCAATTAACGCATTGCGTGCTTCGTTTTCCGTCATATCTGTCAAATCCGGCATCTCATATTCTCGCGGCCCTTACTGACCGTCAAATAGATCGTCGAATCGACCTTCACCTTAATATTGGACTTACTTTGCCGGATGACAATCCCTTCCGCATATTCGTCGCTGTATTCCGCTTCCGTCAACCGCACATCGAGCTGCAGCTCCTCAAGCTGCTTCACAGCCTCCTCATATGGCTGACCTACAAGGTCGGGTACATCGACTTCTGGAACCTCCATCATGCCTCTAAACGCCTTGACGCCTTGCCAAGTTCCAAAGAACAAGGCGAAGACGACAACCAGCCAAACGGTCGGCTTCACCCATTTTCTCGACTTTGCCGGTTCATCTTCCAAGCTATCCGCGATCCTTCCGCGAACCTGAGTGTCATGCAAGGTTGCTCGTTCGCCTCCCGATTTTCTCGTTGATACCGAATTGCCGGCATGACGATCGTCTTCTCCGCATCGTCATCGTCCGCATAGACAGCCTTCGGCTCACTCATGTCGTTCCGGCAACAAGCACGTTTCCAAATCATGCAGCATTTCATTGGCGGTGGCATAGCGTTCATCCGGATCTTTGCGCATCGCTTTGAGGATAATGTTTTCCACGCTTTGCGGAATTAGCGGATTGATCGCCCGCGGCTCCTCGAAGCTTCTCTTGCAGATGCTTCAGCGCAACGCTGATCGGACTTTCGCCGGGAAACGGCAAGCGGTTCGTTAACATTTGATAGAGCACCGCCCCGAGCGAATAGATGTCAGATTTTTCACCTTGCGCAACGCCTTTCGCATGTTCTGGTGAGAAATAATGTACGGAGCCAAGCACCGCTCCGGTTTGTGTGATATCCGTTGAAGTCGCCGCACGGGCAATGCCAAAGTCCGTAACTTTGATACGCCCGTTACGGTTAATGAATATATTATGAGGTTTGATGTCACGGTGAATGATCCCGTTCTGATGGGCGTGATCAAGTGCATCGCATATTTGCGCTGGCGATGCCTGACCGCTTCTTCTGGCTGCAGCGGCGCTCGCTCCTTAATGATATCATTCAACGTGCCGCCCTCAATATATTCCATGACGATATAATGGATATCGCCGTCTTGTCCGACATCATAAATGCTCACTACGTTCGGGTGAGACAATGAGGCGGCAGACGCGTGCTTCCCTGCGGAAGCGTTGAATAAACTCTTCGTCATGAACAAATTGATCGCGAAGAACTTTGACCGCGACATGACGTTGCAGCACCGTATCGTAAGCCTTATATACGAGCGCCATTCCGCCGCCGCCGATTCGAGCCAACATCTCATATCGTCCGATGAGCTCTGACCCTATCACGGTTCTTCACCCCCTTGATCGTCTTTATCTGGATGCTGTGCTGGCGAATCCTCCGATTCGTTAATCAATCAGCACGACCGTAACATTATCATCTCCGCCGGCCTCGAATGCTTTTTCCACTAATTTGCTAGCTTTTTCATTCAGGGCGGAATCCGAGTTCATCGTCTCCACGATCGTCTCCGTCTGCACGAGTCCGCTCAGACCGTCCGTGCAGAGCAACAAAATATCATGCTCTTGCCACGCATGGCAGACGATATCGATATCGACTTCGGGATCTGTGCCGAGTGCGCGAACGAGCACATTGCGCCGCGGATGTACAGCTGCTTCCTCAGCATTGATCTGACCGGACCTTAGGAGCTCATTCACAAGGGAATGATCCTCCGTCAGCTGGGTAATTTTGTTGCCGCTGATCACATAAGCCCGGCTGTCTCCGATATGACCGATCACGACATGCTCAGTATCGGCGATCGCCGCGACGACCGTCGTCCCCATGCCCGCATATTGCTCTGACGTACTTGATAGCTCATACACCTTGCGATTCGCTTCACGGATCAGCGCCTCAAGCAGCCTCGCCCGCTCTTCCCGCGGCATGCCGGGCGTAAGTCTTTCCTTCATCTGCTCCTCTATGTATTGCGTCGTCATCTGGCTGGCTACATCGCCGGCCAAATGACCGCCCATCCCGTCCGCTACAACGGCGATCGCAAATCCATTGACACTTGCTTCCACACAAGCGCGATCCTCATTCACCAGCCGCACTCGACCGGTATCCGTCCTATTCGCAAATCTCATCGGTTCCTCACCCCGTTACTGACTCCATATGCTTTGCCCGCAATTGTCCGCAAGCCGCAGCGATATCATGTCCTTGTTCGCGGCGAATGGTCGTGTTGATCCGATTTTGCTCCAGAATCTTCTTAAAGCGAAAAATATCTTCTTTGGGCGTGCGTACATATTTGCGTTCTGGCACGTGATTTACTGGAATCAAATTGACATGACAATTCATATCCTTCAGCACGGCCGCCAGCTCCTCTGCATGCTCAGGCTGGTCATTTACGCTGCCGATCAATGCATATTCAAATGTAATGCGCCTCCCGGTCTTGTCCAGGTAATACCGGCAAGCATCGATCAACTCTTGAAACGGATAACGCCGGTTCACCGGCATCAGCCGCGAGCGCAGTTCATCATTCGGAGCATGGATGGAGATGGCGAGATTGATCTGCGTATTTTCATCAGCGAAGCGGTAAATGTTCGGCACGATGCCGCTTGTCGATACGGTGATATGACGTTGTCCGATATTGAGTCCCTTCTCATGGATGACCGTGCGCATAAAATCCATTGTCGCCTCATAATTTTCGAACGGTTCACCGGAGCCCATGACGACAATGCTGCTCACACGTTCCCCAGCTTCATCAAGCAATTGCTGACATTTGACAACCTGCGCAACAATCTCTCCCGCGGTCAAATTGCGCTTCAAGCCGCCAAGCGTGGACGCGCAAAACGTGCACCCGATTCGGCAGCCAACCTGAGTGGTCACACACACGCTGTATCCGTAATTGTGCTTCATGATGACCGTCTCGATCGCATGACCGTCATGCAGGCCGAACAAAAATTTGATCGTTCCGTCCTGCGATTTCATGTGTGTGATCTCATCCAACGCCGCAAAGCGAAACTCCTCTTGCAGCTTCTCTCGCAGCGCCTTCGGCAAATTCGTCATCGCCGCAAAATCGGTAATGCGTTTCACATACAGCCAATCGAAAATTTGCGCCGCGCGAAACTTCGGTAAATCGTGCTCAGCTGCCCACGCTTCCCATTGTTCCATCGTTAAATCATAAACTAGAGGTTTCATCTCATCACGACCTAGTCCGCTTAAAATAGTTATGTCTAAATATAAGCCTATCTCGTATATATTATCACAAAACAACTGTTCGCATAAAGGGGCAGCTCCAGAAAGTGTATGTCCGAGGTTCCCCTTCTTTCACTCTATGCATGAATTTACCGTATATCTCTTACGATTTTGCTAATCTTAAGCGCGCGATAAAAAAACCGTCGCTGCCGTAATGGTGAGGCAGTATGCGGACGCTTCCCGTTTCCCGATCGATGTTCGGATGCAGCGATTCCGGTACTAGAGAAGGCAACTCGCGATCCGGTACAAAGTGCGGCGCATGCTGTTCTAGAAATTTCGCGATCACCCGCTCGTTTTCATCCGGCTCCACCGTACACGTACTGTAGACGAGTACGCCGCCCGGCCTAAGCAGAGAGGAGGCAGCCTTGAGCAATTCCAGCTGCAAGTCAGGCAAGCCTCGCAGCTCTTCTGGTGTTTTGCGCCATTTGATATCCGGCTTGCGACGGATCACCCCGAGTCCAGAACAAGGGGCATCAAGCAAGATGCGGTCAAAATGCGCTGCCGGAAACCGCTCACCGAGCTGCGCCGCATCACTGACGAGTGTTCGAATGCTCCTAAGCCCCAAGCGCCTTGCCTGATCTTGAATGAGCGCTTGCTTGTGCTCATGCAGATCGTTGGCCCATACTTCTCCTTCATCGTTCATCGTTTCCGCGATATGTGTCGTCTTGCCGCCGGGAGCAGCGCAGCAGTCGAGCACGCGCATGCCGGGCTTGCTGTCAACGATCGCCGCCACGACCATGGAGCTTTCGTCCTGGATGGACAGCGCACCGCCTCGATACCAATCCGAATGAGCGAGATTGCCGCCGCGGCTCAAGATGACAATGCCGTCTTTGCTCAGCAAAGACGGCTCTGCTTCTATGCCTTGCTCTCGCAAAAGAGTGAGCATGCGCTCCCGCTCGCTGCGAAGCCGATTGACGCGCACGCTGACATGTGGCGGCCGGTTGTTGTCCGCACACATCGCCACCGTTTCTTCTTCTCCGTATTGCGCCAGCCAACGCTTCACGAGCCACTCCGGATGAGAATGCTGGAGGGAGATGCGTTTAGCCAAGGGCAAATGGTCCGGTATGGTTAACGAATCGCGATTGCGCTCGGCATTGCGTAAGATGCCATTGACCATGCCGGCAACGCCGCGATGGCCGCGTTTCTTCGCGATATTTACCGCTTCGTTCACGGCCGCATGCGGCGGAATGCGATCCAAGTACAGCATTTGGTACAAGCTTAGACGCAAGAGGACAAGCACCCATGGCTGAAGCTTATGCAGCCCTTTAGTCGCAAATCGGCTTAAGAAGTAATCGAGCGTATTTTGCCGCTGTAGCGTTCCGTATACTAATTCCGTCACCAGTGACGCATCCTGCCGATCCAACTTGCTAGCTTTCAGCGCATGGTTCAATTCCAGGTTGCTGAAGGCTTCCGCTTGCTCCACTTTCATTAGCACGTCCAGCGCCACGCTACGCGCACTGCGGCTCATCGTCCAAGCACCGTGCCTTTCTCCATCTTGCCGCCGCGCACAAAATCCGTCGCCAGCATCGCTTTCTTCCCGGCCGGCTGCAGCTGCGTGATGCGCACTGCACCTTCGCCGCACTTCACATCAATTCCCGCGTTGCTAAGCGCAAAGACGGTGCCGGGAGCGATGCTTGCATCGCCCGATTCGTATGGAAGCTCCTGGCATTGCCATACCTTTAACACTTCGCCGTTCCATGTCGTAAAGGCAACCGGCCACGGATTCAGACCGCGAACGTGATTGAAGATGTCGCGGGCGCTGCGGCTCCAGTCGATACGCTCCTGCTCCCGCGTAATATTCGGGGCGTACGTCGCTTCTGATTCGGCTTGCGGGATGCGTGGAGCCTGTCCAGCCAGCAAATCCGGCAACGTCTTGATCAATAGCTCAGCGCCAACGTCCGCCAGCTTCTCAAACATGGTGCCGACATTGTCTTCATCGGTAATCTTGACCGCTTCCTTCGCGATCATATCGCCCGTGTCGAGCCCTTCTGCCATATACATGATCGTGACGCCGGTCTCGGATTCCCCGTTCATGATCGCATGATGAATCGGCGCGCCACCGCGGTATTTCGGGAGTAAGGAGGCATGAACGTTTATACAGCCAAGCTTAGGCATGTCCAGCACTTCCTTCGGCAAGATTTGCCCATAAGCCGCCGTCACGATCAAATCCGGCTGCCAAAGAGCCAGCTCGGCCACCGCTTCCGGCGCGCGTAGCCGCTCCGGCTGCATAACCGGCAGGCCCAACTTGACAGCCGCCTCCTTAACTGGCGGCGGGGTTAAGATGCGCTTCCGCCCTTTCGGCCGATCCGGCTGTGTCACTACGCCTTTGATCGAATACCCTTTTTCCACCATTTGAAGCAAAGAAGGAACCGCAAACTGAGGGGTTCCCATAAATACGATATTCAAGCTTCGTTCACTCCTGTTCCTATGAATGGACCGTCAAGCCGCTTGCCGCCTTCATTCGTTCGTTCGTCCATGCGCTTCCTCTTCTTCCTGCTGCGGAACGACCTCGTAGATACGCTCGGCCAAATCGGTAAACAGCACGCCGTTCAGATGATCGACTTCATGTTGAAAGGCTCTGGCCAAAAGCTCCGTCCCTTCGATTTCGAATTCATTGCCGTTGCGATCTTGACCGCGCACCTTCACGTGAAGGGCGCGCCGTACATCGCCGTTAATGCCGGGGATGCTGAGACAGCCTTCCGGGCCGAACTGCTCTCCGTCGCGTTCGATAATTTGCGGATTGACCATCTCAATCAAGCCGTTCTCATCGCCGGTATCGATGACGATCACCCGCTTTAAGATGCCGATTTGCGGCGCGGCAAGACCGACGCCCTGCGCATCGTACATCGTTTCCGCCATATCGTCTAGCAGCTTGTGCAAATTTTTGTTAAACTTCGTAACCGGCTTCGCTTTTTCTCGCAATACCGGATCCGGATCTTTCACGATGACTCTGATCGCCATGTCATCTACCCCTTCCTCTCTCACTATCATTGTATACATCCGCTCCGCCGGTCATTCCACCAATGCAGGTGATGCCTTGACATCTACATTAACATATAAGGATCGACGTCCACGGAAAGCTGTAAATCCTGGTCAAAATGTTGCTCCGTCTCCACGGCAGCTTGCTTCACCAATTCGGAAGCAGGTACGTTTCCCCGATATTTTACCATGCACTGAAAGCGATATCTATCCTTGATTCTCGGAATCGGCGAGGCGACAGGCCCAAGCACCTGCAATTCACCCTGACTCGCAGCACCCAGGCGCGTGCTTTGCTGCCAAAGCTGCTGCACCGCTTGCGCAAACCGCTCACCGGCTCGCATGACGACAGCCAGCTGCTCGTGACTAAACGTAATCAAGATTAATTTGCTGTATGGCGGATAGCCGAGATTGCGCCGCTCCTCCAGCTCATGCTTCGTGAACGCTTCGTAGTCATGATCAGCAGCCGTCACGATGCTGTAATGATCGGGCGTATACGTCTGCACGATCACTTCGCCGGGCAAGTCATGCCGTCCGGCGCGCCCGGCGACTTGCGTCAACAGCTGAAACGTTCGCTCCGCCGCGCGAAAATCCGGTATGCGAAGCACAGAGTCAGCGGCAATGACACCGACGAGCGTCACATGCGGAAAATCTAATCCTTTGGCGACCATCTGCGTCCCTAAGAGCACGTCGGCTCGTCTTTCCCGAAATTGCTGCAGCCACTTCTCATGCGATCCTTTCTCCGTCGTCGTATCGACGTCCATGCGAATGACGCGAATGCCGGGATAGAGGCGCACCAACTCCTCTTCGACGCGCTGCGTTCCCGTGCCAAAAAAACGAATATGCTCGCTGTCGCATTGCGGGCAAACCGATGCTTCCCGCTCGGCATAGCCGCAATAGTGACAGCGCATCGTCCGCGAATGTCGATGATACGTAAGCGAGATATCACAGTGCGGACACTGGCACACATAACCGCATGAGCGGCACATGACAAACGTTGAATAGCCGCGCCGATTAAGCAGCAGGATCATCTGTTCCTTACGCGCCAGACGAGCCTGGATCGCCTCTCTGAGCGGCCGACTGAACATCGACCGGTTGCCACTGTGCAGTTCGTCCCGCATATCTACAAGCTGCACGGGTGGCAGCGGCCGACCAGCCACGCGTTCCGTCAGAGCAAGGCGGCGAATGAGCGGCTCTCCTTGCTCCGGCTCCAGGCAAGCCTTGTACGTTTCCAGCGACGGCGTGGCGGAGCCGAGGATCAACGTGGCACCGTGTTGCTCGCACCGCCACAGTGCAATATCTCGCGCATGATATTTCGGACTTTCTTCCTGCTTGTAGCTCGTCTCATGCTCTTCATCAATAATGATCATGCCGATTTTCTTAAACGGTGCGAACACCGCCGAGCGGGCTCCGACGACGACTTTCGCTTGCGACAGCTGAATCTTGCGCCACTCATCATAACGCTCACCTTGTGAAAGGCGGCTGTGCATGACGGCTACAAGATCGCCGAAGCGGCCTTTGAACCGTTCGACCATTTGCGGCGTCAAGGAAATTTCCGGGACGAGCACGATCGCTTCTCTACCGGAATCTAGACACTCCTTTATTGCTTGCAAATAAATTTCCGTCTTGCCGCTACCCGTCACGCCATGCAGCAAGAACGCATGCGCGCGGCGCGAAGCGATCGCCTCGCGGATCGGACGGAACACAGCCTTCTGCGCTTCCGTCAGCAGCAGGGGCTCGGTTGTCGCAAACTGCCGATGCTTGTACGGATCTCTTAACACTTCCTCACTGCGAATGTCCAGTAAGCCCTTGTTGGCCAGCGCCTTAATCGTCTGCGAAGTCGTGGATAGCCGTGCGGATAGCTCTGTCAACTGGATCGGCTCAGGATGCGCCAGCAAATATTGCAGCACTTCGCTTTGTTTGGTCGCCCGTGGCGACAGCTCGCGAATCGCTTGCTGCAGCTTCGCCGCATCTTGCGGCGGGAAGACGGTCAGCACGTTCTTCTTCTGGATGCGATCCTTGATCAGCTGCTGCTCAAGCAGCACCCCGTGCTTGACGAGCACTTTCACCGTCTGCTCTGACTCGGGGAACTTCGCAAGCAGAGCATCCCTCGCCACGCTTCCCTTATCCTGCACGAAAGCTGTGATCTCCTTAGCTCGTTCGTCATTCATCCGCTCCAGGTATGTAACATCGCCGCAGACGAAAGCTCGCTCGTACTTTGCTTTCAGCGCTGCCGGAACCATGGAAGACAACGCCGTAATTTCACGACACAAATATTTGTCGCTCATCCACTTGCCGAGCCGTACGAGTTCTTCCGTAAGCGGCGGTTGAATATCAAGAATATGATCGATCTCGCGCAGCTTCGCTGCTTCGGTACTGACTGAATCCGGAAAGCCAACGACAAATCCTTGAATAAGACGCGGGCCGAACGGAACAGCAACACGGCTGCCGATTTCAATCCAATCCCGCATGCCGGGCGGCACGATGTAGCTGAACGGACGGTCTGTCCGCTTTGCCGGAACGTCGACGATGACACTTGCAATCACTTCGAACCGCTCCCATTCATCCGCTCCGCAGCGAGCTTTAGCAGTCTTCTCGCTGCATCCAGCTTCAGCATAAGCGGGATTTGAGCGACCAACCCTTGCGCATCATAGACGAACAATTCATTGTGGTCGGCGCCAAACCCGCCTTGCTTGCCAGACACGTCATTGGCTGCGATCAGATCGCAGTTTTTGCTGACTGCCTTCGCCATCGCATGCTCTTCCAAGCGATCTGTCTCTGCTGCAAATCCGATCACGAATTGGTTTTGCTTGCGGCGTCCGATCTCGGCCAAAATATCCTCTGTCTTCTCCAACGTGATCGTAAGCTCCGCCTCCGACTTCTTGATCTTCTGCTTCGCCTGCGTCTGCGGTCGGTAATCCGCTACTGCTGCCGCTTTGACAATGAGATCTTGCTCCGCAAGCCGGGCCATGACCGCTTCATACATCTCTCTTGCTGACACGACCGGAACGATGTGAACACCGGATGGCGCGGGCAAGCTGACATTTGCGGAGATTAGCGTCACCTCCGCCCCCATCTCTCGTGCCGCTTGGGCAACGGCATATCCCATCTTGCCGGATGAATCGTTCGTCAAATATCGAACCGGATCAATGCGCTCCACCGTGCCCCCTGCTGTCACGAGCACTTTGCGGCCGCGCAGCGGTTCGTCTGGTGCGAGCATGCGCTGGATCGAGCTGAAGATTTCCTCCGGCTCCGCCAGCCTTCCTTGTCCAACATATCCGCACGCTAGCTGGCCTGTTCCCGGTTGGACGAACTGCACTCCTCGCTCTTGCAGCAGGCGCAGGTTGTCCTGCACGGCCGCGTGCTCCAACATGTGGACGTTCATCGCCGGGCAGACGAGGATCGGCGCTGTCGTTGCGAGCAGCGTCGTACTGAGCATATCGTCAGCGAGCCCGTGCGCGAGCTTGCCGATGATGTTGGCGGTAGCCGGAGCGATGACGACCAGATCAGCTTTATCTGCCAAATCAATATGCGCCACAACCGAAGCGTCTTGTTCATCGAACGTGTCCACATGCACCCGGTTGCGGGATAGCGTCTGAAACGTTAACGGCGTAACGAACTTGCTGGCGGATGCGGTCATGATCACATGCACGTCCGCCCCGCTCTGCGCCAGCTTGCTCGTAAGTGCGGCCGCTTTATATACGGCGATGCCGCCGCTCACTCCGAGGACGATTGTCTTCCCTTTCAACATTTGGAGTTTCGCTCCTTCCCCGCTTCATAATGACATTTTACGTTCGCTTCAATACGAGTAAGAAAAAAATAACAACCGCAAGGGTTGTTGATCGATGTGTTCGCATCTATGCTGTTCCTGCCATTATTTCTGATGTTCGATTCGAATGTAATCCAAATAAATTTCTTCAAGCGCAATGCCGACATATTTGTCTGAACGCGCATCTTTTAAATGAGAAACGGCACCTTCGCGCAAGCTTCTGGCACGTTTGGACGCGCCAACGACCAATGCGTACTTGCTGTCTACCTTTTCCATGATGTCATCGATGGATGGATATAGCACGGTTAATTCACCTCATTCAAGCTAGTAGTCAGATGCGGGACGATTCGCTCCCGCTTGCAATGCTCTGCTTCTATAATACTGATAATACGCTGGCAAGCGCAATCGATATCATCGTTGACGACGACATAATCGTATTGCTCCATCAGACGAATTTCGTCCTTCGCGACGTCCATACGTTGCTTGATAACCGCTTCATCGTCCGTTCCGCGGCCAATAATTCGCTTCTCAAGCTCAGCCAAGGACGGCGGAGCCAAGAAAATAAAGACGGCATCCGGGAACTTCTGCTTCACCTTCATAGCTCCCTGCACTTCGATTTCGAGGAACACATCTTTGCCTTGCTGCAACGTTTCATGCACAAAACCGGAAGGAGTGCCGTAATAATTGCCGACGTATTCCGCCCATTCGAGCAATTCGTCATTATCAATCATTTGTCTGAATTCTTGTTTCGATTTAAAGAAGTAATTGACACCGTCGACTTCACCTGGACGGGGCTCTCTGGTCGTAGCGGAAACCGAATAAACCAAGTCTGTAGTCTTGTTGCGTAGCGCCGCACAAACCGTCCCTTTCCCAACGCCGGAAGGTCCGGATAATACGATCAGCAATCCTTTTCTCATTGTGTACCTGTCCTCTCGCCTTCCTAGTCCTCTGATTCGTCTTCTTTCGATGTGAGACGATGAGCGACGGTTTCCGGTTGTACAGCAGACAATATGACGTGATCGCTGTCGGTAATGATCACTGCCCTCGTACGCCGTCCGTAAGTCGCATCAATTAACATTTGCCGATCGCGCGCTTCTTGAATAATACGCTTGATTGGCGCTGATTCCGGACTCACAATCGAAATAATGCGATTCGCCGATACAATATTACCGAATCCGATGTTAATAAGCTTGATAGCCATCATTTCCCCTCCGAATCTTGTGTAACGTCCGCAGCATGCTTAGCGCTTATGATAGATAAGTACTACTATGCTTTCCAGCTTACGGTAACCCCATACCAAAAACGCGCCAATTCATGATGATGTGAAACGCGCGGCTTACAGAAATTTGCTTAATTCATGAAACCTTACGCTTCTATTATTCTATATTCTGAACCTGTTCGCGAAGCTTCTCCAGCTCCGCCTTCAAATCGACAACTAGGTTCGTAATCGCTGTGTAATTCCCTTTGGAGCCGATCGTATTGACTTCGCGGTTCATCTCCTGAATGAGAAAATCGAGCTTGCGGCCGACCGGCTCGTTCGCTTCCAACAATTCGAGAAACTGTCCGCAATGGCTGTGTAGCCGCGTCAATTCTTCTTCAATATCGGCTCTTTCTGCTAGGATGGCTGCCTCCATTATGAAACGTTGTTCGTCAAATTGCGATTGATCTGCGATCATTTCCTGAATGCGAGTTCGCAGCCTTTGCCGCATGTACTCTGCAGCCTTCGGCGCTTCGGCAGCTACTCGCTCTCGCAAATCCTTGACGATATGTATGCGGGAGGATAACTCCTTATATAAGCTGAGTCCTTCCGCTTCGCGCATCGCCATCAGCTCAGCAAGTGCTTCACGCAAACAATCGTTCAGTTGCTGACGCAGTGAATCGGTCGCCTCCAGCTCGTCCCCAGCTTCTGTGAGTACGTCTGGCAAGCTGAGCAAATCCTTAAGCTGCAGCTTGTCATCTGGCGGCAAGCCAAGTTTCTCACGCAGCTGCTCCGCAGCTTGGCTGTAGCTTTCTGCGAGCGCCCAGTTGACACGCGCCTGAACGGCGGCATGTGGATCACGCTCGGCTGTGACGAAGACGTCTACACGGCCGCGTTTCACAACTTGCTGTACAAGCTTGCGAAGTCCGTCCTCAAACATCAGCCATTCACGGGGCATCCGGATGGCCACTTCACCGTACCGATGATTGACGGATTTGAGATCAATTTGCACCCGATAACCGGATACCATTCGCACGGCTTGGCCGTAACCCGTCATACTGCGTAGCATACGATCACATCCATTATCCTATTTTAATTGAATTCGCCGGCAGGTACAAGTAAAATTCACCAAGTATGCTCGGCGGCACCGTTCTATCAGAAGCAGGGATGGACGAACGATAGCCTTAAGCTTGCGACAGATTGCCCGCATGCTGCCGGACATATTCCATCAGTTGCACCGTCATCTCGTAAGCCATAAATGGAGTAATCAAATATATGCCGTGAAACCATTTCATCGCTTCCTCCAGCAATTCTCGGGCGATGGCTACGCCGGTGCGCCGCGCTTCTTCGCCCTCCAATCCGGCCATGCGTGCGCGCACTTCATCTGATAGCTCGATGCCCGGTACTTCGTTGTGCAAATACTCGGCATTTCGTCCAGAGGCAAGTGGCATAATCCCAAGAAAGATCGGGATCGGAATGTGCTTCGTCATCTCTGCGATTTGCCGGATTAATTCCGGATCATATACCGGCTGCGTCATGACGAAATCCGCTCCTGCTTCTACCTTGCGCTCCAGACGCTTCACCGCCTTATCCAAGTGCTTGACATTCGGATTGAATGCCGCACCGACGACGAACTTGGCTTTCTGCTTCAGCGGCTTGCCGGAAAAAGCGATGCCCTCATTCAATTGTTTGATCATACGGATGATCTCAAATGATGTCAAGTCATAAACCGAGCTTGATCCCGGCAAATCGCCAATGCGTGCAGGGTCGCCAGTGACGGCGAGCACATGGTCGATACCGAGCGCATCGAATCCCATCATATGGGACTGCGTGCCGATCAAGTTGCGATCGCGGCAGGCGATATGCACGAGCGGACGAATCCCGACTCTCGCTTGCACCAAAGCGCCGAGCGCCATGTTGCTCATGCGCGTGACCGCCATCGAATTGTCTGCGAGTGTGATCATGTCCGCACCGGCTTGCTTCAACGCTTCCGCACCGCGCATATACTTCTCGATCGACAGATCGCGCGGCGGATCAAGCTCGACGATAACCGTATGGCGCTGCTTCACCAGCTCGACGATGGAAGGCTGCTGCGGAATATCCGGCGCATGGAACGCCAGCCGCGCTTGCGGCTGCGATGAAGGCTGCGCATGCTGTGACTGCTGCGCCTGCTGCACCTTCTCGCTGTGATGTTGAGATGCTCCGCTTGCTGAGATTGCGCCACTTCCTGCACATGGAGCGAATCGCTCCGCTGTTTAGCAGCCTCATGCGACTGCTCTGATTCCGCCGGCAATAGCTGCTCCAGACGCCCGCTGCCGAGCGCTTGTGCCATGGCCGCGATATGCTCCGGCGTCGTGCCACAGCAGCCGCCGATGATGCGCATGCCCCGCTTCGCAAATTGCACCGCACATTCAGCGAAATATTGCGGCGTGGCCATAAATTCTACGCGGCCGTCCACCAGATCCGGTATACCAGCATTCGGAAACACCGACATCGGGACGTTCATATCGCGATCCAGCTTGTCCATCGCACGCATGATACCGTACGGACCGCTGCGGCAGTTAAAGCCGACAATATTCGCTCCAGCCTGCAATGCACGCTCGAACGCTTCTTGGATCGCATAGCCGTCTTGCGTGCGTCCAACGTCCTCTACGGCGAACTGGGCGAGAATCGGCACCTCATCATCCATGCCGCGAATGACCTTAAGCGCGAGCAGCAATTCTTCTAAATCGTAGAACGTCTCCAGCAGGATGGCATCGACACGCTCGGCCAGTAGCACCTGGATCTGCTCTGCAAAATGCTGCGACAATTGCTCGTCGTCCAAATCGTTACGCCTTCCGGCACGAATCGAGCCGACCGCCCCAGCAATATAGGCATCATCGCCTGTTGCCTCTCTTGCAATGCGCACGGCAGCGCGATTAATGCTCTCCACTTGATCGGCTAGTCCGTATTTCGACAGCTTTTCACGATTGGCCGAAAACGTATTCGTCTCGATCAGACGCGCACCGGCTTCATAATATTTGCGGTGCACATCGGAGATCACTTCTGGCTTCGTTAAGTTAATCTCTTCGTATGAAACGCCGACCGGAAATCCTAACTGATATAAGTAAGTGCCCATAGCACCGTCGCCAAGCACGACCTGCTCCTTCAGGACACTAAGCAAATCTCGTTTCACTCGTCATCCCCACTTTTAAGAATTACTCACTATCTAATAATCTTAATGGTATCATATTCAGGTTGGAAAAATAAGAGTAAGTTACTCGGATTTTGTGGACGAATCGTGAGCAGCTTCGGGTGCTTCTCTGTAAAGAAATACATATGTATGAAATACATAAACTCCTATCCCACGTGGAGACAGGAGTTTCGTCTTCATGATCGCCTCGCCGTTACAATGTTCCCGAATACACTTCCACAGCCGGTCCAGTCATGTACACGCGATTATCGTGCAGGCTCCATTCGATCTGTAGCTCCCCGCCGGCAAGAGACACGACCGCCTTGCGCTCGGTCAAGCCTTCTAGCACACTAGCGACCAACGTCGCGCAAGCTCCTGTACCGCAGGCCAAAGTCGGCCCGGCTCCACGCTCCCAGACGCGCATTTCGATGCGCTCGCGGCTGATCACGGTAGCGAATTCGACATTTACGCGATTGGGAAAGAGCGGATGGTGCTCGATGAGCGGGCCCCACTTATGCAAGTCAACGCTTGCGGCGTCATCCACATAGATGATGCAATGCGGGTTACCCATCGAAACGGCCGTGAAGCGAAACCGCCGCCCTCCGGCCTCCAGCGTCTCACCGATGACCGGATTTGAATCAATCGTCGTCGGAATCTTAAGTCCGTCCAAAACCGGCTCCCCCATATCTACTTTCACCTGCGCCACTTTGCCGTCGACGACCGTCAGCTCCAGCGGCTGAACACCTGCCCCGATCGTCTCGACCGTCATAAGCGGGCTGCGGCTTAGCCTATGGTCGTACACATATTTTGCCGCGCAGCGCACGGCATTGCCGCATTGCTCGGCCTCAGTGCCGTCCGCGTTGATGATCCGCATATGAAAATCCGCTCTGTCGGACGGCAAGATATAGACGATCCCGTCCGCTCCGATCCCGAAGTGGCGGTCGCATAGCCGGATCGCTAGCTCGGCGGCATTCTCGGGCAACTGTTGTCTATCGGCAACAACGATAAAGTCGTTGCCTAAGCCGTGCATTTTGGTAAATTCCAACGTAAGTCACTCCCCTGGTACGCGCCAACAGCCGAATGACTGAAAAAAGCATCGTCTTTCTTTTTTTATTTTTTCATCATACGGCAATCTGCAAAAATTCGCCAGACAAAATTGTGATCGATGCAGTCGATTGATACCAAACGCAGAGTGACTAACCAAGTGCCCTACTTTGAAATAGGTGTGTAAGTTTATCTGACGATCGGCTTCGTACCACTACCAGTTGGACTGCCGCCGTAATAAATCTTTTTCTTCTTCGGCGCGCCGCGCAGCACGCTGCCCGCTCCCATCAAGAACGTCGGAATGCCTGCAAAGACGATCACGAGCGACCAGTCACGCATCCCGAGATCGACCGTCTTGAAGATCGGCTGCAACGCATCGATATAGATGACGCCGATCAGCAGCAAGACGGAAGACAGCACGGCCAGCACCAAATATTTGTTTTCAAAGAAATAGCGATGGAAGATCGAGCGTGAGCTGCGGCAATCGAACACATGGATAAGCTGCGCCATGACGAGTGTCGCAAATGCCACCGTCTGCGCCTGTGCCAAGTTGCCAGCTTCCTCGCCGTCTCCGTGCAGCGTAAGCCAGAATGCCGCCAGCGTACAGACGCCGATGAGGATGCCGCGGCTAATAATTTTCCAGCCCAGCCGGCGGGCGAAGATGTTCTCCTTCGCGGGTCGCGGCTTCTGCTTCATCAGATCGTCCTCCGGCTGATCGATGCCGAGCGCCATAGCCGGCAGTCCGTCGGTGACGAGATTCACCCATAAGATCATGATCGGCACGAGCGGCAGCGGCATGCCCATCATCATCGCCAGAAACATGACGAGAATTTCACCGACGTTCGATGCCAACAAATAACGGATAAATTTGCGTATATTTTCATAAATGCCGCGCCCTTCTTCAATTGCCGCAACGATCGTAGCAAAATTGTCGTCGCTTAAGACGAGCGAGGAAGCTTCCTTCGATACATCGGTTCCGGTAATTCCCATGGAAATGCCGATATCGGCCGCTTTGATCGCCGGTGCATCATTGACGCCGTCGCCAGTCATCGCCACAACGTGCCCCTTGCGCTGCAATGCTTTGACGATGCGCAGCTTATGCTCCGGTGCGACACGTGCATACACATAGATCTGATCGACCTTGGCATCCAGCTCCTCGTCGCTCATTGCCTCAAGCTGCTTGCCGCTGATAGACAAGCCGTGCTCCGGCAATATGCTGAGCTCGCGCGCAATCGCTTCTGCCGTCGTCTGATGGTCGCCGGTAATCATGACCGTCTTAATGCCGGCTTGCTTACATTTGTAGATCGCATCCTTCACTTCCTCGCGCGGCGGATCGATCATCCCCGCCAGACCGATGAAGGTCAATCCGCGCTCAGCATCTTGCTCTTGTTCACAGGCTTCGTCTTCCTTCACATCGCGGTATGCAAGGGCTAATACGCGAAGCGCGCGACCGGCCATGGCCTCGTTGGCAGCCATCACTTTGTCGCGCAGCGTGGCGGTCAGAGGCACGACGTTTCCTTCCCATAGCATATAGGAGCAATACTCCAGCAGGACGTCAGGCGCGCCTTTGACACAGACGATTCTGCCGCCTTGATGCTCGACGATGACCGACATGCGCTTGCGTTCCGAGTCGAACGGAAATTCCTTCACCCGCTTATACATCGCACCGAGCGAGCTTTGCGACATACCAGCTTTGCCGCCGAGCACGAGCAAGGCACCTTCGGTCGGGTCGCCGTTTAATTCGTAGGCCGGTTGGCTCGTCTTGTCTCCACTAAGCTCGCCGCGCTTCCCTTTGCCAGCTTGCTTGCGCTCTACCAGCACCGCATTGTTGCATAGCACGCCGACTTGTATCAGTCGTCTGAGCCCCGGATCACGCAGCGCATCGACCCGTTTGCCCTGCGATGTAATTTCGCCGTGCGGATCGTAGCCGCGCCCCGACACTTCGCACTGCATGCCGCCGCTCCACAGATGGGTCACGGTCATTTTGTTCTGGGTCAGGGTTCCGGTTTTGTCCGAGCAGATGACGGAAGCGCAGCCGAGCGTCTCGACTGAAGGCAGCTTGCGCACGATTGCTTTGCGCTTGATCATGCGCTGCACACCAAGCGCCAGCGCAATCGTCACAATCGCTGGCAGCCCTTCGGGAATCGCTGCCACAGCCAGACTCACACCGGCAAGGAACATGCCGTAAGCCGGTTGGCCGTGCAGGATGCCTGCCACGACGACCATCACCGTCAGCCCCAGGGCGATGAAAATCAAAATTTTGCCTAGCTGCTCCAGTCTGTGCTGCAGCGGAGTATCCATCGCATCGGTCGTTTGAATCAGGTCTGCGATTTTGCCCATTTCCGTATTCATTCCCGTGCCGACGACGACTGCTTTCGCGGTGCCTCTCGTCACCATCGTGCCCAGAAATCCGAGATTGCGTCGATCGCCGAGCGGCGCGTCTGAATCCGCGATCGGCTCCGTCCGCTTGTTCACCGGTACGGACTCGCCAGTTAGCGCCGATTCCTCTACATACAAACTGTTCACCTGCAAAAATCTAACATCTGCAGGTATGCGGTCGCCGCTCTTCAGCAAAATAATATCACCGGGCACCAGTGTCCGCGCGTCGACATCCTGCACCTTACCGCTTCGCACGACTTTGGCTGTCGGTGCTGATAGCTCCTTAAGTGCCCTAAGCGAACGTTCCGCGCGAAATTCTTGGACAAACCCTAAGATGCCGTTCATGACGATAATCGCCAAGATCGTAATCGCATCCAAATATTCACCGAGCAATCCGGAGATGAGCGTCGCTCCGACCAGAACAAGCACCATAAAATCTTTGAATTGATTCAGTAAGAGAACGAGCGGGGACAGCTTCACTCCTTCGCTAAGTTCATTCGCTCCCGAGCGCTCCAGCCTGAGCCTCGCTTCTTCGTCAGACAAGCCTTGCTCCGCATTCGTCTGCTGCAATAATGTAACGTCTTGCGAGCTCATCTGATGCCACATTTGCTGACTCATCGATTTCCCTCCTTGTAAGTTGGCTGCCAATATAAGAGCGGCAACACACCGTGCGTGACTATCCGCTCCCATAACCTGTCTACAGTAAATGTATTCTGACAAGCCGTAAAATATCCCAGCAAACTCAGCACAGAAGAGCTAGTTCCGCCTGCGAGGGATCGCGCTTCACATCCGCACTTCATTAATTGAATAAAATGTGGCATGATGAAATGAAAGAAAATACTTGAGGTGAACATACAGCATGTCATTAGACGGAGTCGCCGTCCGTAGCGTCGTGCATGAGCTACAGGCGCTAACACACGGACGTATTCATAAAATTCACCAACCAACAGAGCACGATATCGTCATGCAAATTCGCGCCGCCGGGCGAAATCACAAGCTGCTTTTATCTGCGAACCCCAGCATGCCGCGTGCCCATCTGACCACGGAGACGTTCGTCAATCCGCTGGAAGCGCCGATGTTCTGCATGCTGCTTCGCAAGCATTGTGAGAACGCCGTCATCGAATCGATCGAACAAGTCGGCATGGAGCGCATCATTCATATCCATATCCGTCACCGTGACGAGATCGGCGATCTGAAGCTCAAGACGCTGATCGTTGAACTGACCGGTCGACACAGCAATATTATTTTGCTTGATCAGGACAGCGCCACGATCCTTGAAGGCATTCACCATGTTACGCCGGCGCTCAGCAGCTACCGCATCGTCATGCCCGGCTCGGCATACACGCCGCCTCCGGAACAAAATAAGCGCAATTTGCTGGACATTCCAGATGATCAGCTGGACAACGTGTTTAGCGAGCTTGCCTTGCCGGATCGCTTATCACCAGTCGATCAGAGCGCAGTGATCGAACGCAAGCTGATGGATGCATTCAGTGGCGTAGGACCGCTGACAGCCCGGGAAATCGTTCACCGCGCAGTAAATAACGGCAGCTTATACGAGGAGCTCGCACAGCTCAAGCAGCGTTTGCTTCATCATCGCTACGAGCCGTGCATCCTGGAGAAGAAAGACGGGAAGTCGCTGTTTGCGGCTTTCCCGATTACGCACATAAGCGGGGATGTGCAAGCATTTGCCTCGATCAGCGAATGCTTGACCGCATATTACAGCGACAAAGCGGAGCGCGATCTCATTAAGCAGAAGACCGCCGATCTGATGAAATGGTTAACGAACGAAACGGCAAAAAACGAAAAAAAGCTCGAAAAGCTCTATGATTCGATGAAAGAAGCGCAAGGAGCGGAGCGCTTTCGCAAATATGGGGAGCTGATCACAGCATCGATGCATATGCTGTCGCGCGGTCAATCATCCGCCGTGCTGACGGACTATTATGAAGAATCGCAGCCGGACATCACTATCCCGCTCGATCCCAAGCTATCGCCGTCGGACAATGCCCAGCGCTATTTCAAGAAGTACACCAAGCTGAAGAACAGCATGAGCGCATTAACGGAGCAGATCGAGGTGACCAAGCGAGAGATTGAATATTTTCAAACCTTGATCCATCAGCTGACGAACGCCACGCTGAGCGACATTGATGAAATTCGCGAGGAGCTAGCGGAACAAGGCTACGTGCGCAGCCGCAACCCGCAAAGCAAGAAGAAGAAAAATGCGTCGCGGCCGCGCCCGCTTTGCTTCATGTCGAGCGAAGGGATCGCCATTTATGTAGGGAAGAATAACACGCAGAACGATTATGTCACGAACAGGCTTGCGCGTCCTACCGACACGTGGCTGCATACGAAGGATATACCCGGATCGCACGTCGTCATTCGCGCAAGCTCATATGGAGACGAGACGCTTAAGGCGGCCGCCCAGCTTGCTGCTTACTACAGCCAAGCACGCACTTCAAGCCAGGTTCCGGTCGATTACACGCTCGTCAAACACGTGCGAAAGCCGAGCGGCGCGAAGCCCGGATTCGTCATCTATGACAACCAGAAGACGCTGTTTATAACGCCTGACGAAGCGTATATCTCGCAGCTGGCGAGCTGCGCGGATTCGGAATAGAAGATTAAGAAATACTTGGCTGGCGCCAAGTTCTTTAGGACGCAGGGGACTGCTTAGTATTTCTTATGCTTGTGAGGTTAGCGAATGTTATAAACTCTATACGTACAAAAAAGCGCGGAAGCGATGCCGCACCTATGGGAACGGATGATCCCCGGAGGAGTGCACGCCGCGCTTTATTTTATGCGTCCCAACTGCGAACGAGCGCTCGCAAGTAGTCGCGAACCTTGTCCCCGAGATCGGGACGGTGCAAGGCGAAATCGACCGTTGCTTTCATGTATCCGAATTTGTCCCCGATATCGTACCGCTCACCTTGCAAACGGTAGGCGATCATTTGCTTTTGCTGATTCATGACTCTAAGTGCATCGGTCAATTGAATCTCGCCGCCTTTACCGGGCTTGGAATGCTCGAGTATCGCGAACACTTCCGGTTCGATAATGTAACGGCCAATGACCGCCAGGTTTGATGGCGCTTTGTCCGGTTGCGGCTTCTCCACGAGATCTTGGATTTTGAGAGCACCGCCTGTTGACCCGTCATTAATAGCCTTGCTGTCAGCACTTGTGGCGGCAGGTGAAATAATCCCGTATCGATCCACTTCGTCCATCGGCACTTCCAGTGCTCCGATCACGGAAGTGCGGTGCTTTTCATATAGCTCAATCATCGACTTTAGCGCCGGTGTCTCGCTCTGAATCAAGTCGTCCCCGAGCAGCACTGCAAACGGTTCATTGCCAATAAATTTGCGGGCGCACCATATGGCATGACCAAGACCTAGCGGCTCCTTCTGACGAATATAGTGAATGTCTGCAAGATTGGAAATGCTCTGCACCATGTCGAGTAATTCGCGTTTTCCCGTATCCTCCAGAAGGTGTTCCAGTTCAAAAGATTTGTCGAAGTGGTCTTCAATCGCTCGTTTGTGCTTGCCCGTTACGATAATGATATCCTCAACACCGGATGCAATCGCTTCCTCAACAATGTATTGAATCGCCGGCTTATCGACGATCGGCAGCATTTCTTTCGGCTGAGCTTTCGTCGCCGGCAAAAAACGCGTGCCGAGTCCAGCAGCCGGAATGATCGCTTTACGTATCAATGTGTTCTCCTCTCCTCTTTAAGTTTTGCCAACATGTGCATATCCATCGTCTTGGCCCCGAGTCCCAAGCGGCGCATTTCCCCTAATCGTTCCCCGTGAAAGTCCGATCCCGCGGTTGCAATCAGCCCTGCGTCGGCTGCAATTTGCGCATAACGCCGCTCCTCTTCCGGAGAATGATCTGCATGATAAACCTCAATGCCGTCTACGCCGCTAGCGATAAGCGGCGCAAGCAGATCGTCCCGCTTGTAGAGGCCCGGATGAGCGATGACTGCACTTCCCCCGGCTTCATGGATCCATTGAATGGCTTGCTCGGGGACGATGCGCGCCGGCTTGACGTAGGCTTTGGCACCAGCAGCCAAATATCGTTCGAATGCATCCGCAATATTATCCGCTGCTCCTTTGCCCACCAGCACTTCGGCGATGTGCGGTCGGCCAAGCACAAAGTCCCGCTCCGCTTCTTTCTTTACTGTATTCCAAACTTCGGACAATGTGATCTCTATGCCAAGTTCATTTAATTTTTCAATGATGCGCGCATTTCGCTCCTCACGCGCCTGCCGCAATTGCTGCAAGCGACCTGCCAGCTCGCGATTATGAACGTCTACATAATAGCCCAGAATATGTATGTCTTGGCCGTCCAGCTGCGTGCTGATCTCTACTCCCGGCACTACTTCAATGCCGACGCGGCTCGCCGCCTCCAGTGCTTCCGGAACGCCAGCCATCGTGTCGTGATCAGTGATCGCAATAGCCGCCAATCCGAGTCGTCCGGCCATTTCGACCACAACCGATGGGGTATACACTCCGTCAGAAGCAGTCGTATGTACGTGCATGTCCGCTTTCATCATGTCCCTCCTTCTTGGATATGTCGCTGCCCATGCTTACTTCACTCGTCATTATAACCACTTCCCGAGATCGTGATGTTTCAAGAACGATAGGAAAGTTGCCGCAGTAACGGGCAGCAGCGAAGACTTCAAGTATACTGCATGAAAATCGCGGACGAACGTCATACCAGCGATTCGCTTCGTCAGCACCGTGCCTAGTTCTGTCTCATGCTTGATGGAGGAGCGGGATAGGATGGACATGCCGAGTCCGGCCTCCACTGCCGATTTCACAGCGCCGGTGCTTCCGAGCTCCATCACGATGTTCATCTTACCGGGATCATAGCCCTGCTTGCGAAGCTCATCCTCCATCACTTGCCTCGTTCCGGATCCTTGTTCACGAAGCACAAATGGATATGCAAGCAGCTCGTCGAAGGTCGGCTGCTCGACGTCACGCAGCGGATGATCGCTTGGCATGATCAAAAGCAGCTCATCGTTCATGACGGCATCGGAATGAATATTCGGATGCTGCACAGGCGCCTCAACGAGACCGAACATTAACTGATGGTTCACGATATCCTCCACGATTTGCGCTGTATTCATGACTTTTAGACTAATCGTGATTTGCGGATATTGATGGGCGAATGGTCCTAATATACGAGGCAATATGTGCTCACCGATCGTCAAGCTGGCACCAAACTGCAGCCTGCCAGCCAACTTCTGCGTATAATTGGCCATCGCTTCCTCTGTATCTTTCATCAATTCAAGTGCTCGCCTTGCATAAGGCAGCAAAGCTTTGCCCGCATCAGACAAGTTCACGCGCTTGGTTGAGCGAATAAACAGCTTCGTCCCGAAATATTCTTCCAAAGCCTGCACCTGCATCGTGACCGCCGGCTGTGTCATCCCAAGCGCTCCGGCAGCTGAGGAAAAACTTCCATACTCCGCCACGGCATGGAAAATATGGAGTTGATGAAAATTCAGCGCCAATCCGTGACCTCCCTACACTCGTATTTCTTACATTCTAACAAACTTCTCGCGGGTTTCACAGCACTTGAACCGTCAAGCCAGCCGGGGAGCGAATCTGAGAATGGGACGATAGGCAGAAGAAACCTTCCATCATAAAAATAAAAAAGCCTCGCCTGATCGCGAAGCTTCGTATATGCCCAGATTTGACCGCATAAGCTTGTCCTATCTTCTTTTTCTGGCGCTCTTCACTAAAGTCATTCTACGGGAATGACGCAACCATGAATAGTAAGACTTCAAGTCGCGCAGTTCCATCGTCTCCGACATTCGCCCGAGGAAGGTCACCACAATCATCTTGTGTACAGGTTGTCCCGTCAGATCCGTCTCGCCTTCCAGCTCTGCAAATTCCGCTACCATCACCAAATCGTCGTCAACTAAGTAGACGTCCTGTTCCTTCCGATAGTATGGCTCGATTCTACCTTTCTTTAGACGCTCCCAAAGAAATGCACATATATCGGCAAAACCGGTCTTCTCGGCTTCTACACGGCTCTCCCAGCGATTTTTCGCATGATTCGTAATGACTATATCAGCAACCTTGTAATTTCCGAGTTCGACGAAGAACGGCTCATAAGTGCTCCAACGCTGCATGACAGCATCCTTCATAACTAGACGACCCCCTTTGGCGAATAGGATAAAATGACTAGGCACTGAATACCATTACTTTCTTATATTATAAATCAGTTGCTTGTCATTATACAACAAAAAAACGCGAAAAAGCGATGATTTTTGACATCGATCGACTTTTTGCGCGTTTCGGATAGAAATATTTAGTTTTAATTTACAAGAATTGTGTCGAAAAGGGTCAAATGGAGTATGGACGCGTCTTGTCGTCAAGCGTTCTTGAAAATTCAGTCGGAATTTCGCTTCTAAGCGAACGCTCCACACTTTTGACGAATGGAAGCTTTAACAGTTGTTGTGTAATTCTCTCTGCCTCCGTTGCGTCAACATACAGAACAACATATTGCATCTTACGGGAAGCATAGTGAACGTTCCCATATTTCTCGAACGCTCGCGTGCTCCGAAGTTCCTTCGTCCAAACGATTAGTCCGGTACGTTCAACAAATTGCATAGTTACCCCTCTTTATGCGATTGTGATCTTTCAGCCGCAGCGGCAGGCTCCGCCTGAACCGCAGCCGCCTTCTGTCGGAAGCGGATTGTTGCTAGGCACCTTGATCGAGTCGGATACTGCATGAGCAATCGTTTTCGACATGTCATAGAGCAGCGTGTCCAACTCGTTCTCAGCTTCTTTATATTTACGAACCGCTTCGAATTGATCGAGTTCTTTCTCTGCGGCTTTCACTTCTTCCAGTGCGCGGTGATACTCTGGATGGTAATGTCCGAATCTTTCGCATTCCTCAAACAACTGTTTCTTCTGCTGCAAAATGCGAATCTTACTTTGAATTTCGGAGGATGCCTCAACAATCTTCTTCCATTTCAAATATTCCGCGACTTCGCGAGACTGATTGATCAGATCTCCTAATTCATATGCTGCCAGCAGCACTTGTACCATATCTAAACCTTTTCGTTCTGCTGTTTGCACAGGTGTATCCCCTCCTTTGGGCAAACCACGTTCTTTACCATCATAACACGAAATTGTAATTTGGGAATCCCTTTTCTCATTCCAGTATTCCGGGCAGCAACAGCTTAATTTGCTCGATACGATCCAAGCTTAGCTTGAGCCTCTCCCTTCCGTTGTAGCCGTCGACTGCGCATGGATGGACCGTGTCGTCGATGGCGCGCGGCGCAACAACAAGATCGCGGTCTTCCGTGCGAATGCGGATGCCGGTGCGCCAAGCAATCGCCTGCTCGATCAATTGCTTCGTAGTGGAAGTATGATACTTGCGGTATTGCTTGTACCACATAGACGGAATGCGTTTATGATCAGGGTACACGTCTTCTGCTGACGGACGCCAATCGTCAGATCGGTACAGGTCTGTTACATCACTTGGCGTATACAGCCCCGGCGCATCAGGTCGGAGCGCTTGCAATATGGTGTCCGCTGACTGCTCCCTATCCGGTTCACGGCTAAGGACTTCTAATCCATCTGCTGCTTCGTCCGGATGACAAGCCGTCATCTCCTCCACATACAGCTCTGATTGCTTCAGCATCTTAACCACCGCCTGCTCCTCCGCCCCTGCAATCAGCCAATAATGCGGAGCAATTTGCTGCACGCTCTGCTCCTTACAGCACATTTGCAAGGCGATAGCAGCGGCATCGCTTTCCGTATGTAGCAGCACCCCCTTCATCAGGCGAATGCGCGGAGCGCTCCTTTCCCATGCTGCAATGGTATCCTTGACACGTTCTGGTACGTGGTCAATCGCATGCTGCTCCAAAAATGCCGTAATGTTCGCCGCATCCATGCCTTGTGCATTGGCGCGCTGGCAAGAGTGCTGCGTCAAGCGAACACGAACCGCCACATCCACAACGAGCGACTCGCCAATTTGCACCAGCTTACGGAGAACCGGGAAGGCCGTTCCCGGGAAGGCGATTACCTCAAAATCCGGCTGGATGATCAGCGTCCGCACCGTTTCCTCCGTGGCAACTGGACGGCGGATGAAGCGTCTGCCTTCACGATCGACTCCAGCTTCCACCCAGCCGGCTGCCTCAAGCTGTGCCAGCCAGCCTTCCGCCGATCCAGCTTCTGTTGTAAGACCCGCTTCCCGCATAGCTTGCAGCAGATCGGCGACGTACACCCACCTTCCTGCAGGTGCGTGTCGGATTGCCGCTGTTAGCCACTCTAGCCCGGCTTCAGAAGGACAGTGAACGCGGTACCAGATCATAAACATTTCCGCTTCTCTTTCCACCCTGTCCATAGCAAGCCAGCGTCTGAACCGCGACTCTTGCACCGCGGTGATCCCGTCATGGAGCTTCACGATCTCCATGCGCAGCAGCAAATCAAGCGTTTGTTCCAAAGCGCGCGACAATGCGTCATCTTCAGCCGTATGCTGCTGCTTGCCGATTGTGCTTAGCAGACGCTTTTTGCACTTTTGATGAATTTGCCCCTTCTGCGTAAGCTTCAGCGGTTCGCGTTCCAGCTCGAGCATCATAAGCAGCGCTTTCTCCGGCATGGCTAGCTGCGGCGTGGCCGCTACTTCCTCCTCAGCGATCAAACGGCGCTGCAATGCAGCATTCACTTCCATGTGCAATATGCCAAAAACAGCAAAGTAAAAAGAGACCGGCACATGGAACAGCCGCTCTCCCCATGTTTTTCGCTTGATGCTCACGATTTGCCGGCGGCAAAGTCCGACTAAGCCGATATGCCACTCTGCCGGAAAGCGATCGAGCGGAGCCTTCTGCAAAAATTGATCCAGCAGGAAGGGGGAATGCCCGAACGTGCGAACTATGAATTGCAGCGTCTGCTTCTCCAAATGGGTCAAGCTGTCGATCCGTTCCACCGGAGCAGCCCGCTCCATCATGTGACCGCCTCCTTCGCTTTCGCTATCCAGTGAGCTTCGTCCGACAGCGAATATTCGTAACCTTGTTCAGCAAGAAACAGCTGTCTTTTATGCGCGAATTGTTGTTCTCGTGTATTCAACGTCACTATGGAATAGAAGTGCGCTTCCTTGTCATGCTGCTTAGGTCTGATGATGCGGCCGAGTCGCTGCGCTTCTTCCTGTCGCGAGCCGAAGCTGCCGGACACTTGCACGGCGACCGCGGCGTCTGGCAAATCGACTGCAAAATTCGCGACTTTCGACACGATCAAGACCGGAATTTGTCCGGCTTTGAATTGCGCATACAATTGTTCACGCTTCAGATGCGACGTCTGGCCGCTGATCATCGGCGCGCCGAAATAGGCTGCGATCTCCTTCAACTGCTTGATATATCCGCCGATAATTAGTGTCGGTTCATCGCGATGCTTGTCCAGGATCGCTTTCAGCACCGGTAGCTTCCTCGCATTTTCTGCTGCGATACGGATTTTCTCTCGTCCAGATGCTCGCATGTAGGCAAGCTCGACGTCTGCACTCATGGCGACGCGAATTTCCGTGCACTTGACGCGGGATATCCAGCCTTGCTCCTCGAGCGCCTTCCAAGACTTGTAATAACAGCGTGGGCCAACTAGCGAGAAGACGTCCTCTTCCAGGCCGTCCTCCCGAATCAAGGTTGCGGTGAGACCGAGCCTGCGCGTCGCCTGCAAATTGGCTGTTGCACGAAAGACCGGTGCCGGTAGCAAATGGACTTCATCGTATATGATCAAGCCCCAATCCCGTTCATTAAAGAGGTTCATATGGGCAAACGGCGCTTCCTTGTTCGCGCGATGCGTTAAGATTTGATACGTCGCAACCGTAATCGGTTTCACTTCTTTGCACTCTGCCGGAATATTCCCGATGTCTTCTTCTTGGAGTGACGTCTTGCTGCGAAGCTCCCGCATCCATTGGCGAACTGACGTCACGTTCGTCGTTAAGATGAGCGTTGCCTGCCTAAGCTGTGCCATGACGCCGATGCCGACGACCGTTTTGCCTGCGCCGCACGGCAATACGACGACACCGCTGCCACCGCCAGCTTGCCGCAAAAAATGCTCCACTGCTTCCGCTTGATAATCTCGCAGCGCAAAGCCTTCGCTCAGCTTCATCTCCACAGGTTCACCTGGATGATAGCCGGCAAGATCCTGCACGGGAATCCCGACCTTGATCAGCGCTTGCTTTACTTCACCGCGCATGCCGGGCATAAGGATAAGCCGGCCGTCTTCATGCGAAACGAGCCGCTGCGCAAATTGCGGCATGTGCGCAATCGATTGCAGCATTTCACGGTCACTGCTTTGCAAATATAACTGATCTCCGTCCGACATAATCTTCACAAGGCCATAGCGGTCCACAAAATAATATATGTCGTTGCGAACGTTCGTTGGCAGCGAGAATTTACTATGCTTCGCCAAAAATTTCACGATTTCGTCTGCGCTCATCCCGCCGGCTGCAGCGTTCCATAGCGAAAGACGAGTAATGCGGTATGTATAATATCGCCCGGGATTTTTGTGTAGCTCGGCGAACTGTGTTAACGGATAGCGGACATCTGCAAATGACGGATGCTCGGAATCGGCCAATATGGTGAAATCACCTTGCACCATAAGCGGTTTGAAATCTGTCTTCATTCGCATCCTCCTCTTCGCTGATCATGTCTCTACTAGTATGAAGGTAAGGCGGACGGTTTTATACATCCACATAAGCAGCTAGCCATGAAAGGCAGCACAAGCTCATACAGGAAGCTATAACGAAAAGAGCCGCACAGTCCGATGACTGGCAGGCTCTTGTTCTTCAGTCTTGTGATCACTTAATGAGTCACACTCTGCGAATGACTCGGCTCGGAAATTTCGTGTAGCGCTTGAGCTGCTTCATTCTCATAAATGTCTCTAACCGCCAAATCGCCAATCGCACAAACGCCGACCAATTGATTGTTCTCGACTACACATAAACGGCGAATTTGGTTGTCAGACATCAATCTTGCGGCTTCATCAATGTCTGTATCCGGGCTGCATGTGATGCATTCCGCCGTCATGATCTCCTTAACCGGCGAACTCTCGGAACGCTTTTCCGCAACGCAGCGAAGCACGATGTCACGGTCCGTGCAAACACCTCGCAGCGCACGGCCTTCAACAATTGGCAAAAAGCCGATATCGTTTTGCTTCATCTTCATCGCAGCTTCATAAATGCTGTCTTCCGGCGTTAAAGTGATACAATCCGTCGTCATGATGTCGCGAATCGTTCTGGACATTAGACAATTCCTCCTTCTTCTTTCTGGTAGGATGCATGAATCCTGCTCATCTATTTTTCTCATATGCCCGTTCATTCATGCATGGGCAAATCTGGTACGCTTTTGTGACATTACATCTCTACGTGCTTGCACAAGGCTGACAAACATACTATCATGGAAAAAGAATATTAGAATGAAGTGCATTTTACGGAAACAGTAGGAGGAATTAGAACATGATTATTGAAAACAACGCCTTAAAAGGGATAAAATCCGAACTCGGTCACTTGGACGACGTTAGCTCCAAGCTCGGCTTCGTCCGTGGTCAATGGGAATATTACCGTGCTACATACGATTACAAGATTGCGCATGGCGGAGATGACTATTACTTGCGTGTCGATACGCGTGCCATTGAGGGCAAGCTGGAGCAACCGCACGCAGTATTGCAAATCGGAGAAGCATTCATCGGTCGCGCCACGTTCCCGCACGGGTTGAATTATGAAGATCCGATTCCTGCTGAAGTACTGAAAGCTGCCGAAACCAAGCTACAAGAGCTGGCCAATGTGCTTCAGTAATCGCGAAACCACGATAAAGGTTGATTGCTTATGAATCCTCTGCGCAAGGGTTCACCCGATTTCCTGCTTATGTTTCTTACGCTGCTGCTCACCGGGTTTGGTGTGCTGATGGTGTTTAGTGCAAGTTCGGCAACAGCTGCCATACATTTTAACGATTCCTTGTATTTCACCAAACGGCAAATTATCTTTGCCGTAGTCGGCATCTTCCTTATGATTATTTTGATGAATATACGGTTTCAGAAGTGGAAGCAGCTAATCTTTCCGATCTTCGTCCTGGCTGTTGGCGCTCTCGTACTCGTATTGTTTATCGGGGAAGTCCGAAACGGCGCGAAAAGCTGGTTCCAGATCGGACCGTTCGGCGGTCAGCCGACAGAGTTCGCTAAGCTGGCTGTCGTCATTTATCTCGCCGCACTCATCAGCCGCAAAGGGGAGAAATTCAGGGATTTTCAGAAAGGGTTTCTACCCGTCATCATCATTGTCGGCATCGTTTGCGGATTGATTATGCTGCAGCCGGATCTCGGCTCCTGCTTCATTCTAGTGCTGACTGCCGGCATCGTCATTATTGCTGGCGGAGCGAACATGAAGCACATTACATTGTCTTGCATATTCTTAGCAGGAATACTCGGACTTGTGATCGGCGGATACTTTTTGACGACCTCACCGGAAAATTGGCAACATTACCGGTTAGCCCGTTTGACGTCATACCTGAATCCATGGGAAGATCCGCTAGATTCCGGATTTCATCTGATCCAATCGTTGTATGCGTTAGGTCACGGAGGCGTGACCGGAGCCGGCTTCGGGCAAAGCATACAGAAGCTGCATTATTTGCCATACGCATATAACGACTTTATCTTTGCGATTATTGGGGAAGAGCTCGGTCTGATCGGAGCCGTGACGGTTCTATTTGGTATGCTGCTCCTTATGTGGCGAGCACTCATCATTTCACTCCGTTGTCCGGATATTTTCGGCACTTTGTTAGGGACTGGAATTGTCGGTATGCTCGGCGTGCAGTCCGTCATTAACTTGGGCGGCGTTACAGGGTTAATTCCGATTACGGGTGTCACCTTGCCATTCATTAGTTACGGGGGGTCGTCCCTCCTCGTCACCTTGATGTGCATGGGGATCCTGCTGAATATTTCAAGATATTCACAAGCGGAGAAAGGCGGTCGCGAGTAATGCGGCGCCTTTTTTTCTTGTAGAAGTGCTCTTTGAGGCATGAAAAAACTGTTCCCTTTCCCTCAAGGAACAGTTTTAATGGGTAGTATGGGTTGGCGTTTGCTACCGTTATTTCACGCGATTTTTGCTCACTTCTGTTTCCGGTTCGTCCGGGAAGGACACCCCTTCGACCTTCACGTTCACTTCGACCACGGTAAGGCCGGTCATATTCGTAACAGCGTCACGCACGTTCTCCTGCAAATCTTTGCAAACCTCGTGAATCTTCGCTCCATAATTGACGATGACTCTTAAATCAATCGCCGCTTCCGTCTCTCCGACTTCCACGGATACGCCTTTATTTACTTGCTTGCCGCTCAATCGACGTGCTAACCCTTCACTAATTCCGCCAGACATTCCAGCGATTCCAGGCGTTTCAGTAGCAGCCAAACCGGCAATAGTGGCAACGACATCATCTGAAATACGAATGGATCCAGTTCCTGCTTCTTCCATGTGAGAAGCCTCCTTCCAATAATTGTTCGCTACTATTGGTATTGTATACCGGAAAGAACCTGCGGTGCAACTTTCACGGCCAGACAAGCCCTTAATCTGAAATGATGTCACTAGCACCCTAGCCTATGGGAGAAAAAAACTGCCCTTCTAGGATTAGCAGGACAGCTCGCTATTATTCACTCTGCTGGCTCAAGGCTTCGTACAAATTCGCCAGGTTACGTTCCAATCGATTTAAGATGTCCTTGCCTTCCATTTCGGATATGAGGCCAGCACGAACCGCAAAATCAATCTCCCTCGATAAACCGTACATCTGAGTATCCAATACTTCTTCATACAGCGGACAACGGCGGTTCGTTAACGTTTCCATCTGTACTTCTATTAATTTTTCAATTTTATCAGCATCTTCACGGAGAAGGTTAATCGCTTTTTGGTATAACGTGCTCATCATTTCGTCCGTTGACATAAGTTGACCCTCCCTGGCATCGTTCTCCCACTTCTCTATATATGTGTGTTCATCGTCTACTATATGCTTCTATATTAGTCGAAATAAGCGGAATGTACAAGTGAGGGAGGCGCACTGAAGAAAACAGGACGCCAGCTCAGGCGTCCTATTCTAATGCTTAGTCCATAACATTAACTTGCAGGTTATGCTTCTTGAATACTTCTTGCATCGCTGCTTTCGCTTCTTCTGCATCCGGACCGTGAATGTGCAGCTCATACGTTCCACCGCTCATCAGGGAGGTGAACAGTCCCAGAATGCTCTTTACATCGATATACTTGTTCTCATATTGCAGAACGATCGACGATGTGAATTTGTTGGCAGTCTGAGAAATTTCAACTACTGCGGCATTAGCGTTCGCCATGGACATTACCTCCAAGTATCTTTTTTTCATCATACGTGAAACCCATTCCCTGATCAAGAGATAATTTGCCAAAAACGTTTAGCACATTATCCAAAATGTAAAGCATCGTTCATACGGTACCCTACTGTATTCCTGCTGCTTGCCAGATTTCAATCCAGACCACAATTTGGGTTATAATATAGCGAGAACTTGATTGAGAAAAGGATGGATAGCGATGATGGATCCGAGATTTGAACGGCTGGCAGACGTACTGGTCAATTACTCGACCGCCTTACAGCCTGGTGAGCATGTGCTGGTCGAAGCGTTCGGCATCGAACCGGCACTAGTGAAAGCCGTAGTCAGACGCATTCACCAATCAGGAGGAAGACCTTATGTCAACCTCCGTGATCACAGCATTACCCGGGAGCTACTGATGAACGCGACGGAAGATCAAATCGTGACCTGGGCGGAATTCGATCTAAAGCAAATGACGATGATGGATGCTTATATCGGCATTCGCGGCGGCCACAACATCTACGAGCTATCGGATGTGCCTGATGAACAGATGAAGCTTTACAACAAGCTTTACAATCACAAGGTCCACTCCATGACGCGAGTCAAACGGACGAAATGGGTCGTTCTTCGCTACCCTTCGCCATCTATGTCTCAGCTCGCCGGGATGAGCACGGAAGCATTCGAGAAGCTGTATTTTGACGTGTGTACGATGGACTATTCGCAGATGAGCCGCGCCATGGATGCGCTGGTCGAACTGATGAACGCAACCGATCGCGTTCGTCTGACTGGCCAAGGAACGGATCTGACGTTTTCGATCAAAGGGATACCGGCCATCAAATGTGACGGCAAGCTGAACTTGCCGGACGGGGAAGTGTTCACCGCTCCTGTGCTTGACAGTGTGAACGGCACGATTACGTTCAATACTCCGAGTCCGTATAACGGCTTCGTCTTTGAACGCATCAAGCTCACGCTCAAAGACGGAAAAATTGTCGATGCTGAGGCCAACGACAGCGAGCGTCTCAATCGGATTTTGGATTCCGACGAAGGCGCCCGTTACATCGGCGAATTTGCGATTGGCATGAACCCGTATATTCAGGACCCGATCGGCGATATTTTGTTCGATGAGAAGATTGACGGCTCGCTGCATTTCACCCCCGGGCAAGCGTATGAGAACGCGTATAACGGCAACGATTCCAGCATTCACTGGGATATGGTGCTGATCCAGCGACCGGAATACGGGGGCGGCGACATTTATTTCGACGATCGCTTGATTCGCAAGGACGGCCGCTTTGTCGTGCCTGAATTGGCACCGCTCAATCCTGAAAATTTCAAATCGAATGCTTAAAGAGAAGCAGCCCGTGTGTTAAGCAGTCTATGCTGCAAATCACAGCCGGCTTTGTCTGACATGTCATAATGGACTACAACGATCAGAACGGACGCTCAGCGCCCGTTCTGACCCACGAACTCATACGTTTTGACAACTGTTTCTGCTTTGCGCTTTCCGTCCAGCTCATATTCGAGCCGCGCTTGCACATTCATCTCGCGAAGCTTACGGCTACGCGTAGTTAGAAACAGTTCATAATCAGACGTGATCTGCAAGGAACCGAGTATTTCATCAAGCTCTTCCTCGGCTTGCCGCACATATTCGGCTAGTTGCGCCTGCAGCGACTCATTGCCAGTGCTGCTTGCTCGCTCACGAGCTGCAGCAATGACCGTCTCATGCTCGTGCCGAATCTGTTTCTTCACCAGCTCCAGCAATTCTTCTTCACGTACTACCGCATGCAGCACGGTCTGTCCGTTCGCTGCACTATCCCTTTCCACATCCGCCTTGCCAGCAACCCGGTTCAAATGCTCCAGCTGAATGAGCGGGTTCCATGTGTACAGTGGATTCAACTGTTTCTCAGAGCCGTTCTCCGTCGTCCATTGCTTATTGACCTTTGCATAATACAATTTGCCTGACAGCGGTTTTACGCCATTCATCTGCCTATGCTCCGGCGCTTCGCTTCTCGGTTCAATATAGATTTCATTGTGACCGGCAACATAGCCGGAAAATGCAAAATCTCGGTTCAGCTGCGCCTCCGAAATTCTGAGTCCGGCCGTGCCGTGGAAGGCAAAGTCATCCTCACCGATCACGCTCGAGACGGTCTGGGACAGCATCTCCCGCGGATCGTCTCCGGCAAGCGATGCGCAGCCGGTCAGGAAGACGAGCATCCCTCCCATGATCAGTACCGTGATCGATCGAATAAGTTTCATCGTCAATAGCTCCCCTTTGGCGTCCTGAATGCCGAGTCGTTCGGCCATTCATAGCTTGCCCAGGCAAAGCATATGACCATGCATGACGAGCTTATCCGATCCGCACCTGATTGCGTCCGCATCGTTTGGCCTCATACAGTGCCATATCTGCCTTGTAGAACAAATTTTCCACACTAATTTTCTTATCCTGATGGCTCCAATACGAGATCCCGCACGAGACCGTCACCTTGGGGTCCGTCTCGCGCTCCACGCGCTGGCGTATGCGCTCCGCAATGCGATAGGCTTGTTCAATCGTTAGTTGCGGCAAGTAAATAGCCAGCTCCTCGCCTCCCCAACGGGCGGCAATGTCCGTTTCGCGAATGCTGGAACGAATAATGTTGCTTACTTGCTGCAAACATTTATCTCCAATCTGATGTCCATGAGCATCGTTGATCGATTTGAAATGATCAAGATCGGCAACGATTAAGGAGCCGCAGAAGTCTTTCTTTTGCAATTGCTTGATTTGCTCATCCAAATAATGACGGACATATAGGCCGGTTAAGTTGTCCGTCACGACCATGCGGCGAACTTCCGCATGCAGCGAAGCGTTCGTAATCGCCAGGCCGATATGTCCAGACAACACTTGCAGTAACCGAAAATTTTCGTAGGAGAAGTAATGCGGCAAACGGTGCGCAACCAAGATAACACCAACTACACCTGAACTTACTAAGATCGGAGAGCCGATAAGCGACCGTGAGCCGGTCGTTTCCATCAGCTTCGAGCGGACTTTAGGATTGCTGGAATAATCGGAGACAATAACCGGTTCCTTCGTCTTGATCATCACGCCTGCGTAACCGTAATCCAGATCGTACGAATCGTTCGACATTTCTACCAGATTGCCGGACTGTACAATGAGCTTCTCTTGATCGCTGTCGGTTTGTAAGATCAGACTGTAGTCTGCTTTGAATATTTTTAGAAGCTCATCTGCGGCGTAGTCGAAAATTTCATTCAGCTTTAAGCTTTGGTTCAAGCGTCTTGTAATTTCATTAATTAAACGCAATTCACTAACCAATACGTTGGACGATTCGAACAATCTCGCATTTTCGAAAGCTGTGCCAGCCGAATCGGCAAGCTCAGAAATAAATTCTACATCGAGCTCCGTATGGGCAAGTGCACGCTCATGTGCGGTCACGTGCAGGACGCCGTATACACCCTGCTGACCATGAAGTGGAACAGCCAATTGATGCACGATACCCGCTGGCGTTCGCTCTTGCGTCGAGATCGTCCGGCCTTCGATATAGGCGCGAACGTGAATATCTTCCCTGCCGGAATGAATGATGAGCGGTCTGACAGTCAGCAGCGAACTTTGACTGTCTTGCGACAGGTATAATTCGACGCTCGCTTCGGGATAAATTTCCTTCATACTGTGAATGATTTCGCTCAGGACGGAATCCACATCGATGTTCGCATGCAGCTTCTTCGCCACTTGGAACAAAATATCTCGTTTTTTTAATTCCCTCTCGGAAGAGGCTTCGCTCTCTGTCTGGGTAAATGCACGAGTCTTTGCCAGTTCTAAGTACATTCTGGATTTCAGCGAGTCAGTCCAGGCATGAAGAAGCTGGGAGTATAGCTCTCGGTTCTCAGTATGAGGAACAATATAGCCTAATACGGCGATCATCGTTGATCCGTTTATTATTGGCTCGGCATAGGAATACATCGAACGCCCTTCGGCTTCTGATGCGGCTGGCATTTCAGCTTGGCTCGCCTGCCCGCTTGCCAGGCACTCGGCTATCGCTCCTGGATGACTTTCGTTCCAATGTTTCAAGCTCGCCCATATATCCAGCCTTGATTCTGATTGTAATGCGCAAGTGCTAATCGTATGGCCTTTCGCATCGCACAGAACGATCAGCCCTTCAGGCTGACGACTAGCTTGCAGCCAAGCGCACCACTCGGCGAAGCATTGCTTCAGGCAGTCTCTGAGCAGCTGCGGGTTGTTGTGGGTCCACATCGTGGAAGGATGACCTGTTTCGCCCTCGTCTTGACCTTGGATATGAAAATCATCGTTCATATCATCATCCTCCCTTCATATCCATTGATCTATTTGAACAGTCTGTCATGAAAATAACGCTTCATCATACTTTTTCCCTATTATTATCTTACTATCATTTAACAGTTTTTGCACTAACCGATTTTGCTGATCGTGCAAACTCTGATTTCGATTGTGCTTACGAATTTTTGTCATCATAGCTTGACATAACGGTCATACATCTTATAAAATTAACTTTCGGAGTAACCTGTAGATAGCGTGATTCGAAAGCGGCTGTGGACACCCTCTTCCCGGGATTTTGCGAACAGCAGGACGCGGCTGAAACATTTGCCTGCTGGATGCTGCTATCTAGCATCACCGCATGTTCCGGCGCAGGCCGGTCTTTCGAAACCATTTCATTTCATATAAGGGTAAAGGAGTTAAAGATCAGACATGTCTCGTTATACAGGTCCAAAATTCAAATTAAGCCGCCGTCTCGGCATTTCTCTGAGCGGTACGGGCAAAGAATTGAGCAAGCGCCCATTCCCTCCGGGACAACACGGCCCAGGGCAACGTAAGAAGCTTAGCGAATACGGCTTGCAACTGCAAGAAAAACAAAAGCTTCGTCATATGTACGGTCTAAGTGAGAAACAGTTCCGCAATCTGTTCGACAAGGCGAACAAGATGCCGGGTGTTTCCGGTGAGAACTTCATGATTTTGCTTGAAAGACGCTTGGACAACATCGTCTACCGCATGGGACTCGCCAACACTCGTGCTGGTGCTCGCCAGCTTGTCGCCCACGGTCATATTACCGTAAACGGACGCAAGGTGGATATCCCATCCTATACGGTCAGCATTGGCGAAGTGATCGGCGTTCGTGAGCGCAGCCGTGGAATGGCTAGCATCAAAGACGCTGTAGCAAACAACAACTTCGTTCCGGAATATGTGGAATTTAATGAAAATTCCTTGGAAGGCAAGCTAACTCGCCTGCCGGAACGCTCTGAATTGCCACCAGAAATTAATGAAAAACTGATCGTCGAGTTTTACAGCCGTTAATCTTCATACGAAAGGCTGTCCGGCAGCAAGCTGCTGGACAGCCTTTTTATTTTACCAGGAGGCGAGATGCTCTTTAGCATGCTCTTTAACCTAAGATCACTTTCGCGAACTTGCGCTTCCCATTCTGCACAACATCGCCGTCTTGAATGGCAACCTCCATTTGCGGGTCGGTCATTTTTTGCTCGTTGATGCGAACCGCTCCTTGTTGTACACTGCGTCTTGCTTCTCCGTTTGAAGCAGCTAGACCCAAGGCAACGAGCAGATTTATTAGGCGGATCTTGCCGTCCTCTAGCTCGCTCTTGGCCAGCGTAACTTCGGGGATATCGTCCGGCAATGCGCGCTTCTGGAACACAGTTTTGAAATGCTCCTCTGCCGCATCAGCCTGCGCTGCGCCGTGGTACATGCGGACGAACGTGTGTGCCAGCCGCATCTTCGCATCACGCGGATGCACAGAACCGTCCTCCAATCCGCGCTTTAAGCTGTTTAGCTCCTCCAAGGAAATATCGGTTGCAAGCTCATAGTACTTGATCATCAATTCGTCAGGAATCGACATCGCTTTCCCGTATATTTCATTCGGTTCCTCGTCGATGCCGATATAATTGCCTAGGCTTTTGCTCATTTTATTGGCGCCGTCAAGACCTTCGAGCAGCGGAAGCATAATGGCGGCCTGCGCTTCCTTGCCGTATTCGCGCTGCAAGGTTCTGCCCATCAGCAGGTTGAACTTTTGATCCGTTCCGCCTAGCTCCACATCGCTTTCGAGCGCCACAGAATCATAGCCTTGCATAAGCGGGTAGAAAAACTCGTGAATACTGATCGCCTGACCGCTTGCGTAACGCTTCGTAAAATCATCGCGTTCCAGCATTCTCGCCACGGTTACCTTAGCCGACAACTGCACGACATCGGCGAATGTAAGCGGGCTGAGCCATTCCGAATTATAGTAAACGGTGGTCTTATCTTCGTGCAAAATTTTGAATATTTGCTGCTGATAAGTTTTCGCATTGTGGATAACTTCTTCCTCGCTAAGCTGCTTGCGAGTTTCAGATTTCCCGGTCGGATCACCGATACGGCCGGTAAAATCTCCAATGATCAATTGAACTTCATGCCCCAAATCTTGAAATTGTCTAAGCTTATGCAACACTACCGTATGTCCCACGTGGATGTCCGGGGCCGACGGATCTAATCCCAGCTTCACTTTCAACGGCTTCTTCGTAAGAATGGATTTTGCGATTTTCTCACGCATCTCATCCTCAGGCACAATCTCAGCCGCGCCACGCGAAATGACCTCCCATTGGCGGCTCGCTTCCTCTAGTTGTTCCTTCGTCAATTGCTCCCATAAACTCATTGTAACAAATCCTCCAGCTTCTTCGTCATATATAGAGTGCATTCATGCGCATGCGATTATATCTATATAATATAACATGTTTGACGTCTGAGAAAAACTGCCGCTTTCCTCCCACTGCTTCATGTGCAATAATGCGCCGGGCGGCCTATATGTCCTTCAAACAACGTTTGTGATATAATGTTACTTGTTAATTTTGCCTGTACAACACGGGTTTGAACCATTACCACCTATTTATCTAGCAACGTAAACAGGGGTTCAGGAGGTCTGTATGACTACGAAACGCAAGACTAAAAATAAAAGCACAAAAATATTATCCGGAATCAAACAATCGATATTCATTATTCTTCATAGCTTAAAATGGCTGCTGCTTGCAGCTTTGCTTGGTGGCACAGTCGTGTTCGGTGTGTTGTTCGGATACGTATCGGCGCTCGTGAAAGACGATCACGTGCGGCCGCGGGAGGAAATCGTCGCCGCACTATCACAAAGCAACCAAACAGGCTACATTTATTTCAAAAGCACGAACGCCGCAGGCGAGCCGGAGCTTATGGGACAATTGCGTGCGGAGGTCGATCAGCAGCCGATCACCAGCATTGAAAATGAAGTCCCACAAATTGTGATCGATGCCTTCCTCGCCATCGAGGATACAGATTTTATGGAGCACAACGGCATCGATATCGGAGCAACGTTGCGCGCGGTACGGCAAGAAATATTAAACGAAAACACGCAGACTGGCGGCAGTACAATCACACAGCAACTGGCGCGCAATTTGTTCTTGTCTCTGGAACAGACCCACAGCCGAAAGTTTAAGGAAATCCTCTTGGCAATGCGCATGGAGCGCTATTTGTCCAAGGAAGAAATTTTGATCGGGTATTTGAACAGAGTTCCGTTCGGTGCGAGCTCTACCGGCTACCAAGTGAACGGCATCAAAGCTGCGGCGCGCGGCATTTTCAACTTGGAATTGTCTGAGCTGAATTTAGCGCAAGCTGCTTACCTGGCAGGCTTGCCGCAATCTCCCGCTGCGTACTCAGCCTTCACCGGCACCGGCCAGTTCAAAGAGTCTGGCTTTAATGCAGCGGTTAAAAGACAGCGGCTCGTTCTATTACGTATGCTGCAGGAAGGGAAAATTACGGAAGAGGAGTATGAAGAGGCGCTCGCCTTCGACCTTCGCTCCTCACTCGCTCCGCCAAGTCCTAAAGCATACAATACTTACCCGTTCTTGATGCTGGAAGTGGAAGACCGGGCCACAGAAATCTTAATGAAGCTTCGCGACCCTGACGTGACACCGGACGATCCGAATTATCAGGAATTAAGAGCGTCGATGCATAATGAGCTGCTGCATGGCGGATACCGAGTGTACACGACGATCGATAAGGAAATTTACGAAATGATGCAAGACATTGCCGCCGATCCGGAAAACTTCTCGCCTGATGACGAAGAGAAGGGTGTCGAGCAGGTCGGTGCAATGATGATCGATAACAAAACAGGCGCTATTCTCGGCATGATTGAGGGCCGTGATTACAATATCGAGCAACTGAACCATGCGACACAGATGATACGTCAGCCCGGTTCAGCAATGAAGCCGATCGCTGCCTACTTGCCGGCTCTCGAATCTGGTGATATCCAACCAGCGACGACGCTCGACGATACGCCGATCATCCTGCCGGACGGCGGCAAGGGATTCCATATTCCGAACAACGTCTTCCTGCGTTACGACGGCTTGATGAGCGCACGACATGCGTTAAATCACTCGTACAACATTCCGGCGATCAAGTTGTATAACGACGTTGTCGGCATCGAGAACGCGTGGAATTTCGCTAAGAAGCTTGGCATCACGACGATTACGGAATCTGATTACAGTGCAAGAACAGGCGTAATCGGCGGCATGGCCAACGGGGTTACAGTTGAGGAGCTGACGAATGCTTTCGCCTCTATACCTGGTCAAGGTGAGTTTCGCGATGCGTATCTGATCGAGAAAATTACACGTGTAGATGGCGAAGTCGTATACGAGCATAAAGTCACGCCCGAAAGAGTCTATTCCGAACAGACTGCATACTTGATGACCGACATGCTGAAGACGGCTATTCGCAATGGTTCCGGTACGAGCTTATTGAACGACTTTAAGCACTGGGATAAGACGACGATCGCGGGCAAAACTGGCACGACACAAAATTACCATGACGTCTGGTTCGTCGGATTTAACCCGGAAGTTACGCTCGGCGTTTGGATCGGATACGATCAGCAGGCCGAGCTTAGTCGAGAAGGCCGTGGCCGAGCCAGATCGATCTGGGCGAAGGTGATGAACGGCGCCATCGAATTGAAGCCAGATTATTTTACTACGAAAGATTTCCCAAGGCCGGACGATATCGTATCGATGACTGTCTCTTCCGCTTCGGGTGACTTGCCGAACGATCTGGCACGTGAGACTGGGCGCTTAATCACGGACATTTTCAATAAGAAATACATTCCGATTTCGGAAGATACGGCACTCGTTAAGATGGAAGTGATTGAATACGAAGGTCTGAATTATATTCCGCATCCGGGAACACCGCAAGACTTCGTGAAGGAGAAAGTGCTGGTGAGGCGGAATCCATCAGTCGTAGATCTTATTGATCAAATTAAAGAGATGTATGAAACGTATCCTGGTGGCAGACCAAAAACGAGCAGCGGCGCTGTGCGACCGATCAGTTACTTTATACCAAGAGACGCGCATCTCGATGCCCCGACGCAGGTTGACCCCCGTCAGGAGGACGGTCGGACGCCGGATATGCCGGGCAATGCATCGATCAACCGCAACCCTGACACCGGGGAGGTCACCATCTCATTTAGTGCATCGGGCAATACGGATATTCTCGGATACCGATTATACAAATCGATCAATGGCATGCCGTATCAAGTGTCGCAAATTTTGTATGCAGGCCAGGACACTGTCTTCAAGGATAAAGTGTATAATCCGGACAAAGCTACTTATTTTATTACGGCTGTGGATATTGCAGGTCATGAGTCATCACCGACTGCAGTGTTGCGTTCCCATGACGGCGCCGTTGATCCGGGCTTGATGCTTCCGCCATTCGGAGGCGACGATGAGTTCATTGAAGATGATGAGCGCGAAGATTCTTCCAATCATGAGGGCTCAAGCGGCAATGCCGACAATAGCAACGGGCAACCGCCATCAACTCCGAGCGACGTCAGTGTCAGGGTCAATGAAGACGAAAGCGGCGTGATCATTAGCTGGAGTGCGAACCCAAGACGGGAGAACGTGACGGAATACCGGATTTATTACAGCCTTAGCAAGAACGGTCCGTTTACGCGTATTGATACGACCAGCAAGACGTCCTATGAATATTTGACACTTCCCGATGTAGGCTATTATCGGGTGGAAGCAGTCAACGCTCACGGTACTTCCGAACGCTCCAGCCCCGTCAGCGTAAACGATTGAATATGATGTGATGGCGTCCGAGAGAAGGATGCCGTCCTCATGTAAATGCACAAAGCCCCGAACCTTGAGGTTCGGGGCTTTTGCTGCTCGCTCGGGTCTGGAACGATATCGCTTTGCCGTATGACGTTCGTATGACGTTCACATTCGAGCATTCGAATTGACCTCTACACTTTTCACTCGTCCGTATGAAGTTCGCATCTAGCCGTCTGAATTGACTCGAGTCGCTGTTCCACTCCACTCATCCGTATGGCGCCCACATTCGCCTCGGTCACGACTGACGCGTTCCCAATTGTATGATTTATCATATAAAAATCTTCGCTTCATCGCATTTTTGGACACTTTATACGATATATCATACAAAAAACCGGCATTTGCAACCGAATGCAGGATTTTTGTATGACGATTCATACAAAAACGTCTATTTATGCGATTTCTCCAAAATCCTGTATGATAAATCATACAAATCGAACAGGTTTCATGTCCGAGGACATCTTGTTCACGTCCGATGACTTCTGCGCACGTCCAATAACCACTCATGTTTGCGCTCAGCAACCGACTCCAAGCCGACTCCAGACCGACTACACCTTAACGGGAACCTTGCATTCAAGAGAGCCTGGAGGCATGCTAGACGCCACAGCCAAATAAAAAAGGCAGATAAAAGAGTTGTAACCCTTTTATCTGCCTGATGCTTGACTTGCATCTTCCCGCTACCTTACTACCTCTTACTTCCTTACGGACGCGATCGAGTTGCGCTCGATAAACTCGTGCGGCAGCACGACCTTCGGTTCCTCTACCGGTTCATTCTTCATCAGCTTCGTCAACAAGCGCATCGCTACAGCCCCGATATCGTACATCGGCTGGGCTACGGTCGTCAAACGCGGGCGAACCATCGAAGCCATGCGGATGTTGTCAATGCCGATAATCGAAATATCATCAGGGACGGATAAGCCGTTGTCCTGTACAGTATGAATAGCTCCGATCGCCATTTCATCATTGGCCGCCAGGATTGCCGTCGGCTTGTCATCAAGCTGCAAGAAGTACTTCATGACCTCCAAGCCAGCTTCATAACGGTTATTGCCGATGCGCACATAGTCCTCGCGGAACGCGATACCGGCTTCCTCGAGAGCCTTGCGGTAGCCTTGGTAACGCAAGTAGTTAAATGATAAATCTTCAAGCGCACCGCTGATCATCGCGATCTTCCGGTGACCTTGTTTTAGCAAGGCTTGTACAGCATCGTAAGCCGCACCTACATGATCGATATCGACGGAAGGGACGTCCAAATGTTGAGCGCTTGTCGCACAAAGAACGATCGGCACCGTGGAAGTACGGAATGCTTGAATATGATCATCCGTTACCCTACCGCCCATAAACAACAGGCCGTCGACCTGTTTC
This sequence comes from uncultured Paenibacillaceae bacterium, assembly GCA_963755735.1. Lineage (GTDB taxonomy): Bacteria > Bacillota > Bacilli > Paenibacillales > DA-C8 > Insulibacter. The sequence continues at coordinate 83,087 of CAVWLN010000040.1, forward strand.
TCTAATAACGTATTAATAACACGGATCTCCTTCTCTTTGCGCATATCCGCGTTACAAAGAATGATGTTATAGAAATACATATTCGCAATATCTTCAATTCCACGCGCGACTTCAGCAACGATCGAATTCGAGATGTCAGGAATAACAACTCCCACCGTCGTCGTCTTCTTGCTGGCCAAGCCGCGGGCAACAGCATTCGGTCTGTAACCTAACCGCTCGATGGCTTCATACACTTTCTTCCGCGTTTGTGGCTTCACATTCGGATTGTTGTTCACCACGCGCGATACAGTGGCCATCGATACGCCTGCTTCTCTTGCAACATCATAAATGGTAACTGTCATGAGCTTCTCTCCAACCAAAATTTATTCATACGTGAAAAACCGAACAAGTCAGCTACCGTTATCATACGATAAAATGCGAGCGTATGCAATCCCAGACGTTATTTTTGTCATTTAGTGCTTTCCGCTGGTCGCATAATGGCACGTAATTTGTCGCAGCCTGGCTCTCGTTTCCTCCAGCCATTCCTCATTATTTAACGATTTGGCTAACAGCATAACATCAAGCAAGTCATTGATTCTCTCATCGATAATATCGCGTAACGGATCGCTGAGCTTCTCACCGTCAGATGCCTTCAGCATAAGCCACGCCAATTCGTTTCGTTCTTCAAAACGAAAAGGAGAGACTACGTTCTCCTCTTCGGTTAGCTGCTCAATGAGCGAAGTCAAATCTTCCTTGACAGCGGGATACACTTCATTCCGCTGGCAAGCTTCACATGTATAGATCGGCACATGATCAATTTCAATTTTGCCGTCATAGATCACAGTTCTAAGCTGCAGGTTCATCGTTTGACCGCATTTGCAAGTCATTTCCACTACTATTCACTCCTCGACCGGGCACGAAGTCATCCACTACTATTTCGACCGAGGAGCATAATATCCTGCTCATGCAGGCTAGTACTTTTTACCTTCGGCAAGACGCACAAATAACCGATGAATCGGTTTCACGCTGACGAACAACATAGCTAGTAGCGCACCAATCGCATCATTGCCTAGATCAATCAAATCTGGAGTGCGACCAGGAATGAACGATTGATGATATTCATCCGTAACTCCATACAGTACACATAATACGATGCAAAGCAGCTTGCCGCGGACATTCATCCACTTTGCACCCAAGGCGAAATAGATCGTCAGCGCTAAGATAAAGTAAGAAATAAAATGCCCGAAATTTAAGTCTTTGACGAACGGCAATACGGTTTGTACCCAGACGAGCACCCCTTCTTCAATCGTCTCGCCCGGTTGGTGAGAGCTAATAAAGATTACAGTCATCCAAAGAAGCGCTGGAATGATTCGAATCCATACGTTCAAGAAGAAATCTCCTAACTATAACGATAATAGGTGATGATTAAACGAGTCCACCATCGCTTTAATTTCTGCGCTTGTTCGGCAGCGAAACAGCTTCTGGGTCAATTCCCGGCAATCTTCCGCCGACAAGCTTCGCAATCTTTGTTTGATAGGTAATATCGCGTGTGAAGACATGCTGAGGCTTTGGATGCCAAGTCCGATCCAAATCGGTAAGTAATCGACTTCTCCCGCCAGTTCACCGCATACACTCAGCTGTGTGTTCTTCTCCTCCGCTGCTTCCACAATCGTGCGGAATGCCCGAATGACAGCAGGATGGAACGGATCATATAACTGCGAAACTTTCGTATTCATGCGATCTACAGCTAATAAGTATTGAACAAGATCGTTCGTGCCAATGCTGAAAAAATCCGCTTCCTCTGCCAAAAGATCGGCAATGGTGACGGCTGCCGGCAATTCGATCATGATCCCGGTTTCCACCTGGGGATTCCAATCATTATTGTGTGCGGACAGCTCTGCGTTCACTTCAGCCAAAAGCTGATTCGCTTCGCGAACTTCTTCAAGCGAAGAAATAAACGGATACATCAGTTTGATTGGCCCGTGATTGCTTGCACGCAAAATGGCCCGTAATTGAGTTTTGAATATGTCACGAAATCTTAGGGAGAAGCGAATCGCCCGCATCCCTAATGATGGATTATCTTCTTCCGGAATTTCAAAATACGGCAGCTGTTTGTCTGCACCAATATCCATCGTGCGAATGACAAATGGTCTGCCCGCTAGCTTCTCTACCGCTGAACGGTATGAATGATACAATTGTTCCTCGTCAGGCCATGTCATACGATCTAAGTATTCGAATTCTGTTCGGTACAATCCGATGCCTTCCGCCGTTCGGAACAGCTCTTCATGAATCTCCTCGGCAAAACCAACATTCGCATACAAATTCATGCGGAATCCGTCCACTGTCTCCGATGACAACGTATGCAGAGCGTCCAAATCCAATTGGATACGGCGATTGTTCTCCACCCGTTCTTCATAGCTGCGAATCGTCTCTTCGTCCGGGTGGACATCGATAAAGCCCCGATCACCGTCTACGATGATCATATCTCCGGTCTCAATCGGAATATCCAAGATCCCTTCCAAGCCTACGACACATGGAATGCCTAATGCCCGCGCCATAATGGCAGTATGCGAATTCGCGCTGCTCGCCATAATGACGATCCCGATTAGCTGCTTCGGTCCAAATGAGCGAGCTGCGAGGGCGTTAACTCCTTGGCCACGAGAATGTATGACTCGTCAGGAGGCGGTTCAATGACATTCAATGTTCCGATCAGATGGCGCAGCAGGCGATTGCCGACATCTCGAATGTCGATGGAGCGATCCTTCATCACCTGATCTTCAATTTGTGCAAACAAGTGGCTGAATCGATCCATCACTTCCTTGACCGCTACTTCCGCCACTTTATATTGCTGCCGAATGATGTTTTGAACTTCCTTCATAAATTGCGGATCTTCCAAAATGGCAATATGCGCATCAAAAATTTTGAGTTCATCTTCGCCGAAATGTTCAGAAATTTCTTGTTTCAATTGTTCCAGCTCTGATTTGGAAATACTAATCCCTTCATACAACCGTTGCAGTTCTTGACCTAACTGCGCTGCATCGATGATTCGATCAGGCAATTCCCATTCCCAATGCGGTAAGTGAAACGCTGAACCATAGGCAATGCCCGGTGCAGCGCCAACAGCATGATATCGCATAGTTCCCCCTCATTTGTGCGTCTTCCGCTGTGCAGCTTTTAACAGAAAGGTCGTTATGCTCTCTCTATGTAATCGACCCTATAAAGAATGGTATAGCGAACTTGTGAATTTGTAAAGGAACTTTCGCAAATCGAAAGGCAAAACGGCCAGATGGGAAAGGCGAACCCGGAAGGTCCGCCCGCGCGAATGAAACCGACAGTGAAAGCAATTAGAAGCTGCGACCGAAGGAAGTCGCTTGACTTGGTTGCTGCGAATCAGCGCGAAGATATTGATCGTGGCCCGGTTGATTTCCTTGGTAATTTGCCGCATGATATTGCTGCGTGCTTTGGTTTAAGTTAGACTGAAATTGGTTTTGGAAAGATGGTTGGAATGTTTGATTTTGCATGGTGCTGCTTGTAAAGTTCATGTTCGATTGCTGCGGCTGATACTGATATTGAATCGATGCTTGGTTCTGGAAGCTAGACGGCTGTGTGGAATCCGCACGCAAGTAGTTGTCATGACCCGGCTGGTTTCCTCTGTAGTTCGCGGTATGATAAGAGGCTTGGGATTGCATTTGCGAGCCGGAGTATGCTTGGTTTTGCATGAATTGGCTAGGCTGTTGCTGCTGTCCTTGGCCATATACCGATTGTACATAACCTGTCGGTTGGAAAGTTTTTTGCAAGCCGCGATACTGCGATTGTACAGGTGCTCCTACAGAAGCAAAACCTGTCCCTTGAGCTTGGAAGCTCGACGGCCTTGTGGAATCCGCGCGCAAATAGTTGTCGTGACCAGGCTGGTTTCCTCTGTACCCCGCAGAATGAAACGATTGCTGATTATACACTGCGAAAGCCCTCCTCTAAATTATAGGTCTTTATGCCGGATAAGACCGTACCTATCCACTAAGTGCGAATATCCAACATAAAGCCTTTTTTATTGTCTCCACGATGGTACGGTAAATATGTTTGGAAACGTCTAGGCGATCGAGCATTTGCAGCCAACCGTTTGCTGCAGCATGCCGTGTTCACTTCTAGCAAAGGGGATCGTCATAATAAGGTGTATAAGCATATCCCGCCTATCCAATCCCTATTACAACGATCCCCTTATGAGCGAGCGCAACGAGCCATTGGCGATAAATATCTACATCTAGTTTCTGTTCGGCTGCAAGATGGAATCCTCGACTTTAATACAGCGATCCATGATCACATTTAAACCGCCTGCCTCGGCAATTTTCGCAGTTTCTTCGTTGTATATGCCTAATTGTAGCCATAGCGTTTTGGCTCCGACCTAACTGCTTCCTTCGCAATTTCGTACCGTATGCTCACTGCGGCGAAAAACATTTACCAGATCAATGCTGTCAGGAACATCAGACTAAAGAAGCGTAGCATGTTTCCCCAATATCTTCTTACCGGCTGCCGTAGGGTTGACCGGTATGATCCGATAGCCGCGCGCCTGCATCGCTTTCGAAACCAAATGTGAAGTGCGTTCCGGATTTTCAGATAAGTCCAACGACCGCAATGTTGCCGCATTCCTCTAAAATTTGCTTAATCTCTTCTCTTGACGGGTTTTCAAAACGTCATATGCTTCCACCTCCAACAAATGATTCCACTTATGGTCTCCATAAAGCATTGGCCGATACGACGCTACCCAGCCCGTACACATAGCCAGTGAACGTTATTCGTGAATGAGTTCGATCTTCGCACCTAAGTGCATGCAAATGCTCGAAATAGTTCGGATAAGACTTGGCCACATGCTCTGCATCACGGATCGTCAATCCCTTGCTTCGAGCGCAGTCCTACAACGGTCAAAGCCATGATCACCCGATGGTCGTAGTGGGCGTCAATTTCCACTCCACCCTCGACACCTTCCGGGCGGCCATGGACAATAATTTCGCTTTGACGTTCCTCCACATCCGCGCCGGCTTTGCGCAGTTCGTTTAAGTAGTCGGTAATGCGGTCACATTCTTTATAGCGAAGGTTCTCCACGTTATAAAATCTCGAAGTGCCTTCGGCGAAGACAGATGCCGCGACCATTGCTAAAACAGCGTCTGTAAACTCGTCTCCGTCGAATTCCCCCGCTTTCAGCCGACCTTTCCTTTAATATGAACAGTATCGCCTTCATGTATGAGCGGAACTCCCATCGCTTTCAACACATCGACAGCCGCCCGCTCACCTTGTTTGCTTGCATGTGGTAAACGATGGATTTTAACATCGGACGAAGTGACAGAAGCTGCGGCCATAATCGCAGCAGAACCTGGATAATCGCCTTGCACAAAATAATCTTGTGCGGCATACGCTTGATTCCCCGGTACTTTGTAATCGCAAGAGGTCTGCAGAAGCCTCAATGTGAATGCCGGCTTGCTCAAGCACTTCTAACGTTTGGCCGACTACGACTTTCGATTTCAAATCGTGCAACACTTCAATTTCGCTGTCTTCTTCTAAAAGAGGAGTCAAAAATAGCAATGAGCTAAGAAACTGCGAGCTGATCTTGCCTGAAACCTGTATGTCCCGCCGCGCGGATTCCCGCCCTTTATCGTGATCGGCAATTTGCCATCCCGATGTTGAATGTTGACGTTCATGCTAGACAAGGCATCGATCAAATCGCCATGCGGTCTTTTGCCAAGTGAATCTGGATAGCGATTAATGAATGTCACATTCGAACATAATGAGGCCGTTGACATCAAAAATCGCAGTACAGCTCCAGCGTTACCCACGTCCAATTCCTTGACATCCCGCGGCTGGCGTCCGAAGCCTGTGATCGTCAATTTGTCTTGATCTTCTTGCAATTCTGCCCCGAGATCGCGTAGACAACGACGCATGGCATCACTATCCTCGCTGTGCGCAGGATAATATACCGTACTGGTACCTTCGGATAAACCTGCGGCCAATAAGTACCTCGTCGTGTAGTTCTTGGACGAAAGTGCATTCATTTCTCCTTTCAAAGTTGAAGTCGGGGTCTACAATCGCTTTCATAGTCGTCTCTCCTCGCTTAATCTTATCGTATTGACATGCATTGATTTCTTATGCTAGGAATATATAAGCTGGAACAATCAACATCCGTTCTAAATTCATGCAGGAGGTTCTCACATGGATACTATCACTCCGCAAGAAGTACGTGAACGTCTGAATAACGGAGAATCGTTAAACATTATTGATGTGCGCGAAGACGAAGAAGTCGCGGAAGGGATGATTCCCGGCGCACAGCATATTCGCTTAGGTGACCTGCCTGAGCGTTTGAACGACATCAAACAAACGGGTGAGATTATACTCGTTTGCCGCAGCGGCGGACGCAGCGGCCGTGCTTGCGAATACTTAGAGCACATGGGCTTTTCCGGATTGAAAAATATTGTCGGCGGCATGCTTAAGTGGAACGAGCTTGAATAAGCTGCACAATCTCACTCACACTGAGCGCTGACGTATCGATCACGATTTGCGCAAAATCATACGCCCTCTCCCTTTCCTTCAGGAGACTTTGAACCTTGCTTTCAAGGTCTCCCGCCAGGAGCGGGCGATTCGTATCCTCACGAACACGGCTAATGATCGTAGCTGAATCAGCTTTCAGGGCGACGACCAATCCTCCGCTTAGCATCGCCTTTCGGTTTTCTTCCCGCAGCACCGCACCGCCGCCGGTCGCAATGACCTGATGCTCTCCGGCGACCGTCCTGGCGATTACCTTCGACTCCAAATCACGAAAATAATGTTCACCGTACTGCTCGAAGATCATCGGAATGCTCATTCCAGCTTCCTGTTCGATGCCTTGATCCGTATCGATAAATGTCCACTTCAGATGCTGCGCGAGAGCCCGTCCGACTGTAGACTTCCCGGTCCCCATAAATCCAACTAGAATAATATTTCGACTCTTCATTTCGTACGCTCCTCTAAAACCTTGAACAACCCATATCATATCATAGCGCGATCACGAATGTGAATAAGCAGCAATGTCTTTCAGTAGAACGATGCAATGAATAGGTATAAAATGGTATATTTTAGAGTATTGTGGTTATTAGCAATTCATTCGCAAAGGAGATGAGACTCAATATGCAGCATGCCTTCACCCCTAATCCGAATCAAGCTCGATTGCAGCAAATTCTTCACCCGGATCATACGCTGAAGCGGGATGATGTCGTATGGGTTTTGGATTACATCAAAAAAAAGGTGGCCGACAAGGATCCGGAATTACAGACCCTTCCACAGCCACGCTTGTTGGAAAACTTTCACTACTTCGCTGAAGTCGCCATGATGCTTGTGCATCAACATTCGTTCTATGATCAGGAATTTGAGCGCCTTAAGCGATATTTGAAAGAAGCTTTATACGGCATGTATATGTCTCATTAGCATTAGAACCATTGAAAATGGAACGTACCTTCCTTGTCCACGCGTTGGAACGTATGAGCGCCGAAGTAATCGCGCTGTGCTTGCAGCAAGTTGGCCGGAAGTCTTTCTGTGCGATAAGAATCGTAATACGCAAGCCCGCTTGCAAATCCCGGTACCGGAATACCAACTGCGACCGCTGTCGAGACGACTTGTCTCCAAGCATCTTGGTAATTTTCCACGATATCTTTGAAATATGGATCCAGCAAAAGATTCTTAAGGCCAGGATCGCGGTCATAGGCATCCTTGATCTTCTGCAAAAACTGCGCACGAATGATGCAGCCGCCGCGGAAGATCATGGCAATGTTGCCGTATTGCAAGTTCCAGTTATACTCTTCTGACGCTGCGCGCATTTGGGCGAAGCCTTGTGCATAAGAAACAGATCTTGCTGGCAAATAACGCCTTGCGAACTTGTTCAATAAACGCCTTCTTATCTTCAATGTTGATCTTCGTTTGCGGTCCGCGAAGCACCTTGCTGGCAGCTACACGTTCTTCCTTCATGGCCGACAGGAATCTGGAAAAGACGGATTCCGTAATGATCGAAAGCGGCACTCCGAGGTCAAGCGCGCTTTGGCTTGTCCATTTGCCTGTTCCTTTCTGACCCGCAGAGTCCAAGATCACATCAACCATCGGCTTGCCTGTATCCGGGTCTTTCTTCGTGAAAATATCAGCGGTAATCTCGATCAAGTAGCTGTCTAATTCGCCGCGGTTCCATTCGGAGAAAATTTCGTGAAGTTCGTCTGCCGACAAGTTCAACACGTCTTTAAGCAGATGATAAGCTTCGCAAATAAGCTGCATATCGCCGTATTCGATGCCGTTATGCACCATCTTCACATAATGACCTGCACCGTCCGGTCCGATATATGTACAGCACGGATCGCCATCTACTTTAGCGGAGATACTCGTCAAAATCGGCTCTACAAGCTTATATGCATCCTCTTGCCCGCCAGGCATAATCGCTGGCCCTTTCAATGCTCCTTCTTCACCACCGGAGACGCCTGCCCCGATAAAGCGAATGCCCCGCTCGTTAAGCTCGCGATTGCGACGCTGTGTATCCGGGAAGTATGCATTACCGCCATCGATAATAATATCGCCTTCCTCAAGATGAGGAACGAGCTGCTCAATCGTCGCATCGGTTGCTGCTCCCGCTTGGACCATGATGATCATTTTACGAGGACGCTCCAGCGACGCTACGAATTCTTCTATGGAGTATGTAGCGTAGATTTTTGTCGGGTGCTCCGCCACAAGATCCTTTGTCTTTTCCGGAGAACGGTTGAACACCGATACGAAATACCTCTGCTTTCAATATTGAGTGCCAGGTTACGACCCATAACGGCCAAACCGATTACACCGACTTGTTGTTTTGACATAGTTTCGCCCCACTTATCAATATTATTTTTCTCAATACGTCTTATTTTACATTTTTCTGCGTCATTTGTGAAATGTTTTTGCGAAAAGATTCATGGAAGAAGCGGAAGTCAGTCCGACTCCCGCGCGGTTTTCAGCATATATGCTAATATTCTTCCCTTCATCGCATATTTTTAAAGCTCTAATAGCTCTAATTGCAACGCTTCCTGCCGCAAGCGCTCCAGACGCTGCTTGCTTTCGCGAACGGCTTCCTCGTCCCCTGCCACAAGGTGTTCTTGCAAGACGGCCAATTCATAATCCAATTCCATGCGCACGACCTTCGCTCTCTCTTCAGCTCGCGTCGACTTAAAGGCTTCTGCCATCGACTCCAACGTCACGACAGGCTCCTTCTGGAAAATGACCTTGTGATCGACGCCATTGATCTCTACCGTGCGAATGATTTCACCGAACATGATGTTTTCGATCAGGATTTGCCGGTCACGAAACCGCTTGACGACCGCATGTCCTCTCGTATCACCGATCATTTTCTCCATGAGCTCCATCAACTTCTCATCACGGAACGAATAGGTGCCAACCATCTTGAACCGATCGGCCATCCGTTGAAATTTCAGCTTAATGAGCTTGCGTCCCGAGCGAATGGAGATCATGAAATACGTATCATTTTCACTCCAATACAAGGAGTAACCTTCATGAATCAGGTCTTTAATAAATCGTTGGATTTGCCGGCGATCGAAACGTAACTCCAGGTTACAATACTCCACTTCATAACTTTTGTTCACGGCAATCCCTCCTTAGTGATCACTCTATATTTAAAGAAATATTCTGAAAATTCATCTCTTATCAATATCTTATACCGAATATGATGAATGCGCAACTTGGATTATGGATTATTTTTTTGCGACTTCTGTCCCGATCTAGACACTTTTTGTCGACTTCGAATCGAGTTGGTCACCAAGCAGGATATGCTATTTTAACATTTGCAGGAGAAGGATGTCCAATTGTTTTGACACAAATTACATAAGAACATTTTGCCTTCCGCTAAAATCATGAGGCAGCAAGATCATAAAAACAAACAAAGAAGGTCTCGTCCTGCTAGGCAAACTTCCAACCGTTTCAAGCCTTCTTCATTTGTCCAGAGCATCTCGGCTTAACGTGCTTCGGCATCCTCTCTTTCGGTCGACGCCAGAAATCTGAGCAGCAGAAGCAAGCCGCCTCAGACAGATCACCCCGCCAAGCAGAAACGGCAGTTCGATCGCCAAATAGAACGCGCCCATAGCAAGCAGTGGTCCTGTTATGCGCCCTAGGCTGTCCATGGACGAGCTGAGGCCGCTGGCAGTGCCCACTCCGACTGTGGTCTTCTGTGTGATCAGCGACGTCACACATGGACGTACAAGTGCGTTCCCAGCGGAGAACACCGTTAAATACAGCGTTGCGGTCAGGAGGTTGGAAGAGAATATAATTAAGAAAAATCCAGCCGCTGACAGCACCAGACCGAGCGTAATAAATTTGGGCTCGTCGCCTTTCTTAATGAATTTGCGGACGACTCCCCCTTGCACGAGCGCCCCGATAATGCCGCTGACCATAAACATCATTCCCATATCAAACGGGTTGATGCCGATCTTTTCAGCTTGATAATAGTACAGTGCAAACTCCAATCCTGACAAAGTGAACGAGACGAGAAAAGACAACACGTACAAATACTTCATCGCCCCTTGGAACGCGCTCCAGCGCGAAGCTTTACCTTCCGCTTCACGCGCTGCCCTTCTAGCTTCGCGCACTTCCTCCGACAGCGATTCGTGCAAATAGAAGAAAGCTAAACCGAACGTCAGCAAGGCAAGCAACGACGAGGCGAAAAATGGTGTCGAATAGCCAAGCAAGCTGAGTGCAGCGCCAACGCCAGGCCCGATGACAAATCCGAGCCCAATCGCCATCCCGACAAGTCCCATGCCCTTTGTCCGGTTTTCTTCATCCGTCACATCGGCAACATAAGCGACGGTACAGGAGATCACTGCGCCCGAGAACAGTCCGGCGAGCAATCTCGATACGTACATCAGCCACAAATCTTGTGCGATGCCGAAGAGGAAGAAGCTGACTGCATAACCGACAATCCCGGTTAAGATGATCGGTCGCCTGCCCAGTTTGTCGGACCAAGCCCCCCATATCGGCGACATAATGAACGAGACCAATGAGTATCCGGAAAGCATCAGGGATAAATGATACGGCGACACTAGCTCCGGCAGCACTGGTATGATAATTCCAAATCCAATAAACACATTTAGCAACATCAAAAAAACAATTCCGAGCCGTTTCATATGTGTTCATGCCTCCTGGATATTATGCGCAACAAGCCACGGCCGAAAAAATCGACTTGTTTGCGATCACAAACTTCATCGTACCATAATTTTCTGCGGCTTGGAAATGAACAAATGGAGAACAAATAGTGTCAACATTGAGGCTCCGCTGAGTATAAATGGATAGCTGTGCCCGAGGTGCTCCCACAAGAAACCCGACGTAATCGAGCCGACGATCATGCCGCAGCCTTCGATCGTAAGGAACATCCCCCAGATGAAGCCCCGTTTATGATCCGGCACGAGCGAAGCGATAAAGGCGTTCCATGCCGGGATCATCAAGGCGAAGCTGATGCCGAGCAAGCCAACCATCGCCCATACGGCAGGCGGCCAAGTAGTCACCGGAAACAAGGCAACAAGGAGGCCGGCGAGCAAAAATCCCGCATGAAGAAAATACCTCGTCCCCCATCTATCCACCAGCTTGCCAACGGGATAAAGCAGGCTTACGGTAATCCCGCCGCCGATGACGAGAAACAAGCTGTACATCGCATTCGAGAGGTGGAGCACTTCTTTCGCATACAACGTAATGACCGGCGCGAGCAGACCGATCGACAAATTTTGCATGAGCAGCGCTAAGTAAAACAAACGGCTTACATGAAGCGACTCATTCACTTCTCTTATGTATTGCTTCATCTTATCCCAAATACTTTGGCCTGTCATAAGCTTCGAATGAAACATACGCTGCTCCCGCTCCCTGGATGCCATATGGCCTTTGCGAGGAACGAGCAGGGCAACGGCCAGCACGAACGTTAGTAGACCGATCAATAGCCAAAAGGCCGGGCGGTATGTGCTGCCGCGAATGAAAAAATTGACGACCACCGGTCCAAGCCCTGTTCCCGTCAGCCATGCGGTGTAAACGATGCTCATGACCGAACCGCGTGACTGCTCCCCGGCTTCAGCCGTCACGCCGGAGATGACGCTCGGCCATAGAGGAGAAGTTCCAATGCCGAGCAAGGCCGATGCGGCGATGATCGTCACGCTATTTTTGGCATATGCCATCATCAGGACGGATATGACTGCAATTACCGTTCCAACTACAATGCCTAGGCGATAGCCGCTCCGATCCACGATCCAGCCGGCAGGCGTGCGAAACAAATTATCACCTGCATATTGCAGGGCGAACGCCCAGCCGACGGTAAGTGCTGACAGGCCGAGCACGCTGTTAATATAGACGGGAAGAACCGTGACAAGCAAGGAGCCTTTGACGAATTCGACGAAGAACAAAATAAACATGAGCTGCATCACAAATGGCGTAAACAACCGCTTGTCTTTTCTAGCATTCGGTAATGTATTCATAACGGCCTCCACAAGCGTAATGAGTGCTGCCCGAAAGGCATGCCGTTATATTTTTGCCCAAAACGTCACAGGCTATTGAATCAGATTCCGTCCTTTTGATATACTCATGCTTGTTTATATACTATTTGCACGATATGAAAAGGGGCTTTAGCAGGATGGATCAAACCCGCACACCACTATTCAGCGCACTGAAGCAGCACGCTGCACGCAATCCAGTTCAATTCCATATTCCGGGACATAAGAAAGGAGCCGGAATGGATGAAGAGTTCAAACAGTTCATCGGACCAGGTGCACTGTCCATCGATCTGATCAACATCGCACCGCTCGACGATCTTCATCAGCCTTCAGGAGTCATTCAAGAAGCTCAGGAGCTGGCTGCTGAAGCTTTCGGTGCTGATTATACGTTCTTCTCCGTGCAAGGCACGAGCGGGGCCATCATGACGATGATTATGTCCGTCTGCTCCCCCGGTGACAAGATCATCGTGCCGCGCAACGTGCATAAGTCCGTCATGTCGGCTATTATATTCGCTGGAGCCAAGCCGATCTTCATCTCACCGGAGATGGACCCTAAGCTCGGCATCGCGCACGGAATTACGACGCAAGCTGTTCGCAAAGCGCTGGAGCTCCATCCAGATGCGAAAGGGTTGCTCGTCATCAACCCTACATATTTCGGTCTGTGCGCGAACTTGAAGGAGATCGTCGATCTCGCTCACGACTGCGATATTCCGGTGCTCGTCGACGAAGCGCACGGCGTGCACGTGCATTTTCATGATGAGCTGCCGCTGTCCGCCATGCAGGCCGGTGCCGATATGGCCGCCACCAGCGTCCATAAGCTAGGTGGATCGCTTACGCAAAGCTCGGTGCTCAACATGCGCGCCGGACGCATTAACCCGAAGCGCGTGCAGTCGATCATCAGCATGCTGACGACGACCTCTACTTCCTATCTGCTTCTGGCTTCGCTCGATACCGCACGCAAGCACCTAGCCTTGCACGGCAGGGAGATGGCCGAGCATGCGTTACGCTTAGCCGCCAAGGCAAGGAAGCGGATTAACGAGCTGCCAGGGCTGTATTGCTTTGGCGATGAAATTCTGGGAACGGAAGCGACCTTCGATTACGATCCGACCAAGCTGACGATACACGTTGCCAAGCTTGGACTTACGGGGTATGACGTTGAAAAATGGCTGCGGGAAACGTACAACATCGAGGTGGAGCTAAGCGATTTATACAATATTTTGTGCTTAGTGACGGCTGGAGACAATGAGGAGACGATCGGTCTGCTCCTTGAGGCTCTCGAACAGCTTACGAAGCAATTCGCGCCAGGAAACAGACGCAATGATGTGGTGGTGAAGGTTCCGGAAATCCCCCAGCTATCCATTTCACCGCGTGATGCTTTCTATGCCGATACGGAGATGATCCCGCTTCGTGAGGCAGCCGGACGGATCATCGCGGAATTCATTATGGTATATCCGCCGGGCATTCCGATTCTCTTACCGGGTGAGGTCATCTCCCAGGAAAACATCGATTATATTTTGGAGCACCTCGAGGTAGGGCTACCTGTACAAGGGCCGGAGGACAAAACGATCGAAAATGTAAAGGTCATCCTGGAAACATCACCGATATCCTAACGAGCAATCTTCTCATAATATACACTTATCCTGTATGCGCATATCCCGCTATGTGTCGGTTTCCATTCATTCATCTTGCTTATTGTGGCGGAGCTGCTAATATTCATTTCGGCTTTGAACTGGTCAGACCTACCAGTCCATGATATGATGATTAGAGGAAAAATCGTCGAATGGCAGGTGTGGAAGATGAGTCAGAGCGCTTATATTCAATTGGTCAAAGGTTCTGCCGCAAGCAGTGTCACGCTTGAGGATGTGATGAATGTACTGGAGCAATACCGAGAGCAAACTTCAGCTACCGGACAGCAGCTTGATTGGAATTATGCGGAGATGGCCTTCCCGTATACGATTGAACAGCGATCCGATCAGGGGGCAAGCTGGTTGCATCTGAAAGGGAACCATCCGGATTACAAGCATATCTTGATCGGTGTCGGTCAAGGCCACGAAAGCGGAAGAGAACGAGGATGAGACAGAGGCAGAGGAAACAGCCTACATCCAGATCGTTCTTCCGAGCGGCGCCACGCACGGCGACAAAGCAAAGGCTAACGAACTATGCCGCTACTTCGGTCGCAAGTTGCAAGCACAAGTGCATCTGTTCAACGGACGCATTATGTATTTCAACCCTCGAAAGTGAGTAAAGCGAACAAACCCCGCCTATGGCGGGGTTTATTAGTTTCTGGTGCTATGAACTTTGTCAGCTTGTGCGTACGGTGATAGAGCCAGCTTAGAACTGCTCCTGCTCGGCCAGTTCATTGTAGATGGTTACGACGCGTTCCCACTCCGCATCATCTTCTATATTAACCAAAACGGTATCTCCATCGTCTTCTTCCAAGCGCATAATTACGCCTTCTTCTTCTGGATCATGATAGTCAAGCAGAACGGCGTAAACTTGCTCCTCTACGTCAAAAGTAAAAGCAAGCACCATTTCCCTTTCTTTGCCCTCTTCATCGGTCATCGTGACGACAATATCTTCACTTTCCTCATGTTGATGCTGGTGATCACTCATCGTAAACCCTCATTTCGTTTCATATTTCTTCCTCTCGTGTATCGTATCATTTTTCCCTTTTCGGAAGCAAATCATTTCTGCTTAGAATATGCAAAAAGCTGTCTCCGTTAAGCTGGAGACAGCTGACTGACTAGCTTAAGATACAGACTGGATGATCTTCTCGGATACGAGATGATACGAGCCGTTCTTCTCAAGCTGCATGAATGCTTGCACCTTATACGCACCGGCTTTGTCAAAGGTTAAGGAAACATGGGTGTTGTACCAGAAATTATCTCGCAAGTTAAGTGGATGAACAATTTCGTGCACGTTGTTCCCGTCAGGATCGACAATCGCGATCTTTAAAGCTTGGACTTCCTTCTCGAGGTTATCCACTTGTGTTAAAATTTCAAAATCCAGCTTTGTGCCTTTCTGAAGGGAACCGAACAAATTAATATTGCCGTTCACCTTTTTGAATACGACCATATGTACGTTCGGTTTATAAACATTCACTTGATCTCCGTCTCTTTGCACGATGGCCTGGAGCTTGTCTTTCAACTGATCCAACGGCACTAACGTGCGGCCATTCACTTCATACGACTTGCCACTTAGTGAATCGCCATTGACGGATACGGAAATTTGCTTAGCTTTAATCGTTTCGTAAAGATCATCGGCATATACCGCTACAGTTCCGATGACTGCCATAATTAGCAACGAGAATAGCAGCGTGCGCTTCCAATTCGCCAACATGCGTGCATTCCTCCAATGTTTATCGATTTCGATTACTTATACGCGGTTTTATTCTCATAGTTGCGTTCGGAAGTTGTATTTTTGTATTCACCGCTTGCTAACGCTTGTTGCTTTGTGCTTTCAACAGGTCTGGCAGGAGCGCCAGCAGCTTGTCCTCGCAGCGGGCCTTGAGCACGTAAGGCAGCATGTAACAATGATGCTCATAGCGTCGGTACACATACATGACATGCACATTATTGCCCGAAGTAATCTCATCGAGCACGATGCGGCATCCGTGATTGCGCATTTGATTTTTGAGTACGATGAGCTCATGGGTCAGCTGTGCGATGAGCCGCTCCAGCACCTGTTCCCAAAATCTCGCCAGCTTTAAGTTCGCCAGCTGCTCACCGTCTTTGTGCAGCGCCTTGAGCAAATAAACGTAAACGATATACTCGTACACTTTCGCTTCCGCTTCGAAGTCGTCCATGACGTTCACCTCTGTCTTTATTATAAGAACATTTGTTCCCGTTAATCAAGATCACGGTTTGACTTCGAATTGTCCGCCAGCCAGCATCCGCTTGCTCCCCGGAAACTTGATGACAAGCGCAGCTTGAAACCCGTTAAACGTAGAAGCGGGCGCATCCAGAAAACTTTCCTCCGTAAATCCATCATGTGCATCAGCAGCAAGCAATTGGAACAACAAATCTTCTCCTTCTTTTAACGGGGCGCCGCCTTCGTCGTGTGAGCAAATTAGACGGTAATCGAAATGTCCGAAGCTTGTCTCTACATCTTTCTCCAAACTCCAACAAGTATGACGGATGCTGCCGTCCTGGCAAACACAATCGACATGATTTAACACAATTTGCTTTTTTCTGGTAAGAAAGATGTTAAATTAAATAGAAACTGGTCACTCTCACATTGAGCATAAGATCCGTCCAAAGCACGAAGGACGATCCGGCAATTAGCGCTCCGTCCCGATTCCAGTAAATCGATGCGAACGATGCCGGATATGAGTCCGGCTCCCTGAAGCACTGCTTGAATCGGCACTCCATTCACCTCTTTCACCAGCTGTGGTATACGATATGTTGTAGCTGGGCGGTTTGTGAATGATCAGTCATATCATCATAGCCGGCGCCGGAGTGAGAACAATGTTGACCGCAACCAAGGAGGGATGACGTCTGAATTTAGATCTTCTCATGCTGGGAACAGGAAATGCTTTTGCCAAAAAATATTACAATACGAATTCCTTATGGCGGTCAGGCGATTTTATGCTGCTGATCGACTGCGGCATTACCGCACCGCGCGCATTGTATGAAGCGGGAATCTCGATGGAAGATCTGGATGCAGTGCTGATTACTCATCTGCACGGCGATCACGTCGGAGGATTGGAGGAAATCGCCTTCCAATTCAAGTATAAGTGGAATCGCAAACTGACTTTATATTTGCCGGACAAGCTCGTAGAGCCTTTATGGGAACATTGTCTAAAAGGAGGATTCGACGACGCCAGCAAGCCGACGTTGCATGATTTTTTCATCGTTCACACTTTGAAGGAACATGAACGAACCCGGATTACGGAAGGACTTGACGTGGAAATTATGCAAACTGACCACGTCCCGGGCAAGGACAGTTATTCGCTCATTATTAACGGTGATATTTTCTTTAGCGCTGACATAAAGTTTGATCCGAAATTGCTTGCGCACATGCATGCTGAGCGGAAGTGCCGCTTATTCTTTCACGATTGTCAGCTGCATGGGCCTGGCGCTGTACATACGAGCTTAGATGAACTGATGACATTGCCAGTCGACATTCAAGAGAAAATGTATCTGATGCACTACGAAGACGATATGGAGGAGTTCATCGGCAAGACGGGGCCGATGCAGTTTATCAAGCAACTACAATGGTATCGCATCGATGAACATGGACTAAGGGCGACCTAAGCTGTGGCCTAATGATAGGCGCGGGTTCGCAAGCAGCCAATTTCTTTTCGCGGCTGTGTGCGACCCGCGCCCTTTTTAACTTTTTAATCATGTGCATTCATGTCATGTACGTGCCTCGCAGCTTATTCCTGCCGAGCTTCCAATCGCTCTATAATTTTGTCCGCTGTTTGCCGCCCGTTCTCCATGCAATCCGGGATGCCGACCCCATAATACGAACAGCCGGCAAGCATGACGTTCGGGAAGGCTGCGGCAAGTGCGGCTTCCAGCTTGCCGACGGTTTCGTGATGGCGAATGTCGTATTTCGGCATCGCGTCCAGCCATTTCGTGATGACATGGGTGATAGGCTCTGCCGTAAGGCCCAGCGATCGCTGAATATCTTCTCTCGCCGTCCGTAGAAGCTCGGCTTCGGACATCTGGCAAAGTGCGGCAAACTTAGGCGAAGTGCTCTTATAAAACATGCGTATAAGCAGCCGGCGCTCTGGTGACGTATGCGTCCATTTGCGGCTTGTCCACGTGCACGCGTTGCAAGTAAGCTCTTTTCCATTTGCATTAATGAAGCCGGTGCCGTCTTGCGGAAGCACGTGATCCGGCGCATCGAAGCCCAAGTATACGCTGATCAGCGAATTCGTCGTAAGCCCCGCGAACAATTCGCTGAGCCGGTCATCGCCAAGCATGCGCTGCGCTTGTGCATGCGGTACGGCAAGCACGACATATTGAGCCTCCAGCAAACGGCCAGCCGCTGTACGGAGCTCATAATGATGCCCTTCCTTAACGATCTGCTGCACCCGGACTCCCGTCATGATCTCCACGTCGTCCAGCTTCTTCGCAAGCGTCGTAATAAGCGTGGACAGCCCGCCCGAGAAAGAAATAAACTTGCTCCCTGCATCGCCTTTGAACTTTTGCTGATTCGCTTCCAAGCCTTTCAGGATACTGCCGTATTCATTTTTATACTCCAGCAAGTAAGGCATTGTGGAGGCGATCGTCAGCTCCTGTAGCGAGCCGGAATACACGCCGGACAAGACCGGCGCAATCTGCCGCTCCACCAGCTCCCGACCTAAGAAGGCAGTGAGAAACTCTCCGACCGAATCCTGCTTCGTAAAGCGGTCATTCGGGGTGTAGAAATCTTTGAGCGCCTCCACCTTCCCTTCTGCCGAAACGAGCTTCGACTTGGCCAGCGATTCCACACTTAGCGGTATGCCGAACAACGTATCTTCAGGAATCGGCTGCAAGCTGCCGTCCAGATAAAGAAAGGAGCGGCCGGTCGCATTGCGAGCGACTTGCTCCGTCAGTCCCAGCTCTTCGATAAGTGGAGCGACGTTCGGCTTGCGCGCCACGATCGAATCCGCCCCGGCCTCCATCACAAAGTCGGAATCATGAACGGTTGAAATTTTGCCGCCGAGCGAGTCTTCCGCCTCGATGAGCGTAATCTTCACATCCAAACCTTGGGCTTGCTTTTGCTTCTGCAAGTAGTACGCGGTCATCAGACCAGTAATGCCGCCGCCGATAATGGCAATCGATCTCACTTTTGCCACACTCTCCTCTATGCCAACAGTTGCTATATTTTGTGTAGAGCATATCGTACGGCAGCCCGCTGCGATATGATCTTGCTCACGCTTTGTCGTTCATCTGTTGTCTGCTGCGCGTCATCTGCTGCCACACGGAGCCGGCAGCTGCTTCACCGCTGACGATGCGTTCGATCGCCATCTTCACCTGCAGACTCACTTCGAATTCTTCATCGTTTTCGGCCGCGCGCAATGCATCCAAAGCACGTTCATCACCGAACTCATACAAAAATCTCGCCGCCCGCCAGCGAACGAGCTTGTTCGCATCTTGCAGCGCTTCGCACATCGCCGGAATCGCTTCCGGATCGCCGATATCATTCAGCGTGTCGCCTGCGGTACGACGAACCTGCACCGACCGGTCCTTAAGCGCTTGATACAAGTATGGCAGCACCTTCTTGCCTGCTATATCACCAAAATAAACGACGGCCAATCTGCGAATCGATCCGTGCTCGTCTTTCAGCGCTTTGGCGAGCAGCGGAATATCTTGTTCATCCGGATGCTTCAGATGTTCGAGCGCTGAATATCTGGTACGCCAGTCGTCGCTTGCAAACCGCTCTGCGATCTCCTCCCGGCTGAGCTCCTTCAAATGCAGCTCTTCTTCCTGCCCTTCGCCCTGCTCCAGTGCTCGCTTGGCCAGCTCTGCCAGCTCCTCGTCACTGTATGTTGCATCCAGCTCCTGAATCATCTGCTCTGCGATTTCCTGCAGCTCTCCGTAACGGACTCCCTTGTCAATGAGCCTGCGTTCCTTGAGCAAGGTTGGCGAAGCTTCAATCACCTTCATCACCGCTTGATTGAATCTCTCCGGCATCGCCAGCCGCGCTTCATCTCCAGCGCTTTTGACCCGCACTTGCAGCGGAATGTTACGGAACACCTGAACATACACATGTGCTTCGCCGAATCCTGTAGGCTCCTCCTCCACCCGCGCACTAGCGAATTGCTGTCCGCCGAGCAGCTTGCCGATGCTGTCTAGGATGGCCTGCCAGTCCCCCTTCGGATAGCGATCTACTGCGAGAAAGTCTGCCGCATGGAAGACGCTCTTCACGCCGTCTACCTGCAGGATGCTGCGAATCGGTTCCTGGTGCGTGCTCTAGGTTTTCTTTACATAGGTATATTTTTTGCCGGCTGGCAGCTGTTCATCGACATTCAGCTTCATCGTGTTCGGACTCGGTGTCGGTTCAATAGAAATTAGTTTCATCCTTATCCCTCCTCGGGTTCAGTTTCCATTCATAGCTATTATGTTGCGAAATATTGCTTGCTCTAGCTCCGTAAGGAGTGCTAGCGCTTTGGTTGCATAAGCGTCTGCTCGCTCGCTAAGCGAAGCTTTCTCCTCCTGCAACGCCTGCTTCAAGGAAGCTTCATATTCTGGAACTTCCCCGGAGTATTTCTTGATGAAAGGAAAAGGCACGAGTGCTTTCTCGCGATAGGATAATGCCTTGCGCTGGTGAAACATCGCTACATCGGCTTGCCCCGGCTGATGCAGATCGCCTTGCTTCGGGTGCTTCAGCACGGCTTTCACCTCAACGACCGCCTTGCTTCCCCTAATCTCATAAATTTGCCCGATATACTCACCGGATTTATACATGATCTGTACAAGCTCTCCTACTTGCAGGTCTCGATCCGACATCGCCTATACGCTCCCTCCACTTCATAGCTCTATTCGTCTCATACGTTCTATTGTACCAAATCCGAGCAAGCGGTTTCCATTCCTCATGCATACTGCTTATGTTTTCATCACATAATAAAGATAGGATTGGAAGGGAGATGAAGGTCATTGTTTCGTAAAGTTGAAGAACCGATACCGGAAGCTG
Source organism: uncultured Paenibacillaceae bacterium (assembly GCA_963755735.1). Taxonomy (GTDB): domain Bacteria; phylum Bacillota; class Bacilli; order Paenibacillales; family DA-C8; genus Insulibacter. The sequence continues at coordinate 104,200 of CAVWLN010000040.1, forward strand.
CTACGGATATTTGGTCTTGTGTAAATGAAGATTGCAACGGCTGGATGCGCGATAACTTTACCTTTGCTGAAGAAGAGCCTGCATGTCCGCTATGCCATTCCGCCATGATGCGGGAAGAAAGAGTATTGCCGATCTTAACGAATTATACGAAGACGACTGTGTAAGTGAAGAACGTGTAAGTGTAGAACGTGTAACAAAGTTCGTGTAGCGAAACATGTAAACATAAGGACACCATTCCTTAACTGCGAAGCGGAGTGGTGTCCTTATTGGTCTATGTGAATGCATAGCCTTGCTGCGATCTAGCTGTGCAGTCGGCGATATGCGCTATGATCGGTCGGGCCAATTCCGCCGCCAAGCGGAATCTGCATGAGCGATCGCCGCTGTGATGTAATCCTTCGCTGTCTGCACGGCGCCTTCTATCGCCTGACCCTTGGCCAGCTCGGCCGCAATCGCAGCTGACAACGTGCAGCCGGTGCCGTGTGTGTGACGGGTATCGTAGCGCTGCGCTGCGTACTCATATACGTGCTTGCCGTCAAACAAGTAATCGACGGACTCGCGGTCAGACAGATGTCCGCCTTTCAGCAATACGTAAGCGGGACCGAGCGCATGCAGCCTGTCTAACGCTTCGCGGATGTCAGCTTTTCGCTCAATGCTGTCCACGCCGATCAATTCGCAAGCTTCCGGGATGTTCGGCGTAATGACATGTGCGATCAGCAGCAGCTCCTCTTTCAATGCGACCATCGCTTCCTGCTTGAGCAGGGCCGAGCCTCCCTTCGCATACATAACGGGATCGACGACGAGCTTGTCAACCGCATATTGCTTTAGCTTACGCACGACTAAGCGAATAATGTCCGACGAGAACAGCATCCCCGTCTTCACTGCATCCGCCCCGATATCTGACAACACAGCGTCCAATTGACCTTCAATGCATTCGAGCGTCTGTGGATATACGCCGTGCACGCCGAGTGTATTCTGAGCGGTCAGAGCGGTAATGACGCTCGTGCCGAATACATCCCTTTCCTGAAACGTCTTCAAATCGGCTTGAATGCCCGCTCCGCCCCCGCTGTCCGAGCCGGCAATCGTAAGAGCCGTCCTCACTTTGCTCATATGTAAAACTTCCTCCTCCCCAGCAGCCCGGACGCCGGTGAATCGCTCCGGCCGAAACGCCTGCAGTGCTGCTCGGTCTTCCTTCCCAGCAAGCAATTGTCCGACGATCTTGGCTGTGATTGGGCTTAGCAAAATGCCGTTGCGATAATGACCGCAAGCGAGCACGACCCGCTCGTTGGCGATCAACTTGCCGATGAGCGGATACCCGTCCTGCGTCGCTGGGCGCAGGCCTGCCCATTTGAGCGTTGGCTGCTGCTCCTGTACAAAAGGAAACAGCTGGCTGTTCCACGCCTCCAGCCTGGCAATGCCTTTCGCCGTCACGGATGAATCGAAGCCGGCGAGATCCTCTGACGCCCCGCACACCAGCTTGCCGTGCTGCTTGCCCACCATGTAGCCCTGACTGCAAAATACCATATGGTTCACCTTGCCGGGCGGGATGTCGTAGGCGCATATTTGCCCGCGAATTGGAAATACGGGAATGCGAAGCCCTAGCTCTTGCTCAAGCAGTCCGCTCCAAGCTCCGGTACAAACGACGAGCCGCTCCCCTTCCACCTGCCGGCCGTCCTGACAGATCACGCGCACTCCGGAAGCCGCAAGCTCCGGCTTCGCCTCGCCCGCATGCTCATAAATTTGTGCGCCGAGCTTCTGACATGCAAGCTGCAACGCCCGCACATAATCCGGCGCATGCACATGGCTTTCTGCGGGTGAATACAACGCTGCATAAACTCGTTCAGACAGATGCGGCTCCAATTGCCGCAGCTCGCGCTGCATGACGATCTCCGCTCGTGCTCCGAATTCGTTCTGCCAATTGCGGCGCTGCGTAAGCGCAGTCAGATCCGCTTCGTGATAGACCGCATACAAGCTTCCGCTGTTGACGTATGCGAAATCTTCACCAGACACTTGCTTAACTGCTTGCTGCCATTCTGGATACAATGTTAAGCTCGCCACGCACAAGCGAAAAAAATCGTCGGGAAATTCGCTATTTTCCGAATATGGGGCGAGCATGCCGGCCGCTGCTCCTGACGCTTGACCGCCGCATGATCCAGATTCGATCACACTCACCTGAAACCCGCGGTTTAACGCTCGAATGCGCAGGACAGCCCGACGACACCGCCGCCCATGATGATGATATGCTCTCCCATGAAGGCCTCCTACAATGTCGAGATAAATTGTTCGAGTCCGCTGCTCGCCGATGCGTACTTGCGCTTCGGAATCCGGCCTGCCAAGTATGACAGCCGCCCCGCCTCAATCGCCAGCTTCATCGCGCGTGCCATGGCGATTGGATCTTGCGCGCGAGCAACCGGCGTGTTCATTAAGATGCCGTCTGCGCCAAGCTCCATCGCCTGCGCCACGTCCTGCGCTGATCCGAGTCCAGCATCGATAATAATCGGCACCTTCGCCTCCTCGATGATCAGACCGATATTATACGGATTCGAAAATGCCAAGCCCCGTACCGATCGGCGCGCCTCCAGGCATAACGGCAGCGGCTCCCGCCTCTTCCAACCGTTTGCATAGGATCGGATCGTCCGATGTGTACGGCAGCACGACGAATCCTTCCTTCACCAATATTTCCGTCGCTTTCAGCGTCTCCACCGGGTCCGGTAGCAGCGTTTTCTCGTTTGCGCTGATCTCGACCTTCACCCAGTCGCTAATGCCCGAAGCTCTAGCTAGCCGCGCGATGCGCACAGCCTCTTCCGCCGTTCTAGCGCCTGAGGTGTTCGGCAAGTAGGTGAACGATTGACCTTCAAAATGCTGCAGGATCGAATCGTCCTCCACCGCATCCAGGTTGATTCTGCGGATAGCAAACGTGAGCACCTCTGCTCCCGAAGCTTTAATTGCTTCATTCTGTACATATGGATTCGGATATCGTCCCGTTCCAAGAAAAAAGCGTGAAGCTAACGTCTTCCCGCCGATAATCAATTTGTCGTCTGTCCTCACGTTCAACCGCCTCCTACAAAATGCACAAGCTCAACCTTCATGCCTGCTTCCAGCTTCTTCTCTTCCCAATGCTTGCGATCGACAATCGTGCCGTCGATTTCTACGACGACCAGCTTGCCGGACAGGTTATATTCCTCGATCAGCCCTTGTACATTCGCTGCCGTCACCTGTCTTGGTTCACCGTTAATGATAAGCTCCACGCCGCTTCACCTCCTGCGCCGCTTCCAGCTTCTCCACAAATTTGCGGCACGTTCCCGCCACATCGTGACTGCCGACGATCTCGCTTACCGCACAAATTCTTTCTGCGCCGGCGGCGATCACTTGATCGACATTGTGCAGCTTAATGCCGCCGATAGCCACGAATGGAATGTTGATTTCGCTTGCTACTTGGCGCACATACTCCGTCGTGACCGGAGCGGTCACATCCTCCTTCGTCTGCGTGGCAAAGACCGGTCCTACGCCAATATAATCGGCGCCGTCAGCCTCCGCTTGCCTCGCTTCCTCTATGCGATGTGTAGAGATGCCAATAATTTTATCCCCCATAATTTTGCGCGCTTCAGGAAGCGGCAGATCGTCCTGCCCGAGATGCACGCCGTCCGCATCTGCTGCCAGCGCAATATCGAGATGATCGTTGACGATGAATGTCACGCCATAGCGAGCCGTCAGCTCCCTCAGCGCCTTTGCCTTGGCGAGAATGTCCCGCTTGCTGCTTCGCTTGTCCCGCAGTTGGATGATGTCTGCGCCGCCGCGGATAGCTTCCTCCATGACCTCTAGCATGCTGCGCCCCGGATGAAACACTTCTCCGGTAATGGCATATAGCCGAAAATCTTTCATCGATTTCGCCCTCCCTTTGTTTGCTCCACCTTGTTGCACGATCTTTTCGCACTCACCAGCTCCTACCTTTCACCCTCCAGCAACCTACATGCCAATATAGCGGGCGTATAACGTTTTGGCACGCGTCACGTCTGAGGTTCCTTGCACGAGCACCCGCCCGTCGGGGAAGACGGCCAGCTTCTCGCCTTCCGGCAGGGCGACGCGAAGCAAGAACGGATTCACACTGACCTCGCCGATGCGGCTCAGGCGATCCCGCCATTCATCCAGATCAAGGCGATTAGCGCCGCTGATCTGAACGGAGTCCCTGCCGCACATCGTCGTCACCTCATCCATCTTGTGCAAATCGAGCGCCGGAAATTGCTGTTTGCTGCAGACGACACAGTCCGGGGAACGCTCAGGCAGCTTCATCTCGTAATAGCGGTTATGCCAAATATCGAACGTAACTAAGCTTTGCCGCACGGCCTCACGATGCCCGGTCAACAGCTTGAGCGCCTCCACTGCTTCAAGCGATGCGACGATGTCCACGACTGGCGCGATCACCCCGACCGTGTCACACGTTTCGCCGCTTGATCCGCTGCCCGGCAGCAAGCATCTTAAACACGGCGTGCTGCCCGGTACGAGCGCTGCTGACATGCCGCGAGAGGTGACGACCCCGCCATATATGTATGGAATGCCCTGGCGAAACGCGTAATCGTTCATCAGAAACCTCGTCTGAAAATTATCCGTCCCGTCGACGATGAGGTGAACATCATGGGCCAGGGCATCAATATTGTGAGCGGTGACGTCTGTTACATGCGGTTCGATCTTGATCGAGCTGTTCACTTTCCTCAGCTTGCGTGCGGCTGCTTCTGCTTTCGGCAATGCGGCTTCTGCATCCGCTTCATCAAACAGCATCTGACGCTGCAAATTGCTGTACTCCACGAAGTCTCGATCTGCAATACGCACAAGGCCGACACCAGCGCGTACGAGATGATTCGCTAGCACCGTGCCGAGGGCGCCCATGCCGACGATCATCACCTTGCTGGCCGCCAGTCTCATCCTGCCCTTCGCGACCAATCGGGGCGAACAGCATTTGCCTCGAATATCTTTCGGCGAGCGCATCTCTTTCGTCCGGCGATGCCGGATGTGCACCCGCCTCATTTACCTGGTCTTGCGGCTTCACTTGCTGCATTTGTCCGCTCCTCTCATGCAGTTCCTCCCATTCCTGCCCTCCAGAACATAAAAAAGCCGTTCCTTAGTAGGAACGGCCGCGAATTACGACGATGTTCGTCTCGCACCACTTTCCTACGCTGGCATAATCCAGATCAGGTCATAAGGGTTTCAGGAGGACGCTCCTTCTCTCAGCCGACTACCGGCTCCCCTAGCGGTTCTAACGTTTGCTATACACTTTTCATATTCCACAATACTTGTAATCTGGCAAAAAGTCAATGTCTAGAAAGCATGAACATCCTACTGTATCAGTATCGCATTCCAAGTTACAAAAGTGATTCTGCTCCGTCAATAAAAATCTCCGTGCCCGAAATATGTCGTGATTCATCCGATGCCAAAAACAAAACAAGATCCGCCACTTGCTCCGGCTCACCCGGTGCTCGTTCAAGCGGATGACTGCCTTCCGGATATTTTACCGGAATTTCGATCTCCTTCACTTCCGGGGAGCGAACGTACTTTCCCCGATATTCGTCTTGATGGCTCCCGGGCAAATGACATTGACGCGGATGTTATATTGTGCGAGCTCCAGCGCCGCCATCTTGGCAAATGCGACTTGCGCCGCCTTCGAGCTGCTGTAAGCACTCATGCCGAAGCTGGAAAATTTGCGGCTGCCATTAATGGAACTCGTAATGATGATGCTGCCGCCGTTTTGTTTCATATGGGGAATCGCGTACTTGACGGTAAGGAACGTGCCTCGTAAATTCGTATTCAGCGTCTGATCCCAGTCTTCCGGCGACAGATCCTCGATCGGTGCTACCCGCCCGTTTATGCCCGCATTGGCGAATACGATATCGACACGTCCCCATTGCTGCACTGCTTGCTCTGTCCCTTCCGCAATACGTGCGGAATCGGCAATATCGACATCCACAGCGATCACTTCCCGGCCCATTGCCGTGATTTGCCCCTTGGTCTCTTCTAAGCGTTCATCCTTCAAATCAAGCAAACAAACGTTAGCACCATGCTGCGCCAGACGCACAGCTGCCGCTTTGCCGATGCCGGTGCGGCCCCGGTAATGACAGCTGTCTTGCCGCGCAGCTTTTGTTCGCTTGACGCGGTTTGCGGTTCCAAGGTCATCATATTGGGGAACATACCATCAACCTCCATAGTTGGATTTCTCTATTCGGTTAGGTTGCCCAACGATGGAGGAAATGTTGTACGCTCCAAGCTTATGTCAACATCGTCACCATCTTTGCTCTAGCTCTGAAGATGATGAATGGCGATACACGCCATGACAAATGCACCAACGCCATGCAGATCATTGTCGCTCGTCGGTCTCGTCACATAGTTTTCATAATCTCCAGCCGAGGTGCCGATACATATTTCCGGCATTATAAAGCGTCCAGTCAGAATCGGTCTTCATGCGCCTGACCAATCCTTCATATCCGCGTATGGCCGCCTTTTCATACTGGCATCCCTTGCACGACGCCTTGTCTCACGGCGCTGGCAATCGTATAAACGAACAGACTTGAGCAGGAAGTCTCCAGCCAGTTATCGGACTGATCGCCCTTGTCCACGACCTGATACCACAGACCGCTGTCCGCATCCTGATAACGGATCAAGCGCATCGATGAAGTCGCGCAGCTCTCTCATCAGTCTGCTCGCGCCCGCTTCGTCTGCCGGGCAGCAGGTCAAGGAACTCGGCCAGTGCCAGAGACCGTACCAGCCCAGCGACGCCCCCAAAATTCCGGCGAACAGCCGGTTTCCGGATCGCCCACGGCATGCGGCGGCTTTCATCCCATGCATGATACAGCAGTCCCGTCTGTTCGATCTTTCATATATTTGCGCATCAGTTTCTCCTGATGCAGTACCATATCAGCCAAGATCTGGTCTCCATAAGCATTCGCATATGCAGCGCGAAGACACCCGCCCATATACAATCCATCCAACCACATTTGGTAAGGATATTTATCCTTATGCCAATATCCGCCCTCCGAAGTTTGATTCAGCGTATGCAGCAAGTTTCTCAGCTTTGCCGCAGCGATCCGGTATTGCTCTGTCCTGTCTGTTCGTGTCCAGACGGAATAACAACAGCCCCGCCTGAACCGCATCCAACTCATCCCGGGCAAAATACAAATTGCCATGTTCATCGATCAAAGCATCGACATATTGCCTGAATATAAGCATCATAGCGGTCATCCTGTACAGCCTCCCACAACATCTCCATCCCGCACAGAAACACACCTTGATGATAATGCCAACGCCCGCAGGCGGAAGCTCTGGGCTGCATATAGATCCATCAGGCTGTCACAAGCAAACTTCGCCCATTCGATCGGAGAAAGCTGCATCCGAATGTCCTCCTTTATTTTTCTATCCCTATATTGATAAGTTAGCCTTTAATCGAACCGAGCAGTGCTCCTTTTGCAAAGTGCTTCTGCAAGAACGGATACACAAGCATGATCGGCATCGTCGCGACGACGATGACCGCCATCTTGACCGCTTGATCGGGCGGTGGCACGTCATCGTCCAGATCGGAGCTGTCGATCCAGCCCGCTGGCCAGCACGACAATTTGTCTGCAGCAAAACTTGAATCGGCCATTTATTGCTGCTGTTCAATATACAGAATCGCGCTCAAGTACGTATTCCAGTAAGTCACGGCATAGAACAAAGAGATCGTCGCGATCGCTGGCATGGACAATGGCAGCACGATGCGAAACAAAATGCCAAAGTCGTTGCAGCCGTCAATTTTCGCCGATTCCTCCAGCCCTTCCGGGATGTTTTGAAAGAAGTTTTTCAGAATGATCATATTAAACGCACTGATCGGAGATCGGGATGATCAAGCGACGCATACGTATCAATCATGCCCAGCTCCTTCACGACCAGGAAGGTCGGAATAAGCCGCCCTGAAACAGCATCGTAAACACAACCAGAAACATTAGAACACTGACGTCCATCCAAATCCTTGCGCGCTAAGCCATAAGCCATCAAGCGATGTGATGCAGCATGCTGAACGCCGTTCCGATGAGCGTAACGCAGATAGAAACCGCCATGGCGCGGAAAATCGTATTCGTCGAGAAAATAAACTCGATATGCCTCCAGGCTCCATACTTCGTCGGAATGATGACGAATTTCTTGGCTGCCATCTCCGCGCTCGTCGTAAAGGAGCCTGCCACTACGTGCAAGAAAGGGAGAAACGATAACAAGCCGATGATCGTCAGCAGCACGTAGTTGATGATCGAAAATAGTCTGCCAGCGTAACGATTTGTCTTCTACCACGACTGCGACTCCTCCTTTGTCTCGTGCATTAGTAAACGCCTTCTTCGCCCATCTTTCTTCGCCAATTTGTTCGCCAGCATGACCATGATCAAGCCGATAAACGATTTGAACAATCCGATCGCCGTACTGTAACTGAACTGGCCTTGCTTGAGCCCCGCCGTATATACATAAGTATCAATGATTTCCGCCACATTGCGGTTCATCGAGTTCAGCAGCAAATACACATGTTCAAAGCCGAGCTCCAGAACGTCTCCAATTTTCAAAATTAACAGAACAATAATCACACTGCGAATCGCCGGCAGCGTAATATGCCAAATTTGTCTGATCCGTCCGGCTCCATCCATACGTGCCGCTTCATACAACTGCAGGATCAATCGATGCAATCGCCGCCAAATAAATAATCGTCCCCCATCCTGCTTCCCTCCAGATGACCTGAATAATGTACATCGGTCTGAACCATTCCGGACTAGCAAGAAATTGATCTTTTCAAATCCGAAATAAACGAGCAGCTCGTTGACAATGCCGCCGTCCATCGTCAGCATGACATAGCTGATCGAGACGATAATGACCCACGACATAAAATGCGGCAGGTAGACGAAAGTTTGAAACGTCCGTTTAAAAATGGATATCCTCTGACTTCGTTAAGCATCAAGCGCGAGAATGATCGGAATCGGAAAGATAAAACAAGAAATTCATGCCGAACAAAATTAACGTATTGCTTAAAATCATCAAGAAATCCGGCTCCGTAAACAGCCTTTTGAAATGCTCAAATCCGACCCATTCACTGCCCCTAAATCCTTGAATGGCTTGTAATTCTGAAACGAAATGATAAGCCCGAACATCGGAAGTATTTGAAAATGAGAAAATACAGCATGCCCGGCAAAATCATGACGTACAACAGCTTATTGCGCGAAAGCCGCCGCATCATTTCGCTTTTCCGCGACTTCGGCAATGGATGCTTGGCGGCTGGATAGAAGCATCTTGCATATCCATTCTTCCTTTCCTTGAAGTTTAAAGATGAAGGGCTGCTTAACAAGTGGCACAGCCCTTCGATCTGTTCATCTGTTATTTGCTGCCCGGTACGCAGCGTTAAATTCTTCGATGATTTTGCTGACCGCCGCGGTTTTTCCAAGTCTTCCATCGCATTCTCGAATCCGGCTCTGATCGATCTGGCCATAAATATATTGTGGGTCGCGTCGGATGATAATCTCTTGCAGCTCCACGACCTTCTCCGTATACGTTGCGGAATCCAGCGCAGCAGTAGGGTCGTGCACGGCGATCTTTTCATTTTCCGATGATCAATTCTTCGGCATGAATCCGACCCGGAAGATCATGATAAGGCTCCATACATGCCGTTCGTCTCCGCTTCGCCAATCACGCTGTCCTTGAAGGCTTTCACTTCACGGTCGATTAGGTCTTGTCGTCGACGACCTTCGCTTTGCCGTCAACGATGGTATAGTGCATGCCTTCAATGCCCCAGTACATCAAATTCGCAACTTCCGGCGTCATCATCTTGTCGAAGAAGGCTAGAACTTTGTCTCAGCTCATCCTCTGATTTTGATCGCGCATTTTCGGGAACAGAACGACGTTGTTATAGCCCGGAATCGCCCAAGTCGCAAGCTTCCGTTCGGCCCTTCGATCAAAGCATGCGTCATCAGCACAGCATCAGGGATGTTCGCTTTGCATCAGGTCTTATCAGGCTGAATCAACGTCTTGCATGCGAGCCGATATACATGCCGGCAGTGCCATTGTAGAACAAGTTTGTTTGGTCCGTCTTGCTCGTTGCCGCGAAATCATTATTCATGTAGCCTTCATCACGAATCTTTCTTAAAGAAATCCATCGTTTCGATATATTGCGGGAACATAAATTCCGGCAGCAGCTGGCCGTCCTTCTCGCCCCAGTTGTTCGGCGACGCCGAACCAGGATGCGACCGTTTTGAACGCGCCATAGATGAGGTCGTTGCGATCCGTCAAGGCCGATCGTATTATTTTGACCGTCGCCGTCAGGATCGTCTTCGGTAAATGCGCGCCATTGCGAACAATTCATCGACATTTTCCGGTGGCTCCAGACCGAGATTATCCGCCCAATCCTTGACGATAGATCAGGCCTTGGCGGGCGAGTGGCCGGCCGATATAGAGCGAATACAGTTTGCCGTCCACTTTCGTGTTGTCTCAGAATCTGCGGCTTCAGCTTGCTCAAGATTCGGAAATTCAGGCAAGTAGCGGCCCGATCTCCCAGAACTGTCCGTCGCGAATCGCTTCTTTCATTTGAATGAACGTCGCCTGGTTTTTCATATACGTCGACTTCCGGCAATGAGCCCGTAGCGAACGACGTGTTCAGCTTCTCTTCATACGTATCAGCCGGGAAGAAATTGTACGTCAGCTTCGTGTTCGTCAATTTTTCCAATTCATTCTTAATGATATCTGTCGGCTGATCCGCCACATTAAGCGGCAACATAATGGTGAACTCTGCAGGCTCCTCTGACGCACCGCCGTCACCTGATCCTGCATTGGTTCCCCCTTGATTGCCTGAGTTACCGGCCTGTCCATTACCTCCGCCTTCGTTGCCGCCAGCATTGCCGCCGCCTGAACATGCGGCAAGCACGAAGCTAAGCACCATCAGCATGCTAAGCAGCAGGGTGAGACTTTTCTTTGTCATACAGCTTGACCTCCATTTCAAGAAATGAAATATTGTCTTCCCCTTTAACCTACATGCCGCTGCTCATTACGTACATAATCATATCCTCATAACGGCGCTGATCGCAGGAGCATGTGAGAAGATGATTACTGCCCAAGCTGCCTGACACATACAAAAATAGAACGCCCCGTTTGGAGCGTTCTTACAACATGATGATCATAATTCAGTATAGGTTAACACTGGCACTAGACTTTCTTGATGATCCCTAACGTTCAGTGTTACGTAATACCTTTGGCCATATCCCGTACGTACAGTTCTATCCCGTTCATATTCATTCGATGAAGGTGCGTGTGCCAGCCTTCGATTCAGGGCTGATCAAGACTGACCAAGGCTGATCATCCCTAATATGCTGATTTTGTACGATTGCTCATACAAAAAATAGAGATTATGGGCGATTTTGAGGCGTTTGTTCGATTTTTCATACAAAAATGACTGCCTCGAGCTTGAATCCTCTTTTTTTGTTCGATTTTTCGTACAAACATCTCCATTTCCCGCTATTTACCGATATTTTGTGTGATGTTTCATACAAATTAGCCTCCCTGACCATATCAGACCAAATGAAGTTTCCTCTCCATAGGTGACACTTCCATACACCCCGTCTCGAAGGGGCATACCGCTTCAGGCAGGGGAGCCACAATTCAAGCCAGGCTGATTGAAGGGGATAATGTCATAAGGCTGCGACCATACATCCACTTCACCATAAATCCGCCATATCGCACCATATATTAGTCGTGTAATCGTCACATGTTCACTCCCAGCGTATCATTTCGGGGAAAAATATCCTCGCTGCAGCTCTTCCTTGATCTGGTTGCCGCCTCTTTCTCTCCACCGCTCCACTTCGTTCCAGAAGCCTTCTTCGTCAAGGTGGCCGAGAATGTAGTTGTACGTGGCGTCGTCAATGATTTTCGCCAGCTCCGCTCCTCTTTCATCGTATGTGACTGAATCGAGCGCGACTGTCGGATCTTCTACTAAGAACTTCTCATTGTCCTCGCTTAATTGCTCCGCTAGCTCGGTCAGGGGCTCGGAGTTGGCAACATCGAGCAAATTCGGATTGCTGAGATCGGCAATCATCAGCGCATGCAGCGCATTGACCTCAGAAGCACGAAGCGCATATAGCTCCTCAGGCAAGTACACTTTGCCGTCCTGCACGTTATGATGACGGCGCTCAAACCCGTACCGCATCAAATTGCTAACATCCCCGTCCATCGAGCGATCGAAAAATGCGAGCACACGCTTTAATTCTTCTTCGCTCTTAATCGATTTCTTGGAGAACAAATATAACCCGTTATAATTTGGGATCGACCATACTCGATATCCGTACGGCCCTGCGATGCGATTGACCAAAGTAAATTCGGCGTCCGGATTCACCTTGCTTGCTTCCTCCGCCAAACGCTGCACATCCGTCATGCTGCCAATATAGACGCCAGCATCGCCGCGAATCAGATGATCACGCTGCACCTGCTTGCTCGTCACGGCAAAATCTTGGTTTATCAGTTGTTCTTCGTACAATCGGCGCATAAAATTCATCGTATCGACATATTGCTCTGTCTCGAACTCTGCGACTAACTCATGTCCTTCTACCGCCCAATTATTCGGCGAGCCAAAATACGAGCTTAACGTCTTGAACGCACCGAAAATCAAATCATTGCGATCCGTCAGTCCGAACGTATCGTCCTTGCCATTGCCGTCCGGATCACCATACGTAAACTGCCATAATACCTCGTACAATTCGTCAATCGTTCCAGGCTCCTGCAATCCAAGCCGCTCCAGCCAATCCTTTCTCAGGATGACCCCTTGTCTTGAAGATTGGCGCTCGGTGTACAGACCGTATATTTTTCCATCAATTGCGGATTGCTGTAAAATTTTTTTGTTCAAATGCTTTAGATTGGGATATTCATCGAGATAAGGACCGATCTCCCAGAACGCTCCACTGCGAATCGCATGCTTCACCATGATGTAATCCGTATATTTCACAAAAGTGACCGCCTTTAATGAATTGGTCGTCAGTGCCGTATTCATCTTGTCGGTATAGATTCCGTCCGGCACCCATTCAATCGACAGCTTCGTGCTTGTCAATCGTTCGATTTCACGAATCAAATCATCATGCGGTGGATTCGGAAAATGCAGCGGCGCCATAATCGTAATCTCAGTTTCCGGCACCTCTTGTATCTGTTCGGATTGCACGATACCGCAGGAAGCAAGCAAACTGCCACCTGAGATAATGATTATGACCATCCATGCATACATCAGCCCAGATCGCGTGAAATGTCTGCTACGTGTCATCCACGTCTCCCCCTTTATAGGATGATCTACTGTGCGCCAGCAAAAACCTAAGGTAATGATTACGCTTTCATGATATGATTATTGTCCAGGACCTTAATGTTCATCTAAGATGGAGATAACCTTAAAGAAAACAGGTGATGGTTGGCGTGAGACATTTGAACTATTTGAGCAAGATGACCATCTTCGGCTTGTTGCTGAGCACCATACCCGTCATCTTCATCGGCATCTTCTCTTATCTTACATCTTCTAACGAAATTCAAAACCATGTCAATAGAGGGAAGATGCAGCTCTTGATGCAAACGAATGCCAATGTGGAGCAAATCTTGACCACAGTCAACCATACTTTGAATCAGGTTGTCAATTCCTCTGTGCTGAAGAGAGCGATGGAAAGCGAATTAAGCGTGGACGATTTCATGCTATATAACGATCTTCGCAACGAGCTAAGGCATATGCAATCGTTCGATACGAAGCTGGACGACGTCATCGTCGTCAACTCGGAACGCAACTGGATGGTGAAAAATTCAGGGATTTATCAGCTCGACGAATATCCATATGGCGAACAAATTCGCGAATTGCTCGCACATCCAGACGATAATTCCTGGATCTTGAATCCGAGCGAATGGTTCTACAGCGAAGAAAGCGCCTCCAATATCGAATGCAATTACAGCATTAGCTTAATCAAGAAGCTGCCCGTAAACAGCCTGACGAAGAACGGCTTAATCTTAGCGAATATCCCTGCATGCAGCCTGCAAGAAATGCAGCAATATAAAGAAGAAGCGGAGTCCGAGCTGTTGATTTTGGACGAACAATATCGCGTCTTGCTCCATCATGATCCGGCGAACATCGGCCGTCCGGTTCAGCATACAGGGTATCCGAATCCAGAGCAATTTGCAGGGAACTCTGGTCAATTTACGGCCAGCTTCAATGACCAGCCGCATTCCGTCATTTACTACAGATCGGATTTTAACGGCTGGCTCTATATGTCGGCGATCGAGCTCGGAAGCTTGACGAAAGAGTCCAACAAGATCGGACAATATACGCTTGCCGTATGTTTTATTTTACTGCTGCTATCCGGATTTTTCGTCTGGCTTGGATCACGACGCATGTACTCTCCGATCCAACGGTTGTTGATGCTGTTCGGGGAGAAAATACCGGACGTAAAGCGCCGGTCGGTCAATGAATTCCAAATGATCGGCGAGCAAGTCGCTTCCTTGTTCCAGTCGAAATCTGCCCTTGAGCAAGAAGTTCGCCACCATACTTCGCAAGTGCGCACCTTCTTCCTGATGCGTCTATTCCAAGGCGGGATTAAGGAAGGCGAAATGAAAGAAAAGTTAGAGCAATACGGTTATTGGCCGCATGTCAGGTCGTGGCAGACGATGGCCGTCATTACGCTGCAGATCGATACGCTGGAGGATACTCGCTACGATAGACGCGATCTCGATTTGCTGTTATTTGCCATTACGAACATGATGGAGGAGTTAATCCCTAAAGAGGAACGGCTCGCCCCAGTCGTCATCGATTCTACAGTCGTCACTTTGTCTGGTAGCACCGATCGGGGAGCCGAAAGCTTCAATGCCTTTCTATATAGCTTAACAGATAATTGGCAGCAACAAATTCAAAATTACTTAGGTCTGTCGGTCAGCATCGGTATCAGTCAGCCGTTTACAGACTTGTCCGGTATTCCCGTCGCCTACCGGGAAGGCCTCGACGCCCTTCGGCACCGGATAAAGCTCGGAGAAGGCATCATTATTCAACACGAGGATATGAGCTCAGGCAAGCATTCGCTGAACTTAAGCTATCCTTACCATCTGGAGCTGGAATTGATCGATGCGATCAAGCTAGCGGATCAGGAGCAAGCGATGACTTCGGTGGAGCATTTTTTGGATGAGGTGTTTGCCGCTGAGCTGACGCCGCAGGAATATCAAATCCCGCTCGTCAGGTTGCTGAACAATTTGCTGATCGTCATGCAAGAGTCGGGCATTAGCATTCATCAAATTCAACTGTCCAACCGCTCGCTGTTCGAGCAGCTGTTTCAGCTGCAATTCGCGGCCGAGATCAAGGATTGGTTCTGGGACAGCATCATTTATCCGCTCATTCTGATCTTCCGCGACAGACAAAATATGCAATATCATAACATCTCAGAAAAAATTATTGATATGATTCAGCGGTATTACGACACGGATTTAACGTTGGAGCAATGCGCAGCCAAGCTTCATTATAATGCGAACTACTTGAGCAGCGTATTCCGCAAAGAAACAAACTATTCATTCAGCGAATACTTGTCCGCATACCGCTTCAATATGGCGAAGAAATGGCTCGCTGAAACAGACATGACCATCAAGGATATCGCAGCCAAGCTTTGTTACAATAACCCGCAAAATTTCATTCGTTCGTTCCGCAAACAAGAAGGCATGACCCCAGGCCAGTTCAGAGAAAAACATCTCAAACATATGTCGTTGCAAAAGGGGTTATCTAACAAGCAAGTCCCTTAAAATGAAGAAATGGACGGAACGCCGATTCGGTTTTTCGCCCGACGTATGCTCGCCACCTCAGTAGATTGCGAGCTTTGACCATCAATGCCAAACTCGGTATGTGCCTTTACAAGCGATGTTCGCCTAAGGCTACGTTCATTTTTTGGCTCTAACAGGTCTAACGGTTGCCATAGCGCTTATGATAGCGAATGAGCGAAGGTTTGTTTTGTAACGGTTGTGCTGGCGGCTATTTTGCTGTTTTTACCGCCAAATGTGCCATTTTATGATGAATAGCCTCCATGGCAACCGTAACATTTTTCAAACGCTCGATAACAGCCGAATAGCCTTTGTGGCAACCGTTACACTCAAAAAAGGGGAGTCCATTAATCGGTCTTCACAGACTTTCTGGACTCCCCCTTTCTGCCTCCAGCCCGTTCGCATAAGCTTCAGGCATCCTCTTCTAATGTTCAATTATTTCTGCTTATTCCCTCGGCGTGCTGTGCAGCCTTCTCAATGACCGCTCGAGCATGCTCGTAATCGAAATGAATGCTTCGCTCCGCAAACTGCCGCTGCATGTACTCAACAGCTCGTTCTAACGTTTCAGCCGGTCCCGAATACGGATGCAGCGACTTCGCGAAAGCATAAGCTTCCTTACCGGTTTCGTCAATGTATATACGCATTTCATTCATCGTCTTTGCTCTAAGCAGTGCTGCGATCCGTCCATACATGCTGAGCGCAAATGCGATAAGGATGATCACAAAAAAAAATTAGAATGATTAGTACTACATCCAAGAACTGTGATGTCCATCCCATCTTTTCTTCTCTTCCTCCCCCCATGAATTAATGAACCCAACGACTCTTTCCTGAACCTCCTTATATTACTAAATTTTCAATTCTTTATTCTACTATAGTTTTCATTTTTGGCAAAGTCAACGGCTATTTTGCCAATTAGACAAATATTCGATTTTCATTAAGGAAATAGTGTTATAGTGAAATTGCCAAAAAAGCAAAAGGGCTGGGTTCTCATGAAAACGACTGGACAACGTATCAAACGATTGCGAGAACGACACGGCTGGTCGCAACTGGAGCTGTCCTCCATGCTGCATCTAAACAACAGCGTGCTTTCCAGAATTGAATCAGGTAAAAGACCGGTCGATGATGCATTGTTAATTAAGCTGGCGGATATTTTCCAAACGTCTGCTGATTATTTGCTGGGCAGACAGGAGAAAGTTCGTGAGGTTCGTTCGTCTTATCGCATCAGACCTGAGGAAGAAGTTTTTTGGGAGCAGCTCAGAGAAGCTGCATTTTATGACGGAAATAAAGAATTGTCTCCGGAAGAGAAAGAATTAATTATGGAGCTTCTACTAAACACAGCAAAATCGGCCAAAAAAATAATAAGCCGCTCTGACAAAGGATAAGTCCTTTCCTATCAGAGCGGCTTTTCTTATGCTTCGACAAGCTGTTCAAGCAATTGCGACAGGTCGTCGTAAATATAATCCGGTTTTACGGCAGCTTGTGCAAGCTGCTGCGATAAATTCGACCGGTCGTTATGCCTGTAAGGACAAGTACGGTCTTGCAGGCTGCAGCTTGTCCGGCGCATATATCAGTATGCACATTGTCACCGACAACATAGACGCTGTCTGCTGACAAGCCTAACATAGCGATCGCATCGTTCATCATGATCAGCGACGGCTTGCCAATGACGATCGGCGACTTGCCGCCTGCCCTTCAATCGAGGCCGCGAGCGAGCCGGCACCTGGCAGGAACCCGTCATCCGTCGGCAGAAGCGTATCCGGATTCGTTAACACATCTTCAGCTCCGCTGCGAATGTGGCGGACCGCTCCGTTCAGCGTCTCATAGCTGAACGAGCGATCGATGCCCTGTAGCACATAGTCAGGAGCTTCGTCCGTCATATGCAGTCCTGCCTCCACTACTGCTTCACGCAGGCCCGCCTCCCCAACGACAAAAACGCGTGCCCCCGGCTTCTTCGCTGCGATATAGCGAGCGGCAGCAAGTGCGGTCGTATACACTTCACCAGGCGTAGCCGGAATGCCGAGTCGGTTCAAATGCATCGCCACATCCGCCGGGGTGCGAGAGGAATTGTTCGTGAGAAACAGATGGGGAATCTGCCTCTCTTTCAGGCGACCGATAAATTGATCGGCATATTCCACCATCTGTCCACCTCGATACAGCGTACCGTCCAATATCAATGAGAAAGCCGCGCTTTCCCGCCATTTATTCTTCCATCCCTAATATATACTGGGCGATATTTTTGCTGTGGTCACCGATCCTCTCCAAGTTGCTCAAGATGTCGAGGAACACGGCGCCGGAATTGCCGGAGCACAGCCCCTGATTCAGACGGTTAATATGCGCCTTGCGGAACACATTCTCCATCCGATCGAGCTCGGTTTCGAGCTCCAGACACTTGCTCCGCAGCTTCCAAGTCATGATGCTCCAACGCATGAAGCGCCTGCGAGACGGTCTCATCTGCAATCTTGAGCATCTCGCGTAGATCACGCTCAGCCTCTTCCGAAAATTCCACTTTATGATTGATGCTAAATTCCGACAGCTCCACGATGTTCTCCGCGTGGTCGCCGATTCGCTCGATATCGTTGATCGTTTGCATAAGGATCGAAGCCTTGCCGGATTCTTCCTCGGTCAGCGTATTTTGCTGGATGCGCACCATATATTCCGTAATCTTCCGATCCAGCTCGTTCACGAGCTTCTCCTTCTGCAGCGCGAGGCCTGCTACCTTCTCATCCTTGCCGAAGAAATATGCAGCAGCATCCTGCAACGTTTCGCGGGCGATGCCGCCCATGCGCAATATTTCGTGCTGCGCTTGGCCAAGCGCGATTGAAGGGTTCGCAAGCAATCTGGAGTCGAGGAATTTCGCACGAAACTCGATTTCTTGCATTTGACCCGGAACAATTTTCGTCACCAGCCATGCCAGGACCGGAATTAACGGCAGGAAGATGAGCGTATTCGTCGCATTAAACAACCCGTGTGCAATCGCAATCTGCATCCGGATATTGACATCCGCTCCTAACCATACAACGACTTGATAAACGATCGGTAATGCCAGCGTAAAGATGATCGTGCCGATGACGTTAAAGACGACATGCACGAGCGCTGCGCGCCTTGCTGCAATCGTCGTGCCGATGGAGGCAAGCACAGCGGTAATCGTCGTACCGATGTTGTCACCGAACAATACAGGTAGTGCTCCCCATAGCTCGATCATTCCTTCGTCCGCCAACGATTGCAGAATACCAATCGTCGCACTGGAGCTCTGTACGATCACGGTGAACACCGTACCGACGAGAATACCCAAGAACGGACTGTTCGATACGTCCAGGATGAAATCCGTGAACACTTGCAGCTCACGCAGCGGCTTCAGTCCGTCACTCATCGTACCGAGGCCGAGGAACAATGCACCAAAGCCGAAGACGACTTGTCCGATATATTGATATCTCCGCTTATGTAAGAAGAAGAGCAAAAATGCTCCTAAGCCGATAATCGGCAGGGCATATTCTTCAATCTTGATCCCGATGATAAAGGCGGTCACCGTCGTTCCGATATTGGCGCCGAAAATAATGCCGATCGCTTGTCTAAGCGTCAGTAAGCCAGCATTAATCAGACCGATTGTCAACACGGTCGTACCGCTGGACGACTGAATTAGCCCGGTTACGACAATGCCGACGAGCACGCCCAATATCGGGTTCGTCGTATACTTGGCGAGCAAGCTCCGCATACGGTCGCCGGCGGTCTTCTGCAGCCCGTCCGACATGTACTTAATCCCGAATAAAAATATCCCCAGCCCGCCTATAAAGCGAAAAATAATGTCCTGCCAATCCATGCTTGTCCTCCTAATTCGGTAGATAGATTACGATCGTTCACGGAAAACGCTATGTAAAGGTTTCATAAATTTCGACACAATGCCCATTGCCTAATATAAGCTATACGCTCCGATAAAAGCAACCACAAATCTGCAAATGATGTGCCCGTATGCATAATTAATGTCCGACCAGTCTCGAACGGTGATGCTCGATCATCGATTTCTTAAGCTGCCATGCCTGTTCACTAATGTGAACGTTATACTGCTCCGGATTGAGCGTTCGTAAGTACTCCGGCCAAAACAACGCGAGCTGCTCTTCATGATACTTGCGGCTTTCATGCAAATCCGGCAGCTTCTCGGTCAGCTGGCCGTTCATAATGACCGGCTTCAGAAGCGGAATCGCCGTAAAATCTTTGATCTCCCGTGACCAATACGGATGCTCGGGATTAAACAGCGTCAGCTTGCTCGCCTTCCGGATATCGGGTTCATCCGCCAGCTTCACGTAATCGGCGATCGCTCGCCCCGTCTCATTGCTCACGATGCGGTAGACGTCCTTCACACCAGGCGTCGTAATTTTCGCGGGATTGGCGGAAATTTTGATCGTCGGCTCGATCGTACCGTCTGCGGTTTCCCTTGCTGCTAGTTTATATACGCCGCCAAGCGCTGGCTGGCCGTCGCAAGTAATCAGCTTCGTGCCAACCCCCCACAAGTCAATTTTCGCGCCCTGCGTCCGTAAATGGGTGATCGTAAACTCATCCAAGTCACTGGAAGCGGCAATTTTGACATCGTGCAGCCCCGCTTCATCCAGCATAGCCCGTGCCCGTTTCGACAAATAAGCGAGGTCGCCGGAATCCAGACGAATAGCCTTCAGCTGCTTGCCTTTGCTGGCCATAAGCTTGGCGGTCTTAATCGCATTAGGCACGCCGGAGCGCAGCGTATCATACGTATCGACAAGCAGTGTCGACTGATCGGGAAGCGCTTCTGCGAACCGCTCGAACGCCTGCTCCTCACTATCGTGCATCTGCACCCATGAATGGGCATGCGTACCGACCGCCGGAATGCCGAACATCTTGCCAGCCAATACGTTGCTCGTCGCATGAAAACCAGCTAGGTATGCAGCCCTCGTCCCCCATAAAGCTGCGTCAACCTCTTGCGCGCGGCGCGAGCCGAATTCGAGCAAAATGCCGTCGCCAGCAGCTTGCTTAATGCGCGATGCCTTCGTGGCTACGAGCGATTGGAAATTGACCATATTTAATAGCGCCGTCTCTACCAGGTGCGCTTCTCCGGCAGGAGCTTCGATGCGCAGCCACGGTTCATTGGCGAATACAATCTCACCTTCTCTAACGGACCATACATTCCCTGTAAAGCGGAGGCCGCGCAAATAATCCAAAAATTCTGGCTCGTACCGTTCTTCTTCCTCTGCCAAAAATGCCAAATCATCCTCCGTAAATGACAGCTTGAGCAAGTAGTCAACCAAGCGCTCAAGCCCGGCAAATACGGCGTAGCCGTTGTCGAAGGGCAGCTTGCGAACGTAAACGTCATAGATCGACTTTCGCTCGTGTGTACCATACTTCCAATGCGCGTACATCATATTAATTTCGTATTTATCAGTATGTAAAACCATCGATTGTGTATTGGTCATGACGAATCACCTAAATTCCTTTCCATACGATTGTGCCATCGTTAACGAGTTGTTCACTTTGTGCGTGCAGTAACTGCCCACTCCATTTATTGCGTGAGCTTCAGCCTCATATCTCCTTCTTTTATCCAGCGCCGCTTTCTGAACCATTCGGACAGCGCCAAGCTAATGACTGCCGGACCGACGAAGTGCAGGATGAAAATTTTGAGCATAACGTCCCACTCGAATCCCATCGTCGTAAGGGTAAAGATTTGACCGACGAAGCCAGACGTGCCCATCCCGGCTCCTTCCTTCACGCTTTCCATCTGCCACCACACCGTACCGAGCGGAGCGAGCAAGATGCCTGCCACTGTCGGTGGAATAAGGATAAGCGGATTGCGAATAATGTTGGAGATTTGCAGCATGGAAGTGCCAATGCCTTGCGCGAGCAAGCCGCCTATGCCATTCTCGCGATAGCTGCTCACCGCAAATCCGATCATTTGTGCGGAGCAGCCAATCGTCGCGGCTCCCGCAGCAAGACCGTCCAAGCCAAGCATGATCGCAATCGCAGCACTCGAGATCGGAGCCGTGAGCGCCAGCCCCATTAATGTAGCGACGAGGATTCCCATGATAAACGGCCTTTGCGCTACCGACCAGTTGATCAATTCGCCGAACAGGATCATGCCGTCCGAAATCGCAACACCGAGATAATGGCCAGCCAGACAACCGCTGATCAGTACCGTAAGCGGCGTGAGCAAAATATCGACCGGCGTCGTCTTCGATACAAGTTTACCGAGCTCGGTCCCGATGACCGCGGCAACGAATGCACCGGCAGGACCGCCGCCGGCTTCGACCGCATACGCTCCACAGACGATCGCAGCAAACAAAACAAGCGGCGGAGCCTTCAGCCCGTAGCTTACCGCTCCGCCGATCGCCGCGCCGTGTAAGCTGATGGCCGCAGTTCCAAACGCCACCATAAGCGGCAGACCTGCGTATTGGCCGATTGTCTGCACGATCAAGCCGATAATTAAGGAACTGAAAAGTCCGTAGGCCATATACGTTAAGCCTGTTATGAAATACGTATGCGGACGAAGGTCAATGCCTCTGGCTAGCAAAAATTGCTTCATCGATTATACCCCCATACGGCGCTTATCAGTATCATTACCTGTTACGCCTTTCGTTAGTCTGCTTACCAAATGCTGAAATGACTGCAAAATGTCTGTATAATGTAAGTGTAATGGAATACATTCCAATAAGGCAAAGGAGCGCCTGTGATGGACGAACAACTGAAAGCGGCACTGATGCAAACGATTCAAAACTGGGAATCCATGGCTCGGGCGGATGCTGACGATGCCGAATCCGCAGCCGACTCCTTCGAGCAATCGTTCTACCAATTGATCGATCTGTTCCGAGGCTGGGTAAACACCCTCGATCAGAAACCAGAATCGGTGGAGCAACTGCTAGAGCTGGACACGAGTCAAGCGATCATCCGGCATCTCCCTGAACCGCTTCATCTAAATTTTGAGACCGAAGCAGAGCTAATCATAGACAATATCGAGCGCATCCAAGAAGACAAATACGATTAGTTCATCACGGACAGCTGCTTTCGCAAAACAACAATAGATTTCTTGCATGGAGGAAACGTTATGTATATTGCCCTTGCATTCATATTAGGCATTCTCGCCTGCGCGATTATTATGTACGTCATGTCACTTAAGGAAACGATCACCAGACAAAAGACGCAAATTCAAGATTTGGAAAGTCAATTGAAGCAATTGCTGAGCGACCGACCAAATTCCGATTCCGTGCACCACTAAACGTCTTCGCGTGCTTCGCGCTTCAACCTTGCCATTTTTTAAAGGTTGAGCGCCTGTCACCCCCCCTTATATAATCCTTAAGGGGGAGGGGAATTTCTTTGAAACGGAAAGCCTTAATCTGGATGCTCGCTCTGACCGTCCTTTGCACCGGCTTTGGCGGCATCGTGCTGGAGCAAGCACATGCTGCTGTCCTTCTGAAGAAGGGCAGCATAAGCGGTGACGTCTGGGACGCTCAATACCGGCTGAAGGTGCTGGGATACTACAATGATCCGCTCGACGGAATTTACGGCTCCAAGACGGCGCGAGCTGTACGTCAATTTCAATCTGAGTACGGCCTGTCCGTAGACGGCATCATCGGCAGCGAGACATGGAATGCCTTAAAAACTTACAGTCTCAATCTTTATGAGATTGACATACTTGCCAAGATTATTTATAGCGAAGCGCGCGGCGAACCGTATATCGGCCAAGTGGCCGTCGGTGCCGTCGTCATGAACCGTATTCAACATCCGAGTTTTCCGGATACGATTCAGGAGGTCGTCTTTGAACCGCGAGCGTTCACGGCCATCGATGACGGACAATATTGGCTTCAACCGGATGCCACTGCCTATCACGCTGCTTTCGATGCTGTTCGCGGTTGGGACCCGAGCGGCGGAGCTCTTTATTATTATAATCCCGAAACGTCGACGAGCAATTGGATTCGCAGTCGTACACCGATTCATCGAATCGGCAATCATATATTTGCAATTTGAGTGCGATGTGCGCGAGCATCTACACATGCTACACGTGCGGCAAAAGGATGTCCCTAGAGCCTCTGCAACAAGGCTTTCCGGACATCCTTTGCTATACATACTGCTAACGACCGCAGCATTTTTTAAATTTTTTGCCGCTCCCACAAGGACACGGATCGTTACGCCCTACTTTCTTACGGGTGCGAAAGTCGAATACCTCTGCACCTGATACATCACGCTCCGGCTCGGGTGTGCCTCGCATCTGCATGCGCAATTCCTTCGGAGAATGGCCTTTCAATACCCACTGTCTCGTTTCGTTCATAAGTCTAATGAGCTTATCAACGAGCAGCTGCATTTGCTTCATATCGGCTGGCTCGATGTTCGATTGCAGACGTTCGATCAACTCGCCCGGGCTGCTCCCGAGCTGAATATCATACACTAATTCCTCCACGATCATATCCGCTTCTTCCGCATCCAACAGCCAGTGCTGTCGCAGGAAGCTCATCACATCGCGATAGGCCGCGTTCCGCTCAATAAAATCCTCTGTTCCAGCCTGCATGATCTCCTCCTTAGTGAAACGTCGAAATTCCACCGTTGGGCGGATCTCATGCTCGTGTCTAATACGAGCGGGATCATCAACCATATAATGTGAGAATCCGTAGCTGCTGATTGTAATTCCTTCATCATAGACCGCGAAATCTTGCATGATCTGTCTAAATTCCATAAAGTCCGGTGTTTGTGAAGTATATTCGCCGATTAAGGAGAGTAGCTGGCGGATACTGAGCGTTCCATAATAATAAAGGAACCCGCGCGTCAAGGTGATCCATTCGCTGTTGCGCCGCAGTCGGGCACGTAACCACACTTGATCTATGCTGCTTAGTTGCTGCTTGATTTCTTCCGGCATATACACGACCTTCTCCGCCGGCATATAAAACAACAGACCGAAATCTTGAAAGTAGATCGGATCGTAAATCTGATCTTCATACAACGCCTGCGCAGCAAGTACACCGTTGGCTTCACGAACTTTCTGAAGCACATGATAGCGCTCCAAGTCGAGATGACCGACACAATCCGCGAAATGTTGTATGATGTGATCGCGCAAAGCGCGGGCAAGCTCTTGCTTATTCAGCGAGCTAGCATTCCTGACGCCCAGTGTACGGCGCATGCGATGAAGGTCATCTTTCGTAAGAGATAATAGACACTGCTCAAGAGAGCGAGCAGCGGGAGCAGCATGCTGCATCATAAAATTTCTCCTTCAAAATAGAATCGATCGAATACACATTCTTTCACTTTATGATTAGATTCGACATCAAACATACATTTCCTGCAATTTTTAGGCGTCTAGCTCTCTTCCCCCATCCAACTGTGCTCATAAACATAACGCACAAGCTGTGCGCGATTTTCCAAATGAAGTTTATGAAAAATATTTTTTAGGTG
This sequence comes from uncultured Paenibacillaceae bacterium, assembly GCA_963755735.1. Lineage (GTDB taxonomy): Bacteria > Bacillota > Bacilli > Paenibacillales > DA-C8 > Insulibacter. The sequence goes on from CAVWLN010000040.1 coordinate 129,385, forward strand.
ATTTTTGACCGTATATTCGGAAATATGGAGCGCTTCCGCAATGTCCCTGTTCGACATTCCTTTCGCCACAAGCTTCAATATTTCTGTCTCTCTGGCCGTCAAACGCGCTACATTCTGCTCGTTTGCTTCACGGCTGGTGTCGTAATGGGAAAATTCCTTCAAAATGCGAAAGGCGAGCTCCCGGGTCATCGGCGCCTCATCATAACAGATCGCCTTCAAATATTCGATCCACGAGGCGGGCTGGAGGTTTTTCAACAAATACCCTTGTGCACCTTTCTTCAGCGCGTCAAACAAATGGACAATGTCATCTGATACCGTCACCATGACAATCTTGACGTACGGAAACTCCGCTTTCACTCGCCTGGTCGCTTCCAAACCGTCCATGCCCGGCATGCGAATATCCATCAGGATCAAATCAGGCATCCAAAACTCGGTGAGCTTTAGCGCTTCTTCGCCACTTGCCCCCTCTGCCACCACTTCGAATACAGGATCGCTTTCGAGTATCGTGCGAATGCCTTCTCTCGCCTGCTTGCTATCATCGATAATAATGACGCGAAATCGATCTTTACTCATTGCGGCGCACCTCCCTTCTTGATGCGAACGATAGTTCCTTTGCCAGTTCTCGCGATGTCAAGCTGCCAATTCATGCGCCGTGCCCGCTCCCGCATGATCGTAATGCCGTATTTATCTTGCCTCTCCACTTCTTCCTCCTTGAATCCTTTGCCGTCATCGGCAATCTCGCAAACCCAGCCTCCGTCCGCTGTCATCGTGCCGGTTATGCGGGCATGCGCAGCTTCGGCATGCTTATATATGTTGAACAAAGCTTCTCTCATGATCGCAGGCAGTTCGACTTTTTCCTTGGCAGTCAAACACTCCTCCGCAATGTGCCAATCCCACGTAAACCTTAGGTCGCTCTCCTGTTCAATCTCCTGAATAAAGCTATACAAGCCTTGCAGCCATGGGATTTCCGCTGGCGCAGCCGGCTCGCGTAAATTCGCGATCGCTTGGCGTACGTAGGTATTCGTATCGCGCACGGTTTCCTTGAGCTGCTGCACAATTTCGGGGCGCAAATCGCCGCTTTGTTCAATCCGTTCAATCTGTACACTAAGCAAAAAAATCGATTGTGCGATCCCGTCATGCAGCTCCTTAGCGATCGTCTCGCGCTCCTGCAGCACCGCCTTCATCGCTTTCGCTTCCTCCAGCTCCTTGCGGCTCTGCTCCATCATATGAAACAGCTGCGTTAAGAACAACATCGTCACAACAAAAACAATAACCGGCGCCAGCACATTGCCGAGCTCCATGGAAATGTACGGCAACAAAAATTCGTGCCGCACGTATTCCCATAGCCCGATCGTGAGCGTCGGTATAATGAGTATCAACCACTTGATTAGTTTGTATCGCACCGCAGTGTCCTCCAATCCCGAACATTGACATCTCCATCATACCTGAAACATCAGCGGCGTACATCCGGGATTCCGAAAATTTGTCGAAAAGCATCCTGTAATCGATCCGAGCCGATCTGCTGCCGTATTTGCTCGGGAGTACCAGCAAACTCAGCTTTGCCATTACGCAAAAACACGATACGATCCGCCAGCGCTTCAGCGATTTCTAGCATATGCGTAGAAAAGATGATCGTCGTGCCTTCGTCAGCGATCTGGCGTACCAGGCGCACGAAGCTATCCATCCAATACGGGTCGAGACCGTTGGTCGGTTCATCCATAAGGAGAAGTGGCGGCTTGGCTAGCATCGCCTGCGCAAACATGATCCGCTGCCGCATCCCTTTGGAGAACGAAGTGACTGGCTTGCGACCGGTTTCGCTTAATCCGACCTGCGACAGTACCTCCGTCGCCCGCTGACGGGGCAAGCCTTTCAACTTCGCCCAAAATTGCATCGTTTCGAGTGCGGTCAGTCCCGCGCTAAATCGATAATCATCCGGCATATAGCCGACCTTGCTCGCATATTCCATCCGCTTCTCTTGCCACTGCAGTCCGCATACGGTGATTTTGCCGGCGGTCGGCCTGATGATACCAGCCAACATACGCAGCAATGTGCTCTTCCCTGCACCGTTTCCGCCGCACAGTGCGATGACTTGCCCGCTTGCCGCCTGCAGATTGAAGTCCTCGATAATGACCTGATCGGCTATGGTCTTCTGCACATGTTCCATCTGTACGATCCACTCAGTCACGTGCCCGTCTCCTTTCCCAGAGCAGATCGGCTAACCCGACCGCAAGCCCGATCCACAGCAATACAAAAATAACGTATGCCACCGATCCTGTCGGACGAGAAACCCATTTGACCCAATCATAGTATTCTGGACCGAGCACCGCCCCACCATCAAGAGCGATCACCGCAAAAATCCTAGACAATTCAGCCGGATTGAGAAGCGTCAAAACTGAAACGGCTGGTTTGATCCATACGTATGGAAGCCAGCCAAGAATGGCGATCAGAAGCGGCGCCCAAGCGATCACGAGAAAAAACCATACCGTCACGACGATGACGAGCGCTTGCCAACGGTTTACTGCGAGTGACCCGATCACCATAGAAACGGCTAGGAACATCGAGGCGAGGCTAACGGCAAAAACAAACAGCATCATGAATGTATGAATGCTAAAGCCCCCGCCAGCCCAAGAGCTAACCAAGCCTGCAATACCAAAGCCGAAAACAATAATGGTCAAAAGCAGGATCGATAGGCCAACATATTTGCCCGCGATGAAGGAGCTTGTGCCTAGCGGATACGTCGAGAGCAGTTCCCAGCTACCGTCCTCCTTCTCGCCCGTCAGCGAGAAGGAGCCGAGCATCAAGGTCATTAACGGCAGCAAATACAGCATCAAATTCAGCATCGAGCCAGTGATGCCGGAATATCCGTCCATATAGCCTTGCGCATGGATGAGTGTCAGGATGAGCATAAATATCGCAAACAGCGCAAGGAATGAATACGCCCAAGGGTTGCGAAAGCCCGTTCTCAATTCCCTAAGGGCGACTTGCGCGAATGGCGCAAATCGCATCATGCCGCATGCTCCTCGCTGTCCGCTCCGTCATGATGGGCAGCATCGTGATGATCTGTGTCGTGCGCATGTTCTGCATGGCCGTCAGCATCATGGTGATGATCGTGTGAATGCTCGGCATGGCTTTGCCATGTATGATGCGCAAGCTGCTCGGCATTCATCAGGGTGCCCGCCCCATGCTCTTCGATAAATTGCTGCGCACTTTGCTCGCTTTCAAAAGACACTACTCCGTAGGCCATCGGCGTTTGGATCGAAGCATCATATACAAAATATGCCTCTTCCAGCTTCAGCCATACCTTGCTGTGATAATCGCGGACAAACGCGACTCCAATCGTCTCCGTTCCGTTCTGTGCGATCCAATCGTACATGCAGCCGATGTCGTCAAACTTAAGCGGCTGCTTGTCCTTCGTAATAATCTGGGTAGCGAACTGGTCATCCTTAATCGCCATGTTGCAGATCACACAGCGATCCGTCTCTTCATTAATCGGATGCGGCTCATATTCAGCCTGTCCGCAGGCAGCTGCGAGGAGACTGATCACGATGATGGCAAACAGGACTGCGATCGATTTGTTAGTCATAATAATTTCCTCCTAAATATGAATATCGTTCCTAATGAAACTAAGAGAAACAAAGCTCCGGTAAAGGTCGTGAGGCTGCTGGACATTCGGCTGTCTTGCGGCTGCAAGGATGGCGGCGGCGCCATCAGCGGCGAGCGGTCTGTCGTCCAGGTGCTGTGATCGCCTTCATACAAGCTTTCCAAGAAGATGATGCCTGGAGTGCGAAAGAACAGCTGAAACGGAGGGCGCCGCTGAATCAGGCCTTGAAAGAACGGATTGATCGTATAGCGGATATCGCTGTAGCCATCTCCGTCCACATCTATGCCGCTAAAAGCGTCCCAATAGTTGGCGCGCAGATCGTTGTCCGCATTGCCGCGTGCCAGCGCATCCGTCACGTTGCCTGTCAAGGCATTGCCGGTAATCGTATTAGAAGAAGAATCGAGCAGCTGGATGCCGATGAAATTGTTGTGTATGCGATTTTCTTCTATGCGGTTGTTGTTCGAATATTCCACATGAAAGCCGACACGGTTGCCTTCCACAACGTTCGAGGTCACGACAGCATCCTGCACGTCGAAAAGCAAGATACCTTGAGAATTAACATTTTCACTTTGCTTCGTGAAGGTGTTATCACTTACCTCGGTGCCGCTGGACGTCATGATCATCGCCCCTGTAATGTTCAGGGAGCCTGTATTGCTGCGGACAACCGTCCGCTCCGAATACATGACGTGTATGCCATAGCGCGATTGTTCAATGGAATTGTGCTCAACCAAGTTATCATGACTCATCTCCACGTAGATGCCGTCATATACTTGACGAATGACGTTGCCGCGGATGCTTGCCTCATTCGCCTTGAATAAGTCTATGCCATTGCCTCTGTCACTAAACCTGATCCTCTCGTCCGCCCCCCACTCGATCACCGAATCGAGCACACTGACGCGGTCGGCCTCCTCAATCTTCACACCGTCTGACCCGGTCACAATGTGCAGCCGCTCTAGATAAGTTTCATCGCCAAGCACGAGAACGGTCGGCGCTTCCTTCATCGTTCGATCTTCGATGCGCAGATCAGCCAAATGAACTTGCTCCGCCTCGATCGTCACGACGGATTCTACACCGTTGCCGACTATCGTAACCTCGCCGCCTTCTTCCGGCTCCAACGTGATCGGCTTGACGATGTGTAGCGGACCTTCATAGACGCCGCTTGGCACCTTTAGCGTCGCACCGCTTTCCGCTTGATCAATCATCATTTGTAACGAGCCTGGCTGTGCGACTGCTTTGGCTTTCATATGAAATTCCGTGTGAAACATCAGTAGTAACAGCATCGTGAAGGACACCATCAGCAGAGAGGCGCGAGTGGTCATTGCACTTCAACCTTCTTGAGCTCCATCAAGTGCAAATCTTCGATATAGACGTGCAAATACACATCATAGGTGCCTGGTTCCGGAAAGGTGAACCATGCAGCGAACGTGTTGTCCCCTTCCGCTTGTCCGTTGATCAGTCGCGGAACGAGGTCGATGCGAATATCGAAGTTCACGGCTGTGGCATCAGCTGGAAAATGGGCACCTGTCAAAGTTGCAATCAGCTTCGTTTCCTCATTGGCTACTGCCGGTGACTCGGTCGTCAGTTCGATCTCCACCGCCTCCGGGTCTATCGGTTCGCTGCCCCCGCAAGCGCTGAGAACTGTAGCTAGCAGTAGCGCGCTTATCCATTTGATCGTACGAATCGATGACACCGCCTTTCTCTTCTTTTCTCGTATCATATCGTGTCTGTTCATCTCCCATCTATGACCAAAAAGAGCTATAAACATTCCCATCAAGGCCAAAACTTTGACAATCTAACAAACGATGCCGTTCCATGCCGGCACAAACGGACAAACACCCCCTGATCCGAAAGGACAAGAGGGTGTATCAGGTCGGATGCGGCTGTAGCTGCGCGGCTTTGGCTACGCGGCTTAAGTATCCAGCATCTAACGTCCAAAACGCGCCGCCGCTCTAGCCCGCGCTTTGGCAGCTTCTTCCTCGCGATTGCGCGGTGCGGCATTCGTCACTAACGAATCCAGTAGATGACGCACGACATGTGCGACATCGTCTACAGCCTGATGGAACGCTTGCTCATTCGCAGCAGACGGTTTCGCAAAGCCGGATACTTTTCGGATGAATTGCAGGGAGGCTGCACGAATTTCTTCATCTGTTGCCGGCGGATCAAAATTAAATAGCGGCTTAATGTTGCGGCACATGACGGGTCTCTCCTTTGAACACGTTATTTTATTAGTATACTTATCTTTCCATAAGCGGGCAATGCAAGGATACGGAGCTAGCCCCGACCAAACATCGAGCGGCATCGGATCGTATGGATCGATCGATGCCGCTTGGAAAATCACATTTATTCGTTGCAGACAATGCTTTAAGCTCGCGGTTTGTTTAAATCCGGCAATTTGTAAGCGAACAGTCCGAATAATGGTAGAATGCTGCTGCCGACGAACACCGGATGCAAGCCGAACACGTCAATCAAGTAGCCGATGCCTACGGCACCGATCGCACCAAGGCCAAATGACAAGCCGATCGTTAAGCCCGAGGCCATACCGATATGACCAGGCAGTAGCATCTGTGCATACACGACGATAACCGCAAAGCCGAGCATAATAATTAGTCCCGTGAGCATCAGCAAGGGGATCGCCCATATTTGGCCGACGAATGGCAGGAGCAACGCGAGCGGTGCAGCACCGATCATCGAAATGAAGATGACGTTCTTCAGACCGAATTTGTCAGCCAAAGGACCGCCAACGAACGTGCCGACCACCCCCATGATGCTGAACAAAAATAGCGGAAGCTGGGCAGCTAACAAAGTAGAGTCGTACGTTTCCGCGTAGTAATATTGGTAATAGTTTTGAATGAACGTTATGTAGGTTGAGCGAGCGATCATCTGCAGCATTAATAACACAAGTCCGACGGCGATCGCTTGCCGTGATAAGACGTTACGCTGCTTCTGTATGGTGGTTGAAGGTTTGACCGCTGAGCTGCGCTTCGCCAGCTTGCGTCGCAGCTGCATATTCGCCTTATACCACCGCGACACTAGAAACGAAACAATCACTGCGGCGCCGGCTACGAACATAAACCACAATGCCGCTAACTGCCCGAAAGGCAAAAAGATGTATCTCGTTAACAACGACTGCATGGAGCTGCCGGCGTTCCCGCCGACTTGGTAGATGGATTGCGCCAAGCCACGGCGATTGCCAGCAGCCAAGAAGACGACCTTCGATCCTTCTGGATGAAAGCAAGCAGATCCAAGTCCGATCAGCACGACCGAGAGAAGCAGCAATACATAATTCGGACTTAAGGCGATGCCGGCGATGCCGCATAAGCTCATGAGCATGCCAACTGGCATCAAATATGGTGAAGGCCTGCGATCTGAATACAGGCCAACCAGCGGCTGCAAAACAGATGACGTCATATTAAGAACAAACAATACGAGTCCGATCTGTGTGAATGACAAGGTTAGTGTCTCCCGAACGACTGGCAGAACAGCCGGAACGACGGTCTGCATCGTATCGTTCAGGAAATGAATAAGACTGATGGCGACCACAACAGGAAATACAGTTTTTGCAGCGACATCCTTTACGGATGCAGAATTCTCAGTTGTCATAGCAGTAGTTTCTTCCTCTCCATCTTTGCCTGGCCATTTGTACCGAATCTCTTCCTATTGTGCATAATCCATACGCAATTGACAAGAGTAAGGAGAAGATGCGGCGGAAAGATCTTACATATTCCCCGCAACTGCACCAATGTTCTCTCGTATTTATATAGAAAGAACTGTGAGGGGGGAGTAAATTTTGATGGCTTCAATATTTTTGGTATTCATCTTAGTGGTCGGATTTTTTATCTTCAATATTGCCACAAGTATATGGGCATACCGAGATGCCAAGAGCAGAGGAAAGAGCAGTGAGTTTGCCTTGATCGTCCTAGTTGCAACCCTCATCTTTCCGATCGTCGGGTTGATTGTGTATTACTTCATCCGGCATGACTTGTAAAGATCAATCGTCCGATTGACGTCCATTTCTTCTCACCAACGTTTACGTGAGCAATAATCAGCTAAATATTTTAGAAAAACAAAAACCGGAAATCATCATTCCGGTTTTTTGCTTGTTTCAGCCCCATGAGAGGCTCGTAAATTTATAATGCAACATCATGTGATACCGGCTGCTTCCTGAAAAAGCTGTCGACGCTTGCTTCAATAAAGCGGCAATCTGGTAAAAGCAGTTGTTGACGGAGCTTGACCGAGAAATGATTCAACACTTCCACAATAAAATCTCGCTCATTCTCATCGTTCAATAGCTCCATGCCGTAGCGATGGACATTGTCGTACAATTCCTTCGACCAGACGATCTTCCCGATGAAGTTGATCTCGTTGCCCAATATGGTCGTTGTCACTTTTAAGATCATATCCGGGCGTACCGCCATCTTGATGTTGGAAGCAAAGCTGAGTCCATCCGGTCCGATATCACACATTAACACTTCTGTATTGCCCAGTGTAATCTCCTTATCCTTAAATTTGATGATCGTCATTTCCGCCAGCAACGGATAAGTTAATGGAATCCGATAATCACTGCGTCTTTCTACAAACTCTTGCTCCTGTTGTTCTTGCTCACACGTGAACTGGATCTCTCCTGCCTCGAGCAATTGCTGGAAGACTTCCGCCTTGACCGGTCGACTATACAAGTAGCCTTGCGCTTGATCGCATGTGTGTTCCTGCAGGAAGTTAAGCTGTTCGACAGTTTCGACCCCTTCAGCGACGGCGTGGATGTTTAAGCTTTTGACTAGGTCGATAATTCCTTTCACGATAAGCGTGCTCTTGTCATGCGTGCCGATTTCCTGAATGAACGAGCGATCAATCTTGATCGTATCCACATTGAATAGCTTAAGATGAGACAGTACGGAATAGCCGGTACCGAAATCATCAAGCGCAACTCTTAAGCCAAATTCTCTTAGGTGATTGATTACCTTGATGACGAGCTTCTCATTATCGATGAGCGAAGTTTCCGTAATTTCAATTTCTAAATAATGGGGTTCGAGTCCGGTCTCCGTCAAAATTCGTTTAATATTGGTCAAAAAATCTTTTTGCATGAATTGCTTCACAGAACTGTTTACAGAGATCGGGACGATGTTCAGACCGGCATCCTGCCATTGTTTGTTTTGCTGGCACACCGTGCGAATAATCCATTCCCCTATCGGGATGATCAGTCCGGTCTCTTCCGCCAGAGGTATAAACTCCTGGGGAGAAGTTAGTCCCCATTCTGGATGGTTCCAACGAATTAAAGCCTCCGCGCCAACGATGCGATTCGTCCCGATTTCGACTTTGGGCTGATAGTATATTTCAAACTGATCGTTTTGCATCGCTTTGTTCAAGCTGTTTTCCAAAGAAAACATTTTGAACGTGGCAACGTCCATATTGGCATTAAAAATTAGATAGCGATTTTTCCCTCTTTCCTTCGCCAGCGTTAATGCGATATCTGCATTTTTCATTAACGTTTGCACGTCTTTGCCATCTTGCGGATAGCAGCAAATTCCGATCGTCATCGTTAAATACAGCTCATAATTGCTGACGAAAAAAGGCTTGCTTATACAGGCAATCATCGATTCGGCTGTTTGCACCGCCTTGTCCAAGCCATATTGATTCGGGATGAGCACAGCGAACTCATCGCCGCCCATATGGGCCAGGAAGTTGTCTTCTTCGAGGCTTTGCTGTAACCGTTGGGAAATATCGATTAACAGTTGATCTCCAACAGCGGGGCCTAAGGAGTTGTTAATCTGCTTGAAGCGGTCAATATCCAAATACATTAAAATAAACCGTTGTTGGAGGGTGTTAGAGATGATTAAATAATTTTCGAGTTCCTTCTCGAACATGTATCGATTCGGAAGCTTAGTTAATTGATCGTAGTAAGCCAATTGCTTGGCCCGTTCCTCGGCAATTTTGCGATCGGTAATATCGCGTCCGATGACCACGAGCGCACTGCGGCTCCCATCCTCATTAAATATCGGGGAAATAATGACATCAAGAATAATCGAACGGCCGTGAATAAGCGGAAACTCCACTTCCGTCCGAGTCGTTTTCCGTAACTTCCATGCATGCTCCTCCGCTAGGTCGCGAGACAAAAGGATCTCACGATATTGAGACACGGAAGTAATTTGCGATAGCTCTGCAGACGTTTTACCAATGTAGGGATGATCACCAAGACCGAACAGCGACAACGTATAATCACTTGCAAAGATCCATCTTCCGTCCCCATCCTTGAACAAAATCAGATCAGGAATGGAGCAAAAAAGCGCTTTCAACCATTGTTCCACGTTGCGTAGCTCCCAATTCTCGCCATCGTAATTCACTCTTATCCCTCACTTCTTCGGAGATTAAACCACGAAATTGAAAATTGCAAGAGTACCGAATGAGGAATGACATGATGAAGAATCACATTCTCGGCAGGCTGATTCTAGAAATACAAACTGCATATATTCTACTAATTCTACTAAGCAATGGTTTCCCCTTTATGATAGAACAAACCCCGGTTAGAATCAACTTCCATAGCAGGACAAGTTTACCGCCATCAAGCAAAAAAACAGCAATCCGAAGGACGAGATATTCAAGTCCTGGACTGCTGCCCTATTTAAAGAGTGCGTTACGCATGTACATGCTCATTGAGTTCTGGACTAACGGTTGATCCTTTGTTTTTTGCCTTTATTGTAAACAAGAGCGAAAGCAGCTTAATTTTTTGGGAGAGCATATGCACGAGTAACGGCGCGAATATTCCGACGATAACTCCGGAAGCAACGTGAACTACAATATTGTTTACGTCAAATAGGTTGGCCAATATGATTCTAGTTCCAGAACCAGCTAGTATATGGACGAGGTAGATTGTCATTGATGCCGTTCCTACCAAGGACAAGAATGCAACTCTTTTGGCAGAAAGGAACTTCGAAACTCCTATCACAACCGATATACCCGCCATCGCGACTATGAAGTTAAGAATTTGCAATACATAAGCATTTAAAGAATCGATATTGGTTAGATAAACCCAGTTTGATAGGACAAACAAGAGTGTTGCGGCTAGAAAGAGTCTCCTATCGCTCAGGAATTTATCAACATACCCATTCTCAAATGCGAATGATCCCATTACAAAAAACAAAAAATGGAACGCAAATTGTTTTAAAACACCCACGCTTAAAAATATTGGAGTCAGTAAAAACAAAACACTAGCTATCAACAATATACCTCTATAGCCAAGCAACCTACTTAATGCGTAATAAGCCATAAAAATAAAGAAAAGGACATATAAAAACCAAAATTGCGCACTCGGTGCCACTAACATATTTAATAGCAATTCGCTTACACTGGATTTTCCTGAGTGATTAGTGAAGGATGACATCCCTATTGAGATAAACCCTTGGATGAATGACCACACGAAGTACGGATAGAGTAACGTACTCATTTTTTGTGTAACAGCAACCGATAGGCTTCGCTTTATCCATTTTGTAACAAACAAGCCGGAAAGAAAGAAAAAAAGAGGCATATGGAATCCATAGACAAGTGTGTCTGAAAATGTGAAAAACGTTTCCGATAAACCTAGTCCGGCATCGTGCACTCCCCTCAGTACATGGCCGTAAACAACGAGGATAATGCCTATCCCTTTTGCATAATCAACCCAAGAAATCCTTTCTCCCACAGCAGTGACACCACCTTCCAATTCATTTGCTATTTGCATTATACCACTCCTATTAGAATGATACAATTCGTATCATGAAATTGATGCATACAGAGGAGCCCAATCCACTCCGTGAACGTGATTGGTTCCAGTTGTAAGCCGCGCCCAACCGAGCAAAACTTTATCGTTCACTATAGAGTAAGCTGATGACCTAACATATTGACCCGCCAAGTAAAATCCGCTTGTAGGCATCGAAGAAGACACAAACCCCTGTTGTTGGAATAACACTTCTCCGTAGCTGTCGCTCTGCGGATCGCTATCCTCATAGATGATGTATCCCTCATTCAGTACTCCAGTCGGTGTGCGTATACCTTTTAAGTTAACGGGATCAAAGAAGTAATAATTCCCGACAATTGTATAATGAGTAACATTTGCTTCATGGACAACCTTGGACATATTTCTAAATTTATTACTCGAAATAACAATTCCCGAGCTACCAGTAATCTGGAACGCCCCCGGAGCGAACGAGCTGTTTTGCCACGTACCATCGATCGGATTTGTTCTAACCGCACTTTCGAAGTATGGATCAAGATCAAAATCGTTATTGATAATAAACATACTGTAATTTCCCTTATGACTTCCCGGAGTGATCCCGACGCCAAAGCTTTTAATGCGCCTAAAAGTATTTCCTTCGATCACCACATCTTTTGCGATATTGCTATAAAGGAACTGTAGGCCAGTGGAACAGGAAACGACTGTGTTATTAGAAACCCTGCAATTTCTCACGTTGCCGATTCCAATTCCAATACCCTCAAGATTAAAGTTGGATGACATATCGGGGTCTAACCACCCCGAATTTGTAAATAATTTTCCGACTCCCCAGTCACTATAGAGCGCTGTGTTGGGGAGAGTTTTGGCTACTATATTCCCTTTAATGTTCACGTACCACCCACCAGTATTAGGGTTTGTTCGTTCCCTTGAACCTTCCCAATAATCATTCGGTGTTTTCTTTTCGGATATCAGTGCCTGATCATCTTTAAACATATCGGGATTATAGTAGGAAGAAACATAGATGCCAACGTCTTGCGCAGAAGAAGAAAATTTATTAGCGTTAATCACATCGGTAATGATATTGTCTGAAATATTTACTCCCACGGCATCGATTTTGCCTTCCACAGAAGTCGCATCATACCCAATATAGATACCGTAACTCTTTGGCCTTTTTAGTACATTATCTGATACAACGACCTTGTTGGCCCCGAGTATTTTAATGCCCATAAAATCTTCGATATGATTGCCACTAACGATAAACCCGTCTGGAAATCTCGCACCATCTAAAGGTTGTTGGTGTATGGCTATGGCATCGTCACCCCCGTGTATGAAGGTGTTATGGACAATCTTTCCGCGCTTTGTGCCAGTGACATTAATCCCGTCACGAGCGTTATTCGTGATTTTGCAGTTTTCTATCAACACTTCCCCGCACTTCCCAGCACTGATACCCATCTGGCGAGAATACTCTGCATGAATATTGTAAAGATGGACATACCTAGTGTGGACGATTCTAACAAGCCTGTCGAAGTCACCTCCTAGAGTCTGATCGTTATTCCAATTACCCACCAACTTCAAGTTACCGATCGACAGAAAATCATACTCGTTGTTCGGAGTAGAAGCAGTATCAAAGATGCGAAATCCGTTCCCCGATACAAATATTTCAGTGCACTCGATTCCCTCGCCCTCAATCATCACAAACGGCATATTGATCATTAAGGTTGAATGAACACGGTAACGACCGGACGGAATCTTAAGTTTATATTTCTTCGCAGCGGCGACGGCCAATGCTTCGCGAATCGCATCAGTGGCATCGCTACCATCACCTTTCGCACCAAATTCAGCGACACTAACAATGCCTTTAACCTTACACTGCGATTCCTCTAAATCACGCTTGGATGCGGTTGGCTGCTTAATCTGCATGTGCTTTCACACCCCTCAGAGCTTAAAATATGTAACCTGCAAAATAGCTGATCCGCTTACCGCTATCACCCTGAAACCATTTGCTTGTGCCTTCGAATCAAGTTCAACCCAGCCCCCCGATCCAACAAGATGCCCTTGCGTGCTAGTCGGATCGGTGCCATCCACCCAAAATCGGACATCGTCGTTTTCTACCGTAATTACCACAGACGATGTTTCATCAGGAAGCGCAGCAAAGCCGATTGCCGAGTTGTTTGATACATTCAAAGTCTCGTGCCCCAAAGCAGTACCGCCTGAATTTTTCACGGGCAACGGATTTCGCCCATCCACTTCCACAAGTTTAGCAGGCATTGGATGATCATCGGACACATTGGCCGTATTCTTGTTGCCTTTCACAACCTTTTTCCAGATAGAAATCAACCCCATAAAAAACCACCCCCTTTATGTTTATGTAAATTGCCAACACTTATTTGCGCGATCGGCAAGCACATGAGGTCCGAATCTTATCACGCCCGCGCCCGCAGTCAACGCATTTAGCCACGCCGGGGGAGGAGGAAACTCTAGCGCGGCATAAGTGGATATGCTGGTAAGCATCCTAAAGGCTTGCCGAGTATAATCCCAGGATCGGAGTGAACGACATCCAACCGATCCAGCATCGTTATGATCTTTGACAACCTCCTCCAACCATTTAAGAAGTTTTCCTCTTACATAAAGGATTGTGGTCGATAGGAGCATTTGTCGAAATGATGCCGATTTATTTTGTGTACAAAGCAATCAAGCAAAGATTATACCTGTACTAGAGTGAAAGGCTGGGCGGAGCCCAGCCCCTCCTCATCAAACCGTACGTGAGGTTTTCCCTCATACGGCTTTCCGATGTTCGTCATCATGTAGCATGCAGATTACAAGAGCGTTTTAAGTCCACATAGTACGGACAATGATTTCACTTCGTGAAACGAACTCATCCAGCGAGCGCGTTGGCGCTTCTTGGCATACCATCTTGTAAGTCGCTGCAGGATATACCAATCTAATTTCGCCATCTTCTTTTGGCTGTAGGCTGTGTAGTAATAGTTGCGCCATCCCTGTATTTTCGGATTCAAGTATGCTACATGTTCTTGTAATGACTTATGTCGCATATTCGGAGGGGCTAGCCGCTCTTTCACAACTTCCCGTATCCGCTCCTCGGCCTTCCGGCACAACCACTGTTGTGTCGTGTAGTATACTTGGCCTTTGGAGGTTTCGGCTTTGGTCTTTCGATGATGCATACCTAGGAAGTCGAAGCCTTCTTCTCCTGTCCATAGTCCAACAATGCGTGTCTTCGTTGGGTGAAGCGTTAGCTCAAGGCGTTCCATAATCGCTTTTATGAGTTCATACGCCCGAGTTGCATCCTTCTTCGTCTTGCAGATCACGACAAAGTCATCTGCGTAACGCGTCAGTTCTCCAACGTGACTACCATGTCTTTCCCACAGGAGATCGAAGTAGTTTAGGTAGATGTTCGCCAGCAAAGGCGAGATGACTCCACCTTGCGGTGTACCTAAATCTGAGCGTCTGATGTTTCCTTCCTCCATGACTCCCGCACCTAACCACTTCCTCACCAATTTCAAGATTCGCCTGTCACTGATTCGCATTTCGATCAGCTTCATCAGCTTCTCTTGATTGATGTTATCGAAGTAGCCTTGGATGTCGACGTCGACCACCCAATTCCCTTTGCGATTGCATGCTTTCCGGATGCGATCTAACGCTTGCTTCGCACTTCTCTTCGGCCGAAATCCGAATGACGTTTCCTGAAAATCTGCCTCGAAGATGGGCTCAATGACGAGTTTCGTTGCCATCTGGATGACTCGGTCTCTTACCGTGGGAATACCCAGCGGTCGCTGTTTACCGTCTTTCTTCGGGATGTAGTGGCGTCTGACAGGTTGCGGATGGTAGTTACCTTCCTTTAGGAGACGTTGACATTCGTGCACAAAGAATACTTCTCCTTGTTTCTCGATGTCTGCTAGCGTTTCTCCATCGATTCCTGCCGAACCTTTGTTGGCTCGTACTCTCCGCCATGCCTCCCACAGGATATCTAGCCGATAGACCTTGTCATACAGGGCGTGAAATCTACGCTTCTTGCTTTCCTTGGCCGCATGACCTAGTTTCTCTTGGAGTTGTTGAACGTTTTCCTTTGGTGTTGTTAGCCGTTTGGCATTCACTGACTCGTACCTCCTTAAGAAACTTGAACAAAGCAGGGCTCCTTCCCTCCCGCAGGTTGTGTTGTCCTGCGGTTCCTCAGTACTATGAGCCCCTCGGACTCCCTTCCTGCAGACCACTCACTTCACCTTCTGGGCTTATAGAGTGTCTCGTTACGAAAGATTACCTTTCGTGCAGGGGAGGGCCTCCCCAGTTCACTGCATCTTCTTTCATACCATGCCGATCCCTTTACGCCGGAGGATTCTTCGCTGCCGCTCCAAGTTCCAAACAGCTTCCATGGCCTTCGTCTAAGTACGCGAGACTCGGCTTCCTCTTTTCCCTCTTGCGAGGCCTTTTTGACGACGCGGCAGGATTCACTTCATGTTACGGCCTGGTATGTTGCTCGCCCTGTCTCTGACAGGTACTTTCGTCGATACGCTTCTACGCACAGATTTCGCCATACGCAGGTATCCTAGCTACACGGGGGCTTGGCTCCTCCCGCGACCGGACTTTCACCGGCTAGAAGATGCGTGCTTAGCTGGGCACGCAAAATAAAAAAAAGACCCGCTTCGGGGTCAATCGCTCGCTTATCGTGGGCTGATCGAGTATGTACCTGATGAGGAAGCTTGTGATGCTTGATGCCTTCTTGATGCCTTGGTATAAGGACGTAATACAGAAATGTACTTCTCAATATCAACTACTTTAAGAGGATGTGGCTGAGGCTTTTGGAGAGTTGTTTCTTGGTGACCAAGCTCACCGGCACCGACCGGCACCATTTCCGTCAAAATTACAATTCTGAAATACAAAAACCCCTTGATAAACAAGGGGTTTTTCCTATGACCTGTAGTGGGCTCGAACCACTGACCCCCACCCTGTCAAGATGGTGCTCTCCCAGCTGAGCTAACAGGTCGTATTCTTTTGGCGACAAAAACTATATTACCAAGCTTTCGACCTGTTGTCAATGGGATTTTTACGATCTGATTGTGTTAAGTAATTATGCCCTGTTGAAGTGCTCCGTTTAAATGTCTCTTCAGGCTCCCCATCACCATAATTGGATTTCATACAACTAATAACGCCTGATTCATCGAAATTTATCTAATTAATTGGAATTCGAACAACTATTTTTCGGTAAATTGATAGAACACAAGAAAATCCATAATATTAATTGGATGTTATCCAATTATCATGCGGAAAACGAACAAATCGAAGCAAAATAATTGCCCTTTTTCCAACTATCGAATGTGAACGCATCGTTTGGCTCCATTATTCGAATCGCACGCAGCACATCATTAGGGCAGATCGCAGCTCATTCGGAAGCCCACATCCCTCAGACGATCATTCGATCGTTCTTATCATCAAACTCTGATCAAAAGCAGATCAACTACATACAAGCACAAAAATGCAATCTGATCTGAATGCCGCCAAGTTTAACTCTCTGCATAATGTCGGATTGCTCGCCTCACTCTTCTTGGCCCACCACCTTCACTCACGCTCTTCAACCCAATTCCGGTTTATGGTGCAATCCGGTAATTATGGTGCAAATCCGGCTATTCTGGAGCAAATGAATCGAGCGTTAAGTCGGGTTCGCATGCTCCGCGTCACTCTTTTCATAGGCTGTGTGTGTGTGTGTGTGTGTGTGTGTGTGTGTGTGTGTGTGTGTGTGTGTGTGTGTGTGTGTGTGTGTGTGTGTGTGTGTGTGTGTGTGTGTGTGTGTGTGTGTGTGTGTGTGTGTGTGTGTGTGTGTGTGTGTGTGTGTGTGTGTGTGTGTGT
>CAVWLN010000041.1:0-94959 GCA_963755735.1 uncultured Paenibacillaceae bacterium
TATTGCTGAGCCATCACATTCATCGACATAAGGAGATCACTCCTTTACAAGATTGGTCTTTATAGAAAGTCGTGCAGTCAGAATGCCAATCAATCTGAAGTATTTAATCGACTTCTTCAAATCGACTTCTTCAAATCGACTTCTTCAAACGACTTCGTCCGAAGCGACACACGACACACTTCATATGAAAATCCACAAAAGGCACACTGCAATAGACGGAATGCGGTCAATGTTGCTGCGCAAAATTTGTTGCGAACGAGCTGAGAGAGACGGAATCGCTGGGAGCGGAACTTCATCCGCGGGATCTGTACGATTATTCGTACAAAATTTCTTGAAAATGCTTATTTGATGTTTTCGCGTACTATTTATCATACAAATAAGCCGGGTTTCGCCGACATCGCACCATCCTGTACCATTATTCGTACAAATTTGCCGAATCCGCACTTTTTCGCAACTTTTTCGGTACTGTATCTTGTACAAGTGAGCCGAGCCGGACGATTATGCCCCGGCCTGACGTTCTACCGGCTCTTGTCATCGTCCAAGTACGTCGCGAGCTCCGCGATCGTCGGCCGCTCAAACAATATGCGCAGCGGATGCTGGATTCCGGTCGTTTGCTTCAACCGCATCATAAACCGCACCGCCTGCAAGGAATCTCCGCCTAGCTCGAAGAAATTGTCGTGCACACCGATACGCTGTGCCGGGATAAGCTCCTGCCACAAAGTGACAAGCAACTTCTCTGTCGCTGTCTCCGGCTCATCTCCACGATCGCCACGAACGTCCCGAGATCCCGCTTCATCCCATTCGATCGGCGGCAATCCTTTGCGATCGACTTTACCGTTAGCGGTGAGCGGCAGTGCATCCATGACGCGAATGGCTGATGGCACCATATAGGAAGGGATCTTGCCAAGCAAGTACTGGCGAAGCTCCTCCGGCTCCACCCCGTCGTCCTGCAGCACCACATAGGCGGCAATTCGCTGCTTGCCGTCCGGTCCAGAGGCCACAACCGCAACCGCATCACGCACATGAGCATGCTGCACAATCGCGGACTCAATCTCGCCAAGCTCGATGCGATAGCCTTGCACCTTCACCTGAAAGTCTTCGCGGCCGAGAAACTCGATATTGCCGTCAGGCAAATATCGGCCAAGATCTCCCGTGCGATACAGCCGTTCACCAGTGCGTGGATGGCGGATAAAGCTGGCATTCGTCTTGTCTTCATCGCGGAAATATCCTTTCGCCAGTCCGACGCCGCTAATATACAGTTGACCCGGCACCCAAACCGGACACGGCTCAAGCGCAGCATTCAAGACGTGTACGCCTTGCCGCTTCATCGGTTTTCCGTACGGAATGCTTGTCCACTGTGGGTTCACCTCGCCGATCGGATATAAGATCGACCAGATCGACGCTTCCGTCGCTCCGCCCAAGCTGACTAATTCCACGTCAGGCTTGAGACCACGAATTTGATCCGGCAGCTTGATCGGTATCCAATCCCCGCTCATCAGCACCAGCCTTAAGTCGTCCGGCAGTCG
This sequence comes from uncultured Paenibacillaceae bacterium, assembly GCA_963755735.1. Lineage (GTDB taxonomy): Bacteria > Bacillota > Bacilli > Paenibacillales > DA-C8 > Insulibacter. Next base: position 1,527 of record CAVWLN010000041.1, read on the forward strand.
CTCTCCTTCGCTCATGCAGTACTCAACGAGCATGGACATCAGTGCCGGCACCGAATTCCAGATGGTGACGCGCTCGCGCTGCAACAGCTCCATCCAATGCGCCGGGTCCTTGCGATCTGCAGCCTCTGGGAAGACGATTGTGCCGCCCGCTGCCAACGTGCCGAAAATATCGTACACCGACAGATCGAAGCTGAGCGCGGACAGTGCCAACACTTTATCGCGTTCGGTGACGCGGAATCGCTCGTTCATATCCAAAAGAGTGTTAACTGCGCCGCGATGATCGATCATAACGCCTTTCGGCAGACCGGTCGATCCGGACGTAAAGATGACGTAAGCGAGATCATCCGGCTGCTGCACCGCTTGCAGAGGCTGCCATTCCGCAGTATCGTTAGACCCCGCGAATCGCGCAGATTGTACAGACTCCGAAGGCTCCTCAGACTCCGCGTACCGCGCGGCTCCCTCCGATTCCACAGACGCACCCCGCTCCTTCTCCCCAAACTCCTCATCGAACAAGTCGACGTCTATGCGGTGCACATGACCGCTCTTACCTAATACATTTGCGGTGATCCAAGACTGTGTCAGGCAGATGTCCACCTCCGCGAAGTCGAGCAAATAATCGATCCGCTCCTGCGGCCATTCCGGATCGATCGGCAAGTATGCAGCGCCGGATTTCAGAACAGCCAATGTGCCAGCAGCTTGCTCCCAGCCCTTCTCCATCACAACGGCCACTAAGTCGTTCGGCTTCGCCCCTAACGTTCGCAAATGATGCGCCAGCTTCGTCGTCAGCCGATCCAGCTCACCGTACGTTAGTTTGCACCGCGTATCAACTATGGCAATACGTCTCGGATCAGCCGCCGCTTGCCGCTCGAACAGACTGTGCATCAGCACATTCGGCTCAAGCTCCATCTCAGAGCGTCCGTCTTCTGACGCTTCAACCAATGCTTCTCCCAGCGGATTCATCACTTGCCTTAGGCGGATCACATTGGCTTCATGCCATATATCGTCCTCATCCGCAAGGCGGCGTAGCAATTCAAAATACGCAGCAAACATGTCCTCCAGCATGCCTTCCGGGAACAATTCGCGGACGACGTCCCAATTGCAGTACATGACCTTCTCGTCTTCCCACACGCCGCAATCCAGCCAAACCTGCGAGGTTTGCGTAATGCTGTAAAGCGGCTTCAGATCGAAGCCCGTCGTATCGCGGTCCGGTATCGGCAGCGTCAAAGCGCTCGTGAAGACGACCGGCATCAAAGCTCGCGTACTTCCGCCCTGCACGCGCGCCAGCTCGCGCAGCACCTGAACACCGCTCACATGATTGTGCTCAAGGTCGTTCCATAGCGTTTGCTGCGTCTGCCTAGCTCGCTCGATGAAAGAGGCTTGCTCACGCCCGGACCTGTTCACCTCCAGCAACGTCAACGACGTAAATTCCCCGACTACGTCATGAACCTGCGGATGAATCTGCAAGCGATTGAGGAACGTCAAATTGAGACAAAAGTCCGGATTTTTGCTCCACGCTGCCAAGACTTCGGCGTACGCCGCAAGCAGCACACCGGACGCTGTCAGCCCCATGCGCGTCGCTTTCGACTTCAGCCGTGTCCACTGATCTGCCGGAAGAGAGTCGTGCAGGCGAGAGAAGGTTGGATTTTGCAAAGCGCTCGGGCTTTTCGCCATCGGCAGCTCCGGCGCCGGCGGCAGATGCGGCACACGCTCCTTCCAGTACGCCCAGGATCGCTTGTATGCTTCCGTCTCCTTAAGACTGGCTTCCGTAAGCACATAATCGCGAAACGTAAGTCCAAGCTCCGGTAATTGAGCACTCGGATCTCGATGCAGCTGGGACAATTCCTTCAGCAAGATGACATAGCTCCAAGCATCGAAGATCAGCGCGTCAGAGCTAAGATGAATGCGGGCGCGGCCACCGTCCAGCAGCGTAAGCCGCAGATCGAACACCGGCCAACGGCTCGTATCGAGCATTTGGTGCGACATCTGCCCCGGACAGCGAGCAGCGCCTGCTCCACTTCCTCGTCCGACTTGCAGCGCAAATCAAGCACCGGAACGTGATATACCGGTACATGCTCCAGCACTTGCTGCATGCCGTCTTCAGTCACGACAGCACGCAGCATGTCGTGCCGCGCAATAAGCAAGTTCCACGCGGTCTGGAACTTGGCCGGATCGATATGATCCACTTCCAGCTCGTCATAGCTGTGCGTCGACACGTTGCCCATCTCGAACGCATCGTTGCGGCCGATCAAATACGCTTGCTGCACATCGGTCAGCGGGAATTTCTCATAGCGCGCTTCCGGCTGTACGCGCAGCTCCGGCAAAGCGGATACCGCCGCTTCATACTCCGCAGATCGGTCGCTCTTCTCAGCGATGACTGCTGCCAGCTTCGCTACAGTTGGAGCTTGGAACAGCGTCTGCAGCGTGAGCTCGACCTGAAACACCTTGCGAATTTGCGTCATAATTTGGATCGCCAACAAGGAATGCCCGCCAAGCTCGAAAAATTCCGCATGAATGCTAACCCGACGCAGACCGAAAGCGTCCGCCCAAATGCCGGCCAGCATTTCTTCGATCAACGTGCGCGGTGCCGTATAGCTGCCGTCCGCAGCGCCATCCACATTCGGCTCAGGAAGTGCACTCCGATCCACTTTGCCGTTTGAAGTGAGCGGCAGCTTGTCCAACACCGTCACATAGGACGGCACCATATAATCCGGCAGCACATCCTGGAGCCGCTTGCGCACTTGATCCGGCTGTACCGTCATGTCCGCTTTCGGCACGATGCAGGCGGCAAGCTGCGTTTCGTTCCAAACATAAGCGGCGCATTCCCGCACCTCCGGCATACGCAGCATCGCTGTCTCAATCTCGCCCAGCTCAATGCGGAAGCCACGCAGCTTCACTTGATGGTCTGCCCTTCCATACAACTCCACATTGCCATCCGGCAAATACCTAGCTAAGTCGCCCGTGCGATAAATGCGCGCCCCTGGCTCATCGCTGAACGGATGGGGCAAGAAGCGCTCCGCAGTCAAATCCGGCCGCCGCCAATATCCAGCCGCCAGGCCTGCACCGGCAATGTACAGCTCGCCCGTAATCCCAACTGGAACAGGCTGCATGTGCTCGTCCAGCACATACAATTGCTGATTCGCAAACGGCCGCCCTGATCGGTACAAGCTGCTCATCGCTTAAGCGGCTCACATCCCCGTCATAGTACGTGCTGTCAATCGTCGCTTCCGTCAGCCCGTAAGAATTGATCAAGCGAGTGTGGTCACCGAGAAATTTTTGAAAATATTTGTACTCATGTCCGTACCACCGGTCTGAACCGACACACAGCACGCGCATAAAGTCCAGCTTTTGATTAGTCTCTTCAAGGTATTGGATAAGATTGCGCAGCACAGCCGGCACGAATTCGGCAAACTCAACATGTTCCCGAACCATGACCTCATACATTTGCTTCGCATTGAACAGCGTCTCGCGTTCGATGAGGACGAGCCGGCCGCCAGAGAGAAGGGCACGCACCCAATCCCCTGTAAATACGTCGAAGGAGAAGCTCGCAAGCTGCAGATGTGTCCTCACCTCCGTACGCAGACCGTAGGCCTCTTCCCAGCCGAGATAAGCGTTTACCAAGCTGCTGTGGCGCACCATCGTGCCCTTCGGCTTGCCCGTCGTTCCTGACGTATAGATGACGTAGGCAAGATCATCGCCTGTAGCGGTAGCCGGCAGGTTGTCCGCAGGCTCGCTGGCAATCCGCTCCCAATCCGTGTCGACGCAAAGCACTTTCCTCTGAGCGGCAGCACCTGCACCCTTACCTGCTTCCGCTGATTCCTCTTGCACGAACAAATGCTTCAGATGCCCCTGCGTCAAGATGACGGTCGCTTGCGAATCTTCGAGCATATAGGCGATGCGCTCCTCAGGATAGGAAGGGTCAATCGGCACATAAGCCGCGCCAGCCTTCACGACGGCGAGCACGCAAGCCATCATGTCAAGCGAGCGCTCCGCACAGATCCCGACAAGCGTTCCTGGCGCAGCTCCCATCTTCTGAATCGTTCGTGCGATCCGGTTGGCGCGTTCATTCAGCTCCGCATATGTCCAGGACCGTTCGCCAAGCGTTACCGCCTGCTGCTCCGGCGTCCGGGCAGCTTGCTGCTCAAACCGTTCGTGAACCGTTTGCTGCTGGTCGTACGCGAGCGTGCGGTCGTTCCAATCCGTCAGCACCATGCGTCGTTCTTCTTCGGTCAAAAGCGGCATCGTCGAAATGCGTGCATGGCGATTCTGCACGGCTGCCTCCGCTAACGTTTGGAAATGTCCCGCCATCCTTACAATGCGCTCATGATCGAACAAATCTGTATTGTATTCAAAAATACACGTCGGCCCCTCTGGTCCTTCAAAAATATCCAGAGACAAATCGAACTTCGCCGTTCCTCCGTCGACCGCTTCGTATGTAAAGGCAATGTCCTGAGCTTCAATTGGCGGCAATGCATTCTGATACGTAAACAAAACCTGGAACAGCGGATTATGGCTTAAGTTCCGCTCTGGCTTAAGCGTTTCGACCAGCATATCGAATGGAACGTCTTGATTTTCATAAGCATGCAGCGCCGTCTGACGCACTTGTGCCAACAGCTCGGAGAAGGTCGGATCACCCGACAGATTCGAGCGCAGCGGCAACGTATTGACGAAGACGCCGATCATGTTTTCCAGGTGCTGCTCGTGACGGCCGGAAATCGGAAATCCGACAATAATATCCGTAAGTCCAGAGTAGCGGTACAGCAAAATTTTGAACAGCGCGAGCAGCGTCATGAACAATGTCACGCCTTCTTCACGGCTGATGCTCTTCAGTTCGGTATAAAGCTCCACTGGCAAAATTAACGTATGCATCGCGCCGCGGAACGTCTGTACAGGCGGGCGCGGTCGATCGGCGGGCAGCTCCAAGATCGGCAAGGCACCCGCAAGATGCTCTTCCCAATAAGCCAGCTGTTCCTTCAGCAGCCCTTTGCTCAATCGTTCCTGACGCTCTAGCGCATAATCCGCATATTGCATTGGCGGAGGAGGCAGCAGGAGCGGCGCGCCGACCGAGAAGCGATTCATAAATTGCAGCGAGCTCGCGAATGAACACGGACAAGGACCATCCATCGAACACGATATGATGCATCGTGAAGATCAGCCGATAGTCCGCTTCTCCCGTTCTAATGATCGTCGTGCGCCAGAGCGGGCCCTGCGTGAGATCACAAGGCCGCATGACATCCTCTAGCATGATGCGATCGGACTCGGCTTCCCGCTCTGCCGGCGGCAAGGTGCCTTAAGTCTGCTGAACGCCAAGCGATGTCCGGCTTGTCAGCAATGATCTGCACGACATTACCGCTTTCATCTGTAGTCGAATGTCGTACGCAGCACCTCGTGACGCTCCGCTAAGCGCTCAAGACTCTGGATAAGCAATTGTTCATTCAACAGGCCGTTCACTTTAAATCCGGACGGGATATTATAGAAAGGATTGTCCGGCTCCAATTGCTGCAAAAACCATAGCCGTTGCTGCACAGAAGTCAGCGGAATAGGCTCCATGCCGCTGCGCTCCCGCTTGCGGGGAGCTGCCGACGTTTGCGTCGGCGGCGGCTTGCTCCTCTTGTTTTTTCTTCCTTCAGCATCTGCCAGCAGTCTTTCCCGCTTATCCGGAGCAAAGCGGCTAGTTTTTCGGTAAGTTTATCGATCATCGCCTTTCACCTCACCGACTGCAATTTCCTCCAGCAGCGCCTCCATTTCCTCCAACGAAACGGACTCCGCGGCCGATAAAATTTCTGCCAGTTCCTCGTCCTGCACATCTTCATCGCCCTGCACACCTGATGTGGCAAGCGGAATACGCGGCAAGATCAGCTCCGTCAGCATGGCCACACTCGCGCCTTTCAATAGCTCCACGACCGCAATACTGATACCAAGTCCTTTGTCAATGCGGTTCTTCATCTCGATGGCCATCATCGAATCCATCCCCCACGATGTGAGCGGCTCGCTTGCCTTCAGGTCCGTTCGATTCACACGCAGCACAGCGGCTGTAATGTCCAGCAAATAATTTTGCAAAAGCTCGGTTCTCATCTCGTCATGATCGGCTGCGCGAAGTGCACTCAAGATATCCGCTTCACCCGTTTGCGACTCCGCCTTAGCTTGACTGTCTGCATCCGACTTGGTGATCAGCTCGTCCAGCATAACCGGAGCAATCCCTAGCGGGAAGTTCCTTTCGCCGACGAGCGGCCAGTTTGCTCCGACGACCGTCACTTGTGCCGGACGTTGATGGAGCAGTGCGTCCATAGCGTCTAAGCCTTGAGCATTGGTCATCGGATAGAAGCCGCGGCTGCCAAAAAACTCGACCAAATCGAGATTTGTCGCCATGCCGATCTCGCCCCACGGTCCCCAGTTAATGCTAAGAGCCGGCAGACCGAGCGTACGGCGGTGATGCGCCAGTGCGTCCAAGAAGGCATTGCCTGCCGAATAGTTCGCTTGACCTGCGGATACGACGACCGATGCAATCGATGAGAACAAGACGAAGAAATCCAACTCCCGCGTGCGGAATTGACGATGCAAATTCCAACCGCCCAGCACCTTCGGCCGCAATACGTCGCGGAATTCTTGCTCGCTCATATTGAGCATCAGCTGCGGCTTGGCCACACCTGCAGCATGGATGACGCCGCGGATCGGCGGCCAATTGTCGCGTTCGTATTGAGCAAGGAAATTAGCGAGTTGCTCTTCATCGGCTATGTCGAGGCCTGGCCGTGTGAACGGAAGCACCCATCGCTTCCAACTGGCGCACCGCTGCGATCCGTTCGGCCGTCTTCGAGTCGGGATCGACGTCGTGCCACTCTGCTCGCGGCGGCAAGCTGCCGCGGCCGAGCAAGATCAAACGGCGTGCCCCGCGCTCGATCATCCAGCGGGCTACAAGCAGTCCGAGTCCACCGAAACCGCCAGTGATCAAGTAGCTGCTGTCTGCCCGGAACACATTCGGCGCCTGGGCGGCGACGTCCGTGCTCGCTAACAGCCTAGCTACATAGCGAGCTCCGCCGCGATATGCGATCTGATCCTCTCCGTCAGAATGTGTCAATTCTGCGAGCAAACATTCGACATCCGCTTCCCTCGATTGTCCTTCCAAATCGACAATGCCGCCCCACAGATCCTTATGCTCCTGATGGCCTATTGTGCGCGCCATGCCCCACAGCATCGATTGTTCCACCGCGATTCGCTGCTGCTCGTGATCCAGCACCGGCTGGGCGCTGCCCGTGACGAGCCAAATCTTCGGCTTGCGAACCCAGTTCCGTTCAGCCAGCACATGAAGCATATGCAAGACTGAGAGAACTCCCCGCTCCTGTGCTCGCTCAAGGTCTGCAAGCTGCGCCGCGTCCCCGGCTGTCTCATCTAGGCTCCACATATGCACAATGGCCTGAATGCCTGCCGGACTACGCGCTGCCGCATGCTCGATCAGCTGTCGCCAATCTTCCGGATGACTCGGGTTTATCCGGCATTTTTCGCCACTCGACTCTCCTAGATCAAAGGAATCGCCGGCAACAATTTGCAAGACTTGTTCTCCTTTTTGTATGAATCGCTCTGCCAATCTCGCGCCGGTTCCTTGATCGTCCGCAAGAATAAGCCATATGCCGTTCGTGTCTTGCTGGCGCGAATTTGAACCTTCTGAATCTACTTTGCTGTCTCCTTGTTCCTCGATCTGTTTGCGCCAGCCACTTCACCTCGTAATATTCTTGCGCAGCTGCCCCCAATCCAGAGGCTTCGTCCTGCTCCTTCAGTGAAACCGCGCGGCATCCGACAATTTCCAGCACGACATTGCCGGCTTCATCGAGCAGTGTAATATCTCCCAAAAGTCCTTGCTCATCCTGTTCGTGAATGACAGCGCGAATCCATAGCTTGTCGCTAAGCGCCCGATATACGAAGCCCTCCGTTACACCTACCGGCATGTATACCGAGCCTGCTCCGTCCTCTTGTATTGGCAAGGCCGCCGCCATCACTTGGAAGCAAACGTCCAGCACAGCAGGATGAATATGATATGCGTGCAGTTGGTCAATAAGCCCTGTTGGGATCGTCACTTGCGCCAATGCTTCCAGCTCTCCTTGCCACAAGCGGCCGATGCCTTGGAACGTTTCTCCGTATTCTAAGCCCATTGTCCGGAAATGCTTGTAGCAACGCTCGCGCGCAATCTCTGTCTGCAGGCGCGTCTGCATGGCTTGCCATTCAGCGGTCGGCTTCTTCGCTGCATGTTGCGGGCGCGCAAGCCCTTTCGCATGCAGCGTCCATTCCTCCCCATCTTGACTGCTAAAGATCGCAAATGACGATTCATCAGGACGGAAGACAAGGCGCAGCTTCACGATTTGCTCTTCTCCGATAAATAACGCTTTCTGGAAGCGAATATCATCCGTGCGAATGACATAATCGCCATCACCGTACAGCTCCCTCACGGCCGCCAGACCCATCTCCACATATCCGGCGCCCGGGAACACGACCGCTTCCTGTATGCGATGATCGCCAAGGAACGGCACCCGATACAAGTCGATCTCTTGCTCCCATGTCGGAACGGGCGAAGCGAGACGGCGTCCGAGTAACGGATGGAACTTGCCGCCTAAGCGATCGACTTTGGAAGCAGACGATTCGTGCCAATACGACTCATGCTGCCACGGGTAGCTCGGAAACTTCAGCCAATCCATCTCGCTTCCTGCTCCGCACAGCTCTTCCCACTTGATCTCGAGGCCCTGTGCATACAATGCCCCGAGCGCTTCCAGTAGCGTCTTCCTCTCCGGCGTCTTGCGCCGCATCGAGGCTACGGTCACTCCTTCGCGTCCTTGCTTCGCCAAGCATTCCTTGATCGAACCTGCGAGCACTGGATGCGGACCAATTTCCAGGAACAATGAGTGACCATCCGCAATTAAAGCTTCTACAGATTTCGCGAAATATACCGGTTCACGAACATTTTTCCACCAGTAAGCAGCATCCAGCTCCGTCCCCGATATTCGCGCACCGCTTACCGTACTGTACAGCGGCACCGTCTCCGGCTGCACCTTCAGGTCAGCCAAAACCGCGAACAGCTCGTCCTTCAGCGGCTCCATATAATGGCTGTGATACGGAACGTTCACGTGCAAATATTTGCAGAACACCCCTTGCGCCTCGAGCTTGTCCGTTACGCTCTTCAGCGCTTCCTCTTCCCCGACCAGCGTCACAGCATCCGGACTATTGATCGCAGCGATTGATACGCGATCGGCCAGCGGCCCTATCGCAAGTTTCGCTTCATCCTCCGATAATCCGACAGCGGCCAGCTTGCCTTGTCCGGTCGTGAGCTGCTGCAATCGACTGCGATGATAAATAACCCGCACCGCCTCTTCCAGGCTGAGCGCACCGGCTGCGTAAGCTGCCGCTACTTCTCCGGCGCTGTGCCCGACGATGGCATCAGGCTGAATACCCCATGAACGCCACACTTCGGTCAAAGCAACCTGAATGACGAAATTTGCCGGCTGTGCGACTTCCGTCTCGCTCATGCGCGACTCGTTCTCATCCTTTAACATTTCCTCTACGATCGACCATCCGGCATAACGGACGAACAGCTCGTCACAACGCTTGGCACAAGCCATAAATACCGGATTCTCCAGCATCATCTCGCGCCCCATCGCCCACCATTGCGGACCCATGCCGGTGTAGACGAAGACGATCGGCAGCGCCTCTGCTACACCGCCCAAATCGGACTCTGCTTGTTGCCAATGCGATGAGCCGTCGGCATAAGCAGCCAGTTGCTCGGCAATTTCCTCCTTCGTGCTGCCGACCACGGCAAAGCGCCGGCTATGATGATCGCGGCGGAGTGCGAGCGCATTGCGCAATTTCTTTAACTCACGCATCGTCCTCCAGCTTCATCACAACTTCCTGCAGGCGACCTGAAAATGCCCGCAGCGCTTCTTCACTTCGTGCTGACACCGGGATCAGCACGTCTTCCCCTTCACGATATCCCTCCAGTGTCACGTTTGTTATATTCCCTGATTCTGTTGTCTCTCCTGTCCGCTTCGTCCAGTTCGTCTCCTCTGATCTTTCTGTACTGCAAATGCCGGTGCTTCTTCTACAATGACATGCGCATTCGTTCCACCGAATCCAAACGAATTCACTCCTGCCCGGCGAGCCCCGCTTGTCTCCGGCCATGGCGTCAGTTCGGTCGGAATCTTCAGTCCAAGCTTGTCCAGATCGATGTCCGGATTCACGCGTTGCAAGTGCAGATGCGGCGGGATCGCGCGATGCTGTAAGCATAGCACTGCTTTGATCAGGCCGGCGACACCAGCAGCCGCTTCTGTATGACCGATGTTCGTCTTCACAGAGCCGATATAACACCTGTCATCCGCGGCTCGTCCGCGGGCAAAAAAGCTGCCCAGCGCATTGGCCTCGATCGGGTCCCCGACCGGCGTGCCCGTGCCGTGCGCTTCCACGTACTGAATATCATGCGGCGATATGCCTGCTTGCTCATACACGGACTCCATCAATTGCATCTGCGCCTCACCGCGCGGTACGGTAATTCCCGAGCTGTGTCCGTCCTGATTCACTCCTGTACCGCGAATGACCGCATGGATCGGATCGCCGTCAGCGACTGCTCGCGACAGCGGCTTCAGCACGACGATACCGGCCCCTTCGCCGCGCACGTATCCGTTCGCCCGTGAATCGAACGCTTTCGAGCGACCGTCTGGAGACAGCATGCCGGCCTTCGATTCCGCAATGAAATAATCCGGCTTCAGCATGACATTGACACCGCCTGCCAAGGCCATAGTGCTCTCTCCGTTCCATAAGCTTTGACATGCGAGGTGAACCGCCACGAGCGAGGAGGAACATGCTGTATCAACGGACAAGCTCGGTCCCCGGAAGTCAAAACAATAGGAGATTCGATTCGACAAGAGCGTCATCATCGACCCTGTTGCTGTATGCGAATCAATCTGATGCCGATTGCTCTCAGTAAATTGCAGCAGTTTATAGTCCAGGGTGAATCCGCCAATGAATACGCCGGTTTGCGATCCTTGCAGATGCTGCACCACTTGCCCTGCATCTTCCAGCGCCTCCCAGCATACTTCAAGGAGCAAACGCTGCTGTGGGTCCATCAAAGACGCTTCACGCGGCGATATGCCAAAAAATTTGGCATCAAACTCATCGATCTTATCCAGAAATCCCCCCCACTGCGTATTCGTCTTGCCTGGCTTGCTGCGAGACGGATCATAATACCGCTCGATGCTCCAGCGGTCTTTCGGAATTTCCCCGACCGCATCGATCCCCCCTTGCAATACGTTCCAGTACGCTTCCACACTATTCGCTTGGCCTGGAAACCGACACCCCATCCCGATAATGGCGATCGGCTCTCTTGCATTTAATTTGCTGGACATCAGAGTTCCTCCTTTATTTCAAGAAATTTGAAGCTTGCGGCTTGCCTGTTCCTTGAACCAGTCCATCGTCTCGCGCACTGCTTGTTCATGCGGCGTGACGACAGCCCCGAAGGTCTGCTCATACTTGCTGTGATTCACGACGAAAGGTCGCTCATAAAGATAAAGCATTTCCTTGATCTCCCGCATATCTGCATTGAACATAGCCATTAAGGAAACGAACGGCTTCGGTGCAACCCGGAACCTCGGCTGCTTGCCGAGTAGCTCATAGATCATTGTAATGATCTGCCGTGATGTGATGGTCTCCGCGCTTGGAATGTGCCAAATTTCCCCTAGCGCTTCTTCCTGTTGTCCGAGCGTGACGAGTCCGCGAGCAAAATCACGGATATAAATATACGTGTGCGGCGTATCGATCTGCCCAAGCACCTCAGCCGGACGTCCTTCCAGCGCCGCCATGAACACTCGTTCACCGAGCGCTGAATCAAGTACACCTGGACCGTAAAAGTCGGACGCTCGCCCGATCGTCGCTTGCAGCTTACCGCTGCGATGCGCCTCCATGACCCTATCCGCCATGCGCGCCCGCGTCACACCTTTGCGTCCGGTTGCCCGTATCGGCGAATCCTCCGTCAACGGCCCGTTAGTCGGCCCATACATGTACAAGTTATCCGCGTATACGAGCCTCGCTCCCGCTTTGGCGGCCGCATCTAGAATCCCTTCTGTGATCGGCGGGAATTGCTCCGGCCAGTGTGTATATGGTGCCTTCGCACAATGGTATACAACTGTTGCGCCGCTGCATGCTGCCTCGATACTCGCCTCCTCCGTAGCATCTCCTTGCACCAGCTCCACCCCGGGCGGAAGATTGCCGCGGCCGCTGCGATTGACCATACGCACTGCTTTGTTCTGCTCACGTAGTTCCTGCATGACGGCCATGCCCAGCGGACCAGTTCCAACGACAACATGCAATTCCTGATGATTCGACATCATCATCCCCCTTCTCGCAAGTACTTCCTTCCTATACTGTAAATTATATTCAATAAATGAATCGGAGTAAATAACTTTATTCGAGTTAATTTAATTAAGGTTGCATAAATATTTAATGCGTGACAACCTAACAGGAATGCGGACAATGATACCAAGGGACCATACGTGTTGAAGAAGAAAGGGTGAATTGAAAGTTGGTGTGTGAAGTGAATACTCATGGAATCGGGAATAGGGAGCAGTGATGCGCCTATTATGTCGACGATTGCGACATTTGTTGAAGGTCTGGTCGTGAGGATAAAAGAAATAATACTAAGGGACGATGGCGGCAACTGTCCCTTTGATACACATTTAGACTGATTTCGTGGGTTAATATCTTGAATTATCATACAAGCGCTGTCTTGCAGTATTCGTACTCGGTGTAATCGGCACATGAATGCCAGCTTTCGCCAGTCCATATATCGGCATATTGTTGTACATCGCTTCGTAGCATCCGGCGCGAACTAAGTACGTCTCATGATAAATGCCGACCGCGGCATTGGAGCCGACCTTGCGATGGAACGCTTGCCACGCTTTGCTATGCTTCTCGCCACGAGCGTATTGCTCCAATTGTTCGAACGAACGCCAATACTGCACAATAGAAATGCCGCGCAAACCAAAGTGAAAACTCGCATGCATCAAGCCCAGAGACTTGTCCTGATACAATTCCTGCAGCATCGGACTCATCGCGAGCGTCACTGGCAGCCACTTATGGATGGCGAGCAAGTTGTTAATGCGGACGCCAATGATAAAGATAACGAAGGAATCATCAATGCGTGCCGTATATCTGCCTGGAAACACGCTTGCCATACGGCTTACCCCCTTTTATTTTCCAGCAATTGCAGATGCAGCTCATAAAATCCGATAATATCATTGGATGCATATTGTTGTGCAGTGAGGAACGATCCATAGAAGATCGTAAACAACACTTTCACGGCTGTATTTACTGAAATTTCTGGCTTTAATTCGCCTCGCTCTTGTGCTTCCTTCATAGCCCGGGAGAACAGTTCGTGCATGTCCGGTGTACGGCTGCCGATCTCTTCATGCTCGGGGAAGAGCAGCCGCACCTCCGCTTCGCTAAGCTCCTGCAATCGCGGATGCATCTTCATCTCAGCCAAGAACGAAATTAAACTAGGCAGGATGCCGGGCATCTTCTCCGTCTGCTTAGCCACCATGTTCAGCAGATGGCGAACGGCGGCAAATCCTTTCTTCTGCTCCGTCTCGATCTCGATGATGCGCTCTGTCAGCCACACGCGCATGAAATAAACAAGCAAGTCTTCTTTCTTTGGGAAAAATTTAAAAAACGTGACACGTGACACTTCTGCATTGCGGCAAATATCGTCCAGCATTACTTCATGAAACATCTTGTCTTCCATCAGTGCCATACCGGCTTCGTAGAGTGCCAGCTTCGTTCTAGCTTTCTTGATCTCTCTCAGCGATATATCCGTGATGGCCACCAGCATCAACCTCTTTGAATGATATTTATTAACTTGCGTTAATAATTATACCCTCGTTAATTAAATTTGTAAAGAAACGGTTGGACATCTATACTTACAATTGAATCATACCGAAGAAATGAGTGTGATCAAATGGCAACGATCATAGCCTTGACGATTGCGGAGCAGCCATCACCAGCCCGGCTTCATGCGCTGTCCCGCTTGATCGCTCCGGAGAAACGCCGCAAGCTTGCAAGGTTGAAGCAGCAAGCGGACGCGGTTCGCGCCTTGTACGGTGATTTGCTCGTGCGGGATACAGCCTGCAAAGTGTTAGGGGTCAAGAACGATGCCCTTCGCTTTACTACCGGTACATACGGCAAGCCATATTTGGCCGATTATCCGAGCTTTCATTACAACCTTTCGCACTCCGGCAACTGGATTGCGCTCATCTATGGCGATCAGCCCGTTGGCATCGATGTTGAGAAACATAAGGAAGCAGACTTCTTGTCCTTATCAGACTTATGTATGACGCCGGCAGAGCAAAAAACGCTAAGAGCGCTCCGCGGTGCGGCGCGGTTACGATATTTTTATGAAATATGGACGTTAAAGGAGAGCTATGTCAAAGCGGTCGGCAAAGGTTTGTCGCTACCGCTAGAATCGTTCGAAGTGCAAGTAAGTGAGGAGCGGGCGCTGCCCGGTGTTAGACTGAGCGGTACGGTCACCGCGCATGTGCCGTCTGATGATCAAGCCGTTCGTGATACTAATATTGGTGCTGATGTTGGTTTTGATGTTGCTCCTGATGTTGGTGCTGACGATGGTGCTGATATTGGTACTGACGATGTTACTGACGACGGCAAGGCTTATTATTTGCGTACATATGAATGGCAGCACGGCTACACCTTATCCGCTTGCTCGCAAGCAAGTGACCTGCCGCACACGATCATTCGCTGCGAGCCGCAAGAGCTTGATCTGATTCGCACAACATGGGAAGAAGAAATCAGCTGACTTACGGGCTACGAGTCGTTTCTCACCCACGATTCCGCTAAACGTCGATGCTCGAGCGGTGTCCGGCCCGTATACTTCTTGAACAGCGAACTGAAATATTGCCTGCTGTTCAAGCCGACATAATCTGCAATGTCGCTCACCGGAATGTTGGTGTTCTCAAGCAGCATCTTCGCCTTCTCCATGCGGTAGTCGGTCAAATATTGCACCGGTGTTCGCCCGATCTGCTGTTTGAAAATCCGGTGCAAATATCCCGGATGCAAATTAACCGCCGCCGCGATATCCTCAACTTTCATCTCATAATCGTAATGTTGATGCATATATTCTAGCGCTTCCTGCACATAAGCGGCCTGCTGCTGCTTCGGTACTGTCTCTACTTTGCCAAGCAGCTTAGCCAACCGGATAACGAGCTGCGCCAGCAACAATTGCACGGCCCACTCCGACTCGCGGGTGGTGTCGTCAAGCTCTGTGATGAGGCTGCGCATAATTTGGTATATTTCGCTCGGATCTTTGTACACGCAGTAAGGAGCCTGCTGTGAGAGAAAGCGCTGCAGTTCCGGACTGCCGTTTATAAGCGTGCGCATTGACGGGAAGCCCTTGTCCGGCTCACTCTTCTGAAACACAAATTCCAAATTCAACATCCGACAAGGATTCCCTTCCGTTACGACTAATCGGTGCGGTACGTTCGAATCGAGGAGGATGAATTCCCCTTTCTTCATTTCATGGCAGCTATTTTCCGTCTCGACCACACAAGTTCCCGAGATCGTATACATAATCTCTACCGCCAAATGTCGGTGAAACGGCATGTCGAAGCCGTCCCACTGCTTATAGTAATAAGCGACGACCTGCGGGAGGTACTCTTCACTGCGCAAGTTGGGATGATACAAACTGCCGTTAAACGTCAATGCACTCACCTCCGGATGCACTCCCTCTCATGAAAATAGCGCCATCCTATCTCAAAGACTATCATATCTGCAAACCGCTGTATACGGGCTGCACCGCCCTCTTGCTCTGGCTTTGCGAACTTGATTTAAGGAAATTTCCCAACGAGGAAAATTAAGGATATAATGTGTGGGTAAGAGACGGAAATGGACGTTTATTCAAATGCTGAGCTAATGTAATTTCGTGAAATTCCAAATGAGAGGAATGACAATGATGAAAACAAGTGAAGCCATCGTCCAGCATTTATGGTTCGACAAGGAAGCCGATGACGCCGTAAAATTTTATACTTCGATTTTTCCGAAATCGAGAACCGGTGATGAAGTCACACTCCATGACACACCGTCAGGCGACGCCAAAGTATTCACTTTCGAGTTGATGGAGCAGAAGTTTATGGCTATCAACGCCGGCCCAACTTTCAAATTCAATCCTTCGGTGTCCTTTATCGTCAACTTTGATCCATCACGCGAGGACAATGCCGAGCAAAGCTTGCACGAGGTTTGGCGCGCGCTATCTGATGGCGGTACCGTGTTAATGCCGCTAGATCAATATCCCTTCAGTAAGCAATACGGCTGGATTCAAGACAAGTTCGGCTTGTCGTGGCAGTTGATACTGTCAAACCCAGAAGGTGAGGAGCGACCGAACATCGTTCCCTCGTTGATGTTTGCCGGTGATAATTGTGGCAAAGCGGAAGAAGCGATTCAGTTCTATGTGTCTGTGTTCGAGAACGCTAGACAAGGCAATATCGTTCGCTACCCTGCAGGTATGGAGCCGGACAAGGAAGGAACCGTTATGTTTGCTGATTTTGCCCTCTTGAATTATTGGTTTGCTGCCATGGACAGTGCGCGAAACCATACATTCCAATTCAATGAAGCTATTTCATTCATGGTATATTGCGACACGCAAGAAGAGATTGATCAGTACTGGGAGCTACTGTCCGCCGTTCCTGAGTCCGAGCAATGCGGCTGGTTGAAAGATCAGTACGGAGTATCCTGGCAGATTGTGCCGAGAGCAATGGACATGGTGATGAGCAGCCACAGCACACCGGAGCAAATCGCTCGTGTCAACCAGGAACTGCTTAAGATGAAGAAAATCGATTTGGCGAAGCTTCTGGAAGCATACGAAGGATAGAACGAGCAGGATAAGGGCGTGTGAGTCTGGCAGATCGGCTCAGCAGCGCATCGTCCATGCTGATCGTGCATCAATATCTGCACGCCGCTGTCTGAATGCATGTAGATGCCTGCTATTCGTGCGCACGCAACCGTCTGAATGCATGTAGCCGCTCGCCACTAGGTCGCACGCAACCGCCTGAATGCAAGTAGCAGCACGCCACTAGGTCGCACGCAACTATCAGCATGTAAGTTACTGTACCATATGCCCGCACGGAACATCTGAATGTAAGTAGCTGAGTGCTATTCGCCCGCTCGCAACCGTCTGTATGCAAGTAGCCGCTCGCCAATCGTCCGATCGCAAATAAATCAGACGGTAGTTGGAAAATGATCAATTAATTTTGGTCATTTTTCTATTTTTTAGTTCGATAATTGGAATATGATCAATTAATAGCATCAATTTTCTCGTTTTTCATGAATTTGCTTAATATTAGTTGCACGTTTTCCAACTAACACCAACGATTAGGTCGGAATATGCGATTTTAATTGCTTGAAATCCAATTATTATAAACTCTTCTACGTGTACAGTCGATGGATCATTTTGATCGAGTAACCATCATGACGGAAGTGTAGATGTAAAGATAGCTCATTTATCCTTGAACAAGAATATAAGTCAACCAACATCAAAAAGAGCAGCCTCCCCACCGATTCAACCTAGTGAGTGCCGCTCTTTTGATTTCCCTGGGCTCTATCCTGTCCCAAGCCTCATAATTCAAATACCGATTGAAACATATTTCGTTTCCAAATAGCATTCCAGCCCTTGGTGACCGCCTTCCCGGCCGATGCCACTCTCTTTCATTCCGCCGAACGGTGCTTGTGCAGTTGAAGGCAAGCCATCATTCCAACCGACGATTCCATATTCTAGCTTCTCCACAATGTTGAGACCGCGAGACATGCTTTCACTAAATACATAGGCAGCCAAACCATAAGACGTATGATTGGCAAGTCGAATCGCCTCTTCGTCCGTATCAAATACTTGTACGGGCGCGACGGGTCCAAAAGTTTCCTCAGTCATACATTGCATATTCTCCCGAGCATCACCCAAAATCGTCGGTTTGTAGAAATACCCGCCTCCGTCGGTTATGCTTTCACCGCCCGTTAGCAGCTTAGCTCCTTTCTGCAAAGCATCCTTTACTTGCAGTTCCACTTTATCTAGTGCTGCTTTATTAATCAGCGGTCCGATGTCCGACTGTTCATCAAAGCCATCTCCGACCTTCAACTTCTCCGTCTCGTCTACAAATTTTGTGATGAAACGATCATAAATCGTGCTCTGAACATAAACTCGATTGCCACAGATGCACGCTTGCCCAGCGTTACGGAATTTGGAAGCGATGATTTGTTGCACGGCTTTGTCAATATCGGCATCATCCATCACGAGCATAGGAGCATGGCCGCCCAGTTCCAACGATAGCTTCTTGATATGTTTCGCGCCTTGCTCCATCAATAGTTTACCGATGCGCGTTGATCCGGTGAACGAAATCTTGCGAACTTTCTCGTTCTCCATGAAAGAGGCGCCAATCGCTGGAGCGTCACCCATCACGAGGTTAATCGTCCCGGGAGGGAAACCCGCTTCCTCCGCCAACTGAACTAACTTCACCGCGGTAAACGGCGTTAGTTCCGATGGTTTGACGATCGCAGTGCAGCCAGCCGCGAAAGCAGGCGCAAGCTTACGCGTCAGCATAGCCGCAGGAAAGTTCCACGGTGTGATGGCGGCAACTACGCCAACAGGCTGCTTTAAGACTGCAATGCGCTTATTGCGAAAGCTTGCTGGTACGGTTTCGCCATATATTCGTTTCGCTTCTTCCGCATACCACTCCACAAAAGACGCAGCATAACGCACCTCGCCTCTCGCTTCCCGTAATGGCTTGCCCATCTCCAATGTAATGAGACGAGCGATTTGC
This sequence comes from uncultured Paenibacillaceae bacterium, assembly GCA_963755735.1. Lineage (GTDB taxonomy): Bacteria > Bacillota > Bacilli > Paenibacillales > DA-C8 > Insulibacter. Next base: position 20,363 of record CAVWLN010000041.1, read on the forward strand.
TCTGCATGGGCAAGGATTAGATCGTACCACTTGCGCAGGAGTTTGCTGCGCTCTTCAGCCGTTGTTTGCGACCATGAAGGAAAGGCTGCATATGCAGCCTCTGCTGCTAATTCGGCTTCTTTCTTTCCTCCCAACGGAATGTAACCAATTCGTTCCCCGTTAGACGGATTATGCACATCTAGCTTATCGTAGTCCGCATCCTCTAACCATTCACCATTAATATACATCCGGTTATTCAATAATGATTCCTCCTTTGAGGACTGTTACCTAGTTGACTGCGGAATGCTCCAATCTTATTTGTTCCAGATGAGTCCATCGTTGATTATTCCAAATTACCATAAGCGATTCGCCCTGCCCTAAATATTCACTTTCAATCGGAATTTGGCCAACGATATAACCGTCATCTGTCAAGCGGCCTAGCATGCCTTCCATTCGAACATCGTTCGCAGACAGCAGGTCAAATTCATAATAGCCCGACGGAGGCAACATGTATTCATCGTCCAATGAAATCAGAAACCGCCGATCAGTCGTCACCATCTCTACAGTTCCAGTTACTTCATAACGTCTACCCAAATGCTTCGGAACAAGCTCAACTAATCCTGCGGCAATCCACTTGCGAATTTGCGTGGAGCTGATCTTACTACCCAAACTTACCATTTCGTCCATGACTGTAACGTCAAAAAATCCTTTGCCTTGTTCTTTTAATGTGACGGCATTTCCCGCTCCTTTATGACCGTAACGAAAGTCAAAGCCGACGACCGCATGTTGAATATGACCTAACAAAAATCTGCTTACAAACTCATGTGGTGAAAGGGCGGCAAAGCTATGATCAAACTGAATGACGAAAGACTCGTCGACCCCCACCGCCGCAAATCGTGCAAGCTTACGTTTGAGGGGCGTCAAATATTGCACTTGTTCATGTCCTGATGCTATCACTACCCGCGGATGAGGGAAGAAGGTCATGACGCCAAGCTTCAGTCCTAACCGTTGGGCTACCGTTTTAGCTTCCTCTAACAATTTCATATGAGCTAGATGAACGCCATCAAACATGCCGAGCGCCATCACCAGCGGTTCTTCACTCTGCTTCGTTAGGCCCGTACTTACTGATACTTGATGAACCTTCATAACCTCTTCCTCTTTTCTTAAAAGTTTACAATGCTAAACATTATCCCTCTTGTAAATCATCAGCTAGCGTACCGATTCTCGCATGCGGTCTGCCACCGCTAGCTGCTGCAACGATGACGACAATTTCATCAGGAAACGGTGCATCGGGTATTCGCACTTCAAATGTTTGGTGATGAGAGCGAACTGTCACATCCGTTTTGTGTTTGATCGCAATATCGATCGCTAAACCTGCCGCCCCTCTTTTTTCAGCAGATGGAAGAAGGGACGTACCCCCGAGCGCCTCACGAATTGGATTACCAAATTTCAAGCTATGGATGAGTGCGGAAGCGTGTTCAATTTCACCAGCTGTACCGACCAAGGCACCTTTGCCATATGCTTCAGCTTCACTGCCGATTAATTGTTTAATCTCATCCGCAAGCAAACGGCCGACCACGGGACAATGGGAATCGATAAATTCACTTAAATCCTCAACAAAAGGATGATGGGCCAATGGATTTTTGATGACCACCATGGCTGCGGCAATGATCAAAGGCTGCTCTAACGGTTTACCGCCTTCTTCGATAAACTTTTCAGTGTAGCTGGCTAATTTTCGAATCTTGACCTCCATATTGCCGATCCTCCTAAACATACGGTTGTTCTTCACATATTACCGCTCATCAGCCAAATCGTACTCAGACAAGCATTTTTCTACAAGTTGATCCACTTCCGTAAAGTCATAAAAACGATAGGCTTGACCTTTCACGAGGAACGGTGCCCCGCCGTAGAACATTTCATATTGATGATGGCGTCCGGCAAATTCGGAACCGATCATATCCCAAGCAAGCTTGTAGAGCTTGATTTTCTCCTCCGCCTGCACTCCCGGACTGACGTAATATTTCTTCACGTCTTTGGCGGTAACTTCACTCACTAAATCGCGATACGTAGACGGCAATTGTTGGAACCCCCCGCCAGATAACTCACGAACGAGGGTCACAATATGATTGTATAAATGCGGCTGCAACGCCATCGCGCTATAGAGGAACCGGCGCTTGGGCACGTATACGCCATTTTCATTCGGCTCCGCCTCCGCTTCGGCTGCAAGTAGCAATCCTTCGAAGATGGCAATTTTGGATGCCAAGTCTCCTATTTGCTGTTGCACTTGTGGAACATTGATGGAGCCTGTCGTCGATGACATTTTTCGCACGAGGCCAAGGAGGAACTTCAGTTTGGTCACTAGGCGAATTTGCGCCTGAATATTGCCGAACACATGGGCTGGTGCCTCGAAAAACTGTTTATGCGCCAACTCTGTATTTTTATAAATAAACACTCTTTCCCAAGGGACAAACACATCATCAAAAATGACAAGTGCATCGGATTCATCAAATCTTGTAGACAGCGGATAATCGAACTTGCTCGGCAAGCCTTCTGCGACTCCTCTGCGGAAATATAGCTTTAAGTTCGGATCATTAATCGGTACCGCGACGGCATTCGCATAGTTTTCATCGCCAGGCTTGAGCGGCTGGATGCACGTCAAGTAAACATAATCACTTACGGCTGCGCCCGTTGCCAGCATCTGGGCACCACGTATGATGATCCCATCTTCTCTTTCTTCATAGACTGATGCCGCCAGGTACGGGTCTTCTAATTGATGCGCCGGTTTGGAGCGGTCAATTTGCGGCTGGACGATCGCATACGTAAGGTAAAGATGATTGTCCCGTGCATATTCGTAAAACTTTAACAAGCGATCCGCATATTCTTGTCCACCCCTCGCAAACAATTCAGGATGACTTGCAAAGCCTGCAAAAAAGTTAGCTACGTGCTCCGGGCTCCGACCCACGAGACCATAGGTCGCTTCCGCCATTTTCTCAGAGGCACGTCTCTTCTCCTTTAAGTCCTCTAAAGAGCGAGGGATCATATAGGATTTCATGACTGGCTTACCCGTTGTTGGTGAAGGATAAGTCATGTCATTTGCCGGGTCGGCAACCATGTCATACAACTTCGCAACTGATTCGGCGATCCCCTTAAAGGCAGGATGCTCCGCAACATTTGTAACCTTTTCCCCGTTATAGTAAACATTTCTTCCGTCATTTAAACTGTTTAGAAAATCTTTTCCTGTACGCATCTTGATGTTCCCCTTTCCGTTCTCTAAATGCGTGGAGTCGGTTGATGGTTATTTCAATTCACTGTACTTTCCTTTAAAGAAGAGAAGCGGCTCTCCTTCCCGCGAGTCGATCTCCTGTACTTCACCGATAAAAATCGTATGATCGCCAGCTTCGATTGTTTGCCATACTTTACAATCCATCGTGGCAAGTGCTCCATCTAATAGCGGAGTTCCCGCATTACTTTTGCGGAACGATACGACTGGCTCCTGCTCAACCTTCTGATTTGCAAACAAGCGAGAAATATTTTCGTGCTCTTTAGCCAAGATATTGACACCAAAATAGCCAGCCTTCTTGATATACTGTAGACTGTTCGCGCGATGATCAACGCAGATCAATACGAGCGGAGGTTCCAGTGACACCGAAGTGAAAGAATTGGCCGTCATTCCATGTGTTTCACCGTTTGCTTCGACCGTTACGACTGTAACGCCAGTCGCAAAGTTGCCAACTGTATTGCGAAATTGTCGAGAATCAAAAGGCAATGTAATCTCCTCCCTTTCTTCTAACGAATCTTCACTACTATATAAGCAATTCCGATGCCAACTTCGCGAGCGACTGAAAAGAGAGGCTTCATGCAAACCATACCTAGCCTTCTAGCCCTTCCTATAAGCGCACTTTGCTTTATTAATATCAGATATGAAATGACGGTGTTCAACTTTGTGGTTTTTTATAACTAGGGTCAATCAATTTTGAAAAATAGAAATTGCAAGATTGAAATTTCACGTATTTTACAAAGAAAAGCTCCGAACCATGATTGAAGATTCGGAGAAATTTGCAAATGATTACTCTCCCATAATTTTTATTGATTTCGTTTTATTTGATCAAAAGAAGTGATAACTCTGGCACATACGTTATGATAAGTAGTCCCAGCAAGCTAATTAAAATAAATGGAATCGTACCAGGTATAACTCGTGAAATTGGTAAATTCAATGTGCTAGAGCTAACAAATATATTGAGTCCAAATGGCGGTGTGTACATTCCGATCGCCAAATTGACCGTCATTATAATACCGAAGTGAATCGGATCTACACCGGCCGCCGTTACAATTGGGAAAAACAGCGGTGTGAAGATCAAGATCGCCGAGTTCGGTTCAATAAACATTCCGACGATAAGAAAGATAAGATTCACAATTAACAATATCGTAAAAGCCGATAGATTATAGGAAGCAAGCCAGTCTGCAATACTTTGTGGAATATGGTTCAGAGATAAAAAGTAAGAAAAAAATGACGATGATGCAACGAGAATAAAGATTTTGGATGTTAATAATGCAGACGAAACTGCAACCTTGAGAACGTCTTTCAACTTCGTATCTTTAAAAACGAACAGAGATACCAAAATCGCATAGATCGCGGCGATAGCGGCAGATTCTGTCGGAGTAAAGAGACCGGAATAAATACCGCCGATGACGATAATCGGCACTCCTAGTGACCATAGTGCATCTCGGGTTAACTGCCACATTTTATATCCGCCACTTTCAAGCTCCTGCTTCTCCACAACCTTGTTCTTGATTACGTAATAAATGACATACCCGAGGGTGAGCACTCCTAGCGAAATACCAGGTATAATTCCGGCAATAAAGAGCGCGCCAACGGATACATTCGCCGAAATGCCAAATAAAATCATGGCGATACTGGGCGGAATAATAATGGATATCGCACCAACAGACGTAATAAGTCCAACCGAAAACTTCTCACCGTAACTTTTTTGTAAATGCGGGTACAATATTTTCCCCATAGCAGCAACAGTTCCTGGACTTGAACCTGACATGGCACCGAATAGATTGGCAGATACGACGGTCGTGATCCCGAGGCTCCCCTTCACGTTGCCAAACATGATGCTGACCCAACGAATCAACTTTTCAGCCATACCGCCACGCGCCATCATATCCGCGGCAAAAATAAAGAAAGGTACGGCCATAAGCGAAAATTTATCCAAGGAGCTGTACATATTTTGCACAATGGTGATCATGGGAACATCCACGAAAAAATAGACGCTCACCACCGATGCGATCAAAAATGCGATATAAATCGGCGTTCTCAGGAACATCAGGAGGAGCGCTAAACTCATCACGATTAAAAATTCAATCACGATACTTGTCCTCCTTCCTTCATGGCCGAATGCTTGTTCTTAATCCGATTCACTGCTATACAATAAATTGCCGTTATGGCACCGATCGGTATGCTAGCCATAATGAGATATAACGGTATGTTACCGTCCATACTCATCTGTCCTAATATATACAAATTATGGGTAACGATAAAGCCAAAGTAAATTAAAAATATGGATATCAGGGCCGTCAGAACAATGTTGAAGACGTCCAACAATCTCTTCCATGCATGCGGTACAAAATCGTACAAGATGCCCATTGATAAATGCTCGTCCTCGGAGAAGATGAGCCCTGCTCCGAGGAAGACTGTCCACATGATTAAATAAACGACTAATGGCTCTACCCATTCGATCGTGCCTTGTCCAACGGTGCGCAAAATAACGTTAACAAAGATAAGTGCAAGTGCGCCTAACATATTGATACCGATTAAATAATTCAACAAGCGGATCGGAGCATCTAGGATTTTATTCATCATTGCGGCTGTACAGCTCCTTTCGAGCAGTTACTCTTTCTTGATCACTTCGATGATTGATTCCATGTCCGGATACTTTTCAAGGAATGACGCAAAGACTGAGTCGGTTTGTTCCATTAACCAAGTGAGCATCTCTTCGCTCGGCTCCGTTATGGTCATCTCACCACTGTCAATAATGACTTGGAATTTTTCGTCGATAACTTTTAACTCTTCCTCAGTTTTGAAGGCCGCCAACTCTCTAGCAGTATTTTTCAGCAATGTTTGGTATTCCTCCGGCAAGGACATAAACCAGCCTTTGTTTACATAAAATAAATCGATGATTGCCCCATGGTTGGTGATCAGCATATAGTCTTGCACTTCATATAGACGCGTATCGTGAATCGTTCCAATATCATTGCTTTGTCCATCAATAACACCTTGCTGAAGTGAGCTGTAGAGTTCAGATAGAGCTATCGGCTGCGGGCTCGTTCCCCAGCTGCTAAACAACTCCAATTGCACAGGTGTTCCCATCGTCCTGAATTTTTGCCCACTTAACGCCTCTGGGGAATCAATCGGTTTGCTGGAAGTTAGCACCTGAATACCAAGAGGCCAAAGTGCCAAGCCAGTCATTCCTTTTGATTCAAGGAGATCTAAAATAACATCGCTGTTCTCACTACTTGCGAACGATTGCAAATGCTCCACATCACGGAACAAGAACGGAAGGTCGAGAACGCTTAAGTCATTGACCACACCGCCGAAGAAGGATGTCGGCTGCACAGCGGCCTCAATTGTTCCGAGCGGTACAGCTTGTAGCAACTGATTGTTGTCACCAACAGAATTCGAGTGGTGAAGCTCGACTTGAAGGGCACCTTCACTAGCTTCTTCAACACGCTTTTCAAATTCCAATAATGCAACATGTCTAGGACTTTCTGGGCTCAGTGTATGGCCGACTCTCATCACAAAAACAGCGTCTTCTGATCCACCATTTGTTGCTCCATTCGAATCGTTAGAGGATGCACCTTCCGACGGAGCTCCTTGTTTCGTAGTAGCTCCCCCTCCTCCTGAACATGCCGCTACCAACAGAAGCATTATACTTAAAACGAAAATAAAAGATTTTCTAACCATTCCACACTCACTCCCCATTGTTTTTTTGCATCTGGCTAAATTTTCGCCATAGTGTAGTAGAGCTAATGCCTAAACGATTGGCGGTTTCTTGCTTGTTGAAATTTGTTTCTCGATACGTCTGCTCAATAATAGTCATTTCAAAATCACGAACGAGATCATCCAGCGTTTCCCCAGGAGCGATCCTCCACTGTGAGAGGTTCCCCAGCCTTCTAGAGGGTTCCGGTTGCTTAAACACATACTCAGGCAAATGCTCAACCTGAATTTCGCCAGCATCAATATAATTGGCGACCCGTTCAATCGCATTGCGAAGCTGTCTTACGTTGCCTGGCCAAGCATGCCGCTTAAGCGCTTCCAAAGCTTCGGAACTACAACTTGTGATTCGTTTGTCAAAAGCAATATTAAATTCCTTAATAAACGCCTCCGTTAACGCCTCGATATCATCGGGACGCTCGCGCAATGGCGGAATATGAACAGGGATGACATTCAGGCGATAGTACAAATCTTCGCGAAATTTCCCCTCCGACACTAACTGTTCTAAGTTTTGGTTAGTAGCAGCAATAATCCGTACATCGACTTCTCGCACTTTGGAGCTACCAATCGGCATCACTTCTTTTTCTTGCAACACCCTTAGCAATCTCGTCTGAAGTTGCAAATCCATCTCACCGATTTCATCTGAGAAACAACGTACCTTTATCCGCCTCGACGATCAGGCCCTTCTTCCCTCCTGGATTACCACCTGTAAAAGCACCCGCCTCGTATCCGAACAAAATGCTCTCGATCAAATTCGCAGGCACAGCCCCGCAATTAAACGGAATAAATTTATTGCCGGATCTGTTACTCGCCTGATGTATCGCATGAGCGAACAGATTCTTTCCCCGTCCCAGACTCCCCTAGAATTAACACGGTCGAAGAGCTGGACGCTATTTTCTGGCAAAAACCTTTTACTTTTTGCATGTTGTCGCTCTTCGTAATAATGTCTTCGAAGCTGTACTTGGCAGCACTCTTTTCTTTCCTGACTTCCGGTATTTTGGCCGGCAAATTGCTTAACTCTAAGCCAACCTGCTTCGTAATCGGAATAAAGACGCTTCTCGCTCCCGGAACAATCGTCGATTCCATCACTTGCGATTTAAACATCGCCATCGCCATGTAAGCGTCTTGGTTTATCGTTCCGACAACGGACGAATTACTTTTGCCGTCGCGATTAACGCTATGGGTAATCGTGCCAATCTCATCGAATAATGATGCTTCACTACCGAGCACATCTGCAATCATATGAAGCGATTCCTTCAAGGAATTTTCCAACTGATGCTGCTTTTGTCGCTTCCCATCTTCCGTTACGATAATCGCATAATCTTTCAAAGGGATTGCCCACAACTTCGAGCCTTTGGATAGCTCGGAGGGAGCGGAAAGTACGCGCTGTTCCTGAATTGCCCGTTCAGCAATCTCCAGTTTTTTGTGTAGTAAACTAGAGATTGTTTTGCCTGTAGCATCAATCATCATAATCCGAATACCTTGCTTATCGGTTAAGGCGACAAAGCTGTCTGTCAAATTCGCAATGATAGGCAGTGCGCTACGCAACACTTGTTCCATGTCGTCCTCCCTCCGACTACTAGGTTGCTAGAGTATAAACACAATCTTGGATATGTTCATCTTAGACTAATCCTTCTCTCGCCTTCACTTCTTCAACCGTCTGTCCTCCAACCCTAGCATTAAGACGCCCACGGTTAGCTAAAACACAAATAACGGCAATTTCATCTGGAAGCGGACTATCATGCAAAGTCAACGTCATACCATCATAATGAGAACGGACATACACTTCATCTTTATAGTTCATCGGCACATCTATCGTAATGCCAGCTGCTGCCCGTTTGGTCATCGAAGAAATCCAGGCCTTCCCGCCGCCGACTGCTTCTCGCAAAATGTTGCCAAACACTGAGGTCAGCATCGCAACCCCGTGCTCCTGCTCCCCCGTCCAATCCGACAACCGCCCCTTTTCCGTAACTCTCAACTGGATATTCTCCCATCGCTTTTACAGCCAAATCAGTTAAGAATCGACCTATTTTTTTGCTCTCCTCGATCAGGAGACTGAGGTCTTCTTGATATTTCCCAGCATAAGGATTTTTGACGATCACGACCGCTCCCACTTTACGCAGCGGTGTTCCGTCTGTTTTTCCCATTTCAGAAATTGTTTCTTCCACTACTGTGTAATATTTTCTAATCTCCATTCTCTTCATATCCTTTCCATTATTCCTTGTTTGTCAAAATGTTATATTGTTACTAAGGGTCGTTAACGGGATGAAGTAAAAGATTTCATATGTTGAAAGAGCATATAATGCCCTTTGAACCAATCCTCTTCCGCCAGTTTTGCCCGCCAAGGTGACCTTCTTGCTACTTGCCTTTCCTCGCAGTCCAGCACTTCGGCATCAGCCAAGTAATGCAATGCTAGATGGGTCCAGTTTTCAGGCTCACCGCTGAAAATTTTGTATCTGCGGCAAGCGAGCCACCGCTCGTTCTTGAGCAAAGTCGGGACATGGTCTTCTTCGTACCAGCGGTTAAATTCTTCCTCTCGTTCTTCCGGTACCGAAAACATCACCGGATAAAGAACAGGTGCGTCATAAGGATTCCCCGTAACAGCTTGGTTAACTTGCTCGCCAATGAGGGTAGCAGTATAGCGAGTGAATCCGCTTACATTCGCAAGCATCCACTGCGTTCTTTCACTTGGCTCGCCTTTGATCTTTTTGTACACCTCGGTATTTAGTGCCTCCGGCGATTCCATTTCATAAACGGCTAAATATTTGTTGTTTCCTATCTCTCGATAGCGTTTTGCTCCGATGAATCCTGGTGCTGCCATGCGAATCGGGATGTGCTCGGTATCATACCAATCATGAAATGTATCTTCCCACTCCGGAGAAGGGATCATCTCTGAAAACAATATCGTATGCGCCATTCATCTGCTCCTCCCTTTACTGCCAAACCGATAATTGTTCATGCACGATACGAATCGGACGAATCGGCGCTGGTGTATTACGACTTACTTTGTAGCGTAGCTCACCGCTTGTAAAACATGCCGATATCCCAGGCAAATCACCATTTCTTATCGCATCAAGCGCCTCTGAGCAGCTTCCTCCGAGAGGAGACATCGATCACTAATAGATCGGCTGGTCTTCCTACCTCGAGAACGCCCGCATCAAGCTTATAAGCTTTGCCAACGTTACCCGTCGCGGCAGCAATCATCTCCTCTGGCGCACTGCTTGTTAAAGTTGTCAACTCCACGATAGATTTCAATACAGCAAGTGGCATCATACCCGTGCCAGTAGGAGTGTCACTGGCAATTAACAGACGATGAAGATTGTCCGATTCGCGAGCAATTTGCACTGCGAGTATAGCAGAGCGAATGTTACCAGCTTGTACAATTTGCAACGCGATATCGGAATCCCGGATCACTTTCTCAAGATCCTCATCCGTAAGCGCAGTCGGTCCACCGTTCACATGTCCACTTACATCCGGAAGCATCTCCAGAAGATCTTCAGCATCGACCGGATGGGAGCCTGGAATCGAAGCACCTCCAGTATGGCACATGACGATGAAGCCATGTTTTTGTGCTGCACGGACGATCTCAGTTGCATCTCTTTGTTTTTTGAAGCTGCCAAATCCCGCTTTCGCGAGCCAAACCCCTTGTTCCTTCAATTGCCTAAAATCTTCTTCCACCAAGCCCGGTTCAATAATGACTGATCCACCGTGCACAGTCATACCACCAGGTCTGAAGCCTGTAAAACATCGTTGCGCAGCTAAGGCTAGAGCCTTCACCCCTGCGGGATCACTAGGCCTGCCAGGTGCATGCACTTCACTCGCCGTAATAGATCGAGTAATACCGCCGTGGGTATAGCTTTCCAGAAAATCAACGGTCTTTTGACGAGGCGTATAATCACCTAGTACGACGTGCACATGGGAGTCGATCAAACCTGGGATCACCGTCGCTTTATTCGCATCGACTACAAGATTACAGTCTTGTAAATCGTCAGGCTGATTCCCCATGTGAGTGATAATACCATCTTTCATGACGATGCATTCCACATCAGTACGGGCATTTTCCAACCGACCAGTCACTAGCGTCCCAATATTGACGACAGCTTGTTTCATCCTTGAAATCCCCTCCTTTGCAACAAAAGCTATGTCTCGTTTAGCGCAAGGTTCATGATGTGAAATCACCGCGCATCACGGGTTACGATATGAATCAAGCAAGAACGATGCCAACTCTTATCTTCCAACATAAAAATGTGAATAATTTATGGACATTTTTATATTTTCCGTGTTAGTATGATACACAACCGCAAAAATAAAGCGTTTTCAAAGATTGTACATCGTATTGTATTCGCACCTTGGCTTGAATTCAACGTCAATAATTTCCTATCCCTGCTTGTCAGAAGTATAAAGACCATTATTTGGAATAAGTTGTCGTCTAGACCATTCCATTTTTGGATTGGAGTCTTGCAATATTGAAATGAAAGCATATATGCTCCGGATTTGCGGACGATTCCGCTACAAACCTACGCATTCATGTAGATATGTATGGGAGTTGAAACATCATGAACATCGGATTGCAATTAATGAATGAACAACAGCTCCGTTTATCCCTCACACCTACACTGAAACAATCCATCGATATTTTACAATTGAATTCGTTGGACTTAGCTTCTTATTTGCAGGAAATTGCGACGGAAAACCCGGTTATTGACGTTGAGTTTCATGACTTCGGCGCTCTTTGGAGTCGCCGAAGAAAGGCGCCTGTAGATTCCGATGTGACGAAAGACATGATCGATCTTCAACAGGCTAGAGGCTTGACCCTCGAAGAAGAACTCCTTCGTCAGATTCGCTTGTCCGATGAGAGTCAAGCAGTTAAAGAGGCGGCGTGTTTTCTGGCGGGCAATTTAACTGAGACTGGTTTTTTAGACATTACCTTGGAGCAAGCTTGTATGCTCCATCAGGTGCCTGTGCAAGTTATGGAGAGAGGTTTGCAGTTATTACAACAGCAAGATCCCCCTGGGATTGGAGCGAGAAATTTACAAGAATGTTTGGACATCCAAATTCGCCGTGACCCCACTGCCCCTTCATTGGCCAGCGTCATCGTAAATGAACATTTTCTCGATCTGGCATATGGAAGGTGGGATCATATTAGGAAAAAGCAAGCCGTCTCTGCTGAGCAAGTTTCAACGGCCGTCGCATATATTCGTACTCTTCAGCCGCGCCCAGGACTGCTCTATGGAGACGCACCTGCTGTCGCGATTATACCTGACGGTCAAGTTTATCGTGAGGGCAACCGAAATGTCGTACGAATCTTTGACGACTACTTGCCCAAAATCAATATTCAGCACGAATATACATCGCTTGTTAGCCAGTCATCTAGTGAAGCCCATCACTATATCAAACAGAAGGTTCAGCAAGCGACTTGGATTATCCGATGCATTAAGCAGCGAAAACAAACGCTCTACCAAGTGATGCATGCTATTTTTGAGTTTCAGCACGAGTTTTTGCGACACGGTGACAAATCGTTGAAACCGCTTAGGCTGAAGGATATTTCCGAGCGACTGTGCATTCACGAATCTACCGTCAGCAGAGCAGTGCAAAACAAATTTATTCAAACACCAAGCGGAATTGTACCGCTTAAACATTTCTTCACAAATGCGATTACGAATGAGGATGGCCAAGCCACTTCACAGCCAACGATTAAAAATCGTATCAAGGAATTGATTGATCAGGAAGACAAACGCAATCCGCTTTCAGATAATCGATTGGCGGAGCTTCTCAAAAAAGAAGGAATCCATGTTTCGCGCAGAACGGTAGCGAAATACCGGGAAGAACTGAATATTTTATCTTCATTTCTCCGGAGGTCCTCATAGGTTGGACCTCCGTTTCATTGCCTCCTATATTTATGGTTGATTGTCGTTATGATAGACACGGGATTCAACCAGGATGCCTCTAAAATGCCAGATGAACTTCATCTGGCATGAAAATTGCTTGAATAAGAGTATCGTTAGAAAATTGCAAGAGGGAGGCAGGATTATGAATGTAATAGGCATGAATGGGAAAAATATCATTCTGCGAGTCGATATGAACGTGGAGCAGGTGGACTTTGGCAACTGGCGACAATTATCGCAGAAGAAAGCGGCGATCTCGTTGCGATTGATGTCATTCATACGACGGCAACGCACACGGTGCGAGATTTAACGATAAACGTACGAAACCTACAGCAAGGTGATAAGATCATTCGTAAATTAAAGGAACTGAAAGGTGTGAACATCATTCATGTTTCTGACCGTACGTTTCTTTTACACTTAGGAGGGAAAATCGAAATCTCGCCCAAAACTAGAATACAAAACCGCGATGATCTATCCAATGTATATACTCCTGAGGTCGCTAGGGTTTGCATGGCAATTGCGGAAGATGCAAGCAAAGCCTTCAATCTAACAATCAAGAAAAATACTGTCGCAGTTGTCACCGACGGCAGCGCTGTGCTTGGACTTGGCAATATCGGACCAGCAGCCGCCGCTCCTGTCATGGAAGGTAAAGCGATGTTATTTAAACAATTCGCTGGGGTCGACGCTTTTCCAATTAGTTTGAACACACAAAACACTGACGAAATCATACGTGCCATTGAATGGATCGCCCCCATCTTCGGCGGCATTAATCTGGAGGATATTTCTGCCCCGCGCTGTTTTGAAATTGAACAAAAGTTGCAGGAACGACTGGATATTCCCGTCTTTCACGATGACCAACATGGAACAGCTGTCTGTCTTATACGCTGGTCTGATTAATGCGCTCAAAGTAGTCAATAAGTCTATAGATAACATCAAAATTGTCGTTTGCGGCATGGGAGCGGCGGGTCTAGCATGCAGCAAAATCTCTCCTCGCTGCCGGTGCGAAAAATATTATCGGCGTCGACAAAGAGGGAGCACTTACACGTAGACAAAACTTATGACAATCCCCATTGGCAATGGTTTGCAGAGCATACGAATCCCGACAGGCTGTCCGGCAGTCTGCAGGAGGTCATTCGCGGTGCTGATGTATTTCATCGGACTGAGCACGGGCGGAGTATTGACAAGGGAGGATGTGCTGAACATGGCGGAGCAGCCGATAATTTTCGCGATGGCCAACCCTCAGCCGGAAATCCTTCCAGAGGAAATCGAAGATATCGCCGGCGTCATCGCCACAGGAAGATCCGATTATCCGAATCAAATAAACAATGTGTTAAGCTTTCCCGGCATCTTCCGCGGGGCTCTCGATTGCAGAGCGACAACGATTAATGAAGCCATGAAACTCGCAGCTGCCGAGGCAATTGCGTCAGTCATTACAGAGGAAACAAGAAATAAGCAGCATATCATTCCTAGCGTCTTTAACCAAAACGTCGTACCTCTCATTCGCGAGAGGGTGATTGAAGCCGCGGTGCGCTCGGGAGCAGCGAGAAAAATCCCCCGTGGTTTTGTACGAGCGTAACAGTCTGAAATGATTGGCAGTAAAACTGAAGAGGACAGCCCGTATGGCTGTCCTTCTAGCATACAAGATGCTAATCTATAATCAATCGATGATGTTATTTCTACAATGATAGGATCGCTGATTCAATGTCGCTTTCTATATCCGCTAGCAAACTCAGTGTTTGGGCGACCTCATCCCATCTATTTGCAACGGCAAAGGTTTGACACTTACCAAACAAGCGGGCTTGTTTATACTTTAGTGATGCCAGTTGTTCGTCCCTATCTTTAAAAAAGATCGAATAATCATGTGCCCGTCTTGCCCCTAATGGAAAAGCAAAGTGAATGAAATGTCCGATTTCCCCATCAGAGATCTTACCGCCTTTAATTTGTGCTGCCTTTAATCGAATGGCCTCTTTGCCTACCAATCTATTTTCCATAACGGCCAAACTGTTTTGGTTCAGATAGCTCGTCTTAAATAATTGGATCGCTTTCTCATATATTTCATCTGATGTAGGATGCGATACTCGTGTTGGGGAGACCCAGGAACGAAACGCCCCCTTGCTCCAAGTAATTTTTTCTGCTCTCCACGCTAGTTCTAATTGATCAAAAGGTAGCCACACAAAAGGAAAGCCTGCTGGATCGTGCAATAAAATTTCATTTTCATTGAAATCCAGAGCCAGACCATAATGATCAGATCCACCAAGATAGTGATAGTTTGGATTATATGTAAGGTAGCCCATGTCAAATGGTCCTAACATAACAGGCGATCTTTTCAGGTCATCTTTCAATTCATCTAATGGGATGGGTTCTCCATCTTTATATACCTTTTCGACAACTTTAAAGCCTAATATTTTGAAAGCATGGTTTATTCCTTTGTCGGGACTACTTGTGCAATCATCGAAAAAAAGTAAGTTGTTTTCAGCATCAATAGAAGCTCCCAACGCAAATCCCGTAAGAACTTCAATTAATGAAGGGGAGATCTCTTCTCCGATTGTTGTCAGCAACATTGAAGCTGAATTGGAATAACAATAAGCTCCATTCCCATGATACGCAGTCATTTAACCATTCCCTCCTGGGTTGAAAACCCATCGATTATATTTGTAATCACTTTCCAAGAGAATCCATCCAGTTTTATCAAAGTAGTCATTAAAACTAGATTTCGGGGGGCACAGATATTCAATCGGGACGGGACCTAGTGACTGCAACATTTCTCTCAATAGTCCTTTCCCGCGATATGGAAGGTCAATAGCAAATTGATACAGCGATACGCTATTCTTCGTCTTCCTCCTGTAAAATCTGAGCGCTGCGATGACGTGCTTATCATGTAAGGCGAGCAAAACTTGTCCTCTTCTTACTGCTGCTTTAACGCCGTCTGGACAAAAAAACTCTGAGGTGGATACTCCATCGTTTCCCCGAATAAGGTGCCTGCTAAAAAAATGTACAACTTCCCTAGTATTGAAAACATCCGCAATCTTCAGTTTCATAAATCCCCTCCTTCAAGTAGGGAACACTTGTTCCCCTACTATTATATACCAATATATTCAAATTGCAACCAAAAAAAGAGCCCTCGCTGCGAAATGTATGTTCGCAGGAGGTGCTCCTTCGCTCATTTGACCTAACTATGCTTATCGATTATCTACTTTCTCCGGGTACAGATCATGATTCATCAGGCGGTATTCGGCCATCTGTTCATACTTCGTGCCGGGCCGGCCCCAGTTGCAATACGGATCAATGGAGATGCCGCCGCGCGGAGTAAACTTGCCCCACACTTCGATATACCGCGGATTCATCACATGAATCAGATCGTTCATGATGATGTTCATACAGTCCTCATGAAAATCACCGTGATTGCGGAAGCTGAACAAGTACAGCTTGAGCGACTTGCTCTCCACCATTTTCTTGTCTGGTATATAAGAAATATAGATCGTCGCAAAATCCGGCTGACCGGTCATCGGACAAAGGCTCGTAAATTCCGGGCAGTTGAACTTTACGAAATAATCACGATCCGGATGCTTGTTGTCGAACACCTCGAGCACATCAGGCGAATAATCAAACACATATTTCGTCCCTTGGTTGCCGAGCAGGGTAATGTCCTTCAGTTCTTCGGCAGTGCGGCCCGCATCCCCGGATGAGCTATGCTGTCGTTTCGTCATCGATTATCCCTTCCTTGAACATTAGAATCGCTTATTGCTCCTGCGTCACTTGTCTTGGGACGCTGGTGGAATCGTTACTACAACTTTATCACAATTCCAAGCAACATTCATGCTCGCACGGACTGCACTCCGCAAAACAAGCGGCCACCATAAAAATAAGGGAAGTCAAATTTCCCTTATTCACGAAATATCGCTGATTTTCTTAAAATAAGAGAAGCCATATTTCCGCTATTTGACGAAACAGGCTCGAAAAACTACTATTTTCGCCGTTTCCATCGAAATAAGAGAAATATCGCTTCCGCTATTCCTTCAAAATGATAGGTTTTGGCGAAATAACGGAAATTTCACTTCCGTTATTTCTATTGGAATCTCGCTCGCAGGCGATCTGCGTCGTCACCCTAGCTCACCCCGTCGATACTGATTCGGAGAGACGCCAATCATCTTCTTAAACACGGTGCTGAAATAATGCTGCGTCTCATAGCCGACCTGCTCAGAAATCTCGTGTACCGTAAGGTCAGTTGAGGCAAGCATTTCCACCGCTTTCTTCATGCGAATATCTGTCAGCAGCTGACTGAACGAAAGACCAAGCTCCTGCTTTAACGTTCGACTCAAATAAACGGGATTGACTTGCAGCGCATCAGCCACCTGCTCTAGCGTTAATCCCCGCTCACGGTACCGCTCTGTCACATATAGCTTGGCACGGCGCACGATCGGTGACAGCCGCGCGTCTCGATACACGTCATGCTTCGCCTCGCGGTACAAAGTCGGCACATCCGCAAAGCTGCCGGAAAGCGGCTTACAGGAAGAAGTCACCGACAATTTTAAATAACTTACGATAGAGTTTGTAATCTTCGCAAACAATCCTTCGTCCATTGTGCCCCAGACGATGATGGCGATCAAACCGCCTGATTCGCGAAAGATAACATAGCGCGTATTCTCCAGCCATTCTCCGATAATGTTTTCAATCGCGAACATGTAAAGCTGCCGGTCGCTCTCCTTCGTTAACGTCCGTTCCAATGCCGGGTCAGACCAGCGCAGCACCCCGATCCAATCCGGACACTCCTTCGGCAACTGCAAAAATTCCAGCTGCTCTACTACCTCCGCCTCACTCATACTGCCTTCGATCCATTCTAGGCAGAACCTTTCGCGAAGCAGCGGGTAGTTGCGCTGAATCTGGCGCGAGGCGAGCATCAGATGCTCCTTCTCCCGCCAATCTTGCTCCAATCCTTGGCCTACGCGTTCCAGCACTCGCCGAAGCTGCTCAGGATTTGCCGGCTTGAGTAAATATTCATCCACATTAAGACGAATTGCCTCCTGCGCATATTGGAATTCATCATGCCCCGTAATGATCACCAATCGGCAAGTCGGCATCTTGTCACGCACATGCTTCATCAATGTAAGACCGTCCATAATCGGCATGTTCAAATCGACCAACACGATATCCGCCTGATGCTCGATCGCCAGCTCCAGCGCCTCTTCTCCGTCCTCCGCTTCCGCGACGACTTCCATGTTAAGCGCCGGCCAGTCAACCGCCGTACGAATTCCTTCACGAATAATCGGCTCATCGTCGGCAATCAACACTTTCCAAATCCGGTTCACCTGCTCCACCTCCGCACATTTTCTTCTTGCCGGAACTGCGTCACCGTGTCAACCTCGTCCATCTATATACTTCATTCATCGTCCTGATCGAACGGAATATTACCATCGTCCACTGATCATGTTGGATCGTCACAACTCCCTGTCCAAAAGGGATATTGTTATATAGCCACCGACACCGACCAAGGTCAAATGTTACAATCTCCCTGACCAAACGGGATATTGTTATAGCGCTCAAGCCTATCCCGTCCGACACAATTCCCACTCACGTCCAGCGGCTTTCACGACTCGTCGCGCACCTCAATGCCGCTATTGTCCAACACAGGATGAACGATCTTCACGACCGTCCCCTTGCCGTATTGACTGTCCACCTGCACGCCATATTGCTCGCCGAACGTTAGCTTCACTCTTTCCTGTACGTTGACGATGCCGTATCCCGAAACACCGCTGCTTGCCGCCTCCATCTTCGCAACATCGTCATCGAACGCCTCCCCTGCGGCGTATAGAGCATCCGTGCCGCTAACGGGATGAGCTCGTCTGCCTTGCATGTCCAGCTTCGCTTGCAGCTCGGCAAGCTTCTCCGGCTGCATGCCGATGCCGTCATCCGCCACTTCCAAGATGAGCGTATTCCCCGTCCGATAAGCTGCGATGCGAATATTGCCGGGACCACGGCGCTGCTTCAGGCCGTGGTAGATCGCATTTTCCACAATCGGCTGCAGCAAAATTTTCAGCACTTCCAGATGGCGCACGTCCGGCTCGATATCAATCGTATAGTTCAGCTTATCGCGATACCTCGTCTTCTGAATCGTCAAATAACTGCGAATGTGCTCGATTTCTTCCATCAAAGGGATTCGCTCATTGCCTTTGCTAAGCCCGATGCGAAAGAGCCGCGACAAAGATTCCACGACCTCCGCCACATCATGCGCGTCTTTCTTGCGTGCCAGCCAATGAATCGTATCCAATGTATTATACAAAAAGTGCGGCTTTATATGTGCCTGCAGGCTTCTCAACTCTGCCTCACGCTTCTGCTTCGCCTGCACCTCCGTCAGCTCCAAAAGCCGCCTGAGCTGCACGATCATCTTGTTGAAGCTCTTGCCTAGCTTGCCGATTTCATCCTGTCTATTGCTCGTATGCCGCACCGTCAGATCACCGGACTCCGCTTTGTGCATGAACGTTTGCAGCTGCTGCAACGGCCGGGAGATCGAATGCGATACATACAGCGAAGCGGTGATGCCCATCATACAAATCAAAAAGACGAAACTGACGACATAAAATTGGATCTGCCGCACTTCCTCCGCTGACTCGTTCGTCGGAAACACACCGACGGTCGTCCAGTTCGTGAACGGTGATTTCAAATATATGAATTGTAGGGAGCGGCCGTTCACATCCTTCGAAAATGTCCCCGACGACTGCTCCCCGATCCATTCGAGAGGAAACGTATCGATAATGGGATTGACCGGTGTATAGATGTTATCGCCCTTATGATCGATGACCATCAAATAGCCGGTCTTGCCCAGCCGCACATCTTTCGCTGTCTCCGCGATGACGCGCAGCTTCAAGTCGACGAGCACGACGCCTTTCATCTCTTGCGTATGCGGATCGAGGATCGCTCTGGCGACGGAGATGACCTCGTCAGGGCGATAATTCGTATGTGTCGTCACATTGCGATTGACCGGGTGGCCGATGAGCGTGAAGATTCCCCGGCTGTCCACCGCTTGCTTGAACCAGATCTCTTCTGTGAGCGGCTCTGCAGTGCGCGCGTACATGTCGTTACTCATGTAGCGGCCTTTGCTGTCAGCGACTAGAATGCCCGCAACTTCCGGATACAGCGTCGTGAACCCTTGCAAAAAACGCGATACCGTATATTTTTCCTCTGAGCTTAGCTCCTCTCCATTGCCTGAGAGAAACGCTTGGACGAGCGGATCAAAGGATATAAAGTACGTAATATTTTGCATGTTGCTGACGACATGCTCGAGCGAAGTATTGACTTTGCCGATCAACTGCAGCGTATGATCGTTGACTTGGTTGTCAATAATGCGCGTCACTGTAAAGCTGACCAGCACGCCGAGCAGTAGCGAAGGCACGATGCTGATCAGCATAAAATGCGTAATCAGCTTGTAACGGATCGGCAAATTATTCATTTCCAACAAGCCGCGCAACCTCATATCGCATCACCGCCGACTTTCCGCTTCATCTGCGCACTACTTCGCATAATAATCATCCACATTCGCCTGGGTGACGACCGTCACTCCGGTGTCGACGTTCGGCGGCAGCATCTGATGATTGCCCGCTGTGCCGGCATTTTCCGGAACGAGATCGTGATGCAAATGAAACAAAAACTGCAGCGACCAATAGCCCATATTCCAGGTCCCTTGCGCTAACGTCGCGGATATAATGCCGTCCTTGATCATGTCCAGCGTGCCTTTGTCCGTATCGAAGCTAATGATCTTAACTTGTCCGATCCGTTCTTGCTGCAAGACCGCTTCGCCGACCCCGACGCCGCCGACCGCTTCCGTAACGAAGATGCCGCGTAAATCCGGGTGATCGCGCATCACCTCCAGCGCCGCTTCCCTGGAAACGACGACATCCCCTTTGCCGTCCTTGATCGCAATCACCTGCATGTTCGGGTATTCACGGCGAATCGTATCCTGAAATCCAGCTACCCGCTCCTGATGGTTCAGTTGGTTCGGCAGTGTAATGACTGCTACCTGCCCGTCATTTCTGAGCAGTCTGGCGAATTCATGCGCCGCCGTCACGCCGGCATTATAATTGTTCGTTCCGAGGAAGGAATAGGCCTTGCTGTCTTCGGCACCGGAGTCAAACAGAACGACCGGAATGCCGGCCTCCACTGCCTTGTTAATTGAGGCCGTCAGAGCCGTTGGATCCATCGCAGTCAAGGCTATTCCCGCAGGCTTTCTGGCGATGACTTGCTCCAGTACGGTCATCTGCTCCTGCACATCGTACTCTGTCGAGCCCCGGTAATCGACCGATACGCCGAGCACTTCCGCTGCATCCTCGAACCCCTTCAGCACCGGCTTCCAATAGTCGATACCGGATTGAAACGTCACCATCACATACTGCTCGCCGATATCTCCCTGCAGGCCGCCGTCTACTTCGTGCCACAGGATCAAGCTGTGAAGGGCGGAAGAAAGAGGCGACGATAATGAGAAACACGAGTATAAACATGCCATACAGCAACACCAGCTTCTTCATCCGGAATCCCCCTGTTCCTGAATGCGTTTTCTTTCATTGTATATGGCTGGTGCTGAAAGGCAACAAATTTTGCTTTGCAGCTTCGTCGCCCCTTAAGCATTGCTGCGATTTTTAATATAAAAGTCGAAGGCGACGGCAAGCAGGAGCACCAATCCCTTGATCGCTTGCTGCCAATCAATGCTGATGCCGATCAGTGACATACCGTTGTTCATCACGCCCATGACGAGGCCGCCGATAATTGCGCCGATCACCGTGCCGACACCACCGGTCGCAGAGGCGCCGCCGATAAAGCACGCAGCGATTGCGTCAAGCTCGAACAAAGTGCCGGCCTTCGGAGTTGCGGCGCTTAGCCTTGAAGCGAAGATAAGACCGGCGAGCGCGGACAATACTCCCATGTTGACGAACACCAGGAAGGTGACTCGCTTCGTCTTGATGCCCGACAGGGCAGCAGCTCGTACATTGCCGCCAGTAGCATAAATATGCCGACCGATGACCGTGCGATTCGTCACAAACGTATACAAGGCGATCAACACCGCTAAGATGATCAGGATATTCGGAATGCCTTCGTACATCGCCAGGATGAACATTAAGCCGTTCAGCACTGCAGCCAGCAGCACAAGCTTTAAGACAAACCAAATAACCGGCAGTCGCTGCACTTGATATTTGTGCTGCAAGCGGCGGAGTCGCAACTCATTCCATACGAAGATAAGCGTCAGCACAATTCCGACGATGATCGTCGTCAGCTTGAGGCCGCCGACCGATCCGGTAAAGTCGGGGATGAAACCGGCACTGATGCCAAGAAACGCGTTCGGGAAAGAGGAGATGGACTGACCTTCCAGCACGACCATCGTCAGCCCCCTGAACAGCAGCATACCTGCCAAGGTGACGATAAACGACGGAATGCCGACATAAGCGATCCAGAACCCTTGCCACGCGCCGATCAATGCGCCGATCAGCAAGCTGATTAATATGGCCGCCCATACCGGTACTTGCATATGCACCATCATAATCGCCGCGACCGCACCGATGACCGCCGCTATGGAGCCGACGGACAGATCGATATGTCCGGTGATGATGACGAGCACCATGCCGATGGCCAGCACCAGAATATAGCTGTTTTGCAAAATCAGATTCGTAATATTAAGCGGCTGCAGCAAAATGCCGTCCGATAATATTTGAAATAACAGCATGATCAACACCAGTGCGATGATCATGCCATACTGGCGAATATTCGCCTTGAACATGACTAGCCAGCATTTCCATGTTTGCCGCCCCCTGTTTTTGTCATATATTTCATGATCGTCTCTTGATCGGCTTCCTCCCGTAGTCAGCTCGCCGGTAATGCGTCCCCGCACTCATCGCATAGATGCGATCGCATATGCCCGAGAATCTCCGGAAGCTCGGAAGAGATGACGAGGATGCCCTTTGCCTTCCTCCGCCAGCTGTTGAATGATCGTATAAATTTCATATTTGGCGCCGACATCAATGCCCCGCGTCGGTTCATCGAGAATGAGCATATCCGGTTCGGCAAAAATCCATTTGCTCAGCACAACCTTCTGCTGATTGCCGCCGCTTAGATTCCCTGTTTTCTGATGAATGCTTGGCGTTTTAATCTTCATCTTCTCGCGGAACGATTCCGCGCTCTTGCACTTCCTGTCGATCTTGGATGACCGAATAGCTTGGATATCTTGTCCAAACTGGACAGCGAAATATTCCGCTTGATGTCATCGATCAAGAATCAGACCGTACTGCTTTCTGTCCTCCGTCACATAGGCAATGCCATGCTTGATGGCGCTGCTGACGTCATGAAGCTCGAATTTCCTTGCCTTCTTTCAGCACTCGGCCGCTGATTCGCTTCCCGTATGATTTGCCGAACATGCTCATCGCCAACTCCGTCCGCCCGGCTCCCATAAGACCAGCAATGCCGACAATTTCTCCTTTGCGAATCATCAGGTATTGACGTTATGAATAATTTGCGATCCGGCTTGCAGCGGATGGTAGACGTTCCAATCCTGCACCTCCAGCAGCGTCTCTCCGATCTTCGGCTCACGCACCGGATAGCGGTTCGTCAGATCGCGGCCGACCATGCCTCTGAATGATGCGGTCCTCCGTTACTTCATCGCGCTTCACATCCGAGGTTTCGATCGTCTGACCGTCGCGCAGCACGGTGATCGAGTCGGCAATTTTCATCACTTCGTTCAGCTTGTGTGAAATCAGAATGGCGGAAATCCCTTGCTTCTTCAGCTCTACGAGCAGCTTCAGCAAATTTTCACTGTCATCCTCATTCAGCGCCGCGGTCGGTTCATCCAAGATGAGCAGTTCAACTTTTTTGGCGAGCGCTTTGGCGATTTCCACAAGCTGCTGCTTGCCCGACACCGATATTCATCACGAGCGTATCAGGCGACTTCCTCGAGTCCGACGCGATTCATCAGCTGCTTGGCTTCCACTGTCGTTTCATGCCAATTGATAATGCCGCTCTGACCGCTCTGTTCATTGCCGAGAAAAATATTTTCCGCGATTGACATATACGGAATCGAGTGCCAACTCTTGATGAATGATGACAATGCCCAATTTGTTCACTGTGCTTGATATCCTTGAATTCAAAGACATTTCCTTTGTATAAAATATCTCCGCTATACGTGCCATACGGATAAACTCCGCTTAGCACTTTCATCAGCGTCGATTTTCCCGCCCC
The DNA here is from genome assembly GCA_963755735.1 of uncultured Paenibacillaceae bacterium. Taxonomy (GTDB): domain Bacteria; phylum Bacillota; class Bacilli; order Paenibacillales; family DA-C8; genus Insulibacter. Next base: position 44,435 of record CAVWLN010000041.1, read on the forward strand.
GTTTTCGCCTACCAGCGCATGGATCTCTCCCTTTTGCACTTGGAAATTGACATTTTGCAGCGCTTTGACGCCGGGAAATGTCTTCGTAATGTCTCCGCATTTCAAGCAATATGTCCGTCATCGCTTCCAGCCCCTCTTCCTTTGCTATCAAGGCTTTGCGGTCATATCTCGTGATAAAAGAGCGGCGGCGCTTCGCCGTCAGATCAGACCGTGCACGCAGAATTGCCGCCGCTAAGGCTTAACCGAATGTTCGACTGCTCACTTAAGACGCTAAATCTTCTTCCGTGTAGTAGCCGCTGCCGATCAATACCGACTCATAGTTTGTAATATCGACGGAAACCGGTTCAAGCAAGTAGGAAGGCACAACCTTCACGCCATTGTCATAGGTTTCGGTATCGTTCACTTCCGCCTCTTCGCCCTTCAATACCGCGTCGGCCATCTCCACCGCTTTCTTCGCTAGCTCGCGAGTATCCTTGAAATACGGTTTGCGTTTGTTCGCCGGCAATGATCGATTTCACAGAAGCCAGCTCCGCGTCCTGACCGGTGATGATCGGCAGCGGTTTGCTGCCCGATCCGTATCCGACCCCTTTCAGTGAAGAGATGATGCCGATGCTGATGCCGTCATACGGAGACAGTACCGCATCCACCCGATCGTTCGTATAGTTGGCGCTGAGCAGATTGTCCATGCGCTTCTGCGCCTCTGCACCGTCCCAGCGCAAGGTCGCGACCTGATCGAAGGCCGTCTGCCCGCTCTTCACGACCAGCTTGCCGCTGTCGATGTAAGGCTGCAGGATGCACATCGCGCCGTCGAAGAAGAAGTAGGCGTTGTTGTCGTCCGGCGAACCGGCGAACAATTCGATATTGAACGGTCCTGTTGCCGTCCTTGAGTCCAAGCTTCTCTTCAATATAGGAAGCTTGCTGCACCCCGACCTTGAAGTTATCGAATGTTGCATAATAGCTGACATGCTCGGAATTGCGAATCAAGCGGTCGTAGGAAATGACCGGTATGCCGGCATTTGCCGCTTTCTCCAGCACATTCGTCAGCGATTCGCCGTCGATGGAAGCGATGACGAGCACGTCGACGCCCTTCGTAATCATGTTCTCAATTTGCGAAACTTGCGTTTCCACGACATCCTCCGCATATTGCAGATCCGTTCGGTATCCAAGCGCTTCAAATTCCTTCACCATGTTGTTGCCGTCCGCCACCCATCGTTCCGAAGACTTGGTTGGCATCGCGATGCCGACAAATTTCCTTCCCCCGCTGCTCCGCCTCCGCCAGCACCGCACGCTGCCAGCGCAAGCACCATAAGACATCACAAACAAACAGACCCTAGCTTCTTCATGCGAATCCCCCTCATATCGCGAATAATTCTTATCAGGTTACCGGCCAATCAAGCCGAAGCCCTGCAGTTTGAGTATAAGGAAAGACTCTAGAGGGAAGTCTTTGCAATTAACTTACATTTTTTATACTTCGTGAACTTTTTCCATCATTCCTTCCTTATTTCAATTTCGGACAGGGTGTACCAATACACAAAAATGACAATACAATCGGCAAAATTTATTTATACGGTTTTTCAATAACTAACTATATGTAAGTGAAGATTTATGGTATAATATGATCACATAATGAACCATATAGAGGTGAATACAATGAAAGGCGTGAGTGGATTTCACCTATGTCCAAAATTTGAATCCGCTTTTGAACTATTGGGCAAGCGCTGGACGGGGTTGATCATCCGCGTGCTATTGGATGGCCCGAAGCGGTTCAAGGATATATCTACCATCATTCCGAACATGAGCGACAAGATGCTAACAGAGCGCTTTAAGGAATTGGAAGCTGAAGGTATTATCGTCCGCCGTGTATACAACGAAATGCCTGTGCGAATCGAATACGAGCTGACGGAAAAAGGCAAGGCATTGGAAGGCGTTATGGAAGAATGTCAAAAGTGGGCAGATCACTATTTATAAAAAGGGATATTTTGGATAATTAGGTAAAATGTTTCGCAAGCCGTTCCGGGTGATCCGGAGCGGTTTTTTTGTTACAAGCCCCGATTGAAGATAAATTGACAAATAATGATACTGAATATTATAATATAACTATAATAATGTAAGTTAATGTATTTGTTATCGGAGGTAATCTTTTATGGCAAAAACAGTTTGGAACGTTGACACATCCCACAGCAGCGTTGATTTTCGGTAAAGCATATGATGATCGCAAAGGTGAAAGGTACTTTCCACAAATTCGAAGCTACCATCAATGCTGATCCAGAAGATCTGACGACGGCGGATATCGAATTTACGGTCGATATGTCCAGCATCGATACTCGTAGTGAGGATCGTGATAACCATCTTCGCTCCGCGGACTTCTTCGATGTCGAGAACCATCCAAACATGACGTTCAAATCGACAAGCATCAAGAAGACCGGAGACAACGAATACGATGTGACCGGCGATCTTACGATTCGCGGCGTAACGAAGCAAGAGACGTTCAAGGTAGTCTATGAAGGCGGCGGCAAGGATCCATGGGGTAACGAAAGAGCCGGCTTCAGCGCAGAAGGCACCATCAAGCGTACCGATTATGGCCTTGTTTGGAATGCGGCACTCGAAACCGGCGGCGTACTCGTCGGTGAAGACGTGAAAATTTCCTTGGAGATCGAAGCAACGAAAGGCTAATGACGAATCATGAAAAAAAAAGCGGTTCTCGACAGGGCAACTGTCGAAACCGCTTTGTCGTATATGATGTAGATTAAGACTTCAACACATCGTGGTCCACATAGCGCTCACCGTTCAGCTCGCTAATGACGTTAATCGCTACTTTCGCCCCATCACCGGCCGTAATAATCGTGTGCATGCTAACCCCGGCGACCGTACCGGCAGCCCATACGCCTTCTATATTTGTCTTGCCCGCGGCATCCACATCGAGAATCGTCTTAATTCTCGGTTCCGTGCCTGGCTTCGTGTTCAGGCCGCTCGCTTCCGCAACCTCTGTCGACATGCCTGTAGCGACGATGACATGCTTCGCTTCGTACGTCTGGCCTTCGGTCTCAACCGAGATCGCTTCGCCGTTTCTCGTAACCTTGGTGACCGTACCTTCACGAATTCTGCGCCGAATTTGGACGCTTGCTTCTTACCGGTCTCTACGAGATCCGGGCCTGAAATTTCTGGTGCACCGTAATGATTCTCAAGCCATGCCCGTCTTGTTACACCTTTGTCATTGTCAATCACAAGCGTCTTCTTCCCTGCCTTAGCTGTGAAGATCGCAGCGCTAGCGCCGGCAGGTCCTGCACCTACAATGATCACATCATACATTATCGTCCCACTCCTTCTTCATTGCTTCTTCCTCATCCAACTCTTATACTTATTTACGTATAGGGAATAAGGATGACTTCCGCTTCTAAACAGCTCACTTACAATACTTAATTATTGATTAAGTATACTAACATAAGTATAGCGGTCATCCTTACGTGAATCAAGCGCAGCAGGCCGTCCACGCGGCAGACTCATTCACCTTGAAGCATGGATGATGGAAAGACGAGGGGATCGCAAGTTGGGAATCACTATTAAACAAATCGCTGAACTGTGCAACGTCTCTGTAGGCACGGTCGACAGAGCGTTAAACAACCGCCCGGGAATCAGCGCCAAGACGAAAGAGAAAATCCTGCGGATTGCCGAGCAATATGAATACAGGCCAGATTTCGTCGCGCAAAGCTTGGCCAGAGGCCGGACGATGTCCATCGGGCTCGTCCTGTTCGACTTGTACAACCGCTCCTTCGCCCAGCTCGCAGGCAGCGTTGAGGAAACGGCAAGAAAGCACGGCTACTCCGTTGACTTAGTATTGACAGACAAAAATCCGGAAACAGAATATGAGGTGCTGCGCCGGTTGCGTGAGCGCAAGACGGACGGCATTATCCTTTTTCCGATTAATCAAGGGCCGGAATATGAACAGTTTTTGCGCTCGCTGAACACCCCGATCGTCACGATCGGCAACCGGGTATCCGATGGCTGGGATTACGTCGGGATTCATGATCGACAAGCGATGAAAAATGCAACCGCGCACGTCCTAGCCAAGGGATACCGCAGCATCGTCTATATTTGCCCGCCGCTCGCGTTCCGCAATCAAACGAATATTTACACGCAGGAAGAGCGCTACCAAGGATGCTTGGAAGCAGCTGCTGCCGCCAATCCTGCTCCTTCTCTTACGGTTATTCAAGAGAAAGATTACATTCGCGCGCTAGCTAAGCTGCCCTTGGAGCAAGAGCGAACGGCAATCATGTGCTCCTGCGACGCTTATGCGCTTGAAGTGCTCCACTATTTGCGTGAAGAACGCAAGCTACGCGTGCCAGAAGACGTCGGACTCATCGGCTTCGACCATATCGATGTGTTGAAGTACGTGCATCCGAAGCTGACGACTGTTGAATACCATATCGAAGAGATGGGTCGTGCCGCTGTCACCCGCTTACTGCAAAAGCTGGACGGCAATCAGCCGGAGGCGGAGCACAAGGAAGTGATCATCGATTTTACGATGATCGAAGGCGAATCGCTGTAACTTGATTCGGTGCTAGGATGCAGCTGTTGTTCTCCAAAAAGATTTGAAAACGGATTCAGGAAAATCGTTGACAGTTGCTTCAGCACATGGTAAAGTTACCCTAAAACACTTGATCGTGTGCGCACACGGAAAGGTTCAAATCACGGCGCTTTCTTTGATGCTTACCATGAACGTTGATCATCCAAATCCGTTACATACAAGAAACCGAAACAAAGGCACTCCCCTTACCCACAGGCCGTATTGACCTATCATGCTAAGGACCGTGTGCGCACACGGCGATTAAGGAGGACGTTATGACGACAAATCGGATCATCTTGAACGCCGACATCGAACGCGGGACGATCAGCAAGCATATTTACGGGCATTTCGCGGAGCATCTCGGACGCTGTATTTATGAAGGCATTTGGGTTGGCGAGGACTCCCCTATTCCGAATGCGAACGGTATTCGCAAGGATGTGCTGGAGGCGCTCAAGCACATTCAAATTCCTGTCCTGCGCTGGCCGGGCGGTTGTTTTGCCGATGAATATCATTGGAAGGACGGCATCGGTCCGCGGGAAACACGCAAAAGGATGGTCAATACCCATTGGGGCGGCGTGGTCGAGAACAACCATTTCGGCACGCATGAGTTTCTCATGCTTTGCGAGCTGCTGGAATGCGAGCCGTATATTTGCGGCAATGTCGGCAGCGGCACCGTGCAAGAGATGTCGGAATGGGTCGAGTACATGACCTTCGACGGCGAATCGCCGATGGCTAATCTGCGAGCAGAGAACGGCCGCAAGGAGCCTTGGAAGGTGAAATATTTTGGCGTGGGCAATGAAAACTGGGGCTGCGGCGGCAATATGCGCGCAGAATATTATGCGGACGAGTACCGTCGCTATCAGACGTATGTGCGCAATTATGGAGACAATCGCATCTACCGCATCGCAGGCGGTCCGAATTCATTTGACTATCATTGGATGGAAGTGCTGATGCGTGAAGCGGCGCGTTATATGGACGGCGTCAGCGTCGCACTATTACACCGTGCCGGGAGAATGGGACAATAAAGGCTCCGCCACGCAGTTCGATGAACAAGAGTGGTTCGTCACGCTAAAGAAGGCTCTGCAGATGGACAACTGATCAAAAATCACTCTGCGATCATGGATCGCTATGATCCAGAGAAGCGCATCGGTCTCATTGTCGATGAGTGGGGCACGTGGTTCGATGTTGAGCCGGGCACAAATCCTGGCTTCCTGTATCAGCAAAACACGATGCGCGATGCGCTCGTAGCAGGCATTCATCTGAACATCTTCAACAATCATAACGATCGCGTGCATATGGCGAATATCGCTCAAACGGTCAACGTGCTGCAAGCGATGATCTTAACGGAAGGCGAGAAGATGCTGCTCACGCCAACGTACCATGTGTTCGATATGTTTAAGGTGCATCAGGACGCAACGAGAGTCGACCTGCATCTCGACACGGAGCTGTACGAGATGAACGGCGAGCAGCTGCCGAAGCTAAGTGCATCCGCTTCGAAAGACGGAGAGGGACGGCTTCATATTACGCTATGCAACCTGGATCATGAGCAAGCCGCTGACGTGCCGCTCGAACTGCGCGGATATGCGGAGGCGAAGAACGTAGCAGGCGTCGTGCTGACCGCAGACAAACTGCAAGCGCACAACACGTTCGAGCAGCCGGATGCTGTGAAGCCGGTCGCATTCGACGGCTTCGTGAAGCGTGACAACGGCTGGCATGTGAAGCTGCCTGCGAAGTCCGTCGTTCGCTTAACGATCGAGGCGTAAGTCCTTAAGGCATAGCTTGACAGACGATACATGGAAGGAGTGCGCACATGAACGAGACAGCCGTAAGCGGTGCCAGAAGACCGTGCAAAGGATGCTCCGACTGAGGTCAATTATGAAAGCCGAATTGCTCGCATGGTTGAAGCGTTGTCGGCTTATCCCGAGCAATGCGTCGATGAGCATACGTACGAACATCGGATGAGCATGTGTAAGTCTTGTCCTTCGCTAGCTTACGATAACACTTGCATGCACTGCGGCTGTTTCGTCGCCGTGCGCGCCAAGTTCAAAGATAAGGCCTGCCCATATCCCGGGCAGGCCAAATGGGAATCCGTCGGCTAAAGCCGGTCATCACACCAAAGTCGTGATGATCGGCTCTTCTTTCGTAATAATGATCGTATGCTCGAACTGCGCAACATAACCAGGCTCCGGTAGCACCAGCGTCCAGCCGTCCGGCTGACCGATCACATAATCGGAACTCGTAGAAAGGAATGGCTCGACCGTGATGACAAGCCCGTTCTTTAGCATACGTTTGTCATGCTTGTTGTACGTCGGTTCGATCTCCTTCGGATATTCATGCAATCCCCTGCCGATTCCGTGGCTACACAAGTTGCGGACGACCGCATATCCGCCCTTCGCAGCTTCCTGCTCAATGATCCGACCGATCTCATTCAAGCGAACGCCGTGCCGCAGCTTGCTGATCACCTTCATCATCGTATCATGGGTATACTCACACAGGCGCGTCACTTCCGGATCGTGCGGCGGCACTTGAAAAGACTGCCCCGAATCGGCATAATATCCGTCCTTCTCCGCCGATACGTCGATATTGACGACATCGCCTTCACGAATGACTCGGTCACCCGGTATGCCGTGCGCCGCTTCCTGATTCAGGCTGATGCACGTATAGCCGGGAAAGTCATACGTCACCTTCGGCGCAGATGCCGCTCCGTAACGACGCAAGATTTCCCCGCCGAGCTCATCAAGCTCCTTCGTCGTCATCCCCGGTCTGACCGCTTCCTTCATCTCCTGGATCGTCAAACCGACGATGCGCCCTATCTCCTTCAATCCTTCTATGTCTTTCTCCGAACCAGCAATCATGTTGAACGCTCCTTTTCTGTAATATCACGAAATCCTCTGCGTGCGTAAGACTGGCTGCCGTCCGGCGCCGATTCACATCAATGATCTCACTATTATATAGAAATACTTAGCTTACGCCAAGTCCTCCAGCGCCAAGTCCCCTCACAAACGGTTATCATCAAAAGATTCACAACTCGTTCTTCAAGTTTGCGTCATTTTGTCGTAAAGTGAAGTGAGGCATATTGTTGCATGACGGTTGCTGTCATTAGGCAAGCTAGTTATAGAAGGGAATGATCAACGTGCACGCCGTCGTCTTCGACTTAGAGCTCGTAAAGCGATTTCGCAAGGGTCAGCCTTCGGAAATCGTGGAAATCGGGGCTTGCAAAATCGATATGAACACCCGTAAGATCATCGATCAGTTCCAAATCTACATATCTCCGCGCAAAGGCTATGTAGCCAAGAGCACGCGAAACTTTATCAATATGAGCAAGCAAGATATGAGGAATGCCGTACCGCTCAAGGTCGGCATCCAGCGATTTGTCGAATGGCTTGGCGAGGAGTATTACTTATGTTCTTGGGGCAAGGATGATCGCATCCATCTGATGGATGAATGTATTCGCAAGCGCATCAAATTAACGTGGCTTCGCAATTATAATGATATTCAGAAGCAAATCGGCGCCATTCTTAGAGAAGACAACAAAAATCAACTTGGCTTGCAAAGCGCGCTGGAGCTCGCCGGTCTGGAGCCGGTTGGCCTCGCGCACCGCGGCATCGACGATGCGATCAACACGGCAAGGCTACTCTGCAAGCTGCTCGATCAGGTCGAACTGCGGACGAACGAAGTGACGGAGCAAGAAATATTGCAGTTCCAACAGAGGATCAAGCGAAAGCGACAAGCTCGCAAGAAGGCAGCAGCGCGACAGCAACAAGAGCAGCACACCTCTCCCGTTGCCGTGGACAAGCAAGCTCAGCATAGCGAAACGAAAGCAAGCAGCGATGACCGTTTATCGCCATTGCCGCCTGCTAGGGAGTAACCGCGCGGCCGCTTAAACTGCGCCGTCAGCGGCTACAGCCATTGCAGCAAGGCCATCGTGACGATGCCAACAACGACGGTTATGAGAAGGCTGCGCGTCCACACAGCGGCAAGCAAGGTCGGGAGTAGAGCGAGCAGCTGCTTGTTATCGGATATCGCGATGAAGCTCTCCCCATCTGACAGCACCGCTTGCGCCAGCAGCGCTGTCATGACCGTGATCGGGATATATTGCAAAAATCGCATGAGGGAATCCGGCAAGTTCAATCGGCTCAATATGACGAGCGGCAAAACTCTAGGCAGCAAAGTGACGAGTGAGACGCCGATTAAGATCCACCAAAAATTCAATTCTGTTTGCATCGATCCACCGCCATTCCCGTTAATGCTGCCGCTATGGCCGCAATGATCACAGCTATATGAGATGGAAGCAAGATGAAGGCAACGACGAAATAAATGACCGCACTGCCTGCTGCCAGCAAATCTCGCCTCCATTGCTTGCGCTGACGCAGCTGCTCCACAACTAATCCCGCGAACATCGCAGGTAGTGCAAAATGCAAGCCGAACGCTTGCGGATCGGGCAGCCAAGTGCCAAACCAAGCGCCGACCAGTGTGGCGACCACCCAGTTAATCTGAGCGGTCATATTGAGTCCAAGCATCCAGCGGTCGCGATGCGAGGTTTGCAAGGAAAGGCGGTTGATCGCCACGCCGAACGTTTCATCCGTCAGCTGCGCTCCGAGCAGCAAATTTTTCTTCCATGAATATTGACGAAAGTAAGGGCTAAGCGCCGCACTGAGCAGCAAGTGGCGCAAATTGACGAAGAAAATCGTGCCGATGATGGCAAGTGGTGCGCTTCCGGCGCCCATCATGGCAGCCGTAATAAATTGTGCCGATCCCGCATACAGGAAGACCGACAACAGTCCGACTTCCAGTATGCTTAACCCTTCCGTCACCCCCACGACACCGGCGGCAAAGCCGATGCTGAGATATCCGAGCAACGTCGGGACACAATCCTTCACCCCGCCCCAGAACGTCAACACTTCTTCTGCCTCTGGGGCATGCCCAGCTGGTGCTATAGACTGCTGCGTACGAAGTGATGGATCGCGTAAGTTCTCGTTCATTCCCCTCACCCCTCATGGACTTCACTAAGTTGACGATCATGGCAAGCCCGTTAGATCGACTTATGTCGACGTTTGCAGCGCCTGCTTCGCTTTCACTTTGTGTTGAACGATGAGTAGGCGCACCAGGAAGCCAATCGCTGCACAGGTCAATCCGATCGAGATGCCGATCCAAAATCCGAATGCTTCAAGCTCGGTATACGCCGCCAGGGTGTATCCGGAAGGAATACCAATCACCCAATAAGAAATCATCGCAATGACAAACGGCACCGTCACATCCTTATACCCTCGCAGCACGCCCTGCAAGGAAGCTTGCGAAGCATCGGACAATTGATAAATAATTGCGAATAAGAAAAACTGCATCGCCAATTCTACTACTTCACGCTGATTATTATAGATGTATGCAATCGACTCGCGGCCGAAATAAAGGAAGACAGCCGTCACCGCCATAATGCCAATGGCGCCGAACACTCCCAACATCGTATATTGCCGGGCATCGCGCACGCGATTTGCGCCAATCTCAAAGGCGACCATAATCGTCAGTGCCATGGAGATGCTAAGCGGGATCATAAAGATTAACGACGTGAAGCTCATGACCACTTGATGCGCCGCGACTGTAATCGTGTCGAACATCGAAGCGATAAGCAAGGTCACGATGGAAAAGCTGCTCGCTTCGAAGAAGATCGACAGACCGATCGGCACACCGATGCGCAGTTGTTCCCACCACGCTTTCAATGAAGGTAACGGCCAGCGTAAGAACAATTGATAGGAACGAAAGGGTACAGCTCGCATCGCAAACCAAATGCTGACAAGCAAAATGAGCCAGAACGTAATCGCCGTAGCGTAACCGGAGCCGACCCCGCCAAGCTCAGGAAAGCCGAGCTTGCCGAAGATCAGCACATAGTTAAAGAACGCATTGACCGGAAGGCCAAGCAAAATAATAATCATCGTAATGCGCGTAAACCCTTGCGCATCGAAAAAGTACCTCGTCACTTGCGAGGCAAAAAACGGGACGATTCCGAAGCTTATCGCAATCAAATAGTGCTTGGCTACACGGTAAACTTCCGGGTCCTCAATATTCATCAAGGCAAGCACCGGTTCCAGCGCAAATAGACCGGCCACGATCAGTAGCAGGCTGATCACAATGGACAAATAGATGCCTTGCATGAAGGCACTGGAAATATTCTCGCGCTTTCCGCTGCCGAGAAGCTGCCCGATGATCGGGGTAATGGCGAGCATGATGCCGCCCAGCCCGATCGACACCGGCATCCATATGCTGGAGCCGATCGCTACACCGGCAAGCTGTTCGGTACCTGCGCGACCTGACATCATCGTATCGAGCACTGACATCGCATTGTAGCCAACTTGGGTAATCACGATCGGAAATAATATACGCATAAATAGCTTCAGTTTCTCTGACCAAGTAGTCGTTTGATGCATGGTAAACAGCCCTCCTTCTCCTCTGACAGAAGCAGGCCTCTAATATGAAATGAAGGCCCGGGCTAACATCCCGGGCCAAGACCCTCATAAATTGTAATCGTCCTGACAGGTAAGGTCAAGCGGCAAAACCGCGGATGACGAGCGAAGAAAGCGTTATATCGAGCTGCTTTCGCCCCGATCATAACGAAATGCTTGGCTGGAACAGAATCCTTGTACGCCTGACACAAAAATACCCTGAAAGCTGCTCATACAGCGTCCAGGGCATGAATGATTAATACGCTAAAGTAAACAATCCTTTAATGTGCGATAAGTAACGAATGTTGCTCGCTTCCTTCATCAAGGCAGCAGGTGTGCCTTTCAGCTTCAAGCCACTCTCGCCGATCGTACCGATCGCATCCTTGCGGCCGAAACTTGCCAGCGTGCCCGAGAATACCGGGCTGAATTCCTTTAACGCGCCGCCTTTCAGAGTTGCGAATAAGTTATAGCCGACGGTTTCACCCATTTGCCAAGCCAGCTGAGCAGTTGGCGGATAAGGTGCCCCTTCCGGATTCATGACGACCGCGCTGTCTCCGGCTAGGAACACTTCCGGGTGCGATGTGGATTGCAAATGTGCGTTTACAGTCGCACGTCCACGGTTCACTTCAATGCCGCACTCGGCTACGACCTTATTGCCTTGCACACCGCCGGTCCATACGACGGTATTCGCCTCGATCGTCCTGCCGTCTTTGAGGGTAACTTTGTTGCCGGACATTTCCGTAATCGGTACGCCGACCAAAAATTGCACGCCGCGTGCTTCTAGGCTCGTCGTCGCTCTTTCGATAAGATCTTCCGGGAAGCCACGCAAAATCGCAGGAGCAGCTTCTACGCAATAAATCTTAATGTCGTTTACATTCACCGCATGGCGTTCACACAATTGCGGCAGCGTATCTGCCATTTCCCCAACGAGTTCCACGCCCGTCAGACCGCCGCCGCCTACCACGAACGTAGCATCAGCCGGGTCTTTCGACGCCGCATAACGTGCAATGCATGTTTCGATGTGGTTGCGAATGCGGTTGGCGTCCTCGACAGATTTCAGGACGAAGCTGTTTTCTTGCAAGCCTGGAATGCCGAAATACGCCGTTTCACTGCCAAGCGCGATGACCAAATAATCATAGCTCATGCTGATCCCGCTTTGCAGCTTGACGGTTTTCTTATCCGGCACAATCTCCGTTACGGAATCAACACGAATGCCAACATCCGTGCCGTCCAGCAGCTTATGAAGCGGCAACGCAACCGCTTTCTCATTTAAATTGCCAACGGCAAGGCGATGCAATTCCGTAATGATTTGATGGGATGAATAACGGTTAATCACTGTAATTTCTGCTTCTTCACTTGATAAGTATCGACGTGCTGTCAAAGCGCTGAGCAAGCCGCCATATCCGCCGCCGAGTATTAAAATATTTCTTCTTCATTGTGCTTCGTTCACCTCGTCTTTAGCGTTGTTGGTCCCGCTCGGAGATTACATTCATGAATGCTTGCGTAAATCTTAACATCTTCTGTACTTGCGGGTCTTTCATCATCTTGACCAGATCAAAGAGTCCGAACGTGGACGTATCACTCTTCGCGCGGTCACCCGCTTCGATGGCTGCAGAAGCGTAATATTTGACCTGCTCCTTAACCGGGTTTAATACTTCCATAAGTCCGCCTTTCATATCGTCAAGCAGAATGCGATCATTGGCCACCGTTTGCACCAGATCGTATGTTTTGGTCAACATCGTCATCATTTCCGTAAGCTTCGGCAACTGTTCAATTAACGTGTTCAAAGAAGCTTGAACTTCCGGTTTCATCAGTTGATCAAGCACATCGCTTGGCGACGTCTTCACAGCCGCTTCGGCTTCAACACTCACTGCTTCAGGATTTTTCGTCTTCTCCATTGTGGGGCTTATCCTCCTTCGCTGTTTCCATAAGCTTAAATCATTGCACCTAACAAGCCCGGATGATCCAAACACCGTACCCGTAAGCTTATCAGGTATCCTACTCTCCCTATGCGTATTAAGTCCAATAGACCTGCACAATTGCTACCGATGTTTCACATGCTGTTCTTAGTATCCCAATCCGGGGAAAATAATATCTAAAAGCGCGAGCATGCAGGCTGGTTCGCATAAGGTTCATACGGACGGCGAGCTAACCTAGCGGAAGCATTCGCCAAAAGTACGTTCCATTTTTCACATTCTCAAACAAAAATCTGCGCGATTTTCGACTCCCGGGTAAATATGTGCTCACCTGTAGACTATGCGCGGATGATTTGATTGTGTTCTCTCTCATCTACCACCTGCTTATGCTCGTAAAATGGCCAACATCATATCGCTCCTATCCATCCTCGAACATTATACACCATATGAGAAATTTTTCACAGAGAAAATGACATATTTTATCCACATTTTATTATGAAATTTGTCGAAATCGCTTTCATTTTGCGGAGGATACCCGCAGGGCATCCATTAATGGCTTTGCAATGTCAAGCGAATCGTAATATCGGAAGGATCCTCAACGAACCATTCTGTACCTTCTCCCCGCGGTGCATAACCAGCATCACGTAGCCGTCCGAGCACTTCCTGCAAGGCTGGCTCATTTGGAAACTCAAGCGTATAATACTTTAATCCTGGACTGCCATTCGGCAGCGCTGGCACACCCCTTCCTGCCCAAATGTTCAGACCGAGATGGTGGTGATATCCTCCTGCTGCAATAAACAACGCTCCCATAAAACGAGCGCCGTCCAACATGACGTCGAAGCCGAGTACGTCACAGTAAAACTGCTTAGCCGCCGCCAAATCGTGCACATGCAGGTGCACATGACCCATCTTCGTCCCGTTCGGCAAGCCTTGCCACTTTCGACCTTCGGCTTCCCGAAGCAATCCGTGCCAATCGATCGGGTCCGTCACCATATGAATGTTGCCGTTTGCTTCATACTTCCATTCGCTGCGCGGCCGATCCCGGTAAATTTCGATTCCATTGCCGTCCGGATCCGCAATATACAGCGCCTCGCTGACCGCGTGATCGGCTTGTCCAATGTCGATGCCTGCATCGATTAAACGGCTGAGCATAAGGCCTAAGTCTGCACGTGATGGGAGCAAGATCGCAAAATGGTACAAGCCGCTCGTACGCTTGCGGCCGAGCAACCGCATCCTTCAGCTCCTCTAAAGAAACGAGCACTTTGCCATTCGGCACTGCAAGCTCGGCACGGCCTTCTTCCTGCCTCGTCGCTTGAAACCCTAGCACATCCTCATAGAAGCTAATGGAACGATCCAGATTGCTTACCTTTAGCTTCACTTCACCCATTTCGATCTCCGGGTGGATGGTCGTTTGCATAGACATATGAAAAACTCCTTTATATATCAATTCGTTAATTCGTTATGATTCAATTAATTACTTTTAGTAAGTATATATTATTTTTATAGTTTAGTCAATGTTCGTGCATACTAGTTGCCCTTGTTCTCCTTGCTCCCGATGCCATATTTCTACTTTATAAACCTTTATGTTGACTAAGTTTATACAATCCGTTAATATATGTTTATATCTAAGATGAAGTACTTTAGGCGGAAGAGAAAGATCGTCTTTTTCTTCCGCTTGTTACATTTGGAAATAAGGGGACGTTCATGCGACAAGGGCAGCGTAATATGAGGTACATTATGGGTCACAATGTCGTTGCAGCATCCGCCTGATCCAATATTCTATAGAAAGAAAGGGCAATGCAACATGGCTGACTATCAAATTTTACTATTCTACAAATATATTCCGATCCCTGATGCGGAAAGCTTCGCGGCAGAGCACCTGCAATATTGCAAGGACCTGGGGGTAAAGGGCCGCATTCTAATTGCCGATGAAGGGATTAACGGGACGCTGTCCGGCACAAAGCAACAGACGGAGCAATATATGGCTGATTTGCGTAGCAATCCGCTGTTTGCCGATATCGTCTTCAAGATTGACGAGAGCGACGGTCATGCCTTCAAGAAAATTTTCGTGCGTTATCGTGCGGAACTGGTGACGCTGCGGTATAACAAGAAGCTAGATCCGAACACGGACGGCGGCGGACGTTTAAAGCCGAAGCAATTTTATGAATTTTTGCAGCGCGACGATGTCGTCGTCTTGGACGGGCGCACCGGCTATGAATACGATCTCGGACATTTCAAGCGCGCCATTCGTCCCGAGGTTGATTCCTTCCGGGAGTTTCCAGAGTGGCTAGAGAAGCACTTTGCCGAATACAAGGACAAACCGGTCATCACTTATTGTACCGGTGGCATTCGCTGCGAGATGCTAACCTCCGTCATGCGCGACAACGGCTTCAAAGAAGTGTATCAGCTAGACGGTGGGATCGTCACTTACGGCAAGGACCCGGAAGTGCAGGGACGAGGGTTTGACGGCAGCTGTTACGTATTCGATGAGCGGATCTCCGTGCCGATTAACCACACTGAAGAGCGCACGGTGGTCGGCAAGTGCTACCATTGCAGCAAGCCGACAGAGCGGTATATTAATTGCGCGGACGACACTTGTCACCGTCAGCATCTCGTCTGTGATGACTGCCTGGAGACGAAGCACGGCTATTGCTCAACCGATTGTGAAGCGCACGACCGCGAGCTCAGCATGAACCGCTGAAGCGCGTCCCTCATATTTTAGTTAGAGGCGGTGGATACTATGCATGCACCATCCGATTTGTCTACCCGCGACAAAATTATGCACATGTTAAAAATGAACGGGGAGCTTAGCGCCAAGGAGATTACCGAACGGCTTGGCATTACCGGCATGGCCGTCAGACGACACATCTCCACGCTGGAGCGCGACAACTTAATTGAATCATCCACTGTTCGTCAGCCGATGGGAAGGCCTGCGGCGGTCTATCGCTTAACGAAAGAAGCCGACGATTATTTCCCCAAGAAATATCATGCGATTGCGCTTGACTTGTTAGGCGAGCTTGAGGATGAGGCCGGCGAGGAAATGGTCAATCGCCTGTTTGAATTAAGACAATCTTCCTTGTTCAAGAAGTATCAGTCGCAGATGGCTGGCAAGTCTTTGGAAGAACGCGTCGCCATCTTGTCGGCCATTCAGAATGAGAACGGGTATATGGCGAATTGGAGCAAGCAAGAAGACGGAGAATACGTGCTGACCGAGCACAACTGTCCGATCTTCCGCGTCGCAGGCAAATACAATCACGCATGCACCTGCGAGCGCAATCTATTCGCTTCTTTGCTGGAAGCCGATGTCCAGCGATCGGATTGTCTAGCGAAGGGCGACAACAAGTGCGTCTATCATATCCGGCCTCATAAGGATAAGGATCATAAAGACTCGCGCGCATCGCGAAGAGGAGCTGTGCGGTCTTGAATCTCGGATTAGTCATCGTGGAAGTGTGCAGCCGGGGAGCGATCAATACGCAAGCGCTCGAGCAATTTGAGGAAGAGCACCCGGAAGTCGCCGTCTTGCGTGAAGAATGCTTGAACAACTGCGAGCTTTGCGCGGTTAGGCCATTCGCTTACGTGAATGGGAAAACTGTAGCCGCACCTACACCGGAAGGCTGTGTGGAAAGAATCAAACGATATGCGGGGCAAGAATTACAAAAATATGAGGATGTTGACGACAGCTTGTAAGGTTCCTTGTGCTGATCGCCAACATCCTTATTTTGTTATTCCGCTTGTGTAAAGCTTCTTACCAGCGGCAAGAAGTGTTCCATGACGCGAATGTGTATAGCAAGCACTGTGGCGAAGACGTCCGAATCTAGCACATGAGCCGCATCGGCAAACAGTGTCGATCGGAATCTTAATTCGCCGTCCTCATCGTCCATCTCAAAATTTCCCGGGGTCAGGTCATAGTTTTCGCTCATCAAAGTTAAAGCGATTTGATTGCGTAACGGTTCGGGAATCGGATCTGGAAAGACGGAATAAATGATGCACTGCTGCTGCTCCTCTTCCAATCGGATCAAACAACGCCATTCCCCTTGCGCTTCACTAGTGAAGCGCATTCGAATAATCTTGTCGCCGAAAAGGTCATAATGCAAATCTCTCGCTCGAAGGAACTGCTCGACCTGCTGCTTCAAGCTTCGTTCTTGCATGTCGGATTGCCTCTCTGACGTCAAGTGGTCAGCTGCACGGTGCGGGTTCAGTTGAACGAGCGTTCGCTGAGAATGCTCCCGATCTGAAAGAGCTCATGCCACTCTGTACGGAAGCCTGCCTTCAATTGTCCTTCTTCCTGCAGCTCAGGAGGCAAAGGCTGCACTTGCGTGACCTCCATCGCTAACCAACATTCCGTATGATATAAGGGTGCCAGCTCGCGATCTCGTGCCTCATCCGGCAGCATCGCGCGCAGCACGTCCTCCGCATCCGCTCCTGCCTTCGCGAGCTGCCGAGCAAGCGTCGGCCGTAAGCCTGCCCGAACCACGATCGGCTGATCCGCTTCGAATAGCTCTTCTCCATTCGTTAGCGAAACGAACAGATGAAACGCTTCATTGGCTGTGACACGAACGTAGTCTTCATAAGACAATTCAAACGTCAATTCGCATGCTTGTGTGTCTGGTTCCGCTGTAAACTCAATCTGTTTGACCGTCGCATGTATACGATCCTTTGACAATGTTTCAAAGCTGATCGGAAGCTGCGTCTTGATCCGTGTCTTCCCAGAATAATTCGTGTGATCTGTCACCATCAACCCTCTCACTTTCAACTTTTTTCGATGCCGAGTAAGCCGCCTTTCACTTCCCACTTGTCTTCTTTATCATAGGACAGGGCAAATTTCCCTAAACGTTTCGACTTTTCAAGCGCAACCTTCGCAAAGATCACATCGAGCTCGACTGACTTCGTCTGCGCGGCCTCTACGGATACTTCGACGCTTTGAAATTTCCCCTCGTCATCAAATTCAAGGGCGAAGCTGAGCGACAGATCAAGCGATGAGCCGATCCCAATGTTGTCCATAAGCTCAGAGGCCGAGCTAGCCCAGCCTTGTACCGTATCGTTGATCGCTCCGTCCCCTTGCAATTTCGATGCTAGGCTAGCGCCCACCGAGTCAAGCGGGGGAATACTCATGGCGACGTCGCTGCCCACATCTCCAAGCGAACCGGTAATATTGGTCGCTCTGTCACCCAATTTCATATCTCGTTTCGCATTGCTCTTAACCGAGCTTAACAAACTTTTGAGTCCGCCCACAACCGAAGGAACCATCCTGCCAACAATCATACCCCAGTTGACGACTTCTTCGCCAAATGCGAATGGTATAGACCCGCTAACACCGGCTTCAATAGCACGTATCTTACCGTTGATAAATTCCGCTGAACCTTCTAATTCCACCGACACACCTTGTCCAGCGATAGAAAATTCTGCTCCTCCCGACAGGCCGATCACAGCTTTCAAATGGCCGAGACCGATTTGCTTCGCCTTGTTCTCCAAATCGTCCAGATCGGTAGAATCACCGTGCTTGTTGCCGGTGAGCGCATTGATCGACTCCTTGCTGAAGTGACTCAACATCTTGCCTTCGATTGCCGCTTCTCCCGAAGCGACACCGCCTTCCACCGAACCTTGAAGTCTGCCGAGCAGTCCCATGTCGACATAACCGCCGTCATCCGTCATTTCCTTCTGCTCGATCATCGCCGCCCATAATTCCGCTTCAGCAAGCCGGCCCATGCCGGATTTGTTGCCTTGTCCCCACAGACGCTCTGCAAGACTCGTGTTCAATTTGCGCATGCCTCGGTACATGCCGTATGAGATTAAGTTCATGGCTCCTTTCGACGTTTTGCCCTGACTTTCCAGGAAGAAGCCGGCACGACCGTTCGCATCGATACCATACAAATTAAAGCCCGCGCCTAAGGTCGCTTCACAGCTCACCGTCACCTCATCTTTTTCCTTCGAGGCTTCGCCGGCCAGACCGATCATCACATAAACTACACCATGCTCTTCAACCGGAATTTTCAGCTCGAACTCATAGCCGGCTGAATCTCCCGGATTCGGCACTGCCAAGTCGATGATGGATGCGATTTTCGCTAAGCCGCTGTTAAGCGAATCGGCCTTGATGACTTTATTAATGGCTTTATCCGCCACTTTGTCTTGCGAGACCCGATCCTTCACTTGAACAGCCAGTTCATCTTGCTTCGCTACGTCCGCCCCCGCACCGGTCTCCTTATCGCCTTTCGTGATTTTGCGCGCCTCTTTGACGGCCAGCGATTGCTTGGCCTTATAGATGCTGATTGCCTTCGTCTTCGCACCGGAAAGCGCAGCTCTGCGAATCTTCTTCAAAGCTTGCGGATCGCTTCTAGCTACATCATAAGCGGACGTCTTGGCAGCTTGCTTCAGCTCCTTCTTCGTCGGCTCTTCTTGTAGGACGTCGCGTGTAATTTCTGCTGCTTTTGCTTCCATCTGCGCATCGACAGATTTCTTGGATAACGAATAAGCTTCTGATCTTGCCATCATGCTGTAAAACTTCTTACCGACTACAGAGCTTCCTCCGTCCGGCAAGTTAACGGTGCCGGAATCAATCTTCGAATCGATCTCTTCGTTGGCTTGACCTCGTGCGGCATCCTTCATCTTCTGGCGGAATTCGTTCAACTGCTTGGAACGTCTCCATGCCCGCCTACCGACACCTAGCTTCATAATGACTGCATCCTTGATCGGATTGTACAGCTTATTGATGTAAACGCTATCAATATCTGCGTCATTTGCCAACACGGCGTCAAGCTGATGCCGGTTTTCCGCTTCTTCTTTACCGAGATCGCCGACTTCCACCTGGCCGTCGAGAAAGCCTGCATCCTGCTCGATCTTCTCTTGCATCGTTTTCTTCATGTTTACGGACGTTTGCTGGACGATGCGGTTCGCCATGTCTTCAGATTTGCGTTCCGCATTCTTCTTTCCTTTACTAACTTGCGTCTCCAATGATTGCGTCAAATCCGGCGCCACTTCATTGTATCCTTGCTTCGCCTGCATCTCCAACAGACGCTTGTGGCCGTCCGTAATGTGCGATTTTACGGTCTGTTCCGCATACTTCGTAAGTGTGCTGCTGACAAGCTCATGATCCTGAACGAGTGAAGCAGCATACCGCTTCGCATCCGTTCGCACATCATCAGAAACACCGCTGACCGCATCGATATTGCCTTCTACTTTGGTTATGGCTGCTTGCTTCAGCGCATCGCGTAGCGACTGCGACTGCTTGTCCTTCTGCAGAAACTTCTGAGCTTCAACCATCGACAGCATCGTGACCGTATGAAAAAATAGTATCTGCCATGATCGGCGCCTGTGTGTCCCTCTCTTGCACTAGCGCTAGACGGCGCTCTTCAAGCGCAGCCGGATCGGGGGCATTGGACTGCTGATCCCTGTGACGACCCAACAATCCGATCGCCCGATTGCCTAGCGAATTTTGCAGTCTGGACATGAAGCCGCCACTATTGCCGCGGGAGCGGACTTGCGGTTGTTTGGAGCTCGACTCGGGATTGGATGATTGACTTTTCGTGCTTTTCAGCTGTGATTGCCACGACATACGCACTCTCTCCGTACATTCAGACTTTACGCACTATTATACTACAATATGGCGAAATTTGGCGTAAAATTCTTAATTTTTTGTCGAATTTCGCCGAATTGCTCATTCCTTGATATGCTCAAAGAGAGTTGATCAGCACGCACGAACGAGATATAGTTTGTACCAAATGTGCACGAAATGAGAAGTTCATGGAGACATCAAACTATAGAAGAGGTGAACCGATGAGCACGCGAGTTCTTATCGTCGAAGATGACAAAACGATTGCTATGGGCATTGAATATTCCTTGCAGCAAGAAGGCTTTCAGCCTGTTGTTCGACATACCGCCGCTTCCGCACTGGACATCTTGCAGAAGGAATCCTTCGACTTGCTGCTGCTAGACATTACGCTGCCGGACGGCTCCGGCTTCGAGATTTGCGAACAAGTGCGCAAAACAAGCAATACTCCCGTTATTTTTCTTACCGCCCGCGATGATGAAGGCAATGTCGTGATGGGCCTCGATATGGGTGCCGACGATTATGTGACCAAGCCTTTTCGCATTCGCGAGCTCATCTCGCGAATGAAGAGCGTATTGCGCAGATATCAGCCTGAGCCGGCGAAGCATCCCGTTATTCAGCTTGGCGACGTAATGATCCATACTGAGCAGATGCGCGTAAGCAAGCGAGGGCGTGACATTCAGCTAACCACGCTGGAGTATAAGCTGCTGCTAACACTTGCCGTGCATGCCGGACAAGTGCTGACCCGGTCGCAAATATTGGAGAGCATCTGGGATGTGGCAGGAGATTTTGTTAACGATAATACCCTGACGGTATATATTAAGCGACTGCGAGAAAAAATCGAGGACGATCCGCACAACCCGACATACATTGTGACCGTGCGCGGATTGGGCTATAAAGCGGGTGACGGAAGGTGAGATTAAGTCGCAATCCGGAAATTTTCCGGTTGTATATGATGTTTGCACTGATTATAACAGCCAGCATCTTCCTTGCAATCTGGCTAGCAGCAAGCAGCATACAAAGCTACAAAGATTCATTAATAGAAGCTCAGTCAGCCGTGATCGGCTCCGTGCTTGCCGTCTATCCCGAGGCTGAGCGCGGCATCGTGGAACAGCTCGCCACAATCGACCAGCACGCCATTCAGGCTGGTCGCCAGATGCTGGCCAAATACGGCTACGATGACAGCTTGATGTTGCAGCACGTGTCGCGGGTGCGCGAGCAGTCTCGCATACAGACGATGATGCTAGTTGGATGGACGCTGCTCATCTGCCTTTCGCTCCTCCTCCCCGTCATCATCTTTCTGCGCCGCAGATACCGTACGATCCGCAATTTGCTAACCTATGCCCGGGCGATTTCCGAAGGGCGGGATTCGCTCGATATTCGCGACAACGGTGAAGGCGAATTCAGCATGCTGAAAAATGAAATCTACACCATTACCTCTATGCTAAGGGAGCAAACCGAACATCTAAAGCATGAGAAAAGAAAGCTAGCCGACACGCTCGCGGACATCTCCCACCAGCTGAAAACACCGATGACTTCGCTGTCTGTCATGACCGATTTGCTTATGGACAATCCGGAGGACGACATGCGCAAGGAGTTTCTTAGTCGTATCCGCTCCCAGCTCGACCGGATGGAATGGCTCGTCTCCTCCCTGTTGAAGCTGTCACGTCTGGACACCGGCTCGGTACACATGCAGCGAACGAATGTGGCCGCGCATACACTCGTGCGCAAGGCGCTCGATACGCTCAGCATCCCGCTAGAAATTAAGCAGCATCAAGTGATTGTCTCGGATATGGAGGAAATCTCCCTGACCGTTGATCCGGAGTGGACGGCCGAGGCGCTGATTAACATTATGAAAAATTGCATAGAGCACACTCCGGAGCATGGCGTGATTCGCATAGAAGCGGAGAACAATCCGATCTTTACGCGCATCACCATCGCAGATAACGGCGAAGGCATTGCTCCGCAGGATCTTCCTTACATTTTCAACCGATTCTATAAAGGGCGAAATGCCGGCGATGACAGCGTAGGCATCGGACTGGCGATGGCGCAATCGATCGTCAGGCAACAAAACGGCGACATCACGGTCAAAAGTCAAATAGGCGCCGGAACTGCCTTTATCTTGACGTTCTACCATCACAACATCCCACACTGAAAGGATAAGTGACAATTTTGTCACCTGCTTCGTCACCGTATTGTCATCTTGCTCTTATAAACTAAATATCAAAAGAAAACATAAAGGAGATATACAAGGATGGAAATACTTAGAGTCGAACAGTTGTCCAAGACATACGGCAAAGGCGAATCGATGGTGACGGCGCTGGATAACGTTTCCTTCAGTGTGGAGAAGGGTGAATTCGTAGCGATTATCGGCGCATCCGGTTCAGGCAAATCGACACTGCTGCACATCATGGGCGGTGTCGATCGACCGACAAGCGGCAAGGTGTTCATCGATAACACGGACGTATATGCGCTGAATGAATCGCAGCTCGCGATTTTTCGCCGCAGGCAAATCGGGCTCATCTATCAATTTTACAATTTGATTCCGATCTTGAATGTGGAAGAAAACATCACCCTCCCTCTCTTGCTCGATAATCGCAAGGTAGACAAGCAAAAGCTGCGAAGCATTATTGAGACGCTCGGTCTTGAAGGCCGCATTAACCACCTGCCGAACGAACTGTCCGGCGGGCAGCAACAGCGCGTCTCGATCGGACGAGCACTGATCAATCAACCGGCGATCGTACTTGCGGACGAACCGACCGGTAATTTGGACAGCAAGAACTCCAAGGAAATCATTGAGTTACTCAAATTTTCCAACAAGCAATTCAAGCAAACCTTAATCATGATTACTCACGATCCGAACATCGCATTGCAAGCCGATCGCATGATCACGCTGCAGGACGGACGCATCGTTAAGGATGAGGTGATTCGCTCGTGAATGTGCTGAATCAACTGACTCTGCGCAACTTGAAGCTGAACCGCAAACGAACGATCGTGACGATTATTGGCATCATCCTTTCCGGCGCTATGATCTGCGGGGTGGCCACACTCGTCGCTAGCTTCCAAAACTTTATGATTCGTACGACGGAGATGGATGCGGGCAAGCATCATGCTACTCTTTCCGGCGTAACGGTAGAAAACAGCAAATACATTACGGGTCATGCCAATACGGAAACGTCCATGTTTAGCGATATATTGGGTTACGCTCCATTGGAAGGCTCACAAAATGAGCGCAAACCGTATCTATACGTCAGAGCTTATGATGAGGCGGCCTTCGCTCATTTCCCGATTACGCTGACAGAAGGTCGATTCCCTGAGGCTCCCGGGGAAATTGTCGTTTCAGAGGAAGTGATTTATAGCGGAGGAGTCCAGCTGGCGATCGGCGATACGCTCGAGCTTATGATCGGTCAGCGCGTGGATGGTGGCGAGGTGCTCAGAGAGCATCCGCTGTCGGAAACCGAAACGTTCGAACCGATCGGCAGCGAGACGTATACGGTCGTTGGCTTGTTAAAGCATCCAGGGTTCGAAAGCTATGTTAGTCCGGGCTATACCGCTATCACCTATCTCGATATCGAATCCCTGCAACCCGATGATACAGTCGATGTATCGATCGTCGCCAAGAAACCGCGACTCATCTTCGAAACGGTGTCGGAGCTCGAGCAAACGACACAAGCAGCCGGCAAGTCTTACAACAATGAGCTGCTGCGCTGGATGGGCATCACGAACAACAGCGCGCTCAGTGATTTGTTTGAAGCGATCGGTCTCATCATTATCTTGTTGATCGTCGTCGGATCGATATCCGTCATCTATAACTCCTTCGCCATCTCCGTCAGCGAACGGAAGAAGCAATTCGGCATGCTGTCCAGCGTAGGGGCGACTAACAAGCAAATTCGCGGCATGGTTTATCGTGAAGCATTCATTCTTGGGCTAATCGGCATTCCGATCGGCATCTTGTCTGGAATCGGCGGTATCGGGATCACGTTAGAAGTCATCAACAATCTGATGGCCGGCTCCTTCTTTAACTCCGGCACCAACTTGCAGCTGACCGTAAAACCGCAGACCGTGCTTATATCAGTCGGCTTCATGGCGCTGACGATTTTCCTTTCAGCCTTTATACCGGCGGGAAGAGCGGCACGCATTACGCCGATCGATGCGATACGCCTCACAACAGACATTCAAATCAAGGGCAAGAAGCTGCGGACGTCACGCATCATTCGTATGCTGTTCGGCATAGAGGGAGAAATCGCGCTCAAAAATTTGAAGCGTCATCGTAAACGTTATCGGGCTACGGTATTTTCGTTATTTATCAGCATCGTGCTATACGTATCCTTCTCTTCATTTATGACTTACGGCTTTTCTAGCAGCGAAATGTACTATGCTGATGCTGGATTCGACTATGTCGTAACGAAGGACGGCATTCCTCTGGAAGAGCAATTAGCACTATACGAAGAAGTAACCAAGTTGCAAGGAATCACGGAGCATTCTGTTGTACGCAGAGTAGATATGAAATGGTCGGCACTTGAGCGTGAGCAATTTGGCGACTATATTCAAAACAAGCTACTGCAGGATGAACGCACGCAAATCTACTACGGCAACGGAGAGGATGGAACGTATTATATGGGCGTCCATCTTGTTTCCCTAGGTGCGACGGCGTTTGCCGAATATACCGAGAAACTCGGCTTGCAAGCATCCGAGTTTGACAACCCGGAGGAAATTACGGCGATTGTCGTCAACTGGAACAAGATCAGTTACCCGGTACTGGCCGAATTTGAGCCGCTGAGCATCGAAGTCGGGACGAAGATTACACTGCGTGATACATTCTTCGACAATTCGGAAGCGACTCCGAATTTGGACGTGCGAATCGGCGCTGTCACTAACGAGCTACCATTTGGCGGCTTATATTACGAAATCGGGTATGTAAACCTCATCGTCTCGGACGAAACGATGCAGCGAATTATCCCGCAGCTACATGAATTTAATCAGGAAAATGCCGAGCACGCCAGCTTGTTCATGAACCTAGCTGAGGATGTGGATCGCGCAGCGCTGACGAAAGCGATCGAATCTCTGGATAAGCGCCTCAATCCTTCAGCATATTTAAGCATAACGGATATGAAGGCGATGCAGGAACAAATGAAACGCACCACGATCGCCATCTCCATCTTCCTGTACGGATTTGTTGTTTTGATCGCCCTGATCGGTGTGACGAATATCTTCAACACCATCAGTACGAACGTCGCGCTGCGGCGCAGAGAGTTCGCCATGCTGAGGTCCATCGGCATGACGCCCGCCGGCTTCAATCGGATGATGAACTACGAGAGCATCTTCTACGGCATTAAGGCGCTGCTCTACGGCTTGCCTGTCAGCGTGCTGATCAGCATCTGGATGTACAACTCGATGAATAGCGTATTTGATTTTACGTTCGTGCTGCCGTGGAAGGAGATCGCTGTCTGCATCGTCTCCGTATTCATCATCGTATTCATCACGATGATGCATGCGAGCTCGAAGCTCAAGAAGGAAAACATTATCGATGCGTTGAAAGTGGAGAATTTGTAACTATGCAAAGTCCGCCGCACCCGGTGTCATGCACGGTATACGGCGGACTTTGATTGATTATCCTCTCAGCTGCTTAGCAGATTGTCAATTTGCTTGTGAATCGCTTCCTCCGTACCTGTGGCGTAAGGAGCAGGCAATCCAAAGTAATAAATAAAATCCAATGCCTCATACCCGCCCTCTAATAATTGGGAATCGGTCGAAACATATCCGATGATTCCGTTCGTGCAGCTCACAGGCAGTAGCTGGCCCGGGTAAGCAGATTTAACCATGATGCCGTATTCCACGGACATTTCCGCATTCATGGTTAGCAATTTGCAATCGTCTGCAAGCTCCAGAAGCGTCATGTCTAAACTTGGGACTTTGTGTAATCTGTCTGGCCTGCTGAGTAGAAATCGCGCCCATTCTCGGAGCGTTCGATCGTCAGCCTCTAGTGATTTCAGCTTCGGATCGCTCACCATCTTCTCATCGGCGATCGAGGCTTCGGGTGGATCAGCGTCCTGAGCCTCTACAAGCTCTTGTAAGTAGTCGATCGTTGGCATCTCCTGAAGATTCAGCGGAAGGCTTTGACGCTTGATCGACAATCTTGCCTGCTTGACTGGCTCGGCCTTTCGCTTAAGCAAAGCTACCGCTTCGTCAGCCAGTTTTGTTGCAAGATCTTCAACCTCTTCCCAGTCCTCCACGATAAAACTCATGATCCTTCAGAAGCTTCGGCCTCACATTGGCACAGAAGCCTTGCAAAAATACCGCGATCGAAGCAGGAGCAAAATGCAGTCGTTCCTCGATCATGTCCATCGCGACACCGCAATATTCGGATGTCACTACATTCTCCCCTGACGTTGTCGGATGGCAAGCATAATGGACGACTAACGCTTTGATCTGACCCTCTGCGTTATCAAAGCGGAGCAAGGACAATTCCGGATCGACGGAACCTGAGGGGTTCGGAGCCATCTCCGCTTTCCCGTTCACGATCTTCCTGCGATTGATTCCTATATGACATTGACCCGTATGCCGCGAGAGGGTGACAGGCTCTAAATTTTCTCTTGCCATCGCCACGCTCAACTCTAACTGCTCCTCAAGATACATCAAATATTCTTCATCGGGAGTGCCCAAGGAAGAACAAAACTCGTCGGACGTCTGAGGACCGGAATGATTATGCGTCGCATGCAAGAGAATGGCATCTTGATCGACGCCCCACTGTTTGCTAATTTTCTCTTTCATCTGATTAGCAAGTGCATTGCCCCAAAAAAGCAGGTCCACGGAAATCAAAATACTTCGTATTATTTTGCCGTGACCATTGCCCTGTTCCATCCATATCGTTCTAAGATGAAGCGGATGGCGCACGGCCTGGAAATGACCCGAACGATGAGCGAAGCCAGCCAGTTCCATTGGTTTCTGTGGCGTAATGTCCACCTTGGCACAGCCGACTCGCAGCTCCTCCTCCATATTTCGCTGCATGGGATTACACATGTCCTTCACCCCTCAACGAGAGTCCCATGTCCTTCATCTTGTCTGACAGAAGCTCCATGATCAAGATCACATTTCGTATAATGTGATAAGGATCTTTCACGGGAAGTGCAACAAGCTTCTGCAGCGGTTTCCCTTGCCGATCGCGAATCTGAATCCATTCTCCAATGCTCTTGTCACCGTTCGGAAACGTCTGAAACACATAGTCATGAAGCTTCTGATAACGATCAAGGAATTGCCGATCACGCGAAGCATAATAAGCTCTAAGCAGCGCATATAACGCTTCGGAATGCGGCCACCACAGCTTCATATCCCACGTATCGGCAATTAATTGCTCATACCTCGAACCCGCTTCCCGGCCGCGCGGCTTTCCACCGTCACGATCAACGAAGCGAAGCAAGCCGCCGTATTTTTCGTCCCAGCCCATATCGAACGATTGGCCAATGACCTGAGTTGCTTTGTGTACGTAATCATCCTGACCTAGTGCTTCCGCGGCATCCATGACAAACCACATGCACTCAAGGGCATGGCCTGGGTTTAAATGTCTGGCAAGCCGAGTGTCATGATCTTGTTCCCGCTCAGGGATTAGCTCCCTGATCGTATCGGTTTGAGCATCCAGAAGACTCCATAATTTCCTGCAGATGAAGCCCCATATCGCGCTTGACCTTCTGTATGCCAGGATGGCCAAACTCTTGTAAAGCCTCGGCAAGCACCTGGCTTACATTCAGCATGATCATGGACACCGAATGTGCCCTATAGCCTTCAGGGATCGGATATGGCTCACACTTCAGGTCATGCAAGGAGACTCTCTCAGCGATTCGTTCATAACGTTGATATGCCCAGTTGACAGCCGATTCGTCCCGGATAGCGCGCGCATATTCCGCAAACCCGAGCACGACAAAGCAGTCTGCATAAAAGCTGCTATCGAACCCGCTGCCCGGAAACGCTTCAAGTGGTTTGCCGTCAGCGGTTAAGAGGTACGCACAGTTCCCGTTGTCCAGGAGGACGTGTTTTTTCAGGAAATCGGCAGTGGCCGTAGCCATACGCAGCAATTCGTTCCGATCTTCATATATCAGATCGTGCTGCTCATCAATCGCCAATCTTGCCAAAAGCCACAGCCATCTCCCTTGTGACCAGGTGTATTTGTGATTGCTAACGAGCTTGGAGCCTTCATTGTCAAAGCACGTATACACCCCGCCCAGACGTCGATCTGCCGCCTTCATCCAAAACGGAAGCAATTGGCGGTGCAAATGATCGCTATACAATTGAAATAATTGATTGACATCCATGTAGTGATCACACCTTGTCCACCATGACTTAGAACGAAACCTAACCCGCTTCGCTTGTGATAGGTTCAGGATCAGGCTTACTTGATACCGGTCATGCTGATACTGTGAATAATATGACGACGCAGAAGCAGGAAGACCGTTAGAATCGGAATTACGGAAAGCACGGAGCCTGCGGACATCAAGGTCATGTCGACGCTAAACAGCGACTGGAACATGGCTAGTCCAAGCTCCATCGTAAACAATTCCTTATCTCCTACAACGAGCAGCGGCCATACGAAGGCATTCCAGGCTTCAATGAAAGCGAATATTCCGAGTGCACTCATCGGTGCCACAAGCAGCGGCGTCACAATCCTGAAGAAAATACGCCATTCAGAAGCTCCTTCAATTCTAGCTGCTTCTAGCAAATCATCAGGAATTTGCTGAATGATGCTTTGTCTCATGAAGAATATTCCGAAGCTCATCACCACATAAGGCAGCACCATACCCGTGAATGTGTTCAGCAAGTTCAAATCCTTCATTTGCAAATAAAGCGGAATCATATAAACTTCAAACGGTACGATCGCAGTCGCTAGAAATACGATAAAAATAAACATCAAGCCGACCATTCGGAATTTTGCAAAAATATAACCCGCCAGCAAGGAGGTAAACACGATCGAAACGGATGAAATGACCGCCATACGAACACTGTTCCAGAAATACTTGTCGAATGGAGCAGCCTCGAACACCGCGAAGAAATTGTCCGCATTGAATTGTTTAGGCAAAAATGTCGGAGGGAACACATTCAACTCCGGCGGAGTTTTAAAAGCAGTCATAACCATCCATAGAAACGGCATAAACATGATGATTGCGCCAAATGTTAAAGCGATGTTCACGATCGTTTTGGAAATAATTCTTCGCAATCTCATCCTGCTTTCTTCCTCCTTACCTTGATATTTCTCTCCCTGGAAATCCACAGCTGAATTAAGGTAAGCAGCAATACGATCATGAACAAGACAACAGCTTCACCAGCCGCATATCCCATGCGGTAGTATCTGAATCCGTTCTCGATCATGTCGTATACGAGTACCCGTACGACATATCCGGGAGAACCTTGAATGTCCGAAGCCAATATATATACCTGGCTGTACACGTTGTAGCTTTGGATAAGCGTGACGATCGAAACAAACAGCGTAATCGGCTTGAGCAGCGGTACTGTAATATAGCGGAATGCGCTAATGCCAGTCGCTCCATCTAACGAGGCAGCTTCATAATATTCCTTGCTGATGCCGCCGATGCCGACCATGAATATAATCATGTTATACCCGATTGTCTTCCATACGGTCAGGATGATGACAGAGATGAGCGCCAACGTCGGCTCAAACAGCCATGCTTGCGGCGGAACACCAAACCAGCCCAAGAAGTAATTGAGCAATCCGTAATCTTTGTTATAAATCCATTTCCAGGTTACAGCTACGGGAACCATCGGTGTAATATACGGCAAAAAATAAATCGACTCGTACCATGCTTTAAACCGTATACCACTGTTCAATAATGCGGCAATGACCATCGCGATCGGCACGCTCAGAAAAAATACGCCGAAAGCGATCAAAGTCGTATTTTTAAGCGCTTGCAAAAAGGCGTCATTGTTGAACATTTCAATGAAGTTGCCGAACCCGAGGAACGGTTTTTCACTCGACACCAAATCCCACTGAAACATACTCATATACATGATGTTGGCGATCGGGATAAATCGCAAATAAGCGTAAATCACAACAATAGGAAGTATTCCAAGAATACAAAACCAGTGTATCGGTTTCAGCTTGCGAAACCATCCGAAGACCACATTCAAGCGCTGTCCCTCCTCCCTATAGTTATGGGCATGCGATTCAATTGTTAGCTGGTGCTGCTTTTCGTAAAAGAAGAATAACTGTCATGATCCAGATACATCTTGCAATAGTTCGATTGGCGGAGAATGGATGCCGGACAATCTACATCGATCGGTCCATACAGCGTACGATAAACTGCATTCTTCTTACGTTCCCCGGGAACGGAGCAATAAATATATGGAGCCGATAATATCGTCGGAATCGTCAAGCTGAGCGCATGCGTCGGCACTTCGTCCAATGTCTCGAAGCATCCATCGTTTACTTGCTGTATCCGACTCCTCTGGTCGAGCTCAACGACCTTGATCACATCGGGATCTTGAAAATCCGCCACCTGAGGATCGTTAAATGCGATATGGCCATTCTCACCGATCCCGATGCAAGCTATATCTAGTGGATTGTTACGCAGCAAGCGCGCATATCTTGCACACTCTTCGGTCGGTGGGCTTGTACCGAGTATCATATGGAATTGCTTTGGCTTTCGATATTGAAACAGCCTGTCCTGCAAATAATAGGAAAAGCTTTGTGGATTGTCCGACTCAAGTCCGATATATTCATCCAGATGGAAGCAAATTAAGCGATCCCAGGGAATTGTTTCGTCATCCCTCAGAGCATCGAGAAACTCATTCTGGGATGGAGCAGAGGCAAATGCTATCGACACATACTCCTTTTGTGAAAGCAATTGTTTGATTCTTTCAGAAACATCCATCGCCACAGCCATTCCCAAATGCAAGCGTGTAGAATATTTTCCTACTTCAAATTGTGAAACGATCGACATCGTAAGTAACCTCCTGGTCATCATACTCTCCTAAAGCGGCTTAACTGACGAACGAATCATCAATTTTTCCTTAAAAGTATGCTGCAAATACTCCGCACCGGTGTCCATGATGCGTGAAAATAACGCCTCAGCGAGCATCTTCCCTGCTTCATAGGTTGGAATGGATACGCTTGTTAACGGAAATGCAACCCATTCAATATCGTCAAAACCAACGAGCGATATGTCATCTGGCACTCGTACGCCCAGCTTTTGAAATGCTTTGATAAATTGAACAGCAATCATATCGTCGAAACAAACGACGGCCGTCGGTTTGTCGTGCATCGCGGTCAATGTCTTTGCGATGGACAGCACGCTCTCTTCGTCAGCCGGATTGTCAAACACGATTTTAGGATCCGGCGTGATGCCGGATTCCTTGAGTTTATCGCAATATGCTTGAAATCTCTCTTTAGACGAGCGGCTCGTGCGCGGGCCTTTGATGTACGCGATGCGCCGATGTCCGTAATCGAGCAGGTGATCCATCACTTGCAGTCCGCCGTCGTAATCATCGAATTTTACATAATCGCACTCTAGGCCTTCGATTTCACCCAATAACACAAACGGAACGCCTCGTTGCTTCAATTTGAAAAAATGGACAAAACTCACTTCTTCGAGCAATGGAGCGATTATGATTCCATCGACTCTCTTTCGCTCCATCACACGAATATGTTCTACCTCCGCTTTCTGATCTTCTCCACTGCTGCATAAAAATACGGTAAATCCATGCTCTGAAGCGACTTCTTGCACACCTTTGGTCAATTGATTGTAATAGGGATTCGTAATATCTTTGATAATGAGTCCGATCGTTCTAGTAGACTTTGAAGATAGTCCAATCGCGATTTCGTTCGGCACATATCCAAGCTCTTTGGCTGCTTGAAACACTTTTTCTCTCGTTTTTCTAGAGAAACCGCTCTTATTGTTCAGCACTCCGGATATCGTACTCTTCGATAAACCGGTTGCTTTGGACAAATCCGAAATTGTGACCCTCATTGACTTCCTCCTGTGGATAACATTGACTTTAGTCCCAGAAGAGTCTGTGTTGTTCCGTCTCTCTTGGTTCCTCCCGGGGGAATATAATGTGTCTCGATTGTATATAAGCCATTATATCCCTCTTTCTCCAATCTTGATATATGCTCTAAATACGGGACACTGCCTGAACCGACGGGAACACATTGCGGTTTGCCATTCTCCACGATGGCATCCTTGATGTGAACATGTCCAATATGACCTTTGACTGATTCGTAGCCGTCCGGATAGGCAACCCGGCCACCGTAAGCTTCATTGCCGGGATCCCATAATACTAATAATGAGGGTTCATTGACTTGTTGAACAAAATATCCGACCTCGCTCGCGAAGCCACCGTTACAGGACGGCTCATTCTCCAGAAGAAGTAGCATATCCTCCTCGCTCGCTCGCTGCGCTGCTCGTTGAAGATGACAAACGATTGTATCTGTATGCTGCTCCGGAGATACTTCGCGCCAGAAGGAGAAAATACGAATCCGATTCGTGCCGAGCTTCCGCGCAGTTTGAAAAGCTTCCTCCAACATTTGAAAATGCTCGTCAACGCTAAGTTCTTCTTGACCGAAGGTATCCCCAGAAGCAACGGGTCTTGATGGATCAAGCGAGCATTTGAATACAGGGGAAGCGATCGCCGAAACAAATAATCCTCGTCTTTCAACTGAATGACGAACAGCTTCCAGTTCATCATCAGAAAGCTTCATGACATTGCGGTCGCCAACCATGCGTATTTCTACATGCTTTAATTGATGTTCGACCGCCCAGTCCAAGGCTTCTTCCAAATCGTTTGAAACCTCATCCGATATGACTCCTAACCGATTCCATATCATTCTCATCACCTTCTTCTAAATCAATCATAGACACTCGCTATATAGCCTGAACGACCTTGCGTACAGCTGTGGCAATATCATGCACATCCGACTCATCGCCGAGAAGGACGTTTTGCGCCAGCCACATCGCTTCGTGGGCAGCGGCACGTTCGGCATTGGGACAAGATTGAACGTCTTGCTTGCCTGTACATTTATAGATCTCTTTCTGCAAGACATGATTCAAGTTCAAAGAATGATATCCTTCTTGCACTGGAATTCCTTCTGCATTCAACATGCGGCAGAACGTTTTTTTGTCAACCTTTGCAGCGAGCTCAGGAGACAGCTTGAAAATATAAAGATGATAGGCATGCCGGGTCATTCGCGGATCATCCTCTGGCAAGACGATCCCCTCGATGTCTCGCATTAAGGAATTTAATAGTTCCGCGTTTTTGCTGCGCAAGGTCATCTGTTCTTCCAGTCTTTCCATCTGTCCGAGAACTACGGCCGCCTGAAACTCTGTCATGCGCAAATTCCAGCCTAAGTGTTCATGCTGATACCATTCACCGCCACGTACCCTGCCGGCATTCGTCAGCGACCACGCCATATCGGCCATTTCATCCGAATTCGTCAAGATGATGCCGCCTTCACCAGCATTGACATTCTTACTGGATTGAAAGCTGAATGTCCCCAAGTCACCGATGGAGCCAGCTCCTTTATGGTTCCACATCGCACCGACTGCTTGCGCAGCATCCTCGATGACAACTAGCCCATGCCGCTTGGCGATTGCCGTCAAAGCATCCATATCGGCCATGGCACCGCCCAAATGCACTGGAATGATCGCTTTTGTGCGAGGGGTTATGCGCTCCTCAACGCTTGCCGGATCAAGCATCAGCGTTTTGGGATCAACGTCTGCAAAGACCGGTATGGCCCCGTACATTAGGGGAGCTGCTGCTGTTGCGTAGAACGTATACGGCGGTACAATGACCTCATCGCCTGGTTCTACGCCGGCAGCTTTTAACGCCACCGTAATGGCTACGGTTCCGTTCACTACGGTAACGGCATGCTTGGCTCCATGTAGCTTGGCGAATCTTTCCTCTACGATCGGCAGTTTGACTCTGCCAGTTCCTCCCCAAAGACCAGAATTCAATACTTCAAGCAGTAAGTTTTGTTCCAACTCACCGAAGATAGGCCATTTCGGAAACGGATCACGTCTGACCGGCTGCCCACCATCAATCGCCAGCTTTTGCATGATTACAGACCTCCTTAATATTGCGGCAATTTGATTTCTTTTCTAAGACGCGCTGACTCATAGACTGCTAGTACGAAATCAACAGATTTCCGAGCCTCTTCACCAGTTACGAAAGGATCTCTATCCTCTTTGATCGCTTCGATCATATCTGCGACATAAAATTCATGACCGACAGTTGAAATTTGTGTGGAGCTTTTCGTTGCTGCCAAGCCAAGTACATCATCGACTTCAGGTAAAGGTTCATCGTGATCCATAAGCGACCACTGCTTAAAGCCTTCATCTGTAAACTCCAGGCTTCCTTTGTCCCCATGAATTTCAAACCTTGTCTCTTGCCCAGGATAAACGGAGGTCGCTCCTTGAACCGTTCCAAATGCACCATTTCTAAATTTCATAGCGATAACCGCTGTGTCTTCCACTTCGATATCGTGCGAGAGATGATCAGTATAGGCGTATAAGCTTTCGACATCGCCCAGCATGTACAGCAACACATCGATCCCGTGCACACCTTGATTCATCAATGCGCCGCCGCCGTCCAGCTTTTTGGTTCCTTTCCAGTCGCTCGACTTGTAATATTCCGGACTTCTGTAATATTTCAAGTACGCGTTGCCCATCACAAGCCTTCCGATTTTTCCTTGCTCAATCGCTTGCTTCACAAGCTTAATTGCTGGCATTAACCTTCTTTGCAACACAACGCCGAGCTTCACGTCGTTCTTTCTTGCCGCCTCGATCATTCGGGTCATATGTTCCGCCGTGATATCCAGAGGCTTCTCGCATAAAATGTGCTTCTTCGCATTCGCTGCTGCTATAGCTGCCTCATGATGAATGCCGCTTGGCGTGCATATGCACAAGACGTCGAATTTTCCCCAAGTTAGCATATCTTGCACATTTTGAAACAGCTCGACATGATCGAATCCTTGCGCAAGCTCCGCTGCCTTATCCAGATTCGGACTCGCAACAGCTACAAGATTCGCTTCTGGATGGAGCTCGATCGCTTTGGCATGGTACTTCGCAATATCACCTGCTCCGACAATTGCAAAATTGATTCCCTCTGTCATATCGCAATGCACCCCTTATGTTTGTGTTCGGGCAAGTCATCCTGTGATGACCTGCCCGCCTTCACAAGCGAAGTTACTCGTTACGACATATGAACATTACTCTGCCAAGATACCCGCACGCCTCAAGATTTCATTCGTTTCTTGAGCAGCTTCATCAAGGAATGCCTTGATCTTCTCTTCGTTATCAACGAACGACGGATCCGTAAAGCCTCTTGTAGCCAAACGATCGGCGAACTTCGTCAAGATCTCGTCAAACTCACCAATAGCCGGGTACATTTGATATTCCTGATCAACAAAGAATGCTTCATATTGCGGGAATTTTTCATATAATTCTGACAAATCAAGGTCGTTTCTAGCCGACAGCCATCCGGACGATTCAATCATGGCCGCTTGCGGTTCAGGCTGAACGATGAAGTTGATAAAATCCCATGCCGCCTGTGCCTTGGCATCATCCTTGGAGCTTACATAATAGTTGATCAAGCTGATGACGTTTGCTCTTAACGGCGCAGCACCATAATTCAAATCCGGAGCTACCTGTGCTGTGTTCGGTATAATATTGGATTCTCGGATGTAGAACGCTGCAACTCCTTTTTTGGAACGCTTCCGTATCGTGCAAGATGGTCGGATCATCTGTGTTGTATTTGTGTACCATATCGACGTACATCTTCAACGTTTCATATCCGTCTTCCGTATTGTAGGCTGCACGATATTTGCCCGGCTCCACTTCCTCGATAATCGTACCGCCTCTTTGGGCCAGGATATTCCAGAACTTCTCCCCTACGCCGCTACCGCCGCCGCTTAAGCGGAGACTCATGCCAGCACGTACAAGATTGCCATCATCGTCATACTTTGCCAGCTTCCTCGCATAATCCAAAAATTCTTCTACTTCTGACGGCGGCTTGGTTAGCCCCGCTTCCTCCAGCATATCGATATTGTAGAAGACCGCTCCTGCACCCATTAGCGCTGGAATCCCGTAAACCGTGCCGTCATATTGCGCGTTCTCTCTCATTATTTCTGCATAGCTGTTAGACAGTGCCAAGTCAACGATTTCTTGCGGTGCTTCACGTAGAAAGCCGTTCTGGATATACCTTACCGCAAGGCTCGGATTGACGGGCAAAATATCCGCCGCGCCACCTGATGGCAACGCTGCTGCAATTTTTTGCTCATATTCGCGAAGCGGGAATGATGAAACGGTGATTTCAACATTTGGATTTACACTTTTGTATGCTTCGATTTGTTCGTTAAACCAAGGGTCAAGATCAGCCCAGCCTGTCCAGATGGTGAGCTCTACTTTTTCGGTTTGATCATTACTTCCAGCTTGTCCACTACTTCCAGAAGGTGCAGGAGTATTGCTGCTGCCTTCGCCACCCGAGTTTCCAGAACATGCGCTTAATGCGAGCGCCAAAACCATCACGATCGACAATAGTGTCACGAGCTTCTTATTCACTTTCATCGTCTTCCCCTCCAATTTTCACAAATTTTTGATCATGCAAGATTCAAGACACCCTTCTTACCCCACTACGCTGCATTCTGCTTCAGCTGCATCACCCCCACGCATAATAAAAGTCCTTGCATCAATAAAAAGGAATATTTCATGTTTGAACCGGTTCAAATTTTGTTTACAAAAAATATTTGGTGATTCATCATTATCGGACTAGAAGGTATTCCTAACATCTGCATGTCTGACACTTGAATATACTTCCTTTCCCCGTTTGAATACTTGGCACACGCTTAATTGACTGCTCTCCGGATGGCGTTCATACACGAGCAGATCTGCCTGGCAGCCTTCCTCCAATTTCCCGATTCGTTCTTGCTCAAGAATTGTTGCCGGAACGACGGAAGCTTTGTCAATGGCTATCGGCAAACCTTCGTTCGTTGAGCGAGCATAAAATTCAACACAATCGATTAATGCTGCCGTTGAACCAGCTAATATATTCGGTTGATTAGCCAGCTGCAGTCTGCCTTGAGGGGTTAACTCAACCTTCCCCCCGATGCGCGTCTCATAAATACCAGGAGGCTGCTTCGCTAACATCACGGAATCGCTTACAAGAAAGTGCTTGTCACGCTTCACCCGCACCATAACCTTTAATACCGAGGGATGCAGGTGGTGTCCGTCAGCGATAATTCCTGCATACAATCATCTTCAGCTAACTGCGACCAAATATAATTCGGGTGTCGCCTAATAAGTGGATGCGCTCCATTGCCCAAGTGTGTGGAAATCGTCGCGCCAGCTTCAGCCGCCTGTTCAATATGCTCATGCTCGGCAGCGGTATGACCGATGCAGACCTTGATCCCCGCACCGGCAAGCCTGGATATCATATCGATCGCTCCCGGTCGTTCAGGGGCAAGTGTGACCAGACAAATTCTGTTGCCTGATGCTTCTTGCAAAGCCATAAACTCGTCCCAATCAGGGTCTCGGACATGCTGCAAATCATGCGCCCCACGAGGACCATCCTCGGAAGATATATGGACCTTCCATATGGATCCCAGCGATGCAATCATTAACTCGTGCATCCGATTCGCATGCATCTCGGATCGCCTTCATCGATTTCAGCATATCCTCGAATGAGCCCGTAATAATCGTGGGGCAATAAGTCGTTGTCCCGTGTGCAAGCAATTTGTCAGTTGCTAATTGAAGCGCTTTCAAATTGTCGTGTACAGAATCAGGACCCAAATTAAAATCCACTCCAGCAAATCCGTTTACCTGAAGATCGATCAAACCTGGCGCAATTGTTCGATTCGACTTTAGATGCGTTTCCTGTATCCGTTCGATTGCTTGAATCATTCCATCGCGTATCTTAACGGATATCGGTTCATCAGTTTTGTAGTGCAGCCCGGTTAATACAAACGTTTGATCTACAGTCATGACAGGCCTCCACATTTCCTTTTATTTGAACCGGTTCAAATTGTCTAAGTTAATATAAATAATAATCAGCCTTCACCAACTTTGTCAATCCTTCTTTTTATTTTCCTCTCACATTTATGGTCATTTGATTGCTCCCAATCAAAGAAAAACCGGCTCAGGACTAGCTCCCAAGCCTGTCTTTCGCTTTATTCAGATCAAACGACGAACGGCATGATAATACTCATTCAATGCTTGATAAATCTTGCCATACTGCTCATATAGCAAGCTGTACCGCTCATGCCGATCCGCTCGACAAGAAAACGCCGCTTCCGTCCTGACCGTCTTCTCGATCGCTTCTTCCACGGAAGTAAACAACCCTGCACCAACGCCAGCCAGTATAGCTGCTCCGATCGCGGACGCATCTCGCTCAGCTAAGCGTCTTGTATCCTTGCCTAGCACATCGCTGATCATTTGACACCAGAGGTCGTTCTTGCTTCCGCCGCCCCCGAGATGGATGCAATCGATGGCATGACCGTCTCTTTCGAACCATTCCATACTTTCGCGAATGTTAAAAGCGACGCCTTCCATCACGGAGTGAAGGAGCAATTCAGGAGTTTGTCCGGTCGACAGCCCTAACCAGGACGCCCGATCCAAGGAATCAAAGTAAGGCGAGGCGCTGCCAGTCAAGAACGGCAGGAACAAAAGTCCGTCACTGCCAGGAGATATGTCCTTCATACGCTCGCTCCACTTGCCAATCGCCGCAAAATCATCAGCATCGAGCTTGCTCTTGCCGGTCAGCAGCTTATATCCCCACTCGACCCCAAGTCCGCCGGTGAATACAGTGCCCATCGCATACAACTGGCCAGAAACGGCGGACGGATGGAAGGTGATCTTGCCGGATAACTCCGGTGCTATCGCCGGCACCTTCAAGACGACTTGCGCGGACGTGCTGAGCGTCACAGCCAATGTTCCTGCGCGGAACGCCCCTGTGCCAAGCTGGCTGCACGCCATATCGGCTGCGCCGGTGATGACCAATGTCCCTTCCAGCAAACCGGTTTGTGCAGCTGCCTCGCGGCTAACCGAGGCAAAGCTATCGCTCGACTGAAAAATTTCCGGCAGAAGATCAGGGTTAAGTCCCAATTCATGGACTAGCTCTTTATCCCAAGTGCCGTCAGTATAATGATAAAGCAAGCTGTTGCCAGCATCGGACGGGTCAGTTCCTAGCTTTCCCGTAAGTTTAAAGCGGATATAATCTTTCGGAAAGAGTAGCGTCGACGCCCGCTTGAGCTTTTCTGGACAATGACTCTGTATCCAAAGCAGCTTCGACACGGTGAATGCATCCAGCGGTTCGTTGCCTGTCATGTCGACAAACCGATCCAGAAACTGGCTGCGCAGCATATCGGTTTGTTCTCGTGAACGCGTATCAGCAATCATGATGCTTGGCATGACCGGAGCTCCGTCAGTATCGATTAGTATCGCGGCGCTCATATGTCCGGAGAAAGAAATCGCTGCAATTTGCCCGGGATCGATCGTCTTCAGACAGTCCTGAATACAAGCTGCCGCAGCATTCCACCATACGTCGGGGTCCTGTTCGACCCAGCCGGAACGCGGTGAATTCGCACCATACGTTACGGAGCAAGAAGCCTGGATTGCTCCCTGCTCCGACATGACAATGACCTTTACCGCGGTAGAGCCGACATCGATGCCCATAACGAATTGTCGTTTGTCTGTCACCCTTGATCCCCCTTGCACTTCGCTCGTCAACTTGTGCTTTTATAGATGCTTAATGCGGCCGCGATACTGCTCAATATAGGCCTCATTTTGCTCAAATCCGCCAGGTATATTGCCGCTCACGAAGATAGGCGGCGTGACTCCGCGTTCAACCAGCTTTTCAGCTACCGTAGTCATCACCATATTCAAAATCAAGCTGCCGGCAATCGTTGACCCTGAGGCCATTTTCAATTCCGTGTTCGGAACTTCTACAAGGGCATCGCCATGCGGCATGTGATTGTCGATCACCAGATCTGCAATATCACGCAGCCGCTTGCCGGACGGATGACGCGACTTCGCCGTCTGGTATGACGAGGAGCTGACCGCGACTACTTTTAACCCTTTTTGTTTGGCCGCGAGCGCCATTTCAACCGGGATGCCATTAATGCCCGAATTGGAGATGACGATCATCACCTCGCCTTGGTTCACCGAGTAATTATCAAGAATCAATTCCGCGTACCCGGACAAACGCTCGATCTTTGAGCTTTTTACCGCTCCTTCATGCAGCATAACGCTGGTTTCCAAGATTGCATTGACCGGCACGAGGCCCCCTGCACGATAAAATATATCTTCAACCAACAAGTGGGAATGTCCACATCCAAACAAATGAACCAAACCATTATTCGCCACTGAATCTGCGATCCATTCGGCTGCCTTAAGGATACTATCCATTTCATTCTCTACGATCAGTGTAATATGCTCTTGAATTTGTTTTGCGTATTCCGCTGCCAACATTTTTGCTTCCCCTCTCTTTTCTCCCCTGATTACCCAATATTCGCTGGCACTCCCAGATTGCTGAACGCTTGATGCGCTTTGCGAATATGTTGATGAGCACGCCTTAAAGCAGGTTGTCCGTGACCTGGGAGCAACAGTTCAGGCTGCAGCTTAGCCAATTTCCTCATACTGTCAGCTAGCAGACTGAGTGAAAAATCGTTCGTACTGAGCATTGAAATCTTTCCGCCGTACATAACGGTATCACCGCTTATGAGCATTGGGCTTACAGAGTCATCGACCAAAAAGCTCGTATCGTATGCAGAATGTCCAGGCGTATAGATCACTTGAAACGAATATCTTCCGATCGTGATCGTTTCACCGTCATGTAATACCGTATCGATCTTGCACGGATTCCACTTGTAATCTGCCGGATAAAACCCCGCATCCCTTGCTCGCCTAAGATCGATCTTCTCTTCCTCACCTTGCTCCATGACCGGAACGCTTAGCTCGATTGCCGCGACCTTGGCCCCCGTTCTCCTTCTTAGCTCGGCCGCACCGCCAGAATGATCCGCATGAAGATGAGTAAGAAAAATATACTTGATTTCATTGCTATTTAGACCATGGGAACGGAGATTCGCCTCGATATCGTCCACGGATAGACCCGTCCCGCTATCGAACAGGACGACTCCCGCCCCTGTATCAATCGCGTACACATTACAATCAGCTGGATGTGTCCAGTCAAAGCCTAATGAGCCGCTTGCCACCAAATAGACATCCTTACAAATTTTCATTCGCGATGCTCCTTGACCTGAACGATCATCTCTAATTCCACGGGTGCACCGAACGGCAATTCGCTCGTACCGAGCGCTGCTCGTGCATGACGGCCTGCCTCACCGAAAATCTCTATCAGCAAATCCGAGGCGCCGTTAATGACCAGCGGCTGCTCACCGAAGCCTTCCGCCGACCGAACATAGCCGATCACACGCACGATTCGCTCCACGTAATCGAGCGAGCCCAGTACCGCCTGCACCTCACCTAGGCAGTTCAATGCGGCAAGTCTAGCGGCTTTCTTTCCTGTCTCTACATCGATCTCCGCACCCAATCTCCCTACATATTGCATGACACCGTCAACTTCCGGCGTTTGTCCAGAGACAAACAACAAATTCCCGACTTGTACGCCTGCCACAAAGTTAAATCTCGGTTCAATCTTTGGTATCGTAATTCCGAGTTCATTCAACCGTTGTTGAATAGACATTTTCT
This sequence comes from uncultured Paenibacillaceae bacterium, assembly GCA_963755735.1. Taxonomy (GTDB): domain Bacteria; phylum Bacillota; class Bacilli; order Paenibacillales; family DA-C8; genus Insulibacter. Next base: position 86,593 of record CAVWLN010000041.1, read on the forward strand.
AATATCGCCCCTCTCCGCTCAGCATTTGACCTCTCTATTCCAGATGAATCACGGTATTTTGCGCAGCTGATTGCACAATCGCATCGGCGATTTTCGAGGCTTGTACAGCGTGCTGCAACGGCATGATCGGCGATGGCCGGTCACTTGCTATTGTTTTCACGAAATGCTCCAATTCCGTACGGATCGCACCGCCAACCCCGTCCGGACCTGTTGGCCAGAGCGTCGTCTCCGGAAGCAATACTCCGTTGTCCGTCCACACGGACAGTCCCGGATGCGCTAGTTGGTATTGGGCGGTGGCGTTCTCTCCTATGACCTCAATATGGGCATCAATCAGACCGCCTAATTCAAGTGTTTCCACCAAGTTTTGCGGTCCTCCGGCCGGCACCATCCAGCTGGAATCAATCGATGCGACCAGTCCATTGTCAAAGGTCAAAATAGCGGAGAATAAATCCGGATACCGGTACCCGCTTATATAGCTTTCGAATGCCGCCACCTTCACGCATTTACTTCCCTCTGCATACCAGATCATCAAATCAATATCATGGATGCCTGATTCGTAAACCGGGTGGATGCGGTTACCGAAGCTGTCGAACCAGCTTTTGCTGAAGTTCCGCTTCGCTCTGATGGCCGCCACCTTCCCTAATCGGCCGCTCTCAATCGTTTTTTTGATCGAAAAATATGGCTGACTAAACCTGGATATATTGCCGACCAATACTTGTTTTCCGGATAGCTGCTGCGCCTTCTCGATTTCGACCGCTTCTTGATAAGACACGCATAACGGCTTCTCCACGATGACGTGTTTGCCGTGTTGCAACGCAGCCAAAACGAGCGAGCCATGCGACTTTTCGTCTGTCACAATATCTACAGCATCCAAGTCAGGACGCTTGATAAGGTCTAATGGATCTTCATAGCAATTGTCTTCGGATATGCCGTATTGTTGCGCCGTTCGCATCAGCTCCTGCCGATGGATGTCCGATAGCGCAAGTACGGATGCACCTGGAATTTCCTGAAAAACTTTCAGATGCAGGCGTCCAAACCTTCCTGTGCCGATAAGTCCGATACGAATATTGCGATTGTTCATGGTCTCGATCCACCTTTGTCTTTATTTCACAGCGCCTGTCGTCAAGCCTTTAATAAAGTACTTACCAACAAACGCAAAGAAGATAACGACTGGCAATAAGGTAAGCACCGCTCCGGCGGTCGTCCATCCCCAACGTACCGGTATATTGACCCATAATCGCATTAAGTCCGACTGGCAACGTCCTTAGGTCTCCGCTAGTGATCAATACGGAGGAGAAGGCGAATTCCGTCCAGGACATAATAAAGGCATATACGGAAATCGTCGCGATTCCGGGTCCAATCAGAGGTAGTAAGATTTGCAGCAAGGTTCTCATTCTACCGGCACCATCGATCGCGGCTGCCTCATCCAGCGCGATAGGCACGGAATCAATAAAGCCTTGCATCAACCAGACAGAGAACGGTGCTGCAAACGTGACGTTTATGACTACCAGTCCCCATAGCGAATCAACAAGATTGATCGTTGACATTAGCTGATAAACGGGAACTAACAGCAAGATGCCCGGAAAAATATATGTCGCGATAATGAGGCGACTGACGAATCGACGCCCGCGAAATCTCATTCGATAAATGGCGTAAGACGCTGGTACGACAATCAATACTGAAACGATCATCGTTCCGAGTGAGACTAAGATGCTGTTTTTCAAGTTTGTCAGGTAAGGAGTCTGCCCGAGCAGCTGCTCGTAATGCTCCAATGTGAACGCTCTCGGAAACAGATCAGGCTGTAATATTTGATCTGCCGGTTTGAATGAAGATATGATCACCCAATAAAATGGAAACACTATTAAGAATGTTAGTATTGTACCGATTAGAATGCGTAATGCTCTCACGATCTCACCTGCCTATTCCTCGTTGGGTGCGAGATATTTGATGAAGTAGTAAGCAAATACAATCAAGAACGCAGCAGTAATAATCGATGTAGCCGATGCTTGTCCCATGCTGTATGATTCAAACGCTTGCTGGTAAATGAATACGGGAACGGTCGTCGTCGCACCTGCAGGTCCGCCGCTTGTTAAAATATAAATCGTATCGAATATATTGAAAGACCATAATGTTCCGACAAGCCCCAGTGCAAACGTAATTTTGCCCAACGAAGGAAACGTGATGCTCCAGAACTGCTGCCATTTGTTCGCACCGTCTACGTCCGCAGCCTCGTAAATCTCCTCAGATATGGTGGTCAACCCCGCAAGCACGATCACCGCCATAAACGGAAACCAGTGCCATGTATTGATGAAGATCACAATGGGGAGTGCCCAGAAGCTGTCCCCGAGCAAATTCACTGGGCTGTCAATTAGATGCAGCGACTGCAGCACATGATTAAAAATGCCGTAAGATCCATTGAAGATCCATTGCCAGAAGATCGCCACGACGATCGTCGGAATGATCCACGGGATGATCATCCAATTGCGTGCAAAGTTTGACAGCTTTGTTTTTTTGTTTACTAATAACGCAACACCGAAGGCCAATAGCGACTGCGCAACTGCGTTGCCTACTAGCCATATCAAGCTTTTGCCCCATGCATTCCAATAGTCTTTGGAGGTCAGTGTCTTCGCATAATTATCAAGTCCGACGTATGACCCTTTGGTTCCCACAAAACCCGTATTATAAAAGCTCTCTTTCAGAACACTAAGAAGTGGGACGAATATGGTGAGAATGATCCACAGTACGATTGGTGCTACTAGCAAATAGGGCAATATCTTGCCGATGATTCTCCACTTACCTAATACTTCCATGCCCCTCACTCCCACTTTCATTTGAGAGAAAAGGCGGGAGTTTTGGATTGTCCCGCCTTTTCCATTCTTTAAAATTCGGTTAACTGCTGATTAGGTCACTTCATCCATTTTCTGTTGTCCCCATTTCACTGCATCTGCCGGAGACATGCCGTTAATGATAATTTGCTCAAGTGTCTGCGCGAGGAAATTCGGTCCCGCGATTTGTCCGATACTCGATGCCACCCCATCCGTAAACCCGAACAGTTGGCCTTTCTCGGATGCCGCGATTAGAACCTCTACTTGGGATTTATACTTCTGAATAATTGGATCATTCCAGAAGCTGTCTGCTTCAATGCCTGTTTGCGTAACCGGCAGGAATAAACCAGGCTCAGCATTGACGAACTTGCCATAGTTTTCAGGCTCGAACAAGTAATCGAAGAAGCGTGCAATCGCATCCTGCTTCGCAGCATCATCCGTCAGCACCATCACGCCGTTGGAATAATAGATGCTGCCTTCTTCTCCTCCGTCAGCTACTGGCATCGGAACGACTCCTAGATCGCTTGCCGGTCTTCCAGACTCCGCTTCAAAGGTAGCCAAATATTGCCCCTTCTCAATCGCCATTGCCGCTTTTCCTGCGTTAAATTGCGCCTGCGGTTCGCCCCATTGATAGGTGTTGCTGTCCGGTGGAGAGAACTTCAGCAAATCCGCATACATTTCATAAGCTCTCACCGTATTTTCATTGTCAAAGGTCACTTCATTATTGCCATTAATAATATCCTTCGCTCCCGCTGTAACGAGGAAGCTATAAAGCACCTGATCCGTCGCCATCGACTTGGATGCTGGAAGGGCGATACCGTATTGATCCCCCGTAGTCAAGGCCTCCGCAGCTGACCGCAGCTCGTCCCAAGTTTGAGGCGGCGCTACTCCAGCTTCCTGCAGCATGTCATTCCGATACCACAGCACTTGAACCATTCCGAAGATTGGAACTGCCCAAGTATGTCCGTCATATTGATACGGAGCTAAGGAAGCATCCAGGAATTGATGCTTTTCATGAAGCGAAGCTACCAAATCATCTACAGGCTGAATAACATCGAGCCCTTTAATGAGTGTTGTATAGTCCGGGATTGTGAATAGTAAGTCCGGTCCATTTCCCATCTGAATAGCTGCGGGGAATTTGGAATATGCGTCATCCCAGCTTTGAACTTCCGCGGTTACGCGGATGTCCGGGTTCGCAGCATTGAAGGCTTCCACTACCTCATTGAATCTCTCTACTCGGTTAGGCGGTTCCTCCATATGCCACATCATAAGTTCAACGACTTCTCCCCCTCCGCCACTTGCAGCATCACCACCGCTTGACGACGAAGTGTTACCAGACCCTCCTCCATTGCTCGAACAAGCTACAAGGAGTGTTTGCAAGGCCATAACTAGCGCCAGCAAAACAATTAAGTTTCTCTTTCTCATGGATGTTCCTCCCTTGATAGAATTTATCTTGTTACGGTCATGTCTTTGATTCCATGACCGGTAACAACCATTACGACCTTCTCATCACGACCGATCTTACCGGTGCCAAGCATCGTGTGAACTGCAGCGACTGCTGTGACGGACGACAATTCCGCCAATATGCCTTCTCGCTGCGCAAGCTGCTCCCGAGAAGCAAACAAATCGTCTTCCGCTATCGCCAAGGCGACGCCATTCGACTCGCGGATCACGGACAATGTTCGGGTACCGTCAGCTGGATAAGATGTCAGCGGATCGGATATCCCCGATGCTTTCGTCATGATCGGCCGTTGCCAAGGCTCCACCTCGGTCTGATCCGATCGATAGGGTCTGCACGATGGAGCGCAGCCTGCTGCTTGCACGCCAACCATTCGCGGCAGCTTATTAATATATCCTGCTCTTCGCATCTCTTTGAAGCCTTTATAGATCCAAAGAGCAGTGGCCTGCGCCGATCGGAATGACGATCCAATCCGGAACGTCCCCTTGTGATTGTTCCACAATCTCATAAGCGACCGTTTTATCCCCCTCAACCATGAACGGATTCGATAGGTGGAGGTTAAATTGAACGCATGTCGTTCCACCGCTTCTTGACTAGCAATGTTGTAGGCGTCACTGAACGTGCCTGCGACCAATCTTATCTGCGCCCCATATTGCTCCATCGCTCTGAGCTTTCTCGCTGGCGTGGCTTCAGGAACATAAACCGTACATCCAAGACCTGCGCGAGCAGCATATGCAGAAGCAGCTACCCCGGTGTTCCGGTCGAGGCGCATACGACCTCACGCATCGCGAATTGTTTAGCCACAGTCAACGCGGTTGCCAAAGGTCTGTCTTTGAAAGCAAGCGTTGGGTTCAGTGATTCCATTTTATCTGATATTCCGATTATTGAATAAACGATTCATGCAAAGTAATGGGGTTTGTCCTTCACCCAGCGTCACGGGTTCGATATCTGGATTCACGGGGAGCAGTCCGGTATTTCCAGATCCCTGATCAGCAGTTCTTGCTGCCATGTCAGCGAAAGTAGTTTTAGCAAAGATATGATCATAATCATATTGAATATCCAAGCTTGCTCCGCAATGCTGACAAGCATATATGGGAGCAAAGTCATGGATCGAACCGCAACCTGTGCACACTAGCTGACAATGATGCATGGCTTGATGCTCCCTCATTTCGTAGTCATACAAGTTGCCAATACCGCTCGTATATAGATCCTAAGCGCCGCATGCAGCTGCTTAATCTCGATATATTCCTCATCGGAATGGGCCTGTTCGATATTGCCCGGACCACATACGATCGTTTCTCCACTGCATTGCTGCAACAAAGCACCATCCGTCCAATATTGTAGACCGATCGAGCGGCGGTATGTCCGATTTCGTCTCTACGTGCGGCGACGAGCTCCTTAACGAAGTCACTGTCGCTCGACGATTCGAGAGGTCCATGAGGGACGCCATGGAAGTTGTCCATCAGGTGAATCGAACCTGCAAAATTGGGATATAACTGCCGCACCTCTTCTAAAGTATGTTGCAATTCCTGCAACACGGTCTGCTCTGTTTCACCCGGTATCAAACGCCGCTCAAAACGAACCTTACATTCCCCGGGAACGATGACCGGCCGACGTACCTCCTTCGATCATGCCGATATTCAGCGAAGGTGTGCCGAGCAGCGGATGATGACGCTTCCAAAGTCTCGGATATATGCGTCCACGATATGATTAATCCAGCGACTAGCTCGGTATATGGCATTGATTCCTTGCTCTGGAACGCTTCCGTGTACGGACACCCCCGGAAATACACCTTCAAACCAAGCGACGCCTTTGTGGGCGACGCCCACCTGCATATCGGTCGGTTCCCCTACGATGGTGCGATCCACTTTCATCCCGCTGTTCGCGAGATGCCAAGCTCCTGGACTGTACCTCTCCTCACCTGCCGTAGCGGCGAAGATGAGATCACCGTGAAGCGTAAGTCCGCTGCGTTTGACAGCTGCCAGCGTAGTCATCATAACGGCCACTGCGCCCTTCATATCGACACTTCCCCGGCCATAGATCTTGCCGTCGCGTTTCACTGCAGTGAAAGCTTGCTTCATCCCGTAACCTGGAACCGTATCCATGTGCCCGTTGAGCATGAGCGAGCAGCCGTTTCCTGATCCGCTTATGCGGGCGATGACGTTAGGCTCGATTCTCAGCGGTCGTCTGGAGCTCGCAGTGAATTCCCTGTTTCTCGAACCATTCCCGTATGAACGAAGCCACCGGCCATTCCTTGTCCGGAACATCGTCATGGCTTTCGATCGCAATCAATTGACCGAGTAATGTTTCGATTTCTTTCGCTTGAATCGTCCGTGTAATTCTTTCGATCAACCTTGCTTGCCCCATCCAAATTCCTCTAAATATTCTTTCGCTTCCTCTGCAACCCGGTCAAAATCTGTCATGCTAATACCGGACGGATCACCGACTCCATATAATCCACCTACCTGGAAGCCTTCCCATTCGACAGAATTATAATGCTTATAACCGATCTCTTTAAGCGCTTCCGCCATTTCCCGGAAGTCAACAAAGCCTGCTCCGAACCAAACGTGTTGGGACTGCATAATATTCGGAAATCCAACCTCGTCCTTCACATGTGTGACGCGAATTCGATCACCGAGCTTGCGAATCGCTTCTTTGATCGGCATACGAGGCTTTACCGTTGTGTAGAACGTACCCACATCTACGCAAGCGTATACATTTGGTCGGTCAACAAGTTCAAACAACTTCAGCATGTCGTCAATCGAGTTGATCAGGGTGCCTTGAATCACTCAATGCTGACATCAATGTTTTTCGGTGCCGCATAGTCTGCCACTTCTTGCGTCGCCGTAACGACTTGCTTCCATGCTTCTTTTCTCGTCATGAGATTATAAAGAGGTGGATCATAGTAGCCATCTCCGACCAATGTGACAACCGTTCCGGCTCCCATATCGGCCGCAGCATCGATCGCCCGCTTAAACTTGGCAATTCCAGCATCTCTATCGAAATAACGCGGAGTCACAAACGTCGTATGGCAACCGATAGACGAAAAAGCCAGCCCGGTTTCATCCATCGCTTTGCGAACTTGTCTTACTTGATCCTCATATTCATGAGGACGAATTTCCTGGATCTTCGGATAGACGACATCAAATCCTTCATACCCGTAAGAAGCAATTTTCCGAATGCACCAATCCAGTGATTTGTCTCCCCAGGAATTCCATGCTGGTCCTGCGATCTCCAATCTTCCCCAAGGCATGTTCGGCCAGATTTCAAACGATAGTTTCAAATGGTTGCTCATGTTACGTTCCTCCTTGTTGTTTGATGACTGATCTGTAGTTACACATTCATCTCTATGATAAATTTGTACCGATCTGCTCTATAATATGAGCATACGTACTCTACGGGCTTGTCCGAATCTTGAGTAAAGGTCGTTCGTTCAATTTGCATGACCGGATCCCTAGGGTCGATATCCAAGAGCGGAGCTTCCTCTGGGCGTATGGATGCAATCTCAATGGATTGTATGGCTCTGACAAGCTTAATGCCGCACACCGTCTCCAGCGTCTTATACAAGGAAACGTTCTCCATCTCCATGCCAAGCAGTTCTTTCGTTAAGTCATAAACAAGGCAGCTCTTCTCAAGCGCCATCGGTTCCCCATCCGCAGTGCGAACGCGAACCAATTCAATAACGTTCGTTCCTTGATCGATCTTCAGCTGGGAGGCGACATATTTGCCAGCAGGCACAACCTTCATCGAGACGACTTGCGCCCCGGGTGTGATCCCTCGGTTCATCATATCGGTCGAAAAATTCGTTAGTCGGGCAAGCGGCTGTTCGATCTTCGGTTTTGAGACAAATGTGCCAACGCCTCTTTGGCGATACAGAAATCCTCTTGCACCAATTCATTGATTGCTTGGCGAACGGTCAGACGATTAATTCCAGATTCTTCAGACAACTCACGCTCTGAAGGGATCATCTCAGATTCAGTGTAAACACCGCTCTGAATCTGATTTTTAATATTCTTTTACCTGAAAATAAGCGGGATCACACTATCCTTGTCGATGACCCACTTCCGGTCACTCACCGGCACC
>CAVWLN010000042.1:0-30966 GCA_963755735.1 uncultured Paenibacillaceae bacterium
CAAGATGTGGGAAGGCCTCGGCTACTATTCGCGGGTACGCAATATGCAGATCGCTGCACGTACGATCCAACAAGATTTTGGCGGCAGGATGCCGGATACGCCTCAGGACATCCGCAAGCTGAAAGGGATCGGTCCATATACGGCTGGAGCCATCCTCAGCATAGCCTTTGGGAAACCGATACCGGCTGTAGACGGCAATGTGCTGCGCGTGATGTCCCGGTTTTTTTTGCTTTATGACGATATTGCAAAACCGGCGACGCGCACGAAAGTTGAACGCATGTTGGAGGATATCATTCCGGAAGATGCTGCGGGTGACTTTAATCAAGCGCTTATGGAGCTCGGTGCACTTGTCTGTACACCGCGTTCCGCCAAGTGCGACACATGTCCGGTCGCCTTTCATTGTGCGGCTTATCGCGAGGGAGTCGTTCAGCAGCTGCCGATAAAGACGAAAGCGAAGAAGCCGCGGTATGAGGAGCGAGCAGCATATATTATAGAAGGAACAGGAGAGAGAGAAGGGCAAATCTTGCTGCAAAGGCGGCCAGACGATGGATTGCTGGCGAGAATGTGGGAATTGCCGAATGAAGAGCTCTCCTTCGAGGCGCAGGAGCAGTTCGGCTTGTCCGAACGGTTCTTGATGGATGCGGAGCACGTATTCAGCCATATCAAATGGCAAATGAAGGTTTACACCTTGAAGGATGTCGAAGCGGACGAAGTGATCGGAAAGCTGAGCCCGCAGAGCGGCATTGCATCGGACGAGAAGAGCGGTCAGCAGGATGGTGCGATAGCGGCGGAAGAGAAGGGCAGTCGCAGTATGGTGCGATAGCAGCGGAAGAGAAGTGCGGTCATCAGGATGGTGCGATAGCAGCGGAAGAGAAGAGCAGTTCGCAGTATGGCATGATTGCAGCTGACGCGACGTGCGCTCAGCGAGATGGTGCGATAGGGGCGGACGAAAACCACCTTACTGTGAAGGAGACAGCAGTATCTTATGAGCCGAATCGGGATTTGTCAGCCGAGCTGGCGGAAGGCTTCACAGGTCCCGATATCATGTGGGTTTCAAAGCACAATTGGCGTGAGCTGGCCTTGCCGAATGTGTTTATACGAATCCTTCAGCAATATTTTTCATGAAGCTTAAATGGAGGTGATCCGTTATGAAGATCGCGTTGTTAGCCGATATTCACGGCAATTATGCGGCGCTTCAGGCCGTGCTCCAAGATATCGAACGGCAGCAGCCAGACCAAGTATTTGTGCTTGGAGATTTGGTGTTCAAAGGGCCGGAGCCGGCTAGGTGTGTGGAAGCTGTGCAGGCGCTTGGTACGGTTGTGATTCGCGGCAATATCGATGAGCTCGTAGGCAGCGGGCAAATACAGCCTGGCTTCGCCAAATCGAGCGAGCATGAAGCAGCGATCAAGCGGGAGATGGAATGGACGCGAGGCCGGTTGAGCGAGGAGCAGCTCCATTACTTAGCTCACCTGCCGTTTCGACATGAGGTGATGCTAAGCCCTCAGCTTAAGCTGCAACTTGTTCATGCGAATCCGCGAAATATTCTCGACAGCATATTGCCGGATTCAGATGAAGCGCAATTTACGTCCATGTTCGAGGGAACAGATGCTAAGATTACGGCTTATGCGCACATTCATCTGCCATATGTCAGAAGTATCGGCGGGCGAACCTTGCTCAATACCGGAAGCGTAGGCTTGCCGTTCGACGGAGACACGAGGAGCTCTTATGCGCTCATCGAAGTAAGTGGGGAAGACATTGCCGTTACGTTGCGCCGAGTCCGTTACGATGTAGAGGAGACAGTACGTGCGTATAACGGGAATGATCATCCGTTCGCTTCGTCAGTTATCAAGGCGCTGAGGAGCGGTTCGGCACCGCGGTAGGAAGATGCGATGAGGTGTGTGCTTGGCAGTCAGTGCGGAGTTTTGAGTGAAACACCGTTTTTGTTGATTTTGAGTGAAAAATCGCATAAAATTTGTGATTTTTCGCCGTTTTTGTTGATTTTGTGTGAAATATCGTATAAAATCTTGCGTTTCCCCAGTTTTCGACTGATTTTGTATGAAGAATCATACAGAATCTATGATTTCACTCAATTTCAGCCAGTTCTATACGAAAAATCGTATAAAACCGTAATCGTCGCTAAGTGCCTCGGCTCTGCACGCCCATCCCCATGCTACCAAACAGCTTCGAAATAGTGATCATTCGATGAGTTTTCCCATTTTACCTATACTAGGCATGAACAAGCGGCTGTACCCAGTTTCGGGTACAGCCGCTTGAATTGTTTAAGGTAAATTATTTTGCTGCGTCGTATCTCTTCTGAACTTCATCCCAGTTGACAACGTTCCAGAAGGCTGCGATATAGTCAGGACGCTTGTTTTGATACTTCAAGTAGTAAGCATGCTCCCATACGTCCAGACCGAGCATAGGAGTCTTGCCTTCCATAAGCGGGCTGTCTTGGTTAGGCGTGCTGTGTACGACGAGCTTGCCGCCGTTCAAGCTAAGCCAAGCCCAGCCGCTGCCGAAGCGTCCAGCTGCTGCAGCTGCGAACGTTTCTTTGAACTTGTCAAAGCTACCGAACTCTTGGTTGATCGCTTCAGCCAGGCTGCCGGTCGGAGCGCCGCCAGCCGTTCGGGCCGATTACCGTCCAGAAGAGGGAGTGGTTCGCATGGCCGCCGCCGTTGTTACGAACAGCTGTGCGAATGTCTTCTGGAACAGCGTCCAAATTGCTGATCAAATCTTCAATGGACTTGCTTGCCAGATCCGGATGACCTTCCAGTGCTTTGTTCAGGTTCGTTACATAAGTGTTATGGTGCCGATCGTGATGGATCATCATCGTCATTTCGTCGATATGCGGCTCAAGTGCGTTGTTTGGGTAAGGCAGTGGTGGTAATTGATGTGCCACGTTATTCAACCTCCTAATTCGTTATGTAATCATGTTCATAAAGTATTATCTCTCACTTATGATAATAAATCAATACTTATGTATCAAAAGTATAGCGTTGCTATTGGTGGTCAGGTCAGGCCTTTAAAGGACTTGGAATGGTCTCGCATTGTCATGGAATAGATTCGCATGGACATCGGCTGGCTTCCGGTGGACAGGCACTGTGCACGGAAATAGTGTAGACGCAACTTTACAAAAATATGTATAAAAAATCATTCTCATCGCGAACCCCGTTAACCCTTTCTTTCTTCATCGATTTCGGCGGCTTTCGTGTTCCTTACGGGCTGGTCAGACGCATGGTCATCATTTTTACAAACGATGTTTACAAAGATTAATCGTTCGATAACAAAAGAACAAACGCATAACGCAGAAAATGTAAGAAAACGATAGGAATAACCAAATGTAAACATGAAAGCGCTTAAATTTAAGCGTTTTCATAAAGTTTTTAAGGTTTTTTTAATTTTTTTTGTCTTTTTGGCAGGACAAAGTCGAGATATGTCGTATAATATAGAGGTCGCATTTTTTAGACAAGTTCATTAGATGACATCCTACTAAAGTCACAGCCATTCACGCAGTGAACATCGCACCAGTACGCAATGTTTGAATTATGATCATTTTCAATACGCGACATTCTAATATAGCGTTTAGAAAACTTACTTATGTCAAACCCGAAATGAAGGAGATGCTAAGTAGTATGTTGATTCGCGCTTTTAGGCTTGCTGATCACGCTGAAGTGAATCGTTTGTTGGCGGAGGTGCTCTCTAAGGAATGTTATGATGAGACGATCGATGCGTTCGCGAACCAACTGTCACTGGACAGCGGGTTAATACTAGTCGCCGAAGTAGAGCAAACTATTGCCGGAGTGATCATCGGAACGGTGGATGATAATCGTGGCTATTATTACCGTCTAGCCGTTCATGCCGATTATCGCAATCGGGGAATCGGTCAGTCGCTCATTCGCAGCTTGGACAAGCGTTTCAAGAATCGGAAGGTCAACAAGGTCGTAATTGCGCTTGATAGACATAATGAACATTTGCGTACGTTTTATGAATCGCTTGGTTATCAGACGAAAGATTTCATTTCGGGGATAGCTTCATTGCGAATCGTAAACGGCTAACGATGAATTATCGCGGCCCCCGCAAGGGGGTTTTTCTTGTTTTTAGGATAAATCATGATTCGCATATTGCATTTCCTGTATAATTGTGTTTACCTAATAATAAAGTGAACGAGTGAATATGAAGCGACACGGTTCACTGTGCTGAAAGGAAGCTTTATGGATGCACCCGGAATACGAATGTTATCAAATCAAAAGCTTTAAGCATAATGGTCATATTCACCGGATCTGGTTTGAAAACTGGCTGGTGCCTGGCCGTCTGTTGCTGCCGGAACATGCCGCCGAGAACATGATCGTGCTGATTAACGAGCAAACGTTGATCGAGGAAGCGAATGGCAGCAGGTGGACAAGCAAGGTGCCGGGCGTTTCTTTTTTTATTCCGGGCAAGTGGTACAACGTCGTCGCATTGCTGGATGGGGACGGCATTCGCTTTTATTGTAATGTCGCATCTCCACCATATTTGAATAAGAAGAATCATGCTGTAACATATATAGATTACGACCTGGACGTCATCCGCACAGCGGAAGGAGAAATCCTCGTCGTTGACCAAGATGAATACGATACGCACAAGAAGCGCTATCACTATTCAGATGTCGTTCAGGCGAAAGTGCAAAATGGGCTGGAAGGCTTGCTCGTACGCGCGGGTGAACAGAGCCGCCCTTCGAGGAACATGCTGTACTGCACTATTATCATGAATGGAAATCGATAACCGGGTGATGAAATGAGTCAAACTTCGCGTGCCGTGCGCGAGCTGCTGGATTGGCTGAAAGCGCTCGTAGTGGCCGTAGTTATAGTCTTTATATTGAATCAATTTGTCTTTCACCTCTCGAAAGTAGAAGGCCATTCCATGGACCCGACGCTCGCGGACGGCGAGTGGCTGTTCGTCAATAAGGCGATTTACTTGATCCGGGAGCCTAAGATAGGCGATATCGTCATATTGGAAAATCCACTCGGTGGTCGAGAGAAATATTTGGTGAAAAGAATCGTCGGCATACCCGGCGACACGATAGAAATTGTGGCATGGCCGGTTGTTCCGCAATGGTGAGCAAGTGGATGAGCCTTATACCGATTCGCTTATTGAGGATGGCAATTGGGGCCCGGAAGTTGTGCCCGATGAAGCCTATTTCGTCATGGGGGATAATCGCCGCAGAGGCGAAAGCAATGACAGTCGAAATCGCAGAATAGGCTCGATTCCGCGTGAGTTGATCAAGGGTAAGGCGGATTATATATTGTGGCCGATCTCACAGATGGGCAATATTTGAGGAAAGCATGATTTATACGTTGATGTGTCGCAGTTTCTGATGACGATGTGTGCTCGTATATGTGTCGTGTCGTAAACTCAGAAGACAACGCGTGTGCAGATTCAGCGATGATCGCAGATGAAGGTAGTAAAGGAGCGACTTGCTTGAAAGAAGTGACGATATACACGGACGGAGCGTGTTCGGGCAATCCCGGTCCTGGCGGCTGGGGAGCCATACTGATGTATGAAGGTCACAAGAAAGAAATATCAGGTGCCGAAGCCTTAACGACAAACAATCGCATGGAAATTACGGCGGTGATTGAAGCGCTTGCCATGCTGAAGGTACCGTGCCGCGTTCGTTGCTACAGCGATTCCGCCTATGTCGTCAATTGCTTCCGTAATGAGTGGTATGTGAACTGGCAAAAGAACGGCTGGAAGAACAGCAAAGGCCAACCTGTGGAAAATCAAGATCTTTGGAAAAAGCTCCTGTCTTATATGGAAACACATGATGTAACGTACGTGAAGGTGAAAGGACACAGCGACAACGAATGGAACAATCGCTGTGATGAATTGGCGAGGATGGCGGTCAAAGCACTGCAAGAAAAGAAAGGGTGATCTTTCGATATTTTCGGACAGCAAGGAGGTGTACGGCAACATGTCAGAAGTGCATGTCGAACAAGCGGATGCGAAGCAGGGCACATGGCAGCGTTTGAAAGAAGAAATAAAGGCCGCCGCGCCGCAGCTCGGGATCGACAAGATCGGCTTTGCCTCAGCAGATCCGTTCTTGGAAATGAAGGAACGGCTCATTCAGCAGCGTGACAAGGGATACGAATCTGGATTCGAAGAGCCGGACATTGACAAACGCGTATATCCTGAGCGAAATATGGATGCACCTCGTTCGATTATTTCGATTGCCGTAGCCTATCCTGCGAAGATGAACAATCCGCCGAAGTCGGAGCCGGGGGCATATCGCGGCATCATCTCTCGCTCGGCATGGGGGAAGATTACCACCATGTGCTGCGCAGGCGTTTGGCAGAGCTGGAACGATTCATAGCAGAGCGGGTGCCGGATGCGAGATTCACCAGTATGGTCGATACCGGCGCTCTGGTCGATCGAGCTGTAGCGGAGAGGGCTGGAGTCGGCTGGTCGGGCAAAAATTGTTCGATCATTACGCCGGAGTTTGGCTCCTGGGTGTATCTCGGGGAAATGCTGACGAGCATCCCGTTTCCTCCTGATGAACCGTTGACGGAAGGTTGCGGGGATTGTACGAGATGTATCGATGCATGTCCGACCGGTGCACTTGTTGGACCGGGTCAGCTTAATGCACAGCGCTGCATATCGTTCGTCACGCAAACGAAAGGCTGGGTTTCGGACGAATTTAAGAAGAAGATTGGCAATCGACTATACGGATGCGACACCTGTCAAGTCGTCTGCCCGAAAAACCGCAAGCTGAACTTTACACACCATGAGGAATTGCAGCCGGATCCGGAGCTAATTAAGCCACTTCTGAAACCGCTAATTACGATGTCAAATCGCGAGTTCAAGGAACGATACGCAAGTGCGCTTCCTCATGGAGAGGGAAGAAGCCGATTCAACGCAATGCGATCATTGCGCTTGGCAATTTCAAGGATGAATCGTCTGTCCCGCTGCTGATCGATTTACTGATGAACGACCCGCGGCCCGTTATTCGCGGTACAGCTGCGTGGGCGCTCAAGCAAATCGGCGGCGAACAAGCAGAAGATGCACTAAGGCGTGCCCTTCCAAGAGAGACGGATGAGGAAGCTGCAAATGAAATCCGACGTCTGCTTGCAGCGGATGAGGCTGTAGTTCAACATGGATACGAGCAACCGTAAGCCGGATTGCTTGAATGGTTGGTCAGGTTACAGGTAAGATGGTAATGGAAGACGCTAATGGGAGGATCAGGCAACATGAGATACGTCGATATCAATTCGATTGAACCAGGGCAAATACTCGGGCGAAGCATCTTTTCCAGCAACGGCACTGTATTACTTGCGGAGAATGTTGAACTGACCGTATATATGATCAACACGTTGCGACGCGTGGGCGTTACAATGGTGTATATCAAGGATCCGTTATTTGACGATATCGAAATCGAGCAGGTCGTATCAGACGATACGAAGCAGGCTGTCATCAACAATATGATTTCAACGTTCGAGGCTGTACGTTCGGGCAAGGAGTTCCATACGAAACCTCTGCGTGCCAGCATTGACAAAATGCTGGAAGAGCTGTTTACCAACCAGGAGCTGCTCATCCAATTAACCGATATACGCACCGATGACAACAATAAGTTTGTTCATGCGGTTAATGTTTGCATGATGGCAGTGCTCATGGGCATGAACTACGGATTGAATGCAATTCAACTGAAGGACCTTGCGCTCGGCGCATTGCTGCATGATGTTGGGAAGGTCGGTATGGAGGAAGAAGAGGAAGATCCGGACAGCAAGCAGCATCACACTTGGCGGGGTTTCGAGATTATTAAGAACAAGCGTGAGTTCAGCCTTATGGCGGCGCATATTGCTTTGCAGCACCATGAACGTGTAGACGGCACAGGCATTCCTCGCAAGATTGATATTGACAATATTCACCCATATGCGAGAATCGTAGCGGTGGCGAACACATTTGACAATTTGGTTGCCAAGGGGACAGACGGGAAACCGCTTATGCCGCATGAAGCTTGCGAGTTGATTATGGCGATGTCGGGCACGGCGCTGGATCGAGATTTCGTCATTGAATTTCTGAAGATCGTTTCGATCTATCCGACAGGCATTACGGTGCAGCTATCCACGAAGGAAACCGGCGTCATCGTTGGCCAGCATCGTGGACTGCCGTCCAGGCCGATCGTGCGGATTGTCGATGTAGATAAGGATTCGCAGCATTTGGAAGTGAAGGAAATTGACTTGGCGCAAAATCCGACGATTTTCATCGAGCGAGTTTTGCGGTAAAATCAAGTTTGTATAAAGACAGACAGATGAGGTGTGAAAGGGAAAATGTGGAATATTATTATTCCTGTTATTACAGGTATTGTGGGCATCGTCATTGGATTTTTCGTCGGAGCGTTTTATTTGCGCAAGCAAATTGAAAAGCTGCAATCCGATCCGAAGATGCTGCAAGAGATGGCTAAGAAAATGGGGTATAACGTCAACAAACAACAGTTAAATAAGATGCAAAACATGCTAAAAAATCAAAAATTTAAATGAGCTTGCTGCGGGCCGGGGACTTCGATTAGAGAGGAAAGCTGCCAAGATGAACCAAATGACCGGACCGCCAAATTCAAGAGAGGAGCTAACTGTTTTGTCCGATTCATTGAAAGTGTACCGTAATAAGCTGGTAGCCGAGAATAGAGAGCAAATCGAAGGTCATATCAGGGAAATATTGCGCTTAATCGGGGAAGATGTTGAACGGGAAGGGCTACTCGATACGCCGGCGCGGGTTACCCGGATGTATGAGGAAATTTTCGCTGGCTACAGCCTGGATCCACGTGAAGTACTCGGGGTCACGTTCGACGAGCAGCACGAAGAGATGGTCATCGTGAAGGACATTACGTTCTATAGTCAATGTGAGCACCATATGGCTCCCTTCTTCGGCAAAATTCATGTCGGCTACATCCCAAGCGGCAAGATTGCCGGTCTGAGCAAGTTTGCGCGCCTTGTGGAAGCTGTCACTCGCAAATTGCAGGTGCAAGAGCGGATCACCTCGGAAATTGCGGATATTTTGAATGAAGTGTTAGATCCGCACGGTGTTATGGTCGTCGTGGAAGCAGAGCATATGTGCATGTGTGCACGCGGCGTACGCAAAACAGGCAGCATGACCGTGACTTCCGCTGTACGAGGCATTTTCCACAAGGATAAAGCGGCGCGGTCGGAATTTTTGTCATTGTTGAGATAGGATTGGGATTAAACTCGGCATATGGTGACCAGGAGGCGATGCAGGTGGAAGAGCAGAAACTGACCGTGCGAGCCGTGGAGCGGGCGCTTGACGTATTGCTATGCTTCACGGAGAAGCGGGAGCTGGGACTTACAGAAATTTCAGCGATGTCAGGTCTGCACAAAAGTACGGTGCATCGCCTTCTCGCATCCTTGGAAAGCAAGGGCTTCATCGTACGCATCTCCAATTCCGATAAATACAAGCTCGGCTTCCGCATCTGGGAGCTGGCAGCGAGCCTGGATCAAAGCGACAATCCGGCGCTGCTGCTCTTGCCGGAGATGGAGAAGCTGCGCGATATTATCGGCGAGACGGTGACGTTATATATTCGCGATGGCTTGGAGCGCGTTAGAATCCAGGCTGTGCAAAGTACGCAAGCGATTCGCCGCGTTGCTGAAGTAGGGGCGCGGTTGCCGCTTTACGTCGGTGCCTCCAGCAAGGTGCTGCTCGCCTTTGCCAGCGAGGAAGTTCTTCACAGCGTCATGAATGACCCTAGATGGCCGGCTTCGGTTGACCGTTCCTTGTATTTGGAGCAGGTTGCGGAAATTCGTGAGACTGGATATGCGACCAGCATCGAGGAACGAGAGCCAGGGGCAGCAGCCGTTGCAGCACCGATTATCGATCGTTCCGGCGAGCTGGCAGCGGCGTTGTCCGTCTCCGGCCCGGCTAACCGGTTTACGCTGGAGCGGATGCAGGAAATTGCGCCGATCGTGATGGAATCGGCTCGCGTGATGGGGCGAATGCTGCGATAATCTCGCTAACTACGCAATGCAATAAGCGATATAAGGAAAAATACAGCCGCATATTTAGCGAAGATAACGAAGACCAAGTTGTTGGGAAATCCGACAGCTTGGTCTTTTTTGCTTTTGATCGTCAAAGGAGGAGTGATCGCACACGATTTTTGGGATGGAATTTGCTGTATTTCCGACGCAGAAGCCGTGCCCTTTTTGTATTTGTGTTCATATTCTCTAGAGAATGCGTACTTGGGGGAGGTAACTGTTTGGACAACTGCAGAATTGTGTTCATATCTGAGCTATCGAATTACTTGTACAGCTTCGGAGATGCTTTAGAGCAGCAAGGACATGAGCTTCATTATCAGACTAGCTGGGATCAGGATGCCATTACAGCATGCGTCGAGCGGCTGCGTCCGGACATGATGATTACGGTAGGCTGCAGAGAGGCCGGCGTACAGGCGCTGCCCGATTATCTGCCAGAGCTGTGCCGCAAATATCGTATGCTCCACCTGTATTGGGCGACGGAGGATAAGATTCATTTTGAGCGAATTTCCCTCCCGGCCGTACGCCGTATGCGCCCTGATCTTGTGTTGACCATACATCCGGATTGCATTGCTTCGTATCGACAGCATGGCTTTCGAGCGGTATATATGAATTTTGCCCTGAATCCCCGAATGTTTCCTGCTAAGACCGATCTGACCCGTGAACGATTCGATCTGTCTTTCGTCGGTACGACGCATCTGGAGACCTATACGTATCGCTATGACAGCTTGCGGCAGCTTGTCTTTCCGCTCATCAAGGCGGGCAAGCGCATCGACGTATGGGGACGCAACTGGCAACGATACAAGGATCAAATCGCGCAGCAGTTCGGCACGTCGATTCCGCCGGAATGGGATCATGGACACTTGTCATTCGAGCATACGGCAGATATTTATCATCAGAGCAAAATTATGCTCGGCGTGCAAAATGCGGAGGATCAAGTCACCCAGCGAACGTTTGAAATTCTCGGCACCGGTGCGTTTATGATCGCAAGTCGCACCGAGGAGCTGGAGCGGCTGTTCGAGCACGGGGAGGAGCTGATCTTGTCATCTTCACCGGAGGAAACGTTGGCGCTGGTCGACTACTACTTGCAGCGACCGGATGAGCGGATGAGAATCGGCAGGAACGCAAGGAAGAAGGTGCTGCAGCAGCATACTTTCGCGCATCGCTTGGCCGAGGTTTGGCCGGCTGTGCAAGCTTTAAACCAAAGCAAAAAGGAGAATTTTGCATGATTGAATTGGTTCATTTGGGGCGGCAGTTTCAATCGTTGAAGAAAGATGTGATCGATCAAGTCAGCGAAGTGCTCGCTTCGGGCGCTTATATTCTCGGGCCGCATGTGAAGGCGTTCGAAGCTAAAGCGGCCCAATATTTGGGGGTGAAGCACGCGATCGGGACAGCGAACGGCACGGACGCGCTAGTGCTTACCTTGGATGCACTTGGCATCGGACCGGGTGATGAGGTCATTACGACGCCGTTCACTTTCTTCGCTAGTGCTGAAGCGATATCACGTGTGGGAGCGACACCGGTATTCGTCGATGTAGACCCGCGCCACTACAATCTGGACACGGCGCAAGTTCGGCAAGCGATCACGCCGGCGACGAAGGCGATCATTCCGGTTCATCTGTTCGGCCAGCCGGCTGATATGCAAGAGCTGATGAATATTGCCGATGAGCATCAGCTGGCCGTCGTGGAAGATGCTTGCCAGGCATTCGGCGCGGAATATGGAGGCAAGCGCGTTGGCGGCATCGGTCATGCGGGATGCTTCTCCTTCTTCCCGACGAAAAATTTGGGCACGATCGGTGACGGCGGACTGATTACGACGAATGATGATCGCTTGGCTGAGCGCATTAAGCAGCTGCGGCATCATGGCAGCAAGAAGAAATATTACCATGAACGGATCGGCTACAATAGTCGGCTCGATGAGTTGCATGCAGCGATTCTTGAGATCGGCATTAAGCACATTGATGCTTGGAATGAAAAGCGCAGACAATTAGCCGAACGGTACCGCCGGAAGTTAGCCGCACACCCGCTCATTCGCATGCAACAACCGGCTGAAGGAAGGACACATATTTATCATCTCTTCTGCTTGGAATCTGATGAGCGTGACAGGCTTCAGCAGGTGCTTAAGCAAGCCGGAGTGCAGAGTGCGGTTTATTACCCTTGCCCGTTACATTTGCAGGAAGCTTATCGCGACTTGCCTTATCAGGCAGGGGATTTTCCGGTGAGTGAGACGCTCGCCAAGACATTGTTCGCCATTCCGCTCAGCCCTTTCTTGCGCGAGGATGAGCAGGATGTTGTGATTCAAGCGTTATGGAGTACGGAAAGGGGCACGGATGCATGATCGGCTTTGGAATGATTGGTTGCGGACGCATAGCCGATAAGCATATCGCCTCGCTCGCCCAATGTGAGGAAGCGGAGCTCCGAGCCGTGTGCGATATTCAGCATGCCCGCATGCAGGAAGCTGAGCAATCATACCGCAAGCAATTACACGGTGTGCAGAGCAGTCCGATTACGCATTATGCGGATGCGTCCGACTTGCTGCAGGATGAAACGGTGCAAGCGGTCATCGTCAGTACACATTCGGCCCTGCATGCCCAATTTGCCATAGCTGCACTGGAAGCAGGCAAGCATCTGGTGCTGGAGAAGCCGATGGCGCTTAGTCTCCAAGAGGCAGACGATATTATCCGTCTGGCTGACGCCAAAGGTTTGCTTGTGCAAGTTTGTCATCAGCTCCGTTACCGGCCGCTTATGCAAACAATAAAGCAATGCATCGATCGCGGTTCATTAGGCCGACTGCACATGGGCGTAGCTACGATACGGTTGCAGCGCTCGGAAGATTACTACCGAGAGGCGAAATGGCGGGGGACCTGGGATCAGGACGGCGGTATGCTGCTCAATCAAGGCATTCATCTGGTCGATCTCTTGCAATGGTTTCTCGGCGATGCCGTGCAAGTGTATGGGCGGATGACGAAAGGCCCGATGCAGAAGCAAACGGAGGACGTGGCCGCCGGCATCGTCCAGTTTGCGAGCGGTGCGATCGGGGTCATTGAGGCGAATACGATCGCGCAGCCGAACAATTTCGACAATGCGATTACGTTGTTTGGCGACGAGGGGACGATCAGTATAGGTGGCATTCGGATGAATGAGGTACGCCGCTGGTATTGCACGGACGGCTCGCTTCCGCCAAAGGAAGAGGAGCTTCAAGCGAATGAACATGTGCTGATGTATGAATCGTTCATTCGCGCGATACAAGGGGATAGAAGGAAGCTGATCAGTGCTTCACAAGGGAAGAAAGCATTGGAAATAATTTTTGCTCTTTATGATTCTGTGCGCGGCGGGCAGCCCGTCAATCTTCCTATGGGCTCATTCGCCACACATATGATGAAACAATTGGAGGGATGGTCTTGACGAACAAGTTCGCTCATGTGCTGGTTACGGGAGGAGCGGGATTTGTCGGTTCGCAGCTCGTGCAAAGGCTGATCCCCATATCCGATCGGATCACCGTCATTGATGATCTCTCAACCGGCCGGAGGGATGCACTGCCGAGCAGTAACAACCTGCGATTGATTGAACAGTCCTATGTCGATGAAGCATTGCTTGACGAAGTATTGCCGGACGTAGAGGTCGTGTTTCATTTGGCATGCCGTAATCTAGTCATGTCTACACGCAATACGGATGATGATTTTCATGTCAATTTGTACGGCGGATATTTGCTGCTGAAGAAAGCTCAAGAACGCGCGGTGAAGCTGCGCCGGTTCATTTATACGTCAACCGCATCCGTGTATGGGAATGCGCCCGTATTGCCGACGCCGGAATCGCATTATGACACGGCATTGCCCTACTCCGCCAGCAAGCTGTCCACGGAACATTACTGCAAGGTATATTACCGCTTGCATCAGCTGCCGATCAGCATTTTGAGGCTGTCTAACGTATACGGACCGGGGCAGGTTTCGTCCAATCCATATTGCGGAGTGGTCGCGAAGTTTTTTGAGGCGATCGATCGTGGAGATCCGATGCCGGTGTACGGTGACGGCAAGCAAACGCGCGACTTCACGTATATTGAAGATGCTGTGAACGCGATTCTTACCGCTGCGCAGCATCCGAATGCGCCGGGCAAGGTGTTCAACGTCGGCACCGGCATTGAGACGTCCGTAAATGAGCTGGCCAGAGAAATCGGCGCGCTGACCGGCAAGTCCGATTACCCTGTCGTGTACGTGGCCAAACGTCCTGTCGATGTCGTCAATCGGCGCTGTCTGGATGCAACGCTGCTAAAGCAGACGCTCGGCTGGAAAGCAAATGTACCGCTGAAGGAAGGGATTCGGCGCACGTATGCATGGCTGCGGAGAGAAGGCGATCCCGCATGAAGATCTTTCATGGCAAGATTGAAATTGCCGGACAGATGGGCATCCTGTGCGGGGAATTGAAGCAGCGCGGATATCAGGCGGCGGCGTATAACAGCTTTCATTCGTACCTGGGGTATGAGGAACATCTGATCAATACGAGCGATGAAGAGATCGCCGAGATGCACAAGCAGATTATCGAGGAGTACGATCTGTTTCATTTTCACTATGCCAGTTCCTTGCTCGATGACTACGCTGACTTGCCACTGATTGCCGCGCAAGGCAAGAAGATGATCATGCATCATTGGGGCAACGATGTGCGATTTCACGATCAAGCGCGCGTTCACAATCCGTACGTATACACGGGCGATTCACCGCCGAACGAAGTCATTCGCGAGCGGCTGAGCAAGATCACGCGGCATATCAAGGCGGCGATTGTGCAGGATCGGGAGGTTGCCGCTTATGTTGAGCCGTACTATGAGCAGGTGTATATCTTGCCGATTGCGATCGATTTGAGCAAGTTCACTCTGGGGACGGCCGGGGAAGAAGGCGCGAACGATGGATCGAGTAGGAAACGTAATGCGAGCGTGGCAGACGGGTTGGATGGGAAACGGGATGCGAGCGTGGCAGACGGGTTGAGTGTGAAACGTGTTCCGGGTGTGAGAGACGGGTTAGACGAGAAGCGGGATGCGAGCGTGGCAGACGGGTTGAGTGTGAAACGTGTTCCGGGTGTGAGAGACGGGTTGGACGAGAAGCGGGATGCGAGCGTGGCAGACAGGTTGGATGGGAAACGGGATGCGAGCATGGCAGACGGGTTGGATAGGAGACGTATTGCAAGCGCAGGAGACGAAGGAGACTGGAAAAGTCATATAAGCTCAAAAGACGATGTAATCGGAAGGCTCAGCCAGGCAAGCGGACACACCGGTGATAGTCGTGAAGACGATCGCGATGACGAACGCAGGCGTTTGCTCGTTTTGCATGCCCCGACCAATCCGGATTTCAAAGGCACGAAACCGATCGAAGCAGCGCTTGAAGCGCTGCAAGGCGAGTACGATTTCGAGTACCGCCGCATCGAGAAGATGAACCACGAGGAAGCGATCAAGCTGTACCGACATGCGGATTTGATCGTTGATCAAATTTTGTGCGGGTCGTACGGTTTGCTCAGTGTCGAATCGATGGCGCTCGCCAAGCCGGTTATCACTTACATCCGCGATGATTTGCTTGAGACGTTTCCGCCGGAGCTGCCGATCGTCAGCGCGAACCCTGATACGATCAAGGAGACGATCGCATCATTGCTGGAGGATGCTAGTCTACGGCGGGAGCTCGGCTTACGAGGAAGAGCATATGTAGAGAAGTACCACGCGAAGGAAGTGGTGACGGATCAGCTAGAAC
This sequence comes from uncultured Paenibacillaceae bacterium, assembly GCA_963755735.1. Lineage (GTDB taxonomy): Bacteria > Bacillota > Bacilli > Paenibacillales > DA-C8 > Insulibacter. The sequence goes on from CAVWLN010000042.1 coordinate 15,740, forward strand.
AAATCTATAAGGAGCTGTGAGAGGCTTCGAAGGGGCTGAACCTGCTTTAGCCTCGCTTCGTGAACTTTGTGTCCTTACTCGTATTCGTTCGGGGGATGAGGACACAAAGTCGGAGCGGGGCTTGTCCCTTATGGTTGGGTGGGAAATCAAAAACTGCGGGACAATAGCGGAAGCGAAATTTCCTTTATTTGCTCGAAACAGCGTATTTTCGCGAAATAACGGAAATGAAATTTCCGCTATGATGCTCTAAACCCCCAAAATAGCTGGTTTTCCGACGGTTTTATGAGAATAACGGAAATCTGGCTTCCGCTATTATCAGAAATTCGGCGAAATTCCCGAAATAGAGGAAATTTCACTTCCTTTATGCGTATGCGTGGCCATGCGTGGGACGTACATATGTGGTCATGCGCAGACATTATGTAGCCATGTGTAGACATACGTGAGACGTACACGCATACGAGGTCAAACGTGAGCATTACGTGACCATGCGCGCACATATGTGGTGATGCGCAGACATTATATAGCCATGCGCACATATGTGGTCATGCGCAGACAATTACGTGGCCATGTGTAGACATACTGGTCATGAGAGGATGTACGAATTCATTCCAGGACATACGCGATCATACGTCCACGTACGTGGGGGCGTGCGAAGACATTCGTTCGATAGGCATACGTAGAGGAGCTCCGCATGTGTGGAACTCCTCTATTAGCTTCTAGCTTTTTTCGCCTCTTAATACGGAATGCCCGGGTAATCGACACGCTGGTACAATCCTTTGATGAACGTGTACAGTCTGACGTAATCGACGAACCGATCTTTGTAAATTTCAGCAAGCGACTGGTTCGGGAATTGATAGACGAGCATCGCGCTTGTCATGTAGTTGTTACGATCCGGCAAGCCGAGATTGAGGTAGTCAAGCAGATGCGTGTCGTTGTAGATCAATCCTTTGCCAAAGTTAATCTGAATGCCAGTGTTATAGTATTTAGCAAATGCGCATGTGTTATTGATCCAGGTGTAATCATAGCTTGTGTTGCCGTAATAATTGCTGTTTAGAATCGCAAGGTTGAAGCCGTAATCCTTCCAATTAATGACCCCGTTCGAACCGTAGTTTGGCAGCCACATGCTGAGATAATTGCGCCGCTGGACGAGACCCGTCACTCTGCGAACGAGCTCTTCATCATTCGCATCGATCGCTTCCCTCTGCCATACGAATCCTCTGAACGTTAGGCGGTCATGTAGTTTTGATTCGCTATTCCACCTACTAATAAACCGATCCAGCCACCATCTAACAGCACGAACGCGATCGCCCAAATCGCTGAAATCAAGATCTTCATCACGGACTTCTCCGAATTCCTTTTGGAAGCTGTGCGGATACGGGATCGACACCCAGACGTCCAATTTGCGGTTTCCGGCAACTTCATACAATGCGTTCAGATTGGCATCCGGGGCGAACAGCGTCTCGATCCAGAGCAGCCAATCTTTCTTGCGAGAAGGCTTGCCGAAGCCGACATATAACGGATGAATGAATGTTTTATCTCTCATTTGTATGCCATTGAAGATGAAGCCGCCAAACATACGGTCGATCGGCTTACCATCTACAATATACGATGCATAATATTGCAATTGCTCCTTCGACCATTGTGTCACGCTATTTTCAGAAAGCCCTCCGCAAGGAATGACGCACATATGATTTTGTACATCGTAAGCATCCGAAGCTAAATAGCCTTCGGGCGAAGTTTTTATCATGCAAATATTCACTCCTTTGTAATATTCAGCATTTATACCGGTCGCCTTATATCTTATGTCCGGTTAGGGTTAAATGCGCTAAGACATTCAACTATTTATCAGGGCGATACTGTCAAGGCGGTTCATCCAAGCATACAAAGTAATACGGAAATAGACTTGATAGCACTCGTCCAGCGGGACGCATCAAGTTGCAGCCAATCCAATGTCATTGGAAACGAATACTAAAGGAGGTTTTTGTGTGCGGATCGTTCATGCGCCGACCGAAATTGCTGGTCAGATGGGAATACTCGTAGACGGTTTGCGGCAGAAAGGGCATCTGGCCGTAGGATATAACTGGTTTCACACGTATTTGAATTATCGCAGCAACGTGGTGAAGACAGAAGCTTATGAACTGAAAAAAATCATCGACCCGATCTTGCCACATACCGATATTTTTCATCTGCATAATGGCAATAGCTTTCTTCACGGCAATTGGGATGTGCCGCTGCTTCATAGTGCCGGCAAGCCGATGGTGATGCATCATTGGGGCAACGATGTGCGGACGGCGGAACGCAACAGGCAGTTGAACCCGTACGAATTGCCATCCAGCTATTGGTCAGATGAACAAATCATCGCCCGTCTCAAGCTTCTGTCCCGTTACATCCGGCATGCGATCGTGCAGGACTATGAGCTGTACCCTCACGTCAGTGACTATTATGAGCACGTGCATGTGCTGCCTTTGGCCTGCAAAGTTTCCGCTATACCGTATGCGAATCCGAAGCCAAGCACTCGTCGTCCGGTTATCATTCATGCTCCGACCAATCGTGACTTCAAAGGCTCAGCCTACGTGGAGAAAGCCGTACAGGATTTACAAGGCACCGCTGAGTTTACGTTTGAAACGATTGAGAAAACGAGCCACCAGGAAGCCATGAGACGATACAGACAAGCAGATATTGTCATCGATCAAATCTTATGCGGCACTTACGGCATGCTGAGTGTGGAGGCGATGGCCATGGGCAAAGTGGTCGTTGCGTTTGTAAGAGATGATGTGCGGAGTCATATGCCCAGTGACTTGCCGATTGTCATCGCAAATCCGGATACGATTCGCGACGTCTTGGCCGATCTCGTCAAAAACCCGGAAAAGCTTCATCAGATCGGCGCTGCCGGCAGAGCTTACGTCACGAAGCATCACGCTGTGGAGCACGTCGTTGACAAATTGCTGAACATTTACTCGCAGGCGATGAAGTAAACCCGGCAAGATACTAAGACGATACAAGGAGGCTGAAGTCTTGAAAAAAACTTTAAACATCGTCCACGCGCCCCTTGAAATCGCGGGTCAGGTAGGGTTGATATGTGATTTTTTGCGCCAATTTGGCATGCAGGCGGTCGGATATAACTACTATCCGACTTACTTGAATTACCAAAGAGTGATCAACACCGACTCGTATGAGCTGGCGAAAATGGTAGAGTTCGCTATTGAACATTACGATTTGTTTCACTTTCATAACGGCTATACGTTCCTGGAAAATTTCCTCGATATCGAAATGATTCGCAAGCGAGGCAAGCATATTATCATGCATCATCGCGGCAACGATGTGCGTTCACGGCAGCGTTCCAGAAAGTGGAAACATTACGAAAATCCTTATGTTAACGCGGAATCTTCGGTTCCCGACGATGAGATGGATCGCAACCTGCGATATTTCGCGAAGAATGTGTCCGCGGCGATCGTGCAAGATCATGAGCTGATGCCTTATGTTGAGGATTACTACGCTGAACAAGGGAAGAAAGTGTACATTTTGCCGAGACTTATTAATCTTCGAAGCTTTGAACCTGCTTATGAACCCGAAACCAATCGTACCAAGAAGGTGTTGATCGTTCACGCACCGACGCAGCGAGATTTCAAGGGTACGGAGTTCATTAACGCAGCGATCGAACAGCTGCAGGCTGAGTTGCCGATTGAGTACCAACTAGTCGAAGGGATGAGCCATCATGAAGCATTCCAGTTGTACCGTAAAGCGGATATTATCATCGACCAGATCTTATGCGGTGCTTACGGCAATTTAAGTGTGGAGGGCATGGCGCTCGGCAAGCCTGTCGTCTGCTATATTCGCCCAGATCTCGTGGATAAATATCCGCCGGGGCTGCCGATTCGCTCCGCAAATCCTGACAATCTTCGAGATGTTCTTCGCGAGCTTGTGAGCGATCACGAGCTACGTCGTTCGCTGGGCATACAAGGAAGACAATATGTGGAACAAAATCATGCCGCAGACCTTGTCATTCGGCAGTTGCTGGACATTTATCGAGAAGTTCTGGGAGAGGGGTATGACATTTGAGTCAGCAAATGAATGGAGAGCCTAAGCGACTGCAGCTTGGCAAGGGTGTTGTGATCGAGCCGGACGTGGTCATCGGGGACGACGTCACGATCGGTCATTATGTCGTGATCAAACAAGGAACGGTGATCGGCAGCGGCGTTCGTATCGGTGATCATGTCGTGCTCGGCAAGCTGCCGTCCAAGAACAACAAGATGGCAGTGAAGCCGCAGGAGTCGCTTAGCCCGCTTACGATCGCCGACGATGTGACGATCGGTTCCAACGTCGTCATCTACCGCGGCACGTCGCTGGCTCGCGACGTGTTGGTCGCGGATTTGGCCAGCATCCGGGAGCGCGTGACGATCGGCGAAAGCACCATCGTCGGTCGTGCGGTCACGATCGAACCGAAAACGAGCATCGGCCGCAGAGTGACGATTCAGACGGCATCCTATATAACGAGCGATATGGTCATCGAGGATGAAGTGTTCATCGGACCGTGCTGCTCCAGCTCAAATGACAAATATATGGGGCGCGGCAACTATGTTCATCAAGGTCCGATCATTAAAAAACGCGCGCGAATCGGCAACAATGCGACACTGCTGCCCGGCATCACGATTGGCCAGGAAGCGGTAGTCGGTGCCGGTGCTGTCGTAACCAAGGATGTAGAGGACTTGCAGACGGTTGTGGGCAATCCGGCACGGCCGATTGCTCCAAGAAAGGAGGAAAATTCATGAAGGTGCTTCACATGCCTATCGAAATTGCCGGACAGATCGGCACGTTATGCGGGGCTTTGCGGAAGGCGGGGCATCTGGCCAGCGGTTACAATTTCTTCTCGACCTATCTCGGCTACAAGGACTATCTCATGAATACGGATATGTTTGAAATGAGCGGCATGTTCGAGGAGGCGAGCAAGTTTTTTGATCTGTTCCATTATCATTATGGATTGTCGATCTTTCCGCGGTTTCGTGATATTGAAATGCTCCATGAACTCAATAAACCGATGATCATGCATCATTGGGGGAGTGACGTGCGGTTTGCGAGCATAGCGAAGCGCAATAATCAATACGTCAATACGGAAGATGCACCGCCGGAGGAGAAGATCGACCAAGATCTGCGAAAGCTCAGCCAGCATATTACGGATGCGATCGTGCAAGATTACGAAGTTTTGCCTTATGTGGAGCCGTATTATCAACGCGTTCACGTCATTCCGATCGCGATCAATATGAAGCGATTCAAACCGGTTTACCCGCAGCTGGATAACAAGTCGCCTTTGATCATTCACGCCCCGACGAATAAAGAGTTCAAGGGCACTGATTATATAGAGAAGGCGATCGAGCAGCTGCAACAAGAGCGCAGCTTGCAATATGTTCGCGTAGAAAAAATGTCGCATGCGCAAGCTGTGAAGCTGTACAAACAAGCGGACATTATCATCGACCAAATCTTATGCGGTTCCTACGGTTTGCTCAGTGTAGAGGCTATGGCCTACGGCAAGCCGGTCATCGCATATTTGCGGGAAGATCTTGCGACACGAGGGGAAAGCCCGCCGATTCATAACGCGAATCCGGACACGATCTACGATGTATTGAAGCAGCTGGTGGACAATCCTGAGCTGCGCCTTACGAGCGGTGCTGCAGGACGGGCATATGCCGAGAAGTACCATGACAGTGACGTCGTCGTCGGACAACTGTTGGACGTATACCAAACGGCAATAGGTAACAGGAGTTCTTAGTACCAATCCCCATTCTTCATCGGCATGGACATGTGGCGAGTCGGGCAGTCCTGTTCTCTCATACACTACGGAAGCGATGTGACTTTATGAGGAGGAATACCGATGACCGAACAAGGGACGCCCGCCCTTCAACATGTGTCACCGCAACGAACGGTTGCGGTAATCGGATTAGGATACGTTGGATTGCCGCTGGCAGTATTATGGGGGAAAAACGATTTTAACGTATACGGGATTGATATCGATACGCGAAAGATCGATGCTTTGATGGAGAACAAGAGCTACTTGCCTGATCTATCTGATGAAGAACTGCGAAAGGTCATGCAGAGCGGGCGGCTCCATCCAGTGACAGATATGGCGAAGATTAAGGAAGCAGAAGCGATTATCATCTGTGTTCCGACTCCGCTTACCGCCTATCATACGCCAGATTTAAGTTACTTGCAGGATGCGGCGAAGCAGATTGGAGAGCATCTTCGCGCTGGACAGATCGTCATATTGGAGAGCTCGACTTATCCCGGCACGACGAAGGAAGTGCTCCAGCCGATCCTGGAGAAAGAAAGCGGACTAACGGCTGGCGAGGATTTCAATATCGGATATTCGCCGGAACGCATCGACCCGGGCAATAAGCAATATTCACCTGAGCGAATCCCCAAGCTGGTCAGCGGCTTGACCGAGCGTTGTTGTGATCGACTGGAATCGTTGTACAGCTTAGTGTTTGAGCGAGTGATTCGCGTCTCTTCGCCAGAGGTGGCGGAGATGGCGAAAATTATGGAGAACAGTCAACGGCTCGTCAATATTACGTTTATGAATGAAATGGCGATGATTTGCGATCAGATGGGCGTTGACGTATGGGAAGTTATCGCGGCAGCTTCGACGAAGCCCTTCGGCTTCACACCATATTATCCGGGGCCAGGCATCGGCGGCCACTGCATCCCGGTCGATCCGCTATATTTGCAATGGAAGAGCAAGGCTTACGGGGACGACAGCAAATTTATCAGCCTGTCAGAGTCGATGAATCGCTCCATGCCGCATTATGTGGCGGATCACGTATTTGCGCTGCTAGGTGAGAGAAGGAGAGCGGAAGCTGCTAGGACCCCTGCAGTGAGCGGAAAAGTGGAAGTCACGGAGCAGCAACACCAAGCGCAAGCATCGACAGATGTGAAACAGCCGCCAGCCTCGCAAACTCAACCCTCGCAGCCGAAAATATTGCTGTACGGTGTAGCGTACAAGAAGGATATCAACGATGTGCGGGAATCGCCAGCGCTTGATCTGATCGATATTTTGCGTCGCAAAGGAGCGCTTGTCAGCTATCACGATCCTTATATTGATAAGATTAAGGTAGGCAGCGGGGCATCTGCAATTGAGCTAAACAGTGTGGAATTGACTGCAGATAGGCTTCGCGAAGTCGATTGCGTCATTATCGTGACAGATCATACCGGCATACCTGTCGAGACGATCGTTAAGCATGCGCCGCTTGTATTCGATACGCGCAATACAACGGCTGCCTTCAAAGAGGAAGCGCACGTGTATCGGTTAGGCGGGGGAAAATCAGCACTATAACATTGAAATGAATATTGTTGTTGTGGCAAAAAGTAGCAAAACAAGAAAAGAGCTGTCCGGCAAGTCAGTAACAATCTGACTGCGGACAGCTCTTTACATTTTATATTAGCGCATTTAGTTCATAATTTGCCGCAGAACGGTTTGCAGAATGCCGCGAATTGCGGTAATAGTCGACGTCGACCATGCTGTCGAGACGGCAGATGACCGGGAACTCGAAGCTTGTGCCGTCTTCGCGCGTCGCTTTGACGGTCAGGCGCTGGCCTGGCTTCACATCGTTAGAGAGGCCTTCGATATCGAACGTCTCGCGGCCGGTGATGCCGAGCGATTTCCAGCTGGCGCCGTCAGCGAATTGCAGCGGCAGAACGCCCATGCCAACAAGGTTGCTGCGGTGAATCCGCTCGAAGCTTTCAGCGATAACCGCTTTGACGCCGAGCAAGTACGTACCTTTGGCTGCCCAGTCACGGGAGCTGCCTGTACCGTATTCCTTGCCTGCGAGCACGACGAGCGGTACGCCTGCTTCTTGATATTTCATCGAAGCGTCATAGATCGGCATGACTTCGCCTGTCGGCAAGTAAGTCGTGACGCCACCTTCCGTACCCGGTGCCATTTGGTTGCGGATGCGGATGTTGGCGAAGGTACCGCGCATCATCACTTCGTGGTTACCGCGGCGAGAGCCGTAAGAGTTGAAGTCTTTGCGCTCAACGCCGTTCTCGATCAAGTATTTACCAGCCGGGCTGTCGACCTTGATGTTGCCTGCAGGTGAGATATGGTCTGTTGTGACGGAATCGCCCAACAGCGCCAGCGTCTTCGCGCCTTTGATCGGCTGGATATCGTCTGGCTGTGCGCTCAGGCCGGTGAAGAATGGAGGCTCTTGAATATAAGTGGACTTCTCATCCCACTCATACAGCTCGCCTTCCGGCACCGGAATTTCGTTCCAACGCTTGTTGGCACGGAATACGTCGCCGTATTTTTCCTTGTACATTTCCGGCGTGATTGCACCTGCCATCGTGTCGCGAATTTCCGCGCTGCTTGGCCAGATGTCCTTCAAGTAGACAGGGTTGTTGTCCTTGTCGTAACCGATCGGGTCCTTCGTCAGGTCGATGTTGACTGTACCAGCTAAAGCGTAGGCAACGACGAGCGGCGGTGAAGCGAGATAGTTCATCTTCACTTGCGCATGGACGCGGCCTTCAAAGTTGCGGTTACCGGACAAGACGGAAGCGACTGTCAGGTCGTTGTCGGCGATCGCTTGGCTGACTTCATCCGGCAATGGACCGGAGTTTCCGATACACGTCGCACAACCGTATCCGGCAACGTGGAAGCCTAGCGCTTCGAGCGGCTCGATTAGGTTTGCCTTCTGCAAATAGTCTGTAACGACAAGTGATCCCGGAGTTAAGCTGGTCTTCACGTACGCAGGCTTCTTCAAGCCTTTCTCCACGGCCTTCTTCGCAAGCAAGCCGGCACCGACCATTACGCTCGGGTTGGATGTGTTCGTACAGCTCGTAATCGCTGCAATGACAACAGATCCTGCGGACAGCTTCGTCGTCTCGCCGTTAGGATGCTTAACCTCGACTTCTTCCTTCAACTTGTCTTCCGTTAAGCCGTATCCGCCTTGATCGATCGGCTGGCGCACAATCTCATTGAACGATTGCTTCATATTTGTCAGTTCGATTCGATCTTGCGGACGCTTCGGACCAGCAAGTGACGGAACGACTGTGGACAGGTCAAGCTCAATCGTGTCCGAGAAGACAGGATCAGGTGTGTTGTCTGTACGGAACATGCCTTGTGCTTCGTAATAAGCTTTGACAAGTGCGATCTGCTCTTCCGAGCGGCCAGTGTTCCGCAAGTAGTTCAGCGTTTCTTCGTCGACTGGGAAGAAGCCCATCGTCGCGCCGTATTCTGGCGACATATTGGCAACTGTCGCACGGTCAGCCAAGCTGATGTTGCTTAAGCCGGAGCCATAAAATTCAACGAACTTGCCGACGACGCCTTTTTTGCGCAGCATTTCTGTTACAGTCAGCGCAAGGTCAGTAGCGGTAGCGCCTTCCGCGAGCTTGCCAGTCAGCTTAAAGCCGATGACTTCAGGTGTGACGAAGTACAGCGGCTGTCCAAGCATACCTGCTTCCGCTTCAATACCGCCCACGCCCCAGCCTACAATACCGAGACCGTTGATCATCGTAGTATGGGAATCCGTACCGACGAGTGAATCCGGATAAACATACGTTTCCCCGTCGACTTCCTTCGTGGCCGCAACGCTAGCCAGGTATTCCAGGTTTACTTGGTGCACGATTCCAGTCGCCGGTGGCACAGCGCGGAAGTTATCAAATGCCGTTTGTGCCCAGCGCAGGAAGCGATAGCGCTCTTGGTTGCGCTCGAATTCAATGTTCATATTATATTCCAGTGCATCCTTCGTACCGAACGCATCTACCATGACCGAGTGGTCAATGACGAGATCGACCGGAACAAGCGGGTTGATCCGCTTCGGATCTCCGCCGGCGCGATGCATCGTCGCCCGCATCGCCGCGAGGTCAACAACTACCGGAACGCCAGTGAAGTCCTGCAGCACAATGCGCGCTGGAATAAACGGGATTTCCTTGTTGTTGTCACGATTGTCTGCCCAACCGGCGATTTGATTGACGTGCTCTTGGGTGATGGCTCTGCCGTCAAATTGACGAATGGCCGCTTCCAGCAAAACTTTGATGGAAAATGGCAGGCGGTCAATGTTATGCTTCTTCGCGAATTCGCTCAGCGAATAGTAACGATATGACTTGCCGCCCACTTCGAGCGTGGAACGAACCGAGAAATCGTCTTTGTAAGCCATATGCAATCCTCCTATTTCACTTGATAGCGCATCATGAAATGTGCTCAGAGATGGAGCAGAACTTGCGCAGAAGCTCTTGTTTCACTGTGTGAAACAACATTTCATTTAATACACTCCTCTAATTTATAAGTATATCGTTTCCTGATTGTTGCGTAAAGTCATTTTTACGTTCATGAAGCCAAGCTCTCCGTCATATACATCACTCTGAAAGGTGATCTGTTTTTTGGCCTTATTATCAGGTTATCGAATGGTAGTGACTTCCTAGTGACAAATGGCTTCTAACGCATGCTTAGCATATGCATATATGAATTTTTCATCGCAAAGGGGGCGGCCGAATGACTCGGGACTGGAAGACGTTATTGTACCGATATGCTAGTGCGCACAATGAAGCGGCTGTAAGCGGGGATGGGAGCGCCTGGCAGAAATTAGCCATCGAACAAAATGTCATACAGCGTGAGCAGGCGAGACTCGACGTCATCCGCCAAGATTGGCAGCGAAGACATGTGCGTCCGCTCAAGTGCTCGACACAGGCGAAGCATTGGCTCGTCACAAGTAGCGACAGCGAGCGTCTTGTCGTCGCTGATCTGCGCCTGACGCGAACGCTCGTGTATGAGCAGTATGGCGAGCGGTATGAAGAAGCTCGCAGCTTCATGGAGCGGGTGAGGCTGCGAGGCGGTACGGAAGGGTGGCGGATCGAAAGCGTGACGCCGCTGTCGGGCGAACACCGGCACATTAGCGATTTCTTCCCAGGCGCATGGGAACATGCGCTGGATGAAGAGACAGCTCGCGGCGGCTCTCAGCTCCCGGGACCGCTGTTAAATACTTACGTACTATTTGGCGCTGAACCGGCAAGCGTTCGTACAAGCTCGCGAAAAATTCCGTATAATCGCCGGCGTGTCAAGGAATATGCGGATCGTTACTGGAATTCGCCCAATCCGTCATTTCTCGAATTCGAGGTCGACTGTACGAACTATGTCTCGCAATGTCTCTTGGCAGGCGGCGCCCCTATGAACTATACTGGTAGAAGAGATGCGGGCTGGTGGTATCAAGGCCGCAAGAAAAACCGCGAGCTGTGGAGTTACAGCTGGGCGGTCTCGAACAGCCTTCAGCATTTTTTGTCGACGAGCCGCAGCGGCTTGCAAGCGGAAGCGGTCGATTCCCCCTATGACTTGGAGCTGGGGGACGTCATTATTTACGATTGGGACGGCGATGGCGCTTATCAGCATGCGACGATCGTTACTGGCTTTGACGCAGCGGGTGAACCGCTCGTCAATGCGCACACGATGAACAGCCGTGCCCGCCTATGGAGTTACCGTGACTCTCCGGCTTGGACGGAGCGCACACGGTATCGTTTTTTTCATATTGCTGATTTCTTCTAGAGACGAAACGCAAGATTAATATGAACCTACAATTCACCGGAGGTTTTGTTATGTCAGGAAAGCTGCGTGTCGGCATCGTTTACGGCGGCAGATCGGGTGAACATCAAGTTTCACTCGCTACCGCTTTCTCGGTTTTATCGAATTTTGATTATGAGAAATATGAACTCATTCCATTCTACATTATGAAGAACGGTGAGTGGCGAACAGGCGGAGTGCTTACCGCCCCGCCAACTTCTCAAGAGCAGCTGCTGCTTGAAAGCAGCAAGCCAGTCGGCCGTTCGCAAGCGGTCGCTGAATGGTTGAACGGCGTAAGCAGAGAAGCCGGCGCCGCGGCAGCAAGAGAGGTGTCGGCCAGCAGCGAGGCTCTTCCTGCTGAGGGGAGCGGGCAAGAGCAGTCTGTGCAAACATCCGGTCAAGCGAATGACGTGTGGGCTAGCGAGCTCGATGTCATGTTTCCGCTACTTCACGGCACATTTGGCGAGGACGGAACGATTCAAGGCTTGTTTGAGATGGCGAATCTCCCGTATGTCGGGGCAGGGGTGCTCGCTTCTGCTGCTGGCATGGATAAGATCATTATGAAGAAGCTGTTTGCGCAGGAAGGGCTGCCGCAATGTATTTATCGCGGTTTTACGCGACGCGAATGGGAGAAGGCGCAATCTTACTACATTCTGGAGATTGAGACAGCTTTGGGTTATCCTTGCTTCGTCAAACCGGCCAACCTCGGTTCATCGGTCGGTGTTTCCAAAGCCAATAATCGTGAGCAATTGCTCGAGGCTGTGCAGCTTGCCTTTCGTTATGACCGAAAGGTGATTGTCGAGGAGTTCGTGGAAGGTAGGGAAATTGAAGTCAGCGTGCTTGGCAATGACGAACCTGTGGCAAGCTTGCCTGGAGAGATCGTGTCGTCGAATGACTTCTACGATTACAAGGCCAAGTATATCGATGGCAAGTCGGCGATGATCATCCCGGCGGAATTAACGCCGGAGCAGACAGAGCAAGTGCGCGATCTGGCGGTGCGAGCGTTTCGAGCGATTGATGGCGCGGGCTTGTGCCGTGCGGATTTCTTCCTGCGTCATTCGGACGGCGCTTTTTTAATTAATGAAGTGAACACGATGCCGGGCTTTACGCCGTATAGCATGTATCCGCTGCTCTGGAAAGAGAGTGGCAAGCCGTATCGGGAATTACTCGACGATCTCATCCGTCTGGCGATTGAACGATATGAGGAGCGACAACAATTGGATTACGGATATGAAGTTTGACCTCATGGGATGATCGCATAGCGCTCCTGCCTCGGACATGTTAAACTAGAATATAATGGGAATCTAAGGCTATGTGCCATATCGATGATACGTTGGGATACAGGTACATAGAATAGTAAGCTAGTTTACGTCACACACTCAGCATATGAAGGAGGACGAAGGTATGGGGTTTCAATCGGAATTCAATTCGGTATGCAAGTTCAAGTCGGCCAAGGAGCTCGATGATTTGCTGGAATACGGCAAGACAGCGATGAACAAGAGCGGATATCGCATTTACCCGACTGGACAGAAAGCTATCGCATATACGCCAAACAATGAAGCTGTCGCGATCGTCAAGATTACTGCGTCGATTGCGGAAATTAACTTCCAAGGCGAAGAAGTGACGAAGGTCGAAATGGATCTCGTACGCAAGCTAACGCCGGAGGAATCGGACCTGCTGACGAAGCTGGGGCACGAAATGTACTTTTCTACAGACTAGAGGATACAAGATGAAGGAGTGGATGAAAGATGATCCGACCTACGGTCGATCAAGAAGGTTATGAATTAACGAGTCCGACGCTGATGCCTAAGGCGTCCGGGTTTCTTTGGAATGATCGGATGATGATCCATATGAATTGCCGCGGCTATGCCGTTGCGCAGTTTATGCAGCCGGAGCCGGCGAAGTATTCCCATGCTCCGAATCTTGAAGCGAAAACGTTCATGCAGCCGGAGCAGCCGTATTACGCTCACCATCCGGGCCGTTTCGTATATATAAAGGACGAAGAGAGCGGCGAAATATTCTCTGCGCCGTACGAGCCAGTTCGCGCTCCGCTCGAGAGTTCGTGTTCACCGCGGGCAAGAGCAAGATGTCGTGGCGCGTCGTCTGCAACGACATTTTGGTAGAGATGAGCCTGAGCTTGCCGAAGTCCGATCCACTGGAGCTATGGCGGGTCAAGGTGACGAATCTGTCTGACAAGCCAGAAAGATCAGCATATACCCGTCCTTCACGATCGGTTATATGTCTTGGATGAACCAGTCCGGCGAATATAACGAAGCATTGCAAGGAATCGTCTGCACTTCGATAACCCCTTATCAGAAATATAAAGATTATATACGATCAAGCATTTTAAAGACAAAACGTTCCTGCTAGCGGACAAGCCTCCGTTTCGTGGGAAGCCAATTATGAACGCTTCGAAGGCGAAGGCGGTATCACCCGGCCGTCGGCGCTCGAAGAAGAAGAGCTGTCCAAGACGGACGCGCGATATGAGACGCCTGCTGCGGTGTTGCAATATCGCGTGGAGCTTATGAAAGGTGAAGAGCGTGCAATATCGCTTCTTGTTCGGTCCGGCCAACAATGAAGACGAGATTGCGCAAATACGCAACACTTATTTCAAACGGCGATCAAGACGGATTCGCGGCCGCAGAGCAGGAATATGATCCATATATTAGGGAAGGCAGAGGGTGCATTGAGATCGACACCCCGGATCAAGAGCTGAATAACTTCGTCAACCATTGGCTGCCTAGACAAGTTTATTATCATGGCATTACGAATCGCCTGACGACAGATCCGCAGACGCGAAACTTCGTGCAGGATCATATGGGAATGGTCTATATTAAGCCGGAAATTGCGCAAGAGCCGTCCTTCTTCGCCTTGAGCCAGCAGAAGTCGAGCGGCCCGATGCCGGACGGGATCGTATTGGTCAAGGGTGCGGAGCTGAAATATATCAACCAAGTGCCGCATACAGATCATTGCGTATGGCTGCCGATTTGCTTGCGGGCATATTTGGATGAGACGGATGACGTGTCCATCTGGAGGAGAAAGTTCCGTTTGCCGACAGCGATGAGGCGGCAACGGTTAAGGAGCATATTCGACCGGGCGATGAACTGGCTGTTAAGGATCGCGATGAGCGCGGCCTGAATTACATCAACCAAGGCGACTGGTGCGACCCGATGAACATGGTCGGCTACAAGGGCAAAGGGGTGTCCGGTTGGCTAACGATCGCAACAGCTTATGCGTTCAACGTCTGGGCAGACATTTGCGAAATGCGGGCGAGCTGAGGCGGCCAGCGAATACCGTCAGGCGGCAAAGAGACGAATAAAATTGTGAACGAGTATTTCTGGGATGGCGAATGGTATGCGCGCGGCATTACGGACGATAACGTCGTCTTCGGCATCAGCAAAGACCCGGAGGGCCGGATTTTCTTGAATCCGCAAGGCTGGTCGCTGCTGAGCGGAGCAGCTGACGAAGAGAAGCGGGAGAAGCTGATTCGCGCTGTCGAGGAGCAGCTGGAATCGCCTTATGGCGTCGAAATGCTCGGTCCGGCTTTTACGGCGATGCGCGAAGATGTAGGCCGGGTGACTCAGAAGCATCCAGGATCTGCTGAGAACGGCGCTGTCTATAACCATGCTGCGGCTTTCTATATCTACGCGCTGTATACCGTAGGGGAGAGCAGGATAACGCTTATCGCTTGCTG
>CAVWLN010000043.1:0-73404 GCA_963755735.1 uncultured Paenibacillaceae bacterium
GCGCCGGTCGTGAAAAACGCGGGATTCGTGACACCGATCATAATTCGCCAATCGTCGGCGAGGAACGTAACACCGATGCGTTCTTGGCCGTCGGCGGTCTTTGGGTTTTGCTCAATAAACTGCTTGATCGCATTTTCATAGTCATATACCGTCTTCATCTCCCGGATAGCCTGTCGCTTTCAGCGCTTCATGCTGAATATGGAAAGCGCCGGCGATGTCCATATATTGGTGATCGACTCCGCTATGCGAAGGAAGAATATAGATGGCATCATCGTCTTTGCTCCATCTTAGACGATCCAAATAATCGCCGTACACTTTCAACAAATTCGGACCATGCTCCTCCAGATACGGTCTTAAGTCGATCAATGCTCCCGCATCGACGAGCTTCCCGGCATCTCCTTTCGGAAAGATCAGGTCCGGATATTCACCGCTCGCGATCATCAAGGAAACGGCATTTTGGTCTAGTGCAAATTCTGCATCGAGCGTGACCCCGGTTTTTTCGATGATCGCTTGACCGACCGCATCCTCCATGTCATTCCAAGCCGAAACCGGATCCCCACTAAACCAAGTAAATGTGATCGGCTCGTCTCCAGAACCATTTCCTCCGCTGTTCGCATTGCCCTCTGATTGGTCAGCATGATTGGCACCTCCGTTGTTCGAGCCGCATGCGGAAAGCAATAGCAGCGATGCGACAATGAAGACAATCGCGAACGATTTTATAGATCTCTTCATTACGAATGAACCTCCCTTTAAGATTCAAATATTGTATAACAGCCGAGGCTGCTTATACCGAATGGGACTAAGCTTTGACCGCCCCTAGCGTCATGCCTTTGACGAAATATTTCTGCAGGAACGGATAGACAGCAAAATCGGCACCGTCACAATGATCGTAATGGCCATTTTGACCGACTGCGGTGAGATATCCGTGCCAGATCTTCCAGCACGCTCTGTCCGCGCGGCGCCGTTTGCCCGACGGTCGTACTTTGCAAAATCTTCTGCAATTCATATTGCAGCGTCGTTAATTGATCATTCCTTGCATTATATAAATAGTTATCGAACCAAGAATTCCATTGCCCAACGGCGACGAATAGCGCCACAGTCGCCAGCACCGGCTTACAGAGCGGAAAAATAATGCGAAAGAATATCGTTAGATCGTTTGCGCCGTCAAGCTTCGCGGATTCTTGCAAGACATATGGCAGCCCGTCCATGAAGGAACGAATGATAAATACGTTAAAGGCCGCGATCATGCCCGGGCAAAACATAAACTTCAAACGTATTAATTAACCCAAGGTGACGAATCAACATGTAAGCCGGGAATAAGTCCCGCACTTAAATACATGGTAAGCGCCAAAAATATCGAGAAAAATTTGCGTGCTTGAAAGTCTCTGCGACTGAGCGTGTAGGCGATCATGGAGCAGGACATAACGCTAAGCAGAGTTGCCGATGACGGTTCTAAGCACCGAGTTCCGCGCACCGATGAGCAAAGTATCATAGCCGAATATTTTATTGTAATTATCCAATGTAAACTCTCTCGGCCATATATGAATACCACCTTTCACCGTATCGAGCGAATCGTTAAACGATAGCGCAAGTACGTGCAAGAATGGGTAAAGGGTGACGATAACAACACACAGCATAAAGAGGGCATTGCAAATTTCAAAGATCGCGTCGCCGGTCGACATTCTGCTAAACACGCGCGATTTAGGCTTCGAGCATTGGCATTCTCTCCTTTTCGGGAAAATGTTAGTACTATTACATAATGCTTTCCTTCGTCGTACGCTTTAAGATCCCGTTGGCAGTAAATAACAAAATAACACTAACGACTGAATTGAAGATCGCCGATGGCGGTACCGAATGAATAGCGGCCTAGATTAATACCGTAATTGAGTGCGTATAGATCCAAGACATCAGAATATTCCTTTGTTAGATTGTTCCCGAGCAGGAATTGTTTTTCAAAGCCGATCGTCGTCAGATGACCGATGGCGATGATCATCAGCACGATGATCGTGCTGCGGATTCCGGGAAGCGTAATGTGCCACATCATGCGGAAGCGATTGGCGCCGTCGACTTTGGCTGCCTCGTACAGCTCCGGATCGATCCCAGCCATGGCGGCCAGATAAATAATGGCACTCCATCCCATTTCTTTCCACTGGTCTACGCAGTCAAAATATACCAAAACCATTCTCCTACACCCATGAAGTTCACTGGGGAATCGAGGATGCCGATCGAGACGAGCAAATTGTTGACCGATCCCGCCGTCGATCGACAGCATCGTCGTCACCAAGCTTGCCACGACAACCCAAGATACGAAATGCGGCAAGTAGGAGATCGGTTTGCACAAACCGTTTGAACAGCGTAAAACGGATTTCATTCAGCAGCAGGGCAAAGATAATCGGGATCGTAAATCCAGCAATCAAGCCGAGAAAGCTCATCGCCAGCGTATTTCTCAGCACTGATAAAATTTATCGTCTGCGAACAAACTGCATAAAGTGCGTCCAGACCCGACCCATTCCTGTCAAAAAATGAAAGATGCGGCTTATAATTTTGGAACGCATATGTCCAGCCCCATAGAGGCAAATAATTGAAAACAAATACCCAGATGATGAACGGAGTCGACATCAAATAAAGCCAGCGCTGTTGAATCGCCATTTGCCAAAACTTGTGCATCGGTCCAGCGACGGCTTAACTTGTACAGGTAAAGGATCTTAGTCCATCAGTGTCACCCTCCTTTTTCTATCATTCTCTTTTTTTCTCGTCACCATCGTATGGCAATGAAGCGTTTTCAACTACCCCAAAGATTTGCAGAAAAATCATGTAAAATTTACAGGTGTCTAAATTCGTATGCCCATGGGTGGATCCATCGCGTTGAATTTTTGCTTGTGGCAGATTTCGTAATGGTATGGTTATAATGGGAACTAGATCGTGTAAATCATAGTTTAAACTGTTGAAAGATTGTGATGCCCATTTCACGGTTTAAAGCGGGGGAGGAACAAAATGGCGTTAAACGATATACGTTTGCTTGCGGATCGCTTGCGGGAAAATGTCGGTCAAGTGATCATCGGCAAAGAAGAAGTGGTCGATCTATTATTTATCGCGATGGTAACAGGCGGGCATGTTTTGCTAGAGGATGTACCGGGAACAGGGAAGACGCTGCTAGCGAAATCGGTCGCTCGTTCGCTAGATTGTACGTTCAAACGCATTCAATTTACTCCGGATTTGTTGCCGAGCGACCTAAGCGGAATTCACTATTTCAATCAGAAAACTTCACAATTTGAATTTCGCGCTGGTCCGTTGTTTACGAATATTTTGCTGGCAGATGAGATCAACCGTGCGACTCCACGCACGCAGTCCAGCTTGCTGGAATGTATGGAGGAACGGCAGGTGAGCATTGACGGCGAGACGCATGTGCTGGAGAAGCCTTTTCTCGTCATTGCGACCCAGAATCCCGTTGAAAGCCAAGGGACGTTTCCACTACCTGAGGCGCAGCTTGACCGATTTTTATTTAAAATTCAGATGGGATATCCGTCGCATGAAGAAGGCTTACAAATTTTGCGCCGCTTCAAGGGGGCTAATCCACTCGAGCAGCTTGCGCCGGCAGCTTCGACTGCTGAGTTGCTTCAAGCTCAGCAAGCTTATGCAGAGGTTGTCGTACACGATGCGGTGCTGGACTATTTGCTAACTGTTGTGGAACGTACGAGGACGCATGAAGATGTCGTGATCGGTGTTAGTCCGCGCGGCAGCCAAGCATTGCTGCGGGCTGTGCAAGTTCATGCCGTCTTGCGCGGCAGAGATTATGTTACGCCGGATGATGTGAAAGCGCTGGCAAAGCCGGTGCTAGCTCACCGTCTCGTACTGTCCAGTGCGCTTCGTTATGCTGGTCAGGACAGCGCTAAGCAGCTGATCGATTCCATCCTGCGCGAAGTTCCCGTACCGACAGAAGAGAAGCTGGCCGGAAAGTAGAGGCGTAGCTTGCGATGAATATAGCGTGGATCATCATCATCGTCGTCGTAATGTTAATGGTGCAAGGAACGTTCTTTAGAAAATTTGCACCGCGCAAGCTTAGCTATGAACGATACTTCAACGTATCCGCTTGTTACGAAGGGGAGCAAGTGGAGATGGTCGAGCGGATTGCGAACCGCAAGGCTGTGCCGGTGCCATGGCTCCGACTTGAATCGATGCTCAGTGCGAACTTGAAATTTATGCGCCAGCAGGGCCATACGATTCGTGAAGGGGAAATGTTCCAAAATCATCGAAGCTTATTTAGTCTTATGCCGTACACACAAGTAGTCCGCAGGCATAAGATCACCTGCGTGCGTCGCGGCTATTATAAGCTCGATTCGGCAACGCTGACCATCGGCGATCTGTTCAGCGTGTTTTCCGTTTACCGCAAGCTGACGCTCGATCTGCATTTGACGGTTTATCCGAAGCCGATCTTGCCTGAGAACGTCCAGTTGCCATCGCATAGCTGGCAAGGAGACTTCACCGTGCGCCGCTGGATCGTCGATGATCCGTTCATGTTGGCGGGTGTCAGAGAGTATCAATATGGTGATTCCATGCGGGATGTCAATTGGAAAGCGACGGCGAAGACCGGCAATTTGCAGGTGAATCAGCGTGATTTTACGGCGGATCGTCGTCTGATGGTCTATCTAAACGTGGAAGATCATGAAAAGATGTGGAATCACGTTATGGACGATCAACTGATTGAGCAGGGCATACGGTATGCCGCTGGCTTCATTCAGGAAGCGATCCATGCCGGCATGGAGGCAGGGTTTGCCACGAACGCGTTTGTAAGCGGTGCAGAGAAAGAGCCCGTGCGGATCGAGCCGGCTAGCGGACGCGGACATTTTGAATATATCTTGGGGCAAATGGCGCGCCTCTACATTGGGCGCAGCGTGTCGTTCGATCTCCTTCTTGAGCAAGAATGCCAGCGCAAGGTGGCGAATTTGGACATCATCATCATTACGACTTACATGAACGACAAACTACGCCGACTAACAGAGCAATTGATGCTTGGCGGAAATGCATTGGAAATCTTGCCGCTTAAACGTTCAATGATCGAAGGGCATGGGCTGGACGATCAAGCGAATGGTGCAGAGCACACGGATCACAGCGGCGGGCAGTCCGCAGGTGTAGGCGAGGATGAGCAAGATGATGCAGAAGCTGGCGCGAACGGTGAAGATCACGCAAGCGCAGCGAGCGCGAAGGATAAAGTGAAAGCCGGTTCGAACGTTAAAGAGAAATCGGGAGCACGTTCGGGGGTGTCGGTATGAATCTATCTTCCGTTAAACTTCGGACTGCCGCCTGGATGGGCTTTGTGGAAGCGCTGCTGGCCTTCCCTTTGCTGCTCTTGATTCGTGTATATGTGTTGGATGAAATGGCGTTCTGGCTGTGGCTGTGTACGATACCGCCGGTTTATGTGTTCGGCTGTCTGTTTCGTATACGGTGGCCGAATGTACGATTGCTCCTAGGCCTACTCATCCCACTCGCAGTAGCCTTTGCTCTATCATGGCTCATGTTTCGGAATCATCCGCTTGCGCTTGCTGTCAGCGTGCCGACGATCGGGCTGGCGCTGTACAGAGGAGGCATGTATGCCGGACGATTGCCGCAGCATGTTCTAACGCCTTCCCATTATATGGTCTCGATATTGCTGTATTTTATTTTTTCGATCGCTTCCAGGTTCGCACCTGATTTGAGTGATTTCCAGCAGACGATTGCATGGAGCGGTTTGCTAGCGCTGATCATTTCCCTATTTATGGCCAATCGGCATGTTCTTCAGCGAGAATCGCTGCAAGGAGAAAAACGGCAAGCTGTCGCTAAGTCCATCGTCTGGAAAAACCGTTTATTGCTTTTCGGCTTTATCCTGCTCATCGCGATCATTGTGGTGTTCGATAAGATTCGCTCGGCGGTCCTTTGGCTAGCACAACAAATCGTGAAGTTCATCGTTTGGCTAATGTCACTGGGCGGAGGAGAGGAGGAAGCACCTGAACAGCCAGGACTTGCTCAGCCAGATTTGCAAATGGAGCCACCGCCGGAGCCCGCGAGATTTTGGGTGATTTTGGAGCAAATAGTGAAATGGATCGTGCTGATCGCTATCGTTATCGCGGTTATATGGCTGTTGTTCTATGTCGCAAAGCGGATCGCAAAAGCAATTCGTCAGCTATACGCTTGGTTAATGGATCGGTTGCAGCTCGGCGATCTTGCAGGTGCAGACGCGGGCTATGAGGATGAAGTAGAACGTTTGGCCGATTGGAAGGACATGCGCAAAGAGTGGGCAGACCGCCTCAAATCTTGGTTCGCGCGTGAGCATGCAGAGAAATGGCATCAGCTTCCGAACAATAAGGAGCGCATACGGTTCTTGTATAGGCAAGCGATGATTCGTTTGATAAGCAGAGGGTACCAGAGCGCAAGCTTCACTCACGCCGCGGGAAACTAGAGCGGACGCTCCGGCGCTGGCAGGGAAGAGACGTACTGGATGCTCGAAGCTCATCGAGCTCTATGAGCAGGTGCGCTATGGTGAGCGTGAGCCGCAAGATGAAGAAGTCGCAGCGTTGAAGCGGAAACTGGATGCCGACGATGAATGAGCGAGGCGCGTCAAGTTCGAGCCGGTTGATGCGATTTGTACGATGTTCGTACAAGACGGCTCGAATTCCATGAGCCCCGCAGCATTTGTACGATGTTTCGTACAAGCGGCTCGAATTCCGTGAGCCTCGCAGCATTGTACAATGTTTCGTACAAGACGGCTCAAAATTCCATGAGCCCCGCAGCATTGTACAATGTTTCGTACAGAGACGGCTCGAATTCCGTGAGCCCCGCAGCATTTGTACGATGTTTCGTACAAGACGGCTCGAATTCCGTGAGCCCCGCAGCATTTGTACGATGTTTCGTACAAACCTCCTTATGGTCGGGGTGGGATTGCACGGGTTCACGGATTCACGGGTTCATGAATTCACGGACTCACGGATTCACGGGTTCACAGATTCACGTGTTCACATCAACATGAGGCGTTTTGTATGATCGTTCACACAAAAACATTCGAAATATCGCCGATTTGCTCAAATTGTATGATTTTGCGTACAAAATCGCAGGATTTTGATCAATATCAATGAATTTTGTTCGATGATTCACACAAAACCGCTATAATTCGCCAATTTCGCCGCATATTGTACGATATTTCGTACAAACACAGCGCGTTGGTGTCCAGAAAGTCAGGCATTTTCATGATCTCGGTTATGGCTGCTACGGCTGTAACGGTTGCCACAAAGGCTATTCGCCAATAATCGCTCGTTTGGAAACTCTAACGGTTGCCATGGAAGCTATTCGTATTAAAATGGCACATTTGGCGAAAAGATAGCGAAATACCGCCGCCACAACCGTTCCGAAATTGAACGTGGCTATTCGCTACAATAGGCCCTATGGCAACCATTAAAGCAAAGTTTGCTCACAATCTTCGCAGCCTTTCTCACCCATGTCGCAGCGGGTGCTGTCTTCGCTCGAGACGTGTATGGTTCCGTATATGGTACCAGTAATGTTGATCCCGTTCTGACAATGACGCAGTGCGGATCGGAGTCGCTGCATTCCTCAGGCGCATCGGACTGCCTAGATGAAGCTCGCCTGTAAACTCAAATATTAGTCGCGGACGCCTGAAGCCCCGCTGATGCCGCAGGAGTGCGTTTGCTACGCTTGCATCCCGCAGGTCGACGGCAGCTGACAGTGCCCGCGAGCATGCCGTCCTGGCTGTCGAGCCGAATCTCGATCGTGCCGCTGTGCTCGCTCGCTGTCCGCGCTTCGAAAGAAATGAACACCGCCTTTATGCCTTTAATAGCTGTCCTCCCCGGAAGAGGACCAATCGCTGTCATGCACATCTTCGCTGTCATGCATATCTCGTCATGCACATCTATTATGCAGTACCGACCTTCCTTGCACTTTATGTCCCCATCACCATTCCATTATTTCTCTATCAAGCTATATCCTGTGCGATACTGCTCAGGCGTCATCCCTTCCTGCTTGCGAAAGGTTACGACAAAGTGGCTGGCATCGCGAAAACCGCACGCCTCGCCGACAGACTTCACCGACCCGACCGATCACTAAGCAAGAGCTCTTTCGCCTTGCGAATCGTGCACTGATCAAATATTGATACGGAGTAAGTCCGATGGCTTGTCTGAACAGCGACGTCAAACGTCGGGAGCTCATCCCGACGGTCTGGGCCGTGTCGTCCATGCCGAGTTCCGCGATTCGAATATTGGCGGTCCAGGAGAGCGAGTAGCGGATTCAGCCGCGTCAGCAGCTTCGATGGAAGGCGCACGATCGTGATGCCTTGTTTCTTGGCACGTGAGGAAAGGTCAACAGTCTGCCGAATGATCGAGCCCGGTCGGATCGTAGCTCGACGTGCGCTCTGCAATAGGGTCGCAACAGAAGATTGTAGGTCGGACTGCGGAGTTAAAGCGGTCGATGCCGCTGCGATTCAACCCTAGCAAGGTCATCGTCTGTCACGGCTTGGGCGCCAGTGAAGGTCAAATAATACGTTTCCCAAGAGCTTGCAGTCTTCGCATACTTATGTGGGACATTCGGAAGGAGAAGACAGCCGTGATTTTGCGGTAAAGCATATGATATGCCCTCAATCTCGATGCTTCCTTCACCACTTGCGGTTTGCAGCCAATGAAAATACGGATAGCCGTCCGGGCGATTGACCGGCTCCTGCTCCCGGTTGAATCCGACGCTTTCGACTGCGAGCGGAATTGGCTGCTCAGGCTGGGACATCACGAAGCGAATATGTTTGTCGTCCAAGGTGCAACCCCTTTCTGTATTGAATCTGTATTGATATATTTGTATTAAATCTGTATTGAATATGAAAGAATTGCAAAAGATTGGTGCAGATATTTCCGTTTTTTATATACATCTTCACTAATCTTATATGATACAAGGCATCAATTCAGTATATGATATAAGTATTATTATATAGCAAAGGAGCTTATGCACAAATGTGGAGCAGTCGAGTGAACAAGATGGTATACGGTGGAGACTATTATCCGGAGCAATGGGACAAGTCTGTATGGGAAGAAGATATGCGGCTCTTCAAGAAAGCCGGCATCGACTTCCTACGCATTAATGTGTTCGCCTGGACGAAAAATCAGTCCGACGAAGTGACCTATCATTTTGAATGGTTGGATGAAGTGTTTGACTTCCTGGAGCAGCATGGCATGAAGATTTGCCTCGGTACAGGTACGGGCGCTCATCCGGCCTGGATGGCGAAGAAATATCCGGACATCCTGCGCGTAGATTTTGACGGCAAAAAACGCAAATACGGCGCTCGTCATAACTCTTGTCCCGAACAGCCCGACCTACCGTAAGTTCGCTCCGCTTCTTGCGGGAAAGCTGGCTGAGCGTTATCGCAGCCGCAAATCGCTTCTCCTATGGAATATATCCAATGAATTCGGCGGCGCATGTTACTGTGACAACTGCGAAAAAGCATTCCGCGTCTGGCTGAAGAAGCGCTACGGTACACTCGAGAACATGAACAAAGCTTGGAATAGACGTTCTGGAGCCACCAGTTTCTCGATTGGGATGAGATTGTCGCGCCGAATCTGCTAAGTGAACAATGGTCGGAGCGCGGCACGAATTTCCAAGGGATGTCGCTCGATTACAACCGGTTCATGTCGGACAGCATTCTGGAATGCTATAAGCTCGAATATGATGCGATCAAGGCCGAGATGCCAGATGCGCTCATTACGACGAATTTGATGGGCTTCTATAAGCCGCTTGATTACTTCAAATGGGCGAAGCATATGGACATCGTATCCTGGGACAACTACCCGGCGATTGATACGCCCCGCAGCTTTACAGCGATGTCGCATGATTTGACGCGCGGATTGAAGGACGGGGCACCGTGGCTGCTAATGGAGCAGACGCCAAGCCAGCAAAACTGGCAAGCTTACAACTCTTTGAAGCGGCCGGGCGTCATGCGGCTATGGAGCTATCAAGCGGTTGCGCGTGGCTCTGATTCCGTGCTGTTCTTCCAAATGCGGCGATCCAGGGGAGCTTGCGAAAAGTTCCACGGTGCGGTCATCGAACATGTCGGTCATGAGCATACGCGCGTCTTCCGCGAAGTCGCTGAGCTGGGCGGCGAGCTGGAAGCACTAGGTGATAAGCTGCTAGGTTCCCGAGTGAAAGCGAAGGTCGCGATCTATTTCGATTGGGAAAACTGGTGGGCAGTTGAGTTGTCCAGCGGACCGAGCTTCGCACTGAACTATACGGATGACGGTACACAAATATTACAAAGCGTTGTACGACAATCGAATTCAAGCCGATATTATCGGACCGGACAGCGATCTTTCCCAGTATGATGTCGTCATAGCTCCTGTGCTTTACATGCTTCGTGACGGCTATGCGAAAAAAATCGAACAATTTGTAGCAGACGGCGGGACTTTCGTCGCGACGTTCTTGAGCGGAATCGTCGATGAGAGAGATCTTGTCACGCTTGGTGGCTACCCGGGCGAATTGCGCAAGCTGCTCGGCATTTGGTCGGAAGAGATCGATGCACTTGCACCGGAGCATTACAACCGAATCGTTATGACGAAGCCGTTCGGTCAATTGCAAGGCGAGTACAAATGCAATCTTCTTATTCGACCTGATTCATTGCGAAGGAGCAGAGTCTGTAGCTGAGTACGGAGACGACTTCTATGCCGGAATGCCGGTGCTGACGGTCAACCAATTCGGCAAGGGTCGGGCATGGTATGTCGCGACAAGTCCGGATGAAGCTTTCCTTAGCGGATTTGTGACCGAGCTTTGCCGCGAACATGGAATCCAGCCATTAATTGCCGACGCTCCGGAATCGGTAGAAGCTGTTACGAGGGAGAAGGATGGCAAGACTTATTTATTCTTGCTGAATCATGCTAATGAGAAGGTCACCATTGACTTAGGCCAGCAAGCAGGAGACAATTTACTTACGGGAGAATCCGTCAGCGGAAACGATTGAGCTTGCGCGCTTATGGCGCGGCAATTATCGAACAAAGCTGACAGCTGGGGAATAACGAATAACACTGGCTCATGCAAAGTCGCAAAGTCGCAAAGTCACAACAAGCTTGCGTCGGTCAAGCTGATGAAGCTGGGCTAAGGGGGTCCTCTGTAATGTACAAGGTGCTGATCGTAGACGATGAGCCGTTGATTCGCGAAGGGTTGACGACGCTTATCGATTGGCGTGAATACGGGTTTGAAGTCGTACACGCAGCGAAGGACGGCCAAGAAGCGCTGCGAATATACGAGCATGCTCACCCTGATTTGCTCATCGTGGACATTCGCATGCCTGGCATGGACGGATTGCAATTGATCGAGACGATCCGCCAGCAAAAGTGGGATCCCAAGCTATTAATCCTGAGCGGATATGCCGACTTTGCATACGCCATGAAAGCGATACGCAGCAAGGTGGAAGGCTACATCCTCAAGCCGGTCGATGAGGATGGCTGAACTTCGAATATTTACAGCGCATTAAGCTGGAGCTGGATCGACAAGCGGAAGAACAATCGTATGTAAACGCGCTATCCGAGAAACAGCGAGAAGCATTCATTCAATCCGTACTCACGGGAAGTCAGGCGTATATAGAAAGCGTCTCAGCCCGAGCTTCCGAGCTTGATCTCATCTGGAAGCAGTATCAAGTGCTCTTGCTGCTGATTCCGTATGATCATGAACGCCAGATCGACGTCATGTCTTCAGCCAGAAGAAGATTGACCGCATGGGCGGAGAACAAGCAGCTAGGGGTAGTTTTCTCGCGAGATCTGCTGCTCGGCGTTTTGCTGCGCGAATCATATGTGACGCCGTCACAGCTTGACAGGCTGTACAAGCAGCTGCAAGAAGTGTGCGATGGCTTCGCAATGCCCTTCTACGCAGCGATCGGACATACGGTGTACCGCTTCGTCGCCATTAAGGATTCATACGATGATGCGTTCGAATACTTGAAGCGAAGGTTTTACGCACATCAGCATACGATCTTGAGCCAACAAACTGCACCCGAGCTGCATGCGATGATTAGCCGTCAGCAAGCGGAGGAGACAATCGATCTCACTCCGCTTGCTGATAAGCTTTACTATGCGATAGACGTCGCCGATCATGATCGTGTGCGCACGATTTTGGGCGAGGTGCAAGCTGCCTTTCAAGCGCATGATGTGTCTGAACAAGGTGTGAAGACGACGAGCATGCAGATGCTCACCTCGGTGATGAACCGTCTGCTTGCGAGCCATGAGCAGCTGCGCGCTAAGCAAGAGGAATATACCGCGTGGATCGTACAGCTGTACAAGTATCATTCGATGCAAGACATGTTTGATATGGTGGAGCACCGTCTGCTGAATATTACTGAGCAGCTTGGCAATGCGACCGGCGATTCGATCATCAAGCGGATGATCGATCTGATTCATCGCAATTATCATGAAAACTTGAAGCTGGAATCACTGGCGAAAGTGCTGAACTACAACAGTGCTTATCTCGGCAAGCTGTTTAAAAATCATACCGGCGAATACTTTAATACTTATCTAGACAAAGTGAGAATTCAGCAAGCGAAGCTCCTGCTGGAAGAAGGGCTTAAGGTATATCAAGTTGCGGAGCGGGTCGGATTTACGAATGTAGATTACTTCCATAGCAAGTTTAAGAAATATACCGGAGTCGCTCCTTCCGCTTATCGCAGCCGCCAGCATTAATTCGGTATTTGCACATATAGAGTTTATAACATTTGCTAACCTCACAAGCACAAGGAATACTAAGCAGTCACCTGCGTCCTAAAGGACTTGGCGCCATCCAAGTATTTCTTTGTTTGAAAATGTGACAATGAAAAATAGGCAGGCAAGGTGTATACTAATAATAAACAACCATAGAATTTGCATCTTCAGAAGGAGAGACTTTGGTTTGAACCAAGCAAATATCGAGACACAAGCTTATTGGATTTGGTATCCGGGAGATTCGGGAAATCTGGCTACACGAACAAGTATCGGTCAAACGTCAAATGCGCGGGGTGATTTACCCCGCGTATTGGCGATTAGACAGACATTATAGCAATGTGATTTACACGACATCATATGAGCTGGAAAAGCCGGAAGAAGATTATCATCAAGGCTGACGGTCAGTTTGCCGTATATTTGGACGGTCAAGATAACGTGCGATTCGGCAGCTCGCGTATGCTCCTGCCTGCAGGTAAGCACGACATCCATATTACCGTCTATAACAGCACGAATGTTCCGGCGCTCTATGTGGACGGTGAACATATCAAGTCGAATAACAGCTGGCAGGTTTCATGCTTCGACCAGCGGTGGTACGCGGCGGGAAGCTGGAAAGATACGCTAAATGACCCTGCAGTTCCGCCGTCCCAATATCGCATGCCGACTGAGCATAAGAGGCCGCTAAGTGTGGAGCGAACGGAGAACGGATGGTTTGTCGATTTCGGTAAGGAAACGTTCGGATATTTGCAACTGGACGGCATACGAGGACGCAGCAATGTGAACGTATACTATGGTGAATCGAAGGAAGAAGCGGAGGACACCGAGCATTCTGTACTGGTGGATCGGATTGATGCGGAAGATTTAACGTCTGCACGTTTTGTCTTCCCGGAATCGCGTGCGTTCCGCTACGTACACATCCTGCCAGAGGAGCCTGATTTCGAGTTGGAATCGGTTTCCATGCACTATGAATATTTGCCTGTTGAGTACCGGGCCAGCTTCACATGCTCCAATGAACGGCTGAATGAAATATGGCAAACGTCGCAATATACGTTTCATTTGAATACTCGGGAATTTTTCTATGACGGTATTAAGCGTGACCGCTGGGTGTGGTCGGGTGACGCATATCAGTCATTCCTTATGAATTATTACAGCTTCTTTGACCGTGACGTCGTGAAGCGCACCTTGATTGCTTTGCGGGGCAAGGATCCGGTTGTCGCCCATATGAATACGATCCTGGATTACAGCTTGTATTGGTTTATCGGAATTTACGATTATTACCTATACACGGGTGACGAAGCGTTCGTGCGCGCGCAATACGAACGGATGGTTAGCTTGTTCGATTTTTGTTTAAGCAGGCGCGGTGCGGACGGAATGATGGAAGGCATCGGCAGCGATTGGGTGTTCGTGGATTGGGCGGATCTGGACAATCGTGGTGAGGTCAGCACGATTCAACTTCTGCTATGTCGGAGCTTGCAAGCGATGTCCCTAGTGGCGGAGCTCGTAGGCGATGTGGAGCGTGCGCCGATGTATCGACAGCTTGCAGAAGAGCTAAAAGCGAAGATCATCGATATTTTCTGGGATGAGACCAAAGGGGGTCTTCTGCACAATCGATACGAAGGCAAAGTAAAGGATAAGATGACGAAGTATCCGAATATGTTTGCCTTGCTATTCGGTTATCTAGATGAGTCGCAAGTGGAGACTGTGAAGCGCAACGTATGCTGAATCCAGATGTTCAGTCGATCAAGACGCCTTACATGCGTTTCTATGAGTTAGCTGCGTTATGTGAAATTGGTGAACATGAACATGTCCTGCGCGAAATACTGGACTATTGGGGAGGCATGCTCGATCTAGGAGCGACCAGCTTCTGGGAAGAATATGATCCGAACCAGTCGGGCAGAGAGCATTATGCCATGTATGGCATGCGCTACGGCAAAAGTCTTTGTCACGCATGGGGCGCAAGTCCCCTTTATTTGCTTGGCAAATATTTCATAGGGGTTCGTCCGGAAAGTGCTGGTTACGAGCAGTTTGTCATTGAACCCCATCTTGGCGGTTTGGAGTGGATGCAAGGTACGATGCCGACGGCGAGCGGCCATGTTGAGCTTTATATGGATCAGCAAATCATTAAAGTCAGAGCAACGCATGGAGAAGGTCGACTGCGCTATATGAAAGATGGGCAGCAGATGGAGACTCTCATTCCAGTTGACGGATCATGGCTAGAAGTTGCATATTCATAAGTAGCATGTTTCACTTAAAGTACAAGCAGCTGCGTAAGCTACAAGGATCCATGGGGTGAGACGATGCAGCGATGGTACAATTCAACGCTTCAATGGAAAATTTTTTATGCCTTGCTTCTTGTTTCGCTGTCGGTGATCGGTCTCACGAGCCTCTTTTTCTATTATGAAGGGGTACGGGACTCGAAAGACCAATCCTATGCCTTGCTGCATTCGCTCAGCAAACAATATAGCCGCACCGTTGATCTGTTCATGGATGATATTGAGGAAGTGTCACTGTCGATCTTTAGCGATCCATTAATTCAGAGCTTTCTTGCGAACCATCGGGAAGTGTCAGCGCGAGAAGCGCTGACGCGCAAAAATGAGATGTACGTTTGGCTGTTTAATTATGCATATCCACGACCGGAGCTGGCTGGCATCAGTATTTATACGCTAAATGGGATGAAATATCATTACCAGGTTGGAGCAGGCTTAAATGTCGAATATGCGGAGGCGCAACATTGGCAGCAAGAGCTCGATAACATCTCTAAAAGCAAATATTTATTGCTGCCGTCCACAGCGATTTCCGGTAATGAATACGACCATCACACCGTTTCATTGGTGCGGAACATATACAGCATTCCTCGCAGAGATCAAACTAGGCGCGCTCAAAATTGATATCGATGCGATTGAAATGGGAAGGCTGCTCGTCTATTCGGGAACAGATCCAGTCGGCGAGCAGCTGCGGGTTTTTATTGCCACGGACAGCGGAGAGATAATATACGACAATGCGGATACGTTTACAGGACAATTGATCCCTCATTCCGCGCGGCATTTGCCGATTTACCTCCGGCCAGCCGGGTGAATTGGAATGGGAAGGGGACAAATATCTCTATACGTTTGAACGATCGTCTTACACCGGCTGGAATACTTTAATCCTCTTGCCCTATGACCTGATAGCAGAGATCCAAAGAGAGGCGCAACAGGTGCTGCTGCTCGTCGGTAGTGTAGCCGTCCTGATGGCGGCGCTTGTCAGCTTTCTGATCGCTCGTCATATTACGAGGCCGCTGCGCAGTTTGATCAGTAAGATGAATCGCGTGGAACTTGGAGATTTTGACAGCAAAATGGAAACGAAAGCGACAGGTGAGCTAGGCGTGGTCAGCAGAGTGTATAACAATATGCTTGACAGCATCAAGCGCCTAATCACAGAAGTATATGAATCCAGACTAGCCGAGAACCGAGCTCGCTTGTCTGCTCTGCAAGCACAGATCAATCCTCATTTTCTATATAATACTTTGAATATCATGAAGTCGATCAGCCGGCTGAAAGGCGTGGAAGAAGTCGCGGAAATGTCGGAGTCGCTGGCGGATTTGTTCAAATATACGATGAAAGATTTGCAACGTCCGGTACCTTTGCAAGCGGAGCTTGAGCACGTGAACAACTATATGAATATTCAGAGACATCGATTTGCCAATCGTTACGAATTACGCTTCAGACGTGCCGGAAATTTTAAGAAATGCATCCGTCTTAAAGTTAACCATTCAGCCATTGATTGAAAATGCGATCATTCACGGGATAGCCGGAAAAGAAAGCACGTCACCATTCGCCTGACTGCCAAGAAGCAAGGGAACTCCTGCAAATTACCGTAAGTGATGATGGTGCAGGAATGAACAAGGAGAACATTGCTTCGGTTGCAGAGACGGCTTGCGGCAAAGGCTCGGCATCGTTCTGAATCAGCGAGCCAAGCGAGCAGCAGTCAAGAAGATCAGCCTCAACTTCCAGCGATATCGTCACCGCCCACTCCACCTTCCGAATCTGGAATCGGACTGCTGAATATCCATCAGCGTATTCAGCTTTTATATGGAACAATCGTTTGGCGTGTACCGTGATGAGCAAGGAAAACGTGGGTACCAAGGTAGTGTTGACATTTCCTTATATTCCGTATCAGACAACTGCATCTACACAATCGGAGGTGAGAGGCAGTGAAGCTCTTTTTGGTTGAGGATGAACATTGGGCGCTGAAGGAATTGGTAGCTTTGTGCCAAATTTATGAAGGAGAGCATACGATTTATTCCTTCGACAACGGTGATGATGCACTTCTACAAGCAAATGATACTCGACCCGATCTAGTCATCACAGATATTACGATGCCGGGCATGAACGGATTGCAATTAATTCGCGAGTTGAACAAGCTCGATCCGTCGGTCAAATTCGTCATCTTAACCGTTCATGATCAGTTTTCCTATGCCCAAGAAGGCTTGCGACTCGGTGTCATCGATTACCTCTTAAAACCGATCAAGAAGGATGCGCTTTACGAGACGATTGACCGGGCATTCGTGCGAATTGCAAGCGATGAGAAAATCAAATCCGCACGGAACAAATGGTATTTGTCTCAAATGCTAGTCAGCTCAAACCGGCATGAAGGCGAGCTTTATTATAAGAGTTATCGGAGCGAGTCATTGATGATCGAAGTGATGGTCGATGAAGGCCATGTAAAGGATCTGTATTGGGCCAGCTACGACCGAACAAGCAGCAACTGGAACTGCTCCAGCTGAGATCGCGTGAATACACGGTAGCGTCAGTCGAGCACAGCTCGTATGCTCTGGCCATTGGATTCGCAAGCAAATATGGGTGCGTATACGATTACTAAGAGCTGAGATCAATGGTATGAGGCGATCCGGCAGCAGCGGATCGTGCATATCGGTTATGCAGTGAAGCCGGAGAATGAGAGCTTGTATCCGGTGTTTCAAGCGTTGGACTAAAGAGTTCGGCTTTATCGTACGTTTGCCGAGTCAGCTGGCTTCCCCTCTTTCAAACCGGAGGAGTCTTGATCTTCTCCGATGTATGGACTGAAATTCGGGTAGCGGAAGTCAGCATCAAAAAGGGTGACATTCATAAAATCAATGAAATCGTCCCGACCATCATCGCCAAGCTGAAAACGAAGCAGCTGACCTTTAACCAAATGGACGTTTTCTAAAATGATGTTGCATACTCGCTCAGGTACAAGCTTCTTTATGATGATGCTTATCATGCAGAAGGTGAGCGCGAGCCTCAGCTGACTGAAATCCGTACTTATGAGCAATTGTCAGAACGTCTGCTGCAATTCATGCTGAACTTATGCTTGAAGAATGAAACGCTGGAACCGATTCCAAAGGAGCTTGTCCCGAAATTAATCAACTGGATTCATCGTCACTTCGATGAAGAGCTTTCCTTGCAGCAATTCGCAAAGGATCATCATATTAGCGTCGGGTATTTGTCACGATGTTTAAGGAACAAACCGGTCAGACGTTCTCCGATTATGTCGCTAGGTATCGGATTGAAAAAGCGAAGGAACTAATTGCCAGCGGTATCGCTCGCATCAACGACGTGTGCTGCATGGTCGGCTATGAGGATAGCAAATATTTTGGCAACTTATTCAAGCGGATCGTCGGGGTATCGCCTAGAGAATACCAGAAGAAATTTGTTGGAAGCGCAAGCGATTAGCCTGTTCATAAAAAACATATACAAGGAAGATACTATATCAGGTGATGATCACCTGATTTTTTTATTTCACACCGATTAAGAAAATTACTCCCCCTAATTTGTAAAACGAGCAGGTAGTTTGCCATTTCGTTTCCCTTTACACTAAAGATGTAGGCACATACCAAATGTGTTTGCACCAAGCCAACCCGGGTGCTTGGGGAATGGAATGGAAATTGATGTTGGGGGCAATTCAACTAAAGGAGGAAATCAAGCATGTTTAAACGCAGAACCATTTACTTAAGCATCATCTTGGCCATCAGCATGCTCATGCTGGCTGCTTGTGGTCAGGCGACGAGCAACGGTGACAAAAATGCCAATCAAGGCGGCGAAGCAGGAGGAGACAATCAAAAACCTGTGACGCTAACGTTTCTCATCGATAACCAAACTTCGACTGTCGGCTATGAAGCAGTAGCTGCAGAAATTGAAAAACGATTTAACATTAAGACGGAATTCGAGCTGCGTCCAGGTGGTACAGAAGGGGATAACCTGGTCAAGACACGCCTTGCTACCGGGGAAATGACGGATTTGATGTACTATAACTCCGGCTCTTTGTTTAAAGCGTTAAATCCAGAGCAATATTTTGTTGACTTGACGGATGAACCATTCATGGAGCCTGTCATGGATTCATTTAAGGATACCGTGTCAGTAGACGGCAGAGTGTACGGCGTACCTGCGCGCTCAACCTTCGCAGGAGCTTGGCTGTACAACCGGGATATTTATGAGGAGCTGGGTCTATCCGTTCCGCAAACATGGGAAGAAGCTGTTAGCGAACAACGACAAGATTAAAGAGGCTGGATACGTTCCGGTCGTGGCGTCGCTAAGAGATTCCTGGACATCGCAGCTAGTCGTGCTGGCTGACTACTACAATGTGCATACGGTAAATCCGGATTTCGCTGACAAATACACGAACAATGAAGCGAAGTTTGCAACAACACCAGAAGCACTTAGAAGCTTTGAAAAATTGCAAGAGCTTTACGAACGTGGTCACTTTAACGACGATGCAACGGCGACGACATACGAGGACGCGCTGCGTATGCTTGCCGAAGGCGAAGCCGCACACTACCCGATCATCACGACCTCGTTAACGAATATCGCGAACACGTATCCAGAGGCGATCGATTCCATCGGTGCATTCGGTCAGCCGGGTGACTCTGCCGATCAACACGGTCTGACCATCTGGATTTCAGAAGGAATCTATGCTAACAAAGACAGTGAAAATGTTGAGGCCGCTAAGCAATGGATGGAGTTTTTCGTCTCGCAGGAAGGTGTAGAGACGTATTTGTCCGCCATCAAGCCTGAAGGCCCAATGATGATCGAAGGCGTGGAACTGCCGGAAGACGTCTATCAAGCTGTCAAGGATATGCAGCCTTACTTTGATGAAGGCAAAACTGCTCCGGCACTTGAATTTTTGTCTCCAGTTAAGGGTCCTGCCCTTGAACAAATTACAGTCGAAGTAGCGACTGGGATTTCCACAGCTGAAGAAGCTGCTGCCAAGTACGACGACGACGTAAGAAAACAAGCGCTGCAGCTCGGTCTTGAAGGCTGGGATTAATCGATCTACGAAGCGGCTCTGCGGCCATTCAGCTGCAGAGCCCTACTTCCATAGGAAGGAGCAGCTCTTGATATGAGATCGACAAAATCATTTTATCATTACGGCTTCTTACTGCCGGCAGGCATCGTATTTTTTATCTTCTTTATCTTGCCGACGCTGGTGTCATTCTTTTTCAGCTTTACGAGATGGAACTTAACGGAGTGGGATTGGATCGGCTTCGAGAACTTTCGCATGTTTTTGCAGGAGCCTTCTTTAAATATCGGGTTTAAGAATACGTTCATTTACGCGGTGATGACCAGCGGGATGAAGGTCATCTTCGCTTTGCTTCTGGCAGTCCTACTTACCGCGAAGCTAAAGACGAAAAATTTCTTGCGCTCAGTCGTGTTCTTCCCGACCTTAATTAGTACCGTTGCGGTCGGCATTACATTTAGCTACTTAATGCATCCTTCGCGCGGCTTGATCAATGCAATGTTAGGTTGGTTCGGTATTCAAGGACCAAACTGGCTCGGCGATCCAAGCTTGGCGATTTATTCAGTGGCGCTCGTAGATATTTGGAAAGGGGTCGGCTTTGCTACCGTTATTTATATCGCCGGAATTATGTCAATTCCGTCTGTCTATTATGAAGCGGTGAGCATCGATGGAGGCGGCCCGTTGCGCAAGTTTTGGCATATTACGTTACCGCTCATTAGACCCGCGATGAATTCGATCATCATGCTGTCGTTTATCGGCGGTTTGCGTACCTTTGATTTGGTCTGGACGATGACGAAGGGCGGTCCTGGATTTAGCTCTGACTTGATCGCATCGATCATCTATAAGCAATATCAGGCCGGATTCTACGGATTATCTACTGCAGGTAACGTCATTTTATTCCTGATCGTGGCGATTCTAGTCGTACCGTTGTATAGGTTCTTGACGAAAAGGGAGGTTGAACTGTAATGCGCGGGTTAAGACGAGGGGTTGTCGAAACCATACTGGTAATTATCGCGAGCGTTGTGTTCATTATCCCTTTTTACTTCATCTTGATTAATTCGTTCAAGACGAGTCGAGAAGCCTCACTGATGGATCTCGCTTGGCCGACCGTCTTTCAAATCGTGGAAAATTACACGGAAGTGTTTCAAGCGAGAGACTATATGATCGTTCGTGCATTCTTTAACAGCACGTTCATTACAATCGCTTCCATCGTCCTCTTGATCTTGCTAGGCTCGATGGCCGCGTTCGTCATCCAGAGGCGGAGGAACAAGGCGATGATGATCGTCAACCTGATCTTTATGGCTGGGTTGATGATCCCACCGGCGATCGTGCCGACGATCTGGGTATTAAACGGCATTGGACTGTTCAAGACGATGGCCGGTTTAATCTTCATAGAAGTTGTGCTCAACATCCCGTTTACGATCATGCTGTATCTCGGATTTATCGCCTCCATACCGAAGGAGATCGATGAGGCCGCATTTGTCGACGGGGCAGGCAGTCTCAGATTCTTTTTCCGCATTATCATGCCGCTTTTAAAGCCGATTACGGCGACGGTCATCATTTTGAATGCCGTCAATATTTTCAACGATTTTGTCAATCCGTTGTATTTCTTGCCGGGGGCGAAAAATGCGACATTACAGCTCACGCTGTATAACTTTATGAGCACGTATAATACGTCTTACAACCTTCTGTTTGCAGACGTCATCCTGATTACGATTCCGCCGTTTATTTTCTTCTTGATCTTCAACAATCGCATTGTTGCAGGGATGACGGCAGGCTCAGTCAAAGGGTAATGCTCGAACGATTCATATGTGTAAGAAGAGGATGGAAATCTTTCTAAGTGGAGGGACTTAACATTGCTGAAAGTAATAGATCTAAGATGCGAGTACAAGGTGAATCCGATCGGGATCGGTGTCAAGCATCCACGCATTAGCTGGAAGCTTGCAGCAGATGGACGCGGCGTGAAGCAAACAGGCTATCAAATCGTCGTGGCGAAGGATGATGCATTTCAGGACGTACTGTGGGATTCCGGTCAGGTGCAGTCCGAAGACTCGATTCATATTGCCCTGAATGAGGTGCCATATGAAACGCGTACGCGATATTATTATCGGGTCAAAGTATGGGACAATCGAGATCGGAGCTCGGACTGGTCGGAGGTAGCCTTTTGGGAGACAGGGCTTGGATTAGATGAATGGACAGCCGAGTGGATCAGTGCGCCACTAGACTTGACCGACAATCCGGAGCAGTGTCCGATGCTTCGCAGAAGCTTTACTGCACGCGGCAAAGTGAAATCCGCCCGAATCTATGCGACATCGCTAGGATTGTACTGCTTAGAGCTAAACGGAAAGCGGGTAGGCGACGAATATTTTACACCAGGCTGGACGAGTTATCACAATCGCTTGCAATATCAAACGTATGATGTTACGAGTCTGGTGCGAGAAAGCGGTAACGCGATTGGCGCCATGCTCGGACCAGGCTGGTACAAAGGCAACCTCGGCTGGCAAGGACAACGTGAAATTTATGGGGATCGCACGGCGCTATTGCTTCAGCTGCACCTCGAATATGAAAGCGGCGAGCAAGAGGTGATCCGTACGGACGGTGAATGGAAAGCAGCGCCAAGCCCGATTCTCATGTCGGAAATTTATCACGGTGAAACGTACGATGCCAGGTTGGAGCAAGCGGGCTGGTCGGAGCCGGACTTTGCGGACAGCGCATGGCGGCCTGTTCAAGTCATCGACCATACGAAGGACATCTTGATCGCACAGGAGAACGTCCCGGTGCGTATCGTGAATGAGCTCGTACCGATTAAGAAATGGATCACGCCGAAGGGCGAGCTCGTCCTGGATATGGGACAAAACATGGTCGGCTGGGTACGTTTTCAAGTCCAAGGAGAAGCGGGACAGGAGATCGTGCTTCAGCATGCGGAAATATTGGACCGTGACGGCAATTTCTACACGGGCAACTTGCGCACCGCCAAACAAACGATCCGCTACATCCTGAAAGGCGGCGGTGTAGAAACGTTTGAACCGCATTTTACGTTCCAAGGCTTCCGCTACTTGAAGCTGACAGGCATTGATGAGCAGGACGTTCAATTGGAGCATTTTAAAGGGATGGTGCTCCATTCAGATATGGAGCGCACCGGCAGCTTCGAATGCTCTGATTCGGACATCAACCAATTGCAGCATAATATCGAATGGG
Organism: uncultured Paenibacillaceae bacterium; assembly: GCA_963755735.1. Classification (GTDB taxonomy): domain Bacteria; phylum Bacillota; class Bacilli; order Paenibacillales; family DA-C8; genus Insulibacter. Next base: position 23,151 of record CAVWLN010000043.1, read on the forward strand.
GACTTAAAGGCAATTTCCTCGATGTGCCGACGGACTGTCCGCAGCGGGATGAGCGGCTCGGCTGGACGGGCGATGCGCAAATGTTTATTCGCACCTCCACTTTCCTGTACAACGTAGCGCCGTTCTTTACGAAGTGGCTACGTGATCTGGCAGCGGAGCAGCTTGATAATGGCGGTGTACCGTTTGTCATTCCGGACATTTTGGGGCAAAACATGGACAGCACTGAACAGGAGCAAGGACACAGCTCGGCAGCATGGGGTGACGCCGCGACCATTAATCCTTGGACGCTCTATCTCGTATACGGCGACAAGCGTTTGCTTGAAGAGCAGTATGACAGCATGAAAGCATGGGTCGAGTATATTCGCAGTCAAGGCGAGCATGAATATTTGTGGAATACCGGCTTTCACTTCGGTGACTGGGTGGCGCTTGATGCGAAGGAAGATAGCTATATCGGGGCCACAGACCGAGACTATATCGCTACCGCCTTCTATGCATATTCCACTGAACTGCTGCAAAAAGCAGCCGAAGTACTCGGCAAAGAAGAGGATGCGAAGAAGTATGCAGAATTGCATCGCAATATCGTGCATGCTTTCCGCAACGAGTTCGTCACTCCTGCGGGTCGCATAGCTGTCGGTACGCAAACGGCGCAAATCTTGGCGCTCATGTTCAATCTCGTCGATGGCGAGGCACGTACGCGAGCTGTACAGAAGCTGCATGAATTGCTCAAAGAAACCGATTATCATCTGACAACAGGCTTTGTAGGGACACCATACCTGAACCTGGTTCTCAGTCAGCACGGTCTGAACGACGTCGCTTACAAGCTATTGTTCCAGAAAGACTACCCGTCCTGGCTGTACCAAATTACGAAAGGCGCAACTACGATCTGGGAGCATTGGGACGGCATTAAGGAAGACGGTTCGTTCTGGAGCGACGATATGAACTCGTTCAACCACTACGCTTACGGCTCGATCGGTGATTGGCTGTATCGTGTAGTAGCCGGCATTGATCTGGATGAAGCAGAGCCTGCCTATAAGCGCATCGTCATTCGTCCGCAGCCGGGAGACGGGCTGGAATGGGTGAATGCGGAGCTAGACAGCATGTACGGCAAAATTCGCAGCGCATGGAAGAAGGATGGCGACAAGCTGACATTGGACGTCGTGATTCCGGCTAATACGACTGCGAAGATTTGGCTGCCTGGCAGCGATGCAGACGTAACGGTGAGCGAGAGCGGGACGGCGCTGAGCGAGGCCGAAGGCATTGAGGACGTACAAGCGAGTGAGCAAGGAATGGTTGTGACGGTAGGTTCGGGAACGTATTCGTTTGTCATTGAATGATAAGCCACATGCAAGCTTGAGCTTGCAGCCGCTAACTTACTGTCGCAATTACGAAGCTGTGCGATTGAATGTTTTTCGCCGTGCGCTGGGAGTCGCGCGCGGCGAAATTGTTTTACAAAGCAAAGAGAGCTTAGGCAGCTCTCTCAAAACTGTCGACAAGGTTTGTCGGCAGTTTTCTTTTTCAGTGCGCCCAGCATGGGCGCTATCTATAGGGTTCAAGTCCCGAATGGTGAAGGCAGTAGTAGCCATTAGCTCAAGACAAGGGTGTCCACCGCGAGGTGGAATCTGAAGGAAGTCGGCGGCAAATCTCCGGTCTGAGGAACACGAACTTCATATAAGGCTAGCGTGCGTTGGATGAGCTTGCTGAACAAAGTAAAGTCCATACTGCCGAAGGCGCTCGAAAGTAGATGAAGCAGATAGATGGAGAGGAAGATAGCGCTCTTACCTGGGGAGGTCTGTACGGTAAGCGAAGTGAACTTCGTAACCTTGCTTGTGAAAGTAGGCTGAACGTACAGAAGTCAGCAGAGGCCATAGTACGCAGGTTGTTACAACAGTATGCGGAAGGGCTGAACATGAAATAGGAATTGAATATCTTGGCGTTCAAGGGTGGGCGTTGAAAGCAGACAATCCGAAAGGACTTGCTTCAAGGAGGATACGGTGAATTCCGTAGGGGACTTGGAGAGGGCAGAGCCCAGCCGTGGCACAAAGGGAGAAAACAATTCACGAAAGGAAAGTTGTATCGGATGATTCAGGAACTATTGTCACGGGAAAACCTTCTATCGGCATTAAAACGTGTCGAAGCCAATAAAGGTAGCCACGGAGTAGACGGCATGTCCGTAAAATCCTTACGGACACACATCCTACAAAACTGGCATACCCTTCGACAAGAAATTGAAGATGGAACCTATGAGCCGAGTCCGGTCCGAAGGGTCGAAATCCCGAAGCCTAACGGAGGAGTTCGGTTATTAGGTATTCCTACCGTGACAGACCGTTTCATCCAACAAGCGATTGCCCAAGTGTTGAATCCAATATTTGATCCACAATTCTCCGAGAACAGCTACGGCTTTCGTCCCAATAGACGTGGGCATGATGCTGTCCGGAGAGCTAGGCAATACATGAAGGAAGGGCTCCGATGGGTTATCGATCTTGATCTAGAGAAATTCTTCGATCGAGTAAACCATGACAGACTAATGGCAAGAATCGCGGAGAAAGTAGAGAACAAAACGATTCTCAAACTCATTCGCAAATTTTTGCAGTCGGGGGTTATGATTAATGGAGTGGTGATGGATACCGGGGAAGGTGCGCCACAAGGTGGCCCATTAAGTCCACTTCTTTCAAACATCGTTCTAGACGAACTCGACAAGGAACTAGAAAGTCGAGGACACAGATTCGTCCGCTATGCGGACGACTGTAACATATATGTGAAAACACGTAAAGCTGGAGAACGAGTAAAGAAGTCCATCACATCTTTCATTGAAAACAGACTGAAGCTGAAGGTTAACCAAGAGAAGAGTGCGGTAGACCGACCATGGAAACGTAAGTTTCTCGGATTCAGCTTTACATGGAACAAAGACCCAAAAATTCGAATTGCCCAGCAAAGCATGAAGAAAGTGAAAGCGAAAATTCGCGAGATAACCTCTAGAAAACGCCCGCTTTCGATGGTGCAACGAATAAAGGAACTAAACCAGTACCTTACGGGATGGTGTGGTTATTTTGCCTTAGCCGACACGCCAAGTATCTTTCATAGTCTGGATGAATGGATACGGAGACGACTTCGCATGTGTCTCTGGAAACAGTGGAAGAAACCCAAGACCAAAGAAAAAGGCTTTTATCCCTAGGTGTACCTAAGGACAAAGCCTATGAATGGGGCAATACCCGAAAAGGGTATTGGCGTATAGCTTGCAGTCCAATCCTTCACAGGACATTAGATAACCAGTATTGGAAATCTAACGGACTAAATACTTTAACAGACAGATACAACTACCTACGGAATATTTCATGAACCGCCGTATACCGAACGGTACGTACGGTGGTGTGAGAGGACGGGGGTTAGTCACCCCCTCCTACTCGATATGGTGCAGGATGCATGTCATGAGTGTGAAACGATTGATCCGTTTGCAAGCGCTATACGTTGTAAAGCCATCATGGGCTCTGGCACAAGAAGCCGGCCGCCGAGTGGGAAGAGGCGCTATCCGTCGGTAACGGCAGAATAGGCGGTATGGTTTTCGGCGGTATTCGCGAAGAGAGGATTGCACTGAATGAAGATACACATTGCGCCGGTTTCCCGCGGGACACGGTCAACCATGATGCTAAGCGGTAATTGGCAAGGGTGTGCAAGTCACGATGTCCAGGAAGCGAACATGGCCAGGCAGGAGCTAGCAGTGGGCGTGCAAGTCACGATGTCCAAGCAGGAAGCGAACATGGGCAGGCGGACAAGTCACGATGGGCGCTAAGGCAGGCGAATCGGGCAGTTTTGTATGAAAAATAGTATAAAAATATCGATTTTGACGCAAAAAGAGTTGATTTGTATGAATGATCATACAAAATATGGATGAAATCGTTGGAGTACAGGATATTTGTATGGTAAATCACACAAAACGTATCCGAACGCGCTAAAATCAGGCTCATTTGTATGAGGAATCGTACAAAATGTATTTTTATGTTTGCGTTATCACCAAAACCTGCAATATCCAACCGAACCCTGTGCAGAGGAAGTGAAAGTATTGGAAAAATCCAATACATCGGACTGCATCCGATGCAAAAGGAGCGAATGTATTGGATAAATCCAATACATTCAAATGATTTTGACTCCTACCCATCGATGTGTTTACTTTTGATAGTTTGCATGATGAGTGGTAGCACGTGTATACCGTTTGCGATACTGACTGGGCGGCATGCCCTCGAAATTCGCAAAGCAACGGGTAAAGTAGGGCGTGTTGTCAAATCCGACGTGTTCGGCCACTTTGGCGACTGGCCAGTCGGTTTTTAGCAAAAGAAGCTTCGCCTGTTCCAAGCGATAGTGATGCAAGTATTCCATCGGCGTCAGCCCATAAACCTGCTTCATACAGCGGGTGATGTAATTGTAATGAAAACGCAAAGCCTCCTCCAGTATCCGGCTTGAAATATGGGATTGATAATTCGTCTTAAGGTAGGCTTCCGTCTGTTCTGCTAAAATCAGCGCAGCGTTCGCATAGTCAATTCCTCTAGCATCCAATAACTTTAATAGCTGCTGAAACGAATGCTGCTGCTCCCAGAACGCCTCCGAGAGCGGCTTTAATGAAGCCTTCAGTAAGGTATCTAACAAATTATAAACCGCTTCCGGGAACGGAAGCTTCCAATATTTAGGGATTCCTAATGTGTACGTGAAGGGGACGTTCGGATTGTTCTTCTCTGTTATTCGTCTCGAACTATCGATCACGGCTTCCGTCCAGCTCCCGGCAACTTGCATATGCAACCAATCAAACAGCGTCTCCTCGTCACAAGGCTTCACAGCGTAATGATAACGATCCGGCCGAAGAATGAGCATCTCTCCCGGCTCGAGCGACCACTCCTCTTGATCCTCTCCGATGTAAAGCCGCCCCTTGCGCACAAACAATAGATCAAATACTCCAAGATTGCGACGGTCTGGATGCTTGTTACCCGGCTCGTACAGCGTACGCCCGCATTCTGTCAAATATGGGAGTGGCGGCGATTCAAATAGCACATAAGGAACAGACACTTGCGGCTTCACTCCTTTACGGTGGAACGAAGAGGATCAGCGGGTGGCTGCCGACTAACTTGCGGCTTCACACCTTCACACCTCACACCTTCCTTTATTCCTTCATTCCCTCACTCTTTCAAATCTTAACCTTCGATGCTTCAACATCCCACCAGCTGATGTGTGAAATTTTATAAATAAGAAGTTGAGTCTCTTTATTTTATCCTTTACATATCCACCATACAATGGGAATTAGAATGGTTGAGAATGTATAATTTTTGAGAGGGTGTGGCTGGAGTGGCAAATACACGGAATCGAAATCCGAATGGACAAATGCACATTACGGATCCGCTGTGGTCGAAAGTTGCACTGCTTGTGAAAGACGTCGTCATCCCGTATCAATATGAGGCTCTGCACGACCGGATCGCGAATGTGGAGCCGAGCTGTGCGATTCGCAATTTTCGCATCGCGGCAGGACTAGAAGAAGGAGAGTTCAGCGGGATGGTCTTTCAAGACAGCGACGTGGCTAAGTGGCTGGAGGCGGTCGGTTACTCGCTGCTCACGCATCCCGACCCTGAGCTTGAACGCAAAGCGGACGAAGTGATCGAGCTGATCGAGCAAGCGCAAGCGCCTGACGGTTACCTGAATACGTATTTCACCATTAAGGAACCGGGGCGCAGATGGACGAATTTGACAGAATGTCATGAGCTTTATTGTGCCGGGCACATGATTGAGGCTGCTGTTTCGTATTTCCGCGCAACTGGTAAACGGAAGCTGTTAGATATCGTTTGTCGGTTAGTCGATCATATCGATGCAGTGTTTGGCCCCCAAGATGGAAAGCTAAATGGGTATGACGGGCATCAGGAGATCGAGCTGGCACTCGTCAAGCTGTACGAAGTAACGGGCGATGAGAAGCATTTGAATTTGGCACGTTTTTTTATCGATCAGCGCGGGCAAGAACCAAACTTCTTCAAGCAAGAATGGGAGCGGCGCGGCGGAATTTCTCATTGGACCGGACGTAAGTCGCGGATCAACCTAGCCTACCACCAAGCGCATCAACCGGTGCGTGAGCAACAAGAAGCGATAGGGCATGCCGTACGGGCGGTGTATATGTACAGCGCGATGGCCGACTTGGCACGACTAACTGACGACGAGTCGCTGCTTGTCGCTTGTGATCGGTTATGGCGCAGCATTGTGGACAAGCAAATGTACATAACCGGCGGTATCGGTTCGACACACCACGGAGAAGCGTTCAGCTTCGCTTATGATTTGCCGAACGATACGGTGTATGCGGAGACATGTGCTTCGATCGGACTTATCTTCTTTGCTCAGCGTATGCTTCGCATACGCCCGTATGCAGAGTATGCGGACGTTATGGAAAGAGCGTTATACAACACGGTCTTGGCAGGCATGTCGCAGGACGGAAAGCATTATTTCTATGTAAATCCGCTGGAAGTATGGCCGGAAGCGAGCCGCCGTAATCCCGGCAAGCATCACGTGCTCCCGCAGCGCCCGGGCTGGTTCGGCTGCGCTTGCTGTCCTCCGAATGTCGCCAGGCTGATCGCCTCCCTATCCCAGTATGTTTACAGGGTGGAAGGCAGTACCGCATGGATTGATCTTTATGTAGGCGGAGAGATCACAGCCGAGATGCAAGATGGGAAGGCTCATTTGCAAGTTGCTACGAGATATCCGTGGGACGGTAAGGTGTCGATCAATGTTTCTCTCGCTGAAGCAAAACAATTTCGCATTGCCCTGCGCATTCCGGGCTGGTGTGAGGAGGCACGTCTATTCGTTAACGGAGAAGAGATCGATGTCGCAAAAGTATTACAGCACGGATATGCCTATGTCGATCGCCTATGGCAAGACGGTGATCAGATTGAATTGCAGCTTGCTATGACCATTCAGCGTATGCAATCACATCCACAAGTTCGGGCGAATGCAGGGAAGGTTGCGTTGCAGCGCGGCCCGCTCGTATATTGCTTGGAAGAGGCAGACAACGGCGCCCTGCTGAGTTCATTAATCTTACCGTATGATGCGCCCCTTAGAGAGCGATTGGATGCACAGCTGCTGGGCGGTTGTGTCGTAATCGAAGGAGAAGGCTGGCGGAGAAGAAGAAGCATCATGGGGCGAACCGTTATATCGACCAGTAGTGAAAAGCAAGGCGAAAGTCGTGTTGACGTTTGTGCCGTATTATTTGTGGGCGAACCGCGGGGAGGGAGAAATGACAGTATGGGTGAGGCAGCATTAGCGTAAGCTGCGGTTACAACTGAAGGCAGTGGGAGTTGATGATGCTGTTCGTAAGACAGCTTCTTCGCATGATCAGCTTGACAGGTCAGCCTAATTTTTTCTGGCTGGCCTTTTTGCGTAGTAGACATTGCTTAGCTGTTAGCTTACAATTATTCGCATAATGTACAAGTGAGGTTTCTAGGTGAAACGATGGATCAAATAGAGCCTCCAACACTTCACCACGTCATTACTAGAAGGGGGAGAGAAGTCATGACAAGACCATTCGATGTCATCACGTTCGGAGAGACGATGGCGTTGTTCATGCCGACGCGTGAGCAATCATTGGAATTTGCGGATACGCTGCACCGTTCGTTCGGCGGCGCGGAAAGCAACGTGGCGATCGGTCTCGCTCGGTTAGGTGTGCAAGTGAGCTGGTTCGGTCATCTCGGTGATGAACCGCAAGGAAGATACATACTCAAAAAAATACGCGGTGAAAACGTCGATGTTCGCCATGCTCGCTTAAGCAAAGAAGCGAACACGGGACTCATGATGCGTCACAAAGTGGCGGGACGCGAGGAAGTTTTCTATTATCGCAAAAATTCCGCAGCCAGCAAGATGCGTCCGGAGCATCTCGTTGAACAGTTGATCGCGCAAGCCGGCATTTTACATATCACCGGCATTACACCGGCATTAAGCGAGTCGTGCAAAGACACTGTGCTGCGCGCTGTAGACCTTGCGAAACGACATCAAGTGAAAATTAGCTTCGATCCGAATTTACGCCTCAAACTGTGGTCGATCGAGCAAGCGAGAGAAGTGCTGCTGCCAATTGCCGCGCAAGCGGACTACTTCTTGCCGGGAATGGACGAGTTGAAGCTGCTGTATGATGAGCAGGATGAAGACGCCATTTTGCAGGAAGTCAAAAAACTGTCAGCGCTTACCGTTATCAAAGGCATCGGTTCCAGCAATATGGTCGTTCAGGACGGAAAGACGACTGCGGTACCGTATGAAAAAATCGAGAACACCGTAGATACGATCGGTGCGGGTGATGCTTTTGCGGCTGGATTTTTGGCGGGGATGGTGAAAGGATATGCGCCGGAAGCTGCGGTGCGGATCGGCAATTTGTGTGCGTCATTCGTCATTCAAGGACACGGGGATTGGGAGCTTATCCCGACCTGGGAAGAGCTTTCACGAGTGATGCACAACGAACAAATGATAGAGAGGTGATGGAGAGATGAAAAAATATGAAACGATGCAGCAAATTTATCGCGCTGGGGTAGTCGCGGTTTTGCGTGGCAAATCAGCGGAAGACGTCACCGAAATGGCGGAGCGTTCGATTGCCGGAGGAGTTCGGATCATTGAGGTGACGATGACGACACCGGGAGCGTTACAAGCGATTCGCACATTGGTGGATAAGTATGGCGGAGCAACCGATGAAGACAGACCGATCATCGGTGTCGGAACCGTGTTGGATGATGTGACTGCCAGATTGGCTATACTAGAGGGGGCGGAGTTTGTCGTCAGTCCCGCGCTTTCTGATCCGGTCGTCACCATGTGTCATCGCTACCGCGTGCCGATTATGCCAGGAGTCGTCACACTAGGCGAAGCGCAATCCGCTCTTGAGCTTGGCGTTGACGTGATCAAGCTGTTCCCGGGCAATATGTTTGCCCCAAGCATTATCAAGACGTTAAAAGGCCCGATGCCGCAATTAAATATTATGCCGACAGGCGGCGTCAATTTAAACAATATCGGCGATTGGTTCCAATCGGGCGCCTTTGCTGTAGGCATCGGTTCCGATCTGACAAGCGAGGCGGAGAAGACAGGCAACTATGCGTTAATCAGCGAAAAAGCGAAGCAGTATACAGAGGCTGCGGCACCATTTATCGCAAGCAGGAAAGGCTGACGAAAGCAGCCTTTCAGCTAAATTTTTAATGGAAATATCTTTTTGTACTTTTTCCTAAGAATGCTTTATAATATAAAATAACAACGTTGGTATTTCGACGATTGAATGAGGACAGAAAGGATGAATCCGATGGATTTATTTAATTTGCAAGGAACAACTTCGGTCGTAGTTGGGGGTAACGGCGTGTTGGGAAGCGCCATGGTGGAGGCGCTTGCGGCGTATGGTTCACAAGTTGCGATCGTCGGTCGCAACATGGAGAAGGCTGAGGCTGTAAAGGAGCAAATTACAGCTGCTGGAGGAGACGCGATCTGCTTGCAAGCAGATTCCACAAGCAAGGAAGATATGCAGCGCGTGCTGGATGAAGTGTTGAAGTGGACAGGCAGAGTAGATACGCTGATCAACTGCTCAGGTGTAAATAGCTCGACACCGTTTTTCGAGATTGAGATGGACGAATGGGATCGCATTATGGATACGAACTTGAAGAGCGTCGTGCTGGCATGTCAACTGTTCGGCAAGCGCATGATCGACCAAGGCGAGGGCGGCTCGATCATTAATATTTCTTCGGTTTCATCCGGTCCTCCGCTGTCCCGTGTATTTACTTACTCCGCTTCCAAAGCGGGCGTCAACAGTGTAACCCAATATTTGGCGAGGGAGTTCGCTCCGCATCGCGTACGAGTCAATGCGATTATTCCAGGCTTCTTCCCAGCTGAGCAAAATCGCAAAATTCTTGACGAGAAGCGGATTGAATCGATTATGACGCATACGCCGATGGGTCGCTTTGGTGAGCCGTCAGAGCTGCAAGGAGCAGTAGTATATCTCGCTTCGGCAAAAGCGTCCTCGTTCGTAACCGGCTCCTTTCTGCGGGTTGACGGTGGATTCGGGGCGATGACGATATGAGCGATCTGCTTAAACAAATGGTCGCCGACATCCCTTTGCCGAAGATGGTGCGCATCCGGCAAAAGTTCGACGCGACAAAGCTGGACGACCCGATCGGGGAGCTGACCAAGCAATTAAACGGACACGACAAGATGCAGGCGATCCAACCCGGCCAAAAGATCGCCGTCGCTGTCGGCAGCCGCGGCATTTCGCGCATCGATGAAATAACGAAAACGACGATTGATGCCTTGAAGGCAAAAGGGGCAGAGCCGTTTATCGTACCGTGCATGGGCAGCCATGGCGGTGCAACGGCCGAAGGACAGGCGAAAGTGTTGGAGCATCTCGGCATATCTGAGGAAACGATGGGCGTGCCGGTTCGCTCTTCGATGGAAGTCGTGCTACTGGATCGCATGCCAAACGGTTTGCCCGTATATTGCGACAAGATTGCTGCCGAAGAGGCGGATGCGATCGTCGTCATTAACCGCATCAAGCCGCATACGGCGTTTCGCGGGCCGATCGAGAGCGGACTCATGAAGATGATCTCAATCGGGCTGGGCAAGCAGAAGGGCGCGGAAGCCTGTCACCAGCTCGGCTTCAAATATATGGCGGAAAATGTACCGGCTATGGCCAAGCTGATGATGGCGAAGCTGCCGATCATTTTCGGGGTGGCCATCGTCGAGAATGCATACGATCAGATTTTCCACGTTGAAGTGATCGGCCCGGATCAGATGGAAGAGCGGGAGAAAGTATTGCTGGAAGAAGCGAAAGCACGTCTGCCGAAAATTTTGTTTCCGCAAATCGACGTGCTCGTCATCGACTATATCGGCAAAAACATTAGCGGCGACGGCTTTGACCCGAATGTCGTCGGCCGTTATCCGACGCCGTATGCATACGGCGGACCAGAAGTGACGAAGATCGCAGTGCTCGATTTGACTGAGGAATCGAAGGGCAATGCGAACGGCGTCGGCACGGCAGATTTTACGACTAAGCGTCTTGTCGATAAGGCGGATTGGCCGGCCACTTATGCGAATGGACTGACTTCGACGGTCTGTGCACCAACGAAGCAGGCGACAACGCTGGCGAATGATGAAGATTGTATCAAAGCAGCGATCAAGACCTGCAATATTCTCGATTACGAGACGTGCAAATTAATTCGTATTCGCGACACGCTGCACTTAGGTGAAATTGAAATTTCCGTCAATCTGCTTGAAGAAGCAAAGCAGCATCCGCAGATCGAAATTTTGAGCGAGCCATATGAGTGGCAGTTTGATGAAGAAGGGTATTTGCCTAAATCATAATTCATGGACTCGAAACGATCGAGTCAATCGGAACCATAGGAAACTCGCAACGATCATCGATTTCGGAACCTTAGGGCCGAGGAAATTAGCAGCCCGAGGTTCCGTTATTACGTTGAACGAGCTACATATGGTATGCTGAAATTAGCACGTTGATGAAGAGCGAAGAGGAAAAGTGAAAGTTGCTGGCTGTCAGGTAGCACAACTGGGCAGTCAAGCAGTGCAAATCTATGTCTGGAAGCAGAGTCAGGCTGTGCAATCTCCTGTCAAACAGCACAGCCTGACTTCACACCATTAACTGTCAGGCGGATTGAGGAAATTTGCTGGGCAGTTCACCTGCCTGAATCTTCATGGGAAGACTAGGTTGAACGAGAAGGGGATGAAGCCGTGTCATTTGCGAAATATGAACAAGTTCAGGAAATTTTGCGCGGCATGAAGCGGGTCGTTGTCGCTTTTTCCGGCGGAGTAGACAGCACGCTGTTATTGAAGGCGGCGCTCGATGCGCTTGGCCCTGATCATGTGTTGGCTGTCACTGCAGATTCAGAAACTTACCCGACACGCGAAATGGAAGAAGCAACGCGAATCGCCCGTGAACTCGGGGCAAACCACCGTGTAATCCAAACATCGGAGCTCAATATTCCCGGCTATCAGGAAAATACGCCGAACCGGTGTTATTTTTGTAAGCAGAACTTATTCCAGCATTTACAACAATATTTGCAAAATGAAGGCTATGAGCACATCGTCTACGGATTGATCGCTGACGATATGGGAGAGCATCGTCCAGGGTACAAAGCAGCCGTGGAACAAGGCGTGCGCGGACCGCTGCAGGAAGCGGGACTGTATAAGCACGAAATTCGCGAACTGTCCCGTCAGCTTGGCTTGCCAACATGGGATAAGCCGTCGTTTGCCTGCCTGTCTTCACGCATCGCATACGGTGAATTTATCACGCAAGAGAAGCTGACGCGGGTCGATCGGGCGGAACGTTTTATTATGTCGCTCGGTATCAGACAAGTACGGGTTCGTACTCACGATACGGTTGCACGTATCGAGGTGGAAGCTGACGATATGCCGATCCTCTTGAAGAACCGCGAGGCCGTGATGGACGCTTTAACGTCTTACGGATACACGTTCGTGACGATGGATTTGGGCGGATATAAGAGTGGCAATTTGAACAAAATGCTTAATGACCGCGGCTCCAACGTGAAATCGCCAAAGGAGATTGCGCAGACATGACGTTCGAAGATCTCGGATTCAGCAAAGTCGATCTTGATCGAGAAGAGCGGACCGGCGTGCCGGAAGTCATTTTCGGGATGGGCAAGACGAGTGAGCAAGTGCAGGAAATATTCGCACGTCTTGCCTCACACCACGGCAGAGTGCTTGTGACCCGAGCTACTGCGCAGATGGCCGAGCTCATCAGCAAGCAATATCCGGATGCAGAATTCCGACCAGACTCGCGCATGATTCGTTACGGCCAGCCGCCTGTACGGTATCCTGGGAACGTGGTTGTCGTAAGCGGCGGAACGTCGGATATGCCGGTTGCAGAAGAAGCAGCGGACACAGCAGAATGGCTCGGATGCGAAGTAGAGCGCATCTACGATGTAGGAGTGGCCGGTATTGATCGTTTGCTGGCGCAGCGCGAGCGTCTATATCAGGCGAACGTCGTCATTGCTGTTGCCGGAATGGAAGGTGCGCTGCCCAGCGTAGTGGGCGGCTTAGTTCGCAGACCGGTCATCGCAGTTCCAACCTCTATCGGCTACGGCGCGCATCTACAAGGACTGACACCGATGTTGGCGATGATGTCTTCTTGCGCAGCTGGTGTAACCGTCGTCAATATCGATAACGGCTTTGGAGCCGGATATTATGCCGCCTCGATTCAGCGGCTTGTATGGGAGGCTCAGCATGGGAAAGATTCTATATCTTGATTGCATATCCGGAATTGCTGGTGATATGACACTTGCAGCTTTGATTGACCTTGGTGCCGACCCGGATTATATTACACGAGAACTTCGCAAGCTGCCCATCGATGCGTTCGAGCTTAGCGTGGAGCCCGTCATCAAGAAAGGAATTTCGGCGAAGCAATTGCGTCTGACGTTCCCGAGGGACTTGCACCATGAACCACTCAGCGAGGCAAACGTGAGCGATGTCGCCCATGCTCATAAGCACCATCACGATCATCATGGAGGCCACAGGCATTCGCACGATCATGCTCATTCACATGAACACGGTCATTCGCATGGACACGGTCATTCACATGAGCACGTTCATTCGCATGAACATGGGCATGCTCATTCACATGAGCACGTTCATTCGCATGCGGACCATCATCATACATATGCCCACGGTCATTCGCATGAACATGGGCATGCTCATTCTCATGCTCATCACCATGCGGACCATCATCATGACCAACATAACCATGGACATGGTCACGATCATTCGCACCGCCAAGCGGCCGAAATCCTCTCGATGATCGCGCAAAGTGACCTGCCATCGCGAGTGAAAGAACGCAGTACGGCCATTTTTCGCGTCATTGCGGAGGCAGAGGGGAAAATTCACGGGATGCCGCCGGAGCAAGTCCATTTTCATGAAGTAGGCGCTATGGATTCGATTATCGATATTATCGGTGTTTGTCTTGCGATGGAAAATTTGGACATTGAGACGATTTATGCATCCCCGGTTCCGACTGGCAGCGGTCGTATACGAATGGCGCACGGACTATATCCGATACCGGCACCGGCAACAGCTGAAATTTTACGCGGTATTCCACTGTCACCATTACATGCAGAAGGGGAATTGACCACTCCGACAGGCGCTGGTATTCTGAAAGCATTATGCAAAAGTTTCGGACCGATTCCTGCTTATGTCATGGACAAGATCGGCTATGGTGCTGGACAGAAAGATTTTGCACATCCAAATGTATTACGAGCGATCGTAATGACGGATCAACCTTCTATACATAAGGGGCACGGCGAACAAGAAGTAATGGAATCGATCGTCGTCTTAGAAGCGCAGTTGGATGACTTCCATGGAGAATTGTTTGGATATGTGATGGGGCGTCTATTGGACGATGGGGCTTTGGACGTTTACTTTACACCGATTTATATGAAGAAAAATCGTCCAGGAACATTAATAACCGTTCTCGCTAGAGCGCATCAAGCCGACGAGCTAGAATCCGTTCTGTTGGAACAAACTTCAACATTCGGAGTCAGGCGAAGCGTCTGGTCAAGAAAAGCACTGGGCCGCCGCTGGATTCAAGTCGATACGAAATACGGCGTTATTCGCGTAAAGCAAGCTATACGAAACGGGAAAGTTATCCATTCTTCTCCCGAATACGATGATGCTGTACAAGCTGCGGAACAAGCGTCTGTTCCGTTGCAAACCGTATATGAAGAAGTAAGCAAACAGTTAGGAAAGCAGTCGGCACTTCAGTAATTTAGAAATGTATGATTCGCTCAGCCGGATGTGGCGTTTTTGTGTGAAAGCTCATACAAAAAATCCGGTAATGGCTGGATTTCGGCGCACTTGTATGAAAAATATTACAAAATATTGATGAAAAGCCCTGAATCAGGGATTTTTGTATGAAGAAACATACAAATCGAGAAAATTTGCTCCGAAATCGAAATTTTTGTATGAAGAATCGTACAAAATGAACTGTTCAGGCTTTGAATCCGGTTGCATCCGACGCAAAAGCACGGATGTATTGGAAAAATCCAATACATCCGGTCGTATACGCCCCCCAAGCTCGTATGAGCTTCACCCGCCCGCAGTCCCGATCGAGCTCAAGGAGCTTGGACTGTCCCGATCTCTGTCGCCGCTCGTGCTCAAAAAAATCAGGCATTATCCGCTCTTAACCGCCTTGAACGCCTATTGCACAATACTACCAAGTAATTGTCGCTGAAATAACCCCCGCATGACTCTATGAATCGATGGAAAATATTGCGACTGTCATTGAAATGTAGCCTAACGTTCCAAAATATTGCGAACAATTTTCAAGCCAGCAATCGCAATAAATAAATGCTCCCATAAGTTGCAGAAATACAACTGCACCTTGCCAAAGAAAAACGATTGCATCGCCTACCAGATCCTTGTGTGGTGCTTTAATCCAAAGATGAAGTAATGGTATAATAAATCATGCATAAAAACACTCTGCTGCATGTGTGTCCGCTACCAGAATCTCGCAAGATGTCGATGATGCCGATCATTTCATTACCTACCATTTAATTTCCGATCACTTAAGGGATGTATGGATGATGCACATAGCTGTAGCGCTAAGACGATGCTGCGCTAAGATGATGCACTACGATACCGTACTAAGACGATGTACTACTATGCTGCGCTAAGTGATGCACATAGCTGCCGCGTTAAGACGATGCCGCGCTAAGATGATGCACTTAGATGCCGCACTAAGATGCTACATTATGATGTTGCACTAAAGCCGATGAATGTTCCGTCAAGCATATTCATGAGAACTAGGCGAGGTTACATTGGATATGGTGATGGAACGATGTTCCGCCAAGCATGATCATGAGAGGGGGCTTGATGATGGGGAGCTGGCTCAAAAAGCACTGGGTGACACTGACCGCAGCGGCGATGGCAATCTTACTTGGTGCAGGTGTTTGGCTGTATATGTCGATGTACGATCTCCCTGGCATTCAAGCTCTGAATAGATGTCAGTGTGAAGGATTCATGCTGGAGCATGAGATTGCACATGCGCCAAGCATCTACCGGGGGCATGTGACGAGGATCTCCAAGAGCTTCAGCGGTAATTATACAGTCACGGTTCAGCCGGAGGCGACACTAAAGGGCAAACCGATCACCGAATCACAGCTCAAGATAAACGTAAGCGGAAACTGCCCGTATCCGTTTCAGAAGCATCAGTCGTATGTATTCTTATTCGCGAACACGGATGATTCACTCGGTGCTTCGCAAGTGATTACGCAATGCAGTGTCATTATTAGTACGGCGGATGTGGAGACAATGAACACCATTAGACAATGGCTTAATGTGGAGGACGATAATACGCGGGACGATGCGTCAACAGATGTGCCGCAGCCTAATAGGAGCGGAGAAGACGACGATGGCGCTACCAGACTGTTCAATGCGGTCAGCTCATACGAAAGCAGCATTCGCATCGAAGAGGAAGAGTTCAAGACATGGCTTTACGACGGGGAAGATCAGCTGTTCTTTTATTCGCCTGATGTGAAGATCAGCTTATTTATCCCGCTTGATCGGCCGGTTAGCCGGGAGGAATATAGCGAATTCGTGCAACACATTACAGTTGAAAGTGCAGTGAGCGGTAGACGAATCGCTTACGTGCTTGGTGATGTCAATATTGAAGTTACCGAACTGCCGATCGTGCTCAAACTATATAACGCTCCGCAGGAAGATCTGGTCATTCGTTTTCAGTCTCCAGTTGATGGTCAATCGTTTACACTTCCCATCCAGTATACAGAACCTTTTACTTTCACGGTTACTTCACAATCCGATCCGCAGATTGAAGAATACTTCGCCATGCTGCAAGAAGGAGTGTATGCAACGCATTACGTGAACAACGGTCAGACACATGAATATGCCATCGTGTTCAATCAGCCCGTCAATCGTTCCAGTGTGTACGAGAAGCTGTATGAAAGCTTGCGATATTCTACGATATCCTGGAGCTTGCGATGGATCAATGATTACGAAGTTCGTTTGGCCTTTGATTTCGATGATGAGTCCACGGAAGCCGTAACCTTCTCGCTTCATGGAGTTTCGAATGAATACGGTTATCGTCTGATGTCACGAGAGCTGTTTACGATCCAGGCGGCGGAACAATCCGTGTTTGCTGCACTGGACCTGGATAGCGACACGAAGGAGACATACTTTACAACCATTACACCTTATCCTGTCATCGATGTATCGCCTGATGGACTTTGGGTGTTAACCGGAACGGAAGCAAATGATGGCAGCAGCACGTTATATCGCTACGATATACGCGACCGCTTCGGCAACGTGAAAAAGTCATACCCGCTAGGCAGCATGGTCGATCCGACATGGGTGGGTGGAGAAGCGCCGTCACTCGTCTATGCTTCCGATCGTCAGATCCTACGCTATGACACCGGAAGCGGAGAAACAAGCACACTGTGGCAGCTGCCTGCGGAGTTATCGGGAGGGAAGCTCGTGTCACTTCACTATTCTCCGCAGGCCGGCAAGCTTGCGGCGGGGGCAGTATATACGGCATCGAACGGTCAAACTTCCTATGACTTATATATTTTTGATGGCAGCCAAGACATCCAAGATCAAACTCCATTAAGAATTGAACAATTTGGTGGTGCTTCTGAATGTCTGGAAGGTGATTGCGTTGCTCCGAGCATTCAATTTACGAGATCGAACAGCCTATTGTATACGAGCTGGGAGCGGGCGAGCGACGATGTGGAAGGCTATGTTCCGGTCTTGATTCACTTGGATCTGGAAACGTTAGATGCGAAAACAGTACGTCCTCCTAGAGGAGAAGCGACGGTGGAATCAGTGTTGTATCCGCTACAAGACGGAAGAGTTTTGCAAGTTGCCTCATTGCCGTCTGCTACGCAAGCGTCAGAGGATGAGGACGCAGAAATATGGTCGATCTATGATCCCGTGGGTGAACGAAGTGAGCAGTTGTTCGAGACGAGTCTCGGCATATTCCATCAAACGTGGTTGCAGCAAGCGGTGCCGATCAATTCGAGACAAATTTTGCTACAGATCTATGACAAGGGTTGGTATTTGCTCGATCTGAACCGTTCCCGTCTATCCCCATTTCCGGATCTACATAACGAAGTATATGCGATTGATGTGGAGATGAATCGAATCTGGTTTATGAGATCGGGGGTAGGACGATGAGTTCACTGAATGATTCAAATCAAACCGAGCCGAAGAGCGACGCATTGGATCAGCCGTCCACATACGATGGGACCATGGATCCTGATATGGTGTGCGAATATCAAGCAGGAGTGAAAGCCACTCCGGAACAGTTAACTGCTGAGAAGCATTTCCATGAACGGACAATTTTGAAGACGATCGCCCTGACTTTGAATGAAAGCATTGATTTACACAGCATGCTGCAGACGACACTCGAGAAGCTGTTAGAGCTGACGAACTTACAGTCAGGGTGGATCTTTCTCGCTGGCAAACGGCCCGATTTCGAGCTCGTGGCGGATTATCGCTTGCCACCTGCGCTGATGGATCAGGATAAGCGTCCAATGACTTGTTCGGATTGCTTCTGCCTTCGTCAATTTTGGTCCGGGAAATTAAACAAGGCTGTCAATATTATTCAATGCGAGAGGTTACACATTGCGGCTGAGCAATGCAACGGTGACACGATGAATTTGTCTCATCATGCGACGATTCCGATTACGACGCGCGGCGTATCCCTTGGCATTATGAATATTAGCTCGCCGGGTAAGGAGCATTTTTCCCTTGAAGAATTGACCCTGCTCCAGTCTGTTGCATTCCAGATCGGTTCTGCCGTCGAACGCACGCGCTTGTATGAAGAGCGACAGCAACAAGCGGTGAACAGCATGGCTCGGTTCATAGTCGATTATTATGCGAACATGAATGAAGTGACGCGATTCATCTGGAAAATTCATGACTGTGAGAAAATGCTGACCGTTGCCGCCGAACGAATCGGTACCATATTCGGCTGGCCGTTTGTTGCGCTTGTTATAAAGGAAGAAGAACAAGCGATCCTGCGTGCTGTTTGCCAGGAGGGAGAGGCGCACAAGGCCAACCGGCTGATCGGTGAGATGACAGAACAAGCGATGCTCGCCATAGAGGAGTTAGCACCGTATCCTTACAAAGCGGCCATACCGCTATGCGGCCATCATGTAGATTCGGCGCCCGGCTATTTGCTCCTCGGTCGACATGACGAAGCTTTCTCAAAACTCGAGCTCGAATTGTTGGAAATGCTAAGCGATCATATTTCCCTCGCCTTGGAACGGATGCAGCTCTATGAAGAATGGCAAGATATGCTGCTTGCGGAGGAACGCAACCGGCTTGCTCGCGATCTGCACGATTCCGTCAATCAGAAGCTGTTCTCCTTATCGTTAATGGCAAGCGGCATGCAAAAAATGCTCGCTACAAATGCAGCACCTCTAGGGCAGCAACTGTCGGAGGTGGCAACAAATATCGGACAGTACGCGAAGGAAGCGCTGAGTGAGATGCGTACACTGATTTGGCAGCTGCGGCCTTATGGTGATATGAAGGGGATGCTGGGCTCACTTAAGGAGCACGCCGAGAGCCTCGGCATCCATGTTACCTTTCAAATGAAGCAATCGCTATCATTGCCCCGCGAAATAGAGGAAACGTTATGGCGAATTGGGCTCGAAGCCTTAAACAACATTCATAAGCACGCAGATACGAACCGCGCGTGGATCAAGCTGGAGCATGAAGGGGAGATGCTGGTGATGAAAATTTCCGATCAAGGCCGGGGCTTTGCCCTCGCCAATAGAGCCAATGAAGCCGATGAAGCCAATGAAGATAATGAAATGCGAGAGGCATCGTTTGGCATCACCAGTATGAGAGAAAGAGCAAGTGAAGTGAACGGTGTATTCGAAATTGCCAGTGAGCTCGGCTTCGGCACGGTCATTACCGTGAAGATACCGCTTGGCAATGAACGAAGGGGATTCGGAGATGGAGATTAAAGTACTGATTGTTGATGATCATCCGGTTGTATTGAAAGGCTTGTCCTTCTTTCTCCAAACGCAGCCGAACATTAAGCTTGTCGGGCAAGCGATGAACGGGGAAGAAGCGGTTGCACAAGTGGAAAAGCTGCGGCCTGACGTTGTCCTGATGGATCTGAAAATGCCGGTCATGGACGGCATCGAAGCGACTCGCAACATAACGAGTCGTTACAAAATGTGAAGGTGATCGTGCTCACGAGCTTCGCTGATCGCGATTCTGTGCTTCCCGCGATCAAAGCCGGGGCAATCGGTTATCAATTGAAGGACGTCGAGCCAGAAATGTTGTTAGAAACGATCGAGACGGTTATGCAAGGCAATCGATCCCTGCATCCGCAAGTGACGAATCAGTTGATCGCTGACCTGACGAATGTGGAGCAACAAGCTACTGGGATCGAGCAATTAACTTCGCGTGAGCAAGATGTATTGCGACAGATCACCTTGGGACTGAGCAACAAGGAAATTGCGGCGGGCTTACATATCACGGAGAAAACAGTGAAAACACATATCACACATATTTTGGCCAAGCTCGATGTGCAAGATCGGACGCAGGCGGCGCTATATGCGATGAGAAAGCGGTGGTTCGAGTCGTGATGAATGGGAAAACTTTTAAGCCCATCCTAAAGTGATTAAGCTATACACATGTTTGGAGAAGTAAAGATTAAAAAAATTGATGGACAATCTCAGACTAAAGTCTAATACAAGGTCTTATTTTCGAATAAGACCTTTTTTGCATGGCAAATTCCGTCCATGGCCAGACGTCTTCTGTATCGTATCGTTCATGATGAATGGAGTACGAATATGGAGGGATACGAATGATAGAAGTAGTGGATGATCGCACAGCGGTGGAAGAGCAGGCCGCTGAGGCTGAACAAAGAAAAGCAGGGGTCGAAAAGAGTGGATTGGGCTTGGCGTGCTTGGTCTTCCGACTTTAATCTTATCCTTGGATTTTTCCATGCTGCATCTTGCTTTGCCACATCTGACGGCAGATTTGCAGGCGAGCAGCACGCAGCAATTGTGGATATTGGACATATACGGCTTTATGATTGCTGGATTTTTGATTACGATGGGCGGCGTTGGCGATCGTATCGGACGAAGGAAGCTACTGCTAGTGGGCAGTGCGATCTTCGGCATCTTGTCGGTGCTAGCCGCCTTTGCGCAATCTGCGACAATGCTGATTGCGATGCGCGCGCTTCTCGGATTGCAGGTGCCACGTTAATGCCTTCGACGTTCGCCCTCATCCATAACATGTTTCATCATCCGAATCAGCGGGCTATGGCCATTAGCGTTTGGATGGTATGTTTTTCGGCCGGCGGCGTGCTCGGACCAGCGATAGGCGGAATCTTGCTGGAGTATTTCTGGTGGGGCTCGGTCTTTCTGCTCGGAGTTCCTGTTATGCTGCTGCTACTCGTTACAGGACCTTTCTTGTTGCCGGAATATAAGGGAATTCTACGGCTAAGATCGACATATGGAGTGTTATCTTATCCTTGGCAGCTGTGCTTTTCGTGGTGTTCGGACTGAAGGAATTGTCGGGGAGAGTCCGGTTGGCTTTTGGCGATTGCATGGATCGCTGTCGGCGCTTTCTCGGCTGGTTGTTCGTACGGCGACAATTGAAGCTACAATCTCCTTTGGTCGACGTCACGATGTTTCGCCATCGCACATTCAGCGCTTCGCTCATGATGCTGCTTGTCGGAATGATTACGTTGGGCGCTTTCGTCCTGATGTTTACCCAGTATTTGCAGCTTATGGCAGGGCTGCCGCCGCTTGTCGCCGGATTGTGGATGATGCCTTATGCAGTCGGCAGCATTGTGGGCATTATGGCGACGCCCATCCTCGTGCGCCGCATCAGCGCCACTACGCTAATTGTTGCTGGCATCTTCATCACGTGTCTCGGATTTGCGATCATTATCGCCTATGCACCTGCGGCACAGATCGCCATGCCGGTCATCGGCAGCTTCATTCTTGTGCTCGGGCTAGGTCCTTGCAAATCTTGACAATTGACTTCGTCGTCAGCTCGGCGCCCGCGGAGAAAGCAGGCTCCGCCTCCTCGCTGTCCGAGATGTGCGGGGAGCTTGGGATGTTGCAAGCGGGGTCGCGATTTTCGGGACGATTATAGCGGCCATATACCGGTGGACGATACAGATGCCCGAAGTGATCCCGCAAATGCTAATCGAGGTGGCCAGCCCAGTCGTTAGCCAATGCCACAGCGGTAGCGCAAAACTTACCGGCTGAAGTGGCGGCCAACAATTGTTACAGGCAGGGCGCATGGCATTTGCAGGCGGCATGCAAGCTGACGGGCATGATCGGCATTCATGGTTATTGTTGATGATCGCTTGGACGGCATGGCGGCTACGCATGCGGATTAATCCATCGTAATTCGTTCGCAAGATGATCCTTGCCGCCGCATTTCGCGTTAAGATGGACGACGTAAAAGTATGCGGCGTGTCATACCTTGTTCATGCTTAGACTTAGCTGTCAGGCGCTTGGCCCACTGTTGTCTATTTAGTTCTTCAAGCAGTTTTCTTCTAGCACTTTGCCGATGAGCGACTTAGGAAGTTGATCGCGAAATTCGTAATGCTTTGGCACTTTGTAGACGGCAAGGCGAGCTCGGCACCACTGCATTCAATTCCTGTTCGTCAATGTCTTGTCCGCGTTTCAGTACGACGAAAGCTTTGACGGTTTCACCGCGATATGTATCCGGGATGCCGATACCGACTGCATCTTGTACTGCAGGATGCTCGTACAGCACTTCCTCGACCTCGCGCGGGTAAATGTTGAATCCTCCGGCAATAATCATATCTTTCTTACGATCCAAAATATAAAAAAAGCCATCCTCATCCATCTTCCCCATATCGCCGGTATACAGCCAGCCGTTTTCGCAGCATGCGGCTTGTTTCCTCCGGGCGGTTCCAATAGCCCTGCATCACTTGCGGTCCTTTACGACTAGCTCCCCGATTTCGCCCGGCGGCAGTTCTTCTCCAGTATCCGGGTCGACGACACGTGCATCCGTGTCGGGAAACGGAATGCCGATGGAGCCTATTTGCGTATCCCCCAAATATTGATTCGCAGTGCGTCACCGGTGACGCTTCCGTCAGTCCATATCCCTCAATCAGTCTTCCGCCGGTTATTTTCTCGAAACTGCGTCTGGACTTCCGGGCAGAGGCGCCGCTCCGCTAACACAAACGCGGATCGAAGATAAGATCGTATCTGCTCAACGGGATGCTATAGTAGTGCAATATACATCGTCGGTGCCCCGGGAAAACCGTCGGCTTATGTGTATCGAATCAGCTTCAAGGAGTCCCGTATTTGAAATCTCGGGACTAAATACAGCGTGCCTGCCGCAGTATAGATAAATTCATCAGCACAGTCATGCCGAATACATGGAAGAACGGCAAAGCGCGCCAAATACTTCTCTTTCCCTTGCACGGTGCGATATTGCCATCAGCCTACTTTGCATCGTATTCGCTAGCAAATTCGTAATGTGTCAGCATACAGCCTTTGGCCGTTCCGGTCGTCCCGCCGGTATATTGCAGAAGTGCCAAATCCTGCTCGGCATCGACCTCGCACAGCACAGGCGTAGCGGTAACAGAGGAGAGGAGCGTATTCATATGGATGACGCCGCTGCCGTATACGACACTTCGGCGCTTCGTTCCTTCTTTTTGAGTGCGAGGATAAAGCTTGTTCTTGCGGAAACGGGAGAAAATCTTGAATCGAAGTGACGATGATCGTCTCCAGGTCGTTTCGTTCGCACGCGATACACCGTTAAACAGAATATCCAGCGTCACAATGACGTTCGCTTCCGCGTCGTTTAGCTGATATTCCAGCTCACGCTCGACGTAAAGCGGGATTCGTCTGCACGACGACCGCACCGATCATCAAGGCGCCATAATAGGCGATGACGGCTTGCGGACAATTCGGGAGCATGACGGCTACTTTTTCTCCCTTCGTGATGCCGATGCGGCGCAGACCATTGGCAAAGCGAAAGCGCACGTCCAGCAAGTTCCTCATAAGTTAAGGTTTTGCCCAAAAAATATATTGCCGGTATGCTTCGGAAATGTGGCGGCAGTCGTGCAGCAACAATTTGGCTAAATTATCTTCGGATATTCGTACGGACGGCACTTCCTGCGGATAATGCTTTAACCAACGCTTTATGCACATGCAAGACTCCACCCTCATATGGATGCAAGTTTACAATGCTGTAACGCGCGAGCTGCACCACTTGCTCGGCAATGGTGCGTTTAAGCTGCCGTTTCGTTGACAGGGCTGCGGCGCGTCAATTTTTTCAATATGGATAACTGTGTGCGCAAGCGTATCGCCAGAAGCAAGTGCGCCAGCAGCGTCTTGCCGTCTGTTCGATTTGGTGAACGAGTCGTGTACGAATACTTCGTCATGTGCTCGGGAGATGAGCATCCCCTGGTGACGTTAGTCGATCACGCAGTTTTCTCGGTGCGCAGCAGCGCGCTTTCCGAAGCATAGATACTGAATCATCATGTCAGCGAGATCGGCTAACAGCTCCTGCTCCTGTTCCAGCTCTGCTGGTATTTCTGCGACGGCGAGCCCGCCAATCATAAGGAAGATTTTTTTCGCCATATCGAGCAAATGCGTTTCTTCTTGCAATTCAGAATTGCCGATATCGTATGCGCAGGAACGTAGCCCAGCAATTCGCTTGCAATGCTTGCAGCTTGGCATGAAGCGGCAATTCCCCTTTTAATGCGCGCTTCATTAAAGTTCCTGGAATGAGCAGCCGATTAATTTCATTTGTACCTTCGAAGATGCGGTTAATGCGGGAATCCCGATAGATGCGTTCGATTTTATATTCTTGGATGTATCCGTAGCCGCCATGGATTTGCACGCCTTCATCGGCGATGAGTCCAGCGCCTTCGGAGCCGAACACCTTGTTGATCGAGCATTCCAAGGCATATTCGGCAATCGCTTTGGCCGTATTCAATGCCGCTGGCTGAATCGGCGAGTCGATCGCAGACAAGCATCTCGTCCATAGTCCGGCGGTGCGGTACACCATGCTTTCCAGCACGTAGGTGCGCAATATTCATCTCTGCGAGCTTCGGCGAATGAGCGGGAAGGAGGAGATCGGCTTGCCGAATTGGTGACGTATATTCGCATATTCCGCGCAAGGCGAGAGCTTCCTTGCAAGCACCAAGACAGCCCGCCGCCAGCTTGAAGCGTCCAATATTCAAAATGTTGAAAGCGATCAGATGACCTTTGCCGACCTCCCACAGCAAATTTTCTTCGGCACTTGACATCGTCAAGAATGAGCGGGCAGGTCGACGAGCCTTTGATGCCCATCTTCTTTTCTTCCGGTCCGATGCTGACGCCTGGCATCGTCCGTTCCACGATAAAGGTGCTGAACTGTGCCGTCCACTTTGGCATAGACGATGAAGACGATCCGCGAAACCCGCATTCGTAATAAATTGCTTCTGCCCGTTTAACATATAGTGCTGCCATCGTCGACTAAGCTTTGCGGTCGTTTTTGCGCCTAATGCGTCAGAGCCGGATGAAGGCTCGGTCAGGCAGTAGGCGGCGATCCATTCCCCGCTGGCGAGCTCGGGCAAATACCGCTGTTTTCTGCTCGTCGGTGTGCCGAAGTAAACGATCGGCAGCGTGCCGATTCCGACATGGGCGCCCAGCGAAAGGGAGAAGGAGGAGCCTCTGGCAAGCTTCTCGCTAATTAAGCGTGGAACTGACTTTATCTAGTCCGAGCCCGCCGTAAGCTCTCCGGGACGTCTGCACCGAGCAGACCGAGCTCCCCGGCCTTGCGCATCAGCTCCACGGTCAGCTCGTAGTCCAGCTTCTCGAGCTCGTCGTCGTACGGAATGACTTCTTGCTTCGAGGAACTCTCGGTCATATCGGCGATCATGCGCTGCTCGTCGGTCAAATCTTCCGGTATGGTCAATGCTCGCGATAATCTACGTCTTCAATCAGAAAACTGCCTCCTGGAGGATGCAGGCTAGCGTTATCTCCGTCACAAATCGATCTCCCCTTCAACGAACATGTTCTACGTTACGTTCAGTCGGAATGATTCATGCTTAGGAATATCGCTCATTATATTGTACTAATCGCGTGTGAGGTCGGAGCTGCATCTGATTGTTACGCATATACTTCGAACACTCCGGCTGCACCCATCCCGCCGCCTATACACATCGACACGACGCCGAATCCTCCGCCGCGTCTTCTTAGCTCGTCGAGCAGGGTCACCGTCAGCTTCGTCGCCTGTGCAGCCGAGCGGATGGCCGAGTGCGATGGCTCCGCCGTTCACGTTGACCTTCTGCTCATCGATTTCCAGGGCGCGAATGATGGGCACGCATTGTGCGGCGAACGCCTCGTTGATCTCGATACAGCTAGACATCTTCTCGCACGGATTCCTGCCATACGGAGCGCCTTAGGAATGGCTTCGACCGGGCCGATGCCCATGATTTCCGGGGCAACGCCGGCAAGCGCGAACGAGCGAAAGGTCGCGAGCGGCTTTAAGCCGCACTGCTTGCGCGCGTTCCTTGCTCATAAGAAGACCGCAGCGGCACCGTCGCTCATCTGTGAGGTGTTGCCAGCGGTAACGGTTCCTCCGACTTTAAATGCAGGCTTCAGCGCAGCTAAAGCTGCAAGTGAAGTGTCGGCACGCACCCCTTCATCGTGAGCGAAGGTAAGCTGCTGTTCCTTGCGCCGGTTATGTTCATCGATTTGTACGGTTGTCATTGGAGCGGCACGATCTCCTCCTCAAATTTGCCCGCAGCTTGCGCTGCCGCTGCTTTGCGGTGGCTGGCGAGGGCGAAGGCGTCCTGCTCCTCTCTGGATACGCCGTACTGCGCGGCCACGTTTTCTGCTGTATATCCCATGCTTAAGTAAATTTCCGGCATTTCATTTACGATGCGGGGATGCGGCGCAGGCTTGAATCCGCTCATCGGCACATGACTCATGCTTTCAACGCCGCCGGCGATCATGACATCCGCGTACCCCAGCATAATTCGTTCGCAGCATAAGCGATCGATTGCAAGCCGGAGGAGCAGAAGCGGTTGATCGTCACCGCCGGCACGGAGGCGGGAAATCCCGCATAAGCGCCATGATCCTTGCGAAGTTCAATCCTTGTTCACCTTCCGGCATCGCACAGCCGATGATGATATCCTCTACATCAGCACTTCTCCACGCCGGGCGCTCGCTCGATCACGCTTGCCAGCACTGCTTTTCCCAAATCCTCGGCGCGCGTTTGCGAAGTGAGCCGCGCTTCGCTTTGCCGACCGCCGTACGGACAGCCGCAACGATGACGGCTTCCTCTCATCGTTCATCCTCCTTTGGATCGTATCATCATCCGTAATGGCATGCCGACTAATTGCGCAGCGGCTTGCCGGTTGCCAGCATGTGCTGCATGCGTTGCTGCGTCTTCGGCTCCCCGCACAAGCTGAGGAAGGCTTCCCGCTCCAGATCGAGCATATATTGCTCGCTAACGACGTTCCCGCGGGCACATCACCTCCGGCTAACACATGAGCAAGTTTACTCGCGATGAGCAAATCGTGCTCGCTAATATGACCGCCTTGTTGCATCAGCCAAGCACCGAGCTGTAGCACCGCTTTTCCGTCCTTGCCGACGGCGCGCACTTGTTCCCGTTGCTTATCAGGTGGGGAATAGCCGGACTCTGCCAAATACAGAGCAGCCTTCTTCGCTTCGTGCAGCAGGCGGTCGCGGTTCATGACGATCGTATCGCTTTCACGCAGTAGCCCAAGGCGCCTTGCATCGTGTGCGCTCGTCGATACTTTCGCCATGCCGATCGTTTCGAACAGTTGATTAACGAACGGCTGGGCGTCAACACCTGCTTTGTTCGCCAATGCTTTGCTGAGCCGTACGCTCAACTCCTTGCAACCGCCGCCGGCGGGAATGAGCCCGACGCCGGCTTCGACGAGGCCGTAATACGTTTCTGCCGACGCACATACGTGGTCAGCGGCCAGACATAATTCCACTCCACCGCCAAGCGTCATATGATATGGAGCAGCGACGACCGGCTTCTCGCAATACTTCAATCGCATCATCGTGTCTTGAAACAGTCGGATAATGCGATTCAATTTCATCCCATTCTTCATCTTGAGCTTCCATAAGCAAGAGCATCAAATTGGCTCCGACGCAAAAATTGCTTTGCTCTGATGCGATGATGAGCGCATCATAGCGGGCTTCCGCTTCCTCTACGGCTTGATTAAGCATCGTCAAGATGTCGCCGGCGATCGCGGATTTCGGAGAATGCAATTCCACGCAAAGCACACCGTCACCGATTTCGAGCAAGCTGGCCCCTTCATTGGAGCGAATCACCGCTCCTTGTGCTCTGAATTTGCTGAGCGACAAATGCTCAGGCAAGGTTTCCTCCTTTCTCCAAACGCCTGCGGACACAAAGCTCCGTGTACCGCCCGTTGAGTGGTAGAAGGAAGTGTTGCCATCAGCCAACCATTCCTTCACCCACGCGGGCACGGTAGTAGCTTCTTGCTCCATTCGTTCGACAGACTTGGCTAGGCCGATGGCATCCCATATTTCGAACGGTCCTAATGCCCAGTGAAAGCCCCATTTCATCGCGCGATCGATGTCCGTGATGCTGTCTGCGATTTCGCCGACTTTACTCGCAGCGTAAATGAGCGTATGCTTCAGTACATTCCAAGCAAATGTGGCATATTTGTCATTGGCCGCGAGCAGTGCGTTGATTTTTTGTGCAGCGCCTTTCGCTTGCTTTGCCGCTTCTAGCGAAGCGGAAGAGGGCTTGCGTACAGGGGCGTATTCCAGCGTTGCCATATTGAGCGACAAGATGCTGCTGCCGTGCTCATCCTTCACCTTCCGATAAAACCCGCTGCCACTCTTTTCACCTGTCCAGCCTCGTTTCACCAGCTCTGTGAGAACAGGAGGGACTTGAAAAATAGCTCGCTCTTCATCCGTATGGGCTCGTGCCTCGACGTTGTTAGCCACATGGACGAACGTATCCAATCCAACTAAGTCCAGCGTGCGAAACGTCGCGCTTTTGGGACGTCCCATGGCCGGTCCGGTGACAGCATCGACTTCCTCCACCGACAGTCCGGCGCGCAGCATTTCCTTCATCGTGACGAGCAAACCGTAAGTGCCGATCCGATTCGCAATGAAGTTTGGTGTATCCTTGGCAATCACGACGCCCTTACCGAGCTTGCGTTCCGCGAAAGACACCATTTCTTGCACGATCTCCGGTCTTGTCAGCGGGCCAGGTATAATCTCGAGCAGCTTCATATAGCGAGGTGGATTGAAAAAATGCGTGCCGAGAAAGTGCTCCTGCAGCGTTTCACTAACGTGTGCTGTCATCTCGCGCAAGGAAATGCCAGACGTATTGCTGCTAACGATCGTGCCCTTCTGATAATGGCGTTCGATCATGCGGTAGACTTGCTTCTTGATTTCCAGCTTCTCGCTCACCGCTTCGATGATCCAATCCGCTTGACCCAACAGCGGCAAATCATCCTCCATATTGCCCGGCTTAATGCGGGATGCGAACGACTGATCATAGAGCGGAGAAGGCTTGGCGAGCTTCATTCGCTGTATTGCGGCCAAGGCATATCGATTTCGGACAGCGGGGGAGGAGAGGGTAAGACCTGATCGCATCTCCGCATCCGTCAGCTTATCCGGCACGATATCGAGCAGCAAGACCTGGAGACCGCAGTTTGCCAGATGTGCAGCAATGCCCGTTCCCATCACTCCCGAGCCGATAACACAAACGCTTTGTATGGTCGACATTGGGCGATTCAAGATAGATCCCTCCTTGTCATCTGCTAACGTACTTCAAGCTACTCCTCACCGAATACCGCTAGCGCTAATAGTTCTGCGATATCCTTAGCCTCGACCTCATGATCAGCAGCAAGCTGCTTTACGCCGTCTTCCATCATGGTCAAGCAATACGGGCAAGCACTGCTGATCATCTCCGGCTTGACATCCAGAGCCTGCTCGGTTCTAGCGACATTCACGCGCTTGCCTTCCGTCTCCTCCATCCACATCATTCCGCCACCGGCACCGCAGCACATGGCGTTGTCTCGGCTTCTGTTCATTTCGACAAGCGTTAATTCCGGGATGGATCGCAGCAATTGCCGAGGCTCATCATACATTCCGTTGTACCGCCCCAAATAACAGGAGTCATGATACGTAACGCGCCTAGCAACCGGATGCATCGGCTTCAGTCTTCCTTCCGTGACTAGAGCGGCAAGCAGCTCGCTGTGATGGTACACTTGAACGTCCTTAGACAGGCCGAATTCAGGATACTCATGCTTAAAGGTGTTGTAGGTATGCGGGCAGGGCGTCACGATCTTGCGAACGCGATAACGTTCGAACAGGGCAATATTAGCTGTGCATAGCTCTTGAAAGAGCCATTCATTGCCCATGCGCCGAGCGGTGTCGCCGGAGCTGAGCTCTTCTGCACCGAGAATTGCGAATTTCACTTGCGCCGCATGTAACAGTCGAACGAAAGAGCGCATAACCTTGCGGCTGCGTTGATCGTAAGAGCCCATCGAGCCGACGAAGAGCAAATATTCAAAGTCCGAGCATTCCTTGACGATCGGCACGTTGATGCCTTCTGCACGTAATGGTTCCGCCCAATTTGCGCGATCACTGCGGCTAAGCCCCCAGGGATTGCTTTGTCTTTCGATGTTTTGCATAACGCGCTGTGCTTCAGGCGGCAAGCGGCCTTCGGTCAGCACAAGATATCTGCGCAGATCGATAATTTTGTCGACATGCTCGTTGCCGACGGGACAGACTTCCTCACAATTGCGGCAAGTCGTGCACGACCAAAGCTCTTCATCGGTCATCACTTCACCGTGCAATTGAACGCTATCCGGTGAACGCTCGCGGTGCTTCGTCCATGCTTGATGCTGCAATCGCATCGTAACCGCAATGCCGTCTGCCGCATTCGCGTTTGACAGTTGCTTGGGCTCGTTCATGATGTGTGCACCGCCTTGATTGGCGAAGGCGAACGCAGGCACCCAAGCGCTTTTGCCGGTAACGACAGCACCTTTCTCTGTCAGGTGATCGCGTAATTTGCTCATCAAATGCATAGGGGACAGGAGCTTGCCCGTATTGGAGGCCGGGCAAACATTCGTGCAGCGACCGCATTCGACACACGCATATAAGTCGAGCAGTTGCTTCTGTGTGAAATGTTCGACTTCACCGACTCCAAAGTGCTCAGCGTCTTCATCTTCCAGATCAAGCTTCGTCAGCCGTCCCGGCGGCGCAGCTTTCTTAAGCCAAATATTGATAGGTGCGGTAATCAGATGGAAATGTTTGGACTGTGGTACGTAAACGAGGAATGCTAGCAAAACAAGCAAGTGAATCCACCAGCAAACATAAAATCCTATAACAGCAGCTGTTCCGGTTAATCCAAGCTTGCCAAGCGGTAAGGCAAGAAGTGAACTGATAGGAGCGAGTGGAGAGAAAGGAGCATGATGGATCAATCGTTCGCAAGCTAAGGTCAATAGGACTGACAGCATTAACAAGACGATAAACCATACGACGATACTCGGCTTGTATCCTCGCTTCAGCCTTGGGAGTCGTTCGCCGTAACGGCGGTAAGCGGCATATCCAATAGCGAGGAGGATGAGCACAACTGTGATTTCTTGAATAAGACCGAACGTTTCGTAGCCAGGTATGGGCAAGCCGCGACCGCCCAGCCCTTTGATTAACAAATCGAGTGCACCAAACTGCACGACGATAAACCCGTAAAAGATCAAGACATGCATTACGCCGCTTTTCGCATCTTGCATCAGCTTGCGTTGTCCGAACACTTGTGAGGCTGTGGATCGCAAGCGCTCTCGCAGTTGATTCGACCAACTTTGCGGCGGGTCAGGTCGTCCCAGCTTCACATAGGCATATCGGCTGAGGACAACTTCCGCAAACATCTTCAATGCAACCCCAGTGACAATGAGAAACGCAAGACATTGCACGAGTAGTCCGAGCACAAGCCTGCCCCTCCTTCTGTTCATATGTGCCAATTCGTCATAATCAGTTGCGGGCAGATTATACATGTAATGAAACCATATTCATGGGGAGGTTGGAATATAACTGCTCCAACACAGATTATCCAGCGCTTTCTTCCAGCAACCGAGAAGCGAGAGAAGATCGACATTAGATAGCAAAGGGTGATGAACAGATGGAGATTGCAGTGCTGCTGAAGCAGACGTTTGATACGGAGGAGAAAGTCGTATTGAAAGATGGTCGGATTGAGGAGCAAGGCGTCAAGTATATCGTAAATCCTTATGATGAATACGCGGTGGAGGCTGGTTTGCAAATTCGCGAGCAGCATGGCGGCACCGTCTATGTCGTGTCCGCTGGCCCGCCTCGTGCGGAGGAGGCCTTGCGCACGGCGCTCGCGATGGGGGCGGACGAAGCCGTCCTGATCGATGATGCCGGCGCTCGTGACGAACACGCGATCGCGCAATTGCTTGCCGCTTATGTGAGCAAGCGAGGTGCAGATATCGTATTGGCTGGCAATTTCTCGGTTGATAACGGGGCGGCTCAGACCGCAATAAGGGTAGCGGAATTATTGGGCATCCCACATTATGCTTCCTTAACAAGCCTTCAGATTTCAGAAGGCAAGGCGTATTGCGAAACGAGATGCGGAAGGGGATACAGAGATGGCGGAGGTGACGCTTCCGGCGCTCTTTCTACGGCCCAGCAAGGACTGTGTGAGCCGCGTTATCCATCGCTTGCCGGCATTATGAAAGCCAAGCGCAAACCGTTTACACGACTTACAGCGAACGACCTTGGCATTGAGACTGAGCAATTGCAGCCGAAAGTGCTGCGTGTTGGGTTGACATTGCCTGCCGCGCGCGGATCTGGCCGTATGCTGGAAGGAAATGTACAAGAGCAGGTGGAGGCCTTGCTGCAACAGCTGCGAACACACGACAAAGTGCTTTAGAAAGGGCAGGTGATAGGACATGAGGACGATCGCGATATTTGCAGAACAGCGTGACGGCAAGCTGCGTCAAAGCTCTGTCGAAGCGCTGCAAGCGGCAAAAACGATAGCTGCGAAAGAAGATCGATTGCTATTTGTCATTCTCGGTCACGGCCTGAACGTGGCGTCTCGCAAGCTTGCCGCTTATGACGTAGAGGAAGTGCTCGTCGTCGATCATCCGGAGCTTGCGCACTACAATCCGGAGTTGTATAAGCATGTTGCCGATAACATCATTCGTGAGCTTGGTCCAGATATTATCATGATGGGGCATACGGCGGTCGGTCGAGACTTAGCACCGCGCATAGCCGCTAGTCTGCAGGCGGGAATGGTATCCGATATAACGGGCATCGAGTTAGACGGAGACGAAGTCCGTTTGATTCTGGCCGATCTATGCAGGTAAAGCTTTCGAGCACAAAACGTTTGCCCAATTGCCGTGGGTCATTACCGTCAGAGCAAATAATATCCCGGCCGCTGTACCTGTGGAAGCAGATGCGAAGATTCGCACTGTCCCGTACGATCGTCCGCAAGTGCTGCGTACCATCGTAAAGTCCGTTCGCCAACAAACAGCGGGAAAGAAGGATTTAAGCGAGGCGAGAGTCGTCGTCTCTGGCGGCCGAGGGGTGAAAAGCAAGGAAGGATTTCGCGTGTTGGAGGAATTGGCTGATGCTTTGGGCGGCGCAGTCGGTGCTTCTCGGGGCGCGTGTGATGCCGGCTATTGTGACTACGCCTTGCAAATTGGTCAGACGGGTAAGGTTGTCACGCCCGACCTGTATATTGCTTGCGGAATCAGCGGCGCCATCCAGCATTTGGCCGGAATGAATCAATCGAAAGTGATCGTGGCGATCAATACCGACCCGGATGCCCCTATATTCGAAATTGCAGACTATGGAATTGTGGGCGATCTGTTCGAGGTCGTGCCGGCTATAACCGAGCACATTCGAAAGTTCGAACCGCTAATTCTCATCCGTTTTCCGCTGCCCGCGCAAAGCACCGTTTCATATGCGCGCTTGATGAATTAACTGTAGCTTCTCACTGCGTGATAGCTTCTTGATTGCAGCTTCCCGCCGCATCGCCTCAGATTTGCTAGCACACACTTCCTTGTAGACAAGGGATACAGGACGCTTGGAACGAGTATATTTGGAGGCTTTGCCCTCGTGATGTGCCGCGAGCCGCTTGTCCAGATCGTTCGTGTATCCGGTATACAGCGATTTGTCAGCGCATTCTAGTATGTATACGTAGAAGATTGTGATCACTTCCTAGTAGCTAGTTGTGGTCGGAATGAAGCGTGCTGCTGCGAGCCGCTGGAATGTGCTCTTTTGGTCAGGACAAATGATGACATGCGTACAGTATAGCGTGATTTGATGGAGGAACACAAATCTATCATTCTCGGAAAAAAATCCTATTTTTTTTTGCCAAACAGGGTACCAGTACATGGAAAGAATGGTATAATAAAAATATCAAATTCGAAATAAATTTTGTGGCAAAGGTGGGAAATAGTGCTTGAAGATTTATGTGTACAGCCCTAACTTCTTCAGTCAGAACGGCTTGGGGAAGTCGCTGAAACAAATGATTCAAGGCCTGACCATGCGCGGCCATGAATGCAAGGTCCTCATCATGGATCAACCTGGACAACCAGTGCTTGAAGAAGCGCCAGACGGTCTGAACGATGTGATCGTTTGCGGCAAGGGGCAGGAGGCGAATGCGGCACCTGCTGATCCGGTCATTCAAGCGATTCTGGACTTGCAATATACACTTGCTTCGCTGCCAATGCCCGACGTTATCATGACCCTTACACCGCTGTGTACCGCGGTGGCGAGAGTTGTGGTCAATACGATGGAACCCCGTCCTACGATTGTGAGCAGGGTCAGTTCGGTGTTCAGCAAGCATGACAATTACGAACAACTGTCTTATGCGGACGCGCATCTGGCGATCAGCTCGGGCATCGCGGAGAAGATCGTGGAGATGAACCCAGATGCACATGTCCAGACCGTGTACCATCCGGTTCACGATGACAATATTCGTCTTGTTCCGCGCGCAAGCACGCCGACATTTTTGTATATTGGCAGAGTGTTCAATCTGCAGAAGCGAATTGATGTGTTGTTTCGAGCGTTGGCCGCATTACCCAACAAGCGGTGGAGCTTGAAGCTCATCGAGGACGCGCTGCCGGAGCCGGGATCAAGCGATGAGATTCGCATGAAAGACCTTGCGATTAAGCTTGGCATTGCCGATCGCATCGAGTGGCGCGGATACAGCGCATCGCCCTGGATGAAGTCGAAGAAGCGACGGTGTTAATCTTGCCTTCGGATTGGGAGGCGCATTGCTACGTCCTAATCGAAGCGCTCATTCGCGGAGTTCCGGTCATATCCAGCGATTGTCCGACCGGTCCGCGGGACATTATCCAGCACGGTCATAACGGCTGGTTGTTTAAACCCGGGGATGTGTTAGGTCTAGCCGGTACGATCAACCGCATTATGTCCGGATCGCTAACTCTTCCAGATGCGGATACGTGTCGCGAATCCATCGCTCGGTTTGATCAAGATCAAGTGATGGATCGAATTGAGCAAGCGTTGTATGCATATGCGGGCGAAGGGCGCAGGCAGATTAGTTAACGATATGAAACGAAATAAAGAAGGGGATGCCGCTTTCTGCAGCATCCCCTCTATGATTGTTTTGCAATAATCAACAGTGTAATCGCGATTCAAATGTATGCTATGATGATGGGGCTCGTTTCAGCATGCCCTCGTATACTCCCGGCTCTGATCCGGCAATCGGGATCGCGCCGCACAATTTGGCATAATAGTCGACTGGCCCTGCCCCGCCAATAATGGCATAGCCGTATCCTTCATGTTTCATCGCTTGCAGTGTATGCAGCAGGAGGATTTTGCCGATGCCTTGGCCGCGCGCGCTTTGCGCAACTCCTGTCGGCGAAGAAGCCTTTCATGGTCGCATCATAACAAGCAAATCCTAATAGCTCTCCTTGCTTTGCAGCAATCCAGCACGAGATCGGTGACCTGGCGAATGCTGCTTCACATTCGGATTTCCATGCTTCACTGAACGTTTGCTCCACCCATTCGGTGACGATATGCTTCTCAGGTGCGATCGGGCGTCTGATCGTGATGCCTGTACGCGCAGCGAATTGTGCTGCAGTTTCGATTTCCGGCAAGTCATACAATTTCACTAACATATCCGGCATTGGTCCGCATCTCCTCCTGAAAAGCAAGCCGACCTTATAAGCTTACATTCGGATCTGTGTCAGCATCATAGTCGACAGAAGCAAATCCGAAGCCAAACAGCTTGAAAAATTCCTCACGGTAACCCGCGATATCGCTAATTTGCTCCAGATTGTCCGAGGACACTTGCTGCCATAATTGATCGACTTCGCGCTGTACATCCTCACGCATCTCCAGATCGTCAATGCGAATCCGCCCTTCTTCATCTACAGGTACGGAGTTTCCGGTATACAATCGATCGCGGAAAAGTCTTACAATTTGTTCAATGCAATCCTCATGCAGTCCTTTTTGTTTCATCACCTTAAAGAGCAATGAAATATAGAGCGGCACGACCGGAATCGCTGCGCTGGATTGGGTAACGAGCGCTTTGTTGACGGACACAAAAGCATGGCCGCCGAGCTTTTCCTGAAGCTTTGCGTTTAGCTTATGGCTTGTCCGTTCCAGATCGTCCTTCGCCCGGCCGATTGTTCCTTCCCGGTAAACCGGATACGTCACTTCCGGACCGATATATGAATATGCGATCGTCTTGGCGCCTTCTTCCAGCACATCGGCTGCAAGCAGCGCGTCGATCCACATGCTCCAGTCTTCACCGCCCATCACCGCTACAGTCGCTGCAATTTCTTCTTCGGTCGCAGGTTCGAGGGAGATGTCGGTTACTTCACCTGTATGGATGTCCACTGTTTTATTCGTATACGTTTGTCCGATCGGCTTCAGAACGGAGCTAAACGTCTCGCCAGTGTCTGGATGCGTACGTCTAGGTGAGGCCAGACTATAGACGACCAGATCGACCTTGCCGAGATCTTGGCGAATTTTCTCAATCACTTGCTGTTTCATTTCGTTCGAGAAGGCGTCGCCGTTTATGCTTTCGGCATATAAACCTTCGGCTCGTGCGGCTTGTTCGAACGCCGCGGTGTTGTACCATCCGGCGGTGGCGGTACGTGAACCGGAAGCAGGCTTCTCAAAAAATACACCGAGTGTTGCAGCTTTGCATCCGAACGCCGCAGTGATGCGCGAGGCGAGTCCATAACCGGTTGAGGCGCCGATGACGAGCACTTTCTTCGCTCCGTCTATCGCAGGCTGTTGTTTGACGTAATCAATTTGTTCTTGAACGTGTGCCGCGCAGCCGAGCGGATGCGCTGTCGTACATATAAATCCGCGAACTTTAGGTTTAATAATCATACGTCCCAATTCCTTTCCGAATTCCTTAATGAATGCAGTTGTACAATATCAAATAATGGGCGCTTTGGCAAGAAAAATCCCGCTATTACCCGGGAAAGCGCATGAATCGACAGAATGAAGCAAATTGTGATATCATCAGACCAAGTTGACTAGCTGCAGCCCGAAGTTTCCGAGCTTTGAGGCCTGATCTGGGCAGCAGTTTTCAACTTAAATGACAAACAGAGAGGAGGAGTCAGCCCGTGAACCGAGATTTTATCCAGATCAAATCGCTGCAAGGTGAATTGAAAATTGCTCATAAGCTGCGTGACCTTGGACTGACAGTCTCCACTGAAGAAATCGTCATCCAAAAACCGCATGTGAATTATCATATATTACTGGACAATATCGTCTCCATTGTCCCTTATGAAAGCGAAATTCGTGACTATCGATACGTCAACCGGCGCCATAACAATGAGGAAATAACAAGGCGGGAAGCAGGCCTGAATATGTTTAAAGTATATGTGACGACATCAACGATGCATAACCGCAGCGGTATTTTTTCGCTTCGACAGATGGATTTCATCCTGCCTATTCACAAGGAAATTCTAGCTGCGATTGGCCGCTATAGCGAATTGAAAGTAATCCAGTAACAGCAGAAGGCTGAGGGGCAGCCTTCCTGCTTGTTACAACCATCCCCGCCTATATGGTGCAGGCGGCGCTAGTTCCACGCCCAAAGCTTTCGCAGCGGTACGAGGCCAATACGGATCGCGCAGTAGCTCGCGTCCAAGAAACACGAGATCTGCCCGCTCGTTCGCCATGATCTCTTCAGCTTGTTCCGGCGATGTAATGAGCCCGACTGCGCCGGTAATGATGTCCGCTTCACGCTTAATCCGTTCGGCATATGGAACTTGATAACCGGGATAAGTCGCAATGCGTGCAGGAACGACGCCACCTGAACTCGTATCGATGACATCTACTCCCAGCGCCTTCAACTTGCGTGCAATCTCCACATGGTCGGCGATGTTCAGCCCGCCTGATAATACTCATTTGCCGAAACTCGTACAAACAGCGGCCCTGCCAATGCTGTTTAACCGCTTCGATGATGTCTGCTAAGGAAGCGGAATCTTCGCTTCGCTGTCTCCTCCATATCATCTGTACGTTGATTTGTAAGTGGGGACAAAAACTGGTTAATCAAATATCCATGTGCGGCATGAATTTCGATCACATCGAACCCGGCTTCTCTTGCTCTAACAGCGCCGTCAGCGAAGGCTTGCACGGTTTCCTCAATTTGCTGTACGTCATTTCTTGTGGGGTTTGATACTTATCGTTAAAGGCGATCGAAGACGGAGCGATAATGTCCCCCGGCACTTCCGCTTTGCGTCCGGCGTGTGCAAGCTGGATACCGATTTTACTATCTTGTTCGTGAACAAGCTGCACGAGCTCGGACAAGTCCAGCGACGTGTTCATCCGACCAGATGCCAAGGTCGTGTACAAGAGATTCGACCTTGCGCAGTGACAGCCGTGGCCTCCACGATAATTAGCCCGACTTGTCCGACTGCGCGCGATGTGTAGTGTGTTTTGTGCCAGTTGTTTACTTTACCGCTCTCGTCCATACAGGAATACATGCACATCGGTGACATGACGATGCGGTTTTTCAGTGTCAGATTACGAATGGTGAGTGGTGTAAATAATTTCATGTTACCGTCCTGCCTTTCTATGTAGTAGTGCTATATGAAATGCTTTTGTTTTCACTTTATTATTGCACATACACGAAAGTCAACTGTTCAAGCTTTTGGACGGATGATGAGAATCGGATATAATAAAAGGGTAGATAAGTAACGAGTATGGGAATATAAAGAGGTGGCGGCTCGTGTCATTCGGTGCGAAACTGCTGAAGGCTCCAATCAAATTTTATCGCAAGTTTATCTCTCCGTTAAAGCCGCCTACGTGCCGGTTTTATCCATCTTGTTCCATCTATGCGCTGGAAGCGATCGATGAGTACGGTGTCGGACGGGGGAGCTTAATGGCGATGAAACGAATCGCGAAATGCCATCCGTTTCATCCTGGCGGCTATGATCCGGTACCTCCAAACCCGGAGAAAACTTCTACGCCGTAGCAGGTGTGACGAGGGTCGGTTTTCGCCGCAGGTTCGATCAGCCGATTCGTATTGAATCGTACGATGGGAGGCTGCGAACGCTTGACTTGCGCAGTTTCTTTTCGGTATATTGTGCTTAAAGGAACAATATTGCAATCCATTCCGATGAACGGATGAGTACGCATGCAGCGTTGTTGCAGAGAGCCGGAGATAGCTGGGAACCGGTACAAGGCGGTGCGGAATATGGTCCTGGAGGATTTGTTGCCGAGTTATGGGATGGGTCTCACCATCCATGATCAGGCAGCAACGTCTACTCCTGCGTTATTGGAGATGGTTGCTATGACGGCAACCTGCTGAGCCTGCTGTTCGCAAGAACGACAGGGAAGCCTGGGTGGTACCGCGTGAGTGAACTCTCGTCCCAAGTGGAAGGGAGTTTTTTTATTTTTTATAGCATTGATGAAGATGGAGGGAACTCAAGTGACTGCGAATAACAAGACGTTCTATATTACGACACCGATTTACTATCCGAGTGATAAGCTACATATCGGACATGCTTATACGACGGTCGCCGGCGATGCGATGGCCCGTTACAAAAGGCTGCGCGGATATGAGGTGCATTATTTGACCGGGACGGATGAGCACGGTCAGAAGATTGAGCGCAAGGCGAAAGAGAAAGGCATGTCGCCGCAGCAATTCGTTGACGAGATCGTCGCCGGCATTCAGGAGCTATGGCACAAGCTGGACATTTCGCACGATGATTTTATCCGCACGACCGAGGAGCGTCACAAAGCTCCGTCGAAAAAATTTTCAAACAGCTTGTCGATCAGGGAGATATTTATCTTGGAACTTATGAAGGCTGGTACTGTACACCTTGCGAATCGTTCTTTCTTGAACGGCAGCTTGTAAACGGCAACTGTCCGGACTGTGGCCGGCCTGTTGAGCGAGTGAAAGAGGAAAGCTACTTCTTCCGCATGAGCAAATATGCGGATCGTTTGCTGCAATTATTATGAGGACAACCCGGAGTTCATTCAACCTGAATCGCGCAAGAATGAAATGATCAACAACTTTATTAAACCCGGCTTAGAGGATCTTGCGGTCTCCCGAACAACATTTGATTGGGGCATCAAAGTGCCGGACAACCCGAAGCATGTCGTCTATGTGTGGATTGACGCTTTGACCAATTATATTACTGCACTCGGGTACGGCGCAGACGATGACAGCAAATATCAGAAGTTCTGGCCGGCAGACGTGCATCTTGTCGGCAAAGAAATCGTCCGCTTCCATACGATTTATTGGCCGATTATGTTAATGGCCTTAAACTTGCCGCTGCCCAAAAAGGTATTCGGTCATGGCTGGTGGCTGACGCTTGGCGGCAAGATGAGTAAATCGAAAGGCAACGTCATCAATCCCGTATATTTGATCGATCGCTACGGACTTGATGCTCTGCGTTATTTCTTGCTGCGTGAAGTGCCGTTCGGTTCGGATGGTACGTTCACCCCGGAAGGATTCGTAGAGCGGACGAACTTTGACCTCGCTAACGATCTGGGCAATTTGCTGAATCGTACAGTTGCGATGATCGACAAGTATTTTGATGGGATCGTACCTCATTATGCTGGCAACGTATTGCCGCACGATGAGGAGCTTAACAAAGCGTCGCAGACTGCGGTGCGCGAAGTGGAAGCAGCGATGGAAAAGATGGAATTTTCGGTGGCGCTGTCCGCGTTATGGCAATTTGTAAGGTCAACGAACAAATATATCGATCTGACGCAGCCGTGGAA
Organism: uncultured Paenibacillaceae bacterium; assembly: GCA_963755735.1. Taxonomy (GTDB): domain Bacteria; phylum Bacillota; class Bacilli; order Paenibacillales; family DA-C8; genus Insulibacter. Next base: position 64,370 of record CAVWLN010000043.1, read on the forward strand.
CCTCGCCAAAGAGGAGTCGCGCCGTGGTGAATTGGCATCGGTCATGGTCCACCTAGCCGAAAGCTTGCGCATCATATCGATTATGCTGCAGCCGTTCATGACGCAAACGCCAAAGAAGATCTGGCAGCAGCTCGGCATTGTAGAAGGAGAGCTGACGGCATGGGATTCCTGCTATACATTCGGCCAGCTGGGCGGTCAGAAGGTGGCGAAAGGAGAACCGATCTTCCCGCGCTTAGATGTGGAAGAAGAAGTGGCCTACATCGTGCAATCCATGACAGGTGGCACTGAGCCAGCAGCAGAGGACAAGTCGGATGCGAAGGACGATCGATCCAAAGACAAGGTGACGAGTAACACCGACAGTGAGCATAAAGAGGAAATTACGATCGATGATTTTGCCAAAGTCGAGCTTCGAGTTGCACAGGTGCTGGAAGCAGAACCCGTCAAAAAGCTGACCGCTTGCTCAAGTTAAAGCTCGATCTCGGATATGAAGAGCGGCAGGTCGTCTCCGGTATCGCCAAGCATTATAAACCGGAAGAGCTTATTGGCCGCAAGGTCATCTGTGTGACGAATTTGAAGCCGGTCAAGCTTAGAGGGGAGCTCTCGCAAGGCATGATCCTCGCCGCAAGTCAAGGCGATCAGCTGACGCTGGCGACAGTGCCGGAAGAGATGCCGAACGGCGCATTGGTGAAATAAAGTGAAATAGCGGTGTGCAGCCGCAGCATGGACATCCCGCTTCTTACCGCAAAAGGTAGGGGCGGGATGTTTATATTACGCTACTCATTGCTATACATCATCTACGAATTTATTCAGCATGACAATCATCATAAGAATCAAATATTATCGGTAGTTTGATTCCTTAGAGCTCGAGGTTTATGAAACCGTCCCTTTTGGGGCGGTTTCTTCATCTCCAGCTAGCTCTAAATTTCTAAATCGGCGTTAAGCTTACTCGTCGTTTGTCATCCCCCCTTAAGTGACATATGTTCTTGACATACATGATCCCAATAAGAGCAACAATATATGTGGAAACAGCGTGATATGAAAACGAACCTTGCAAAAAAATTAATAGTAAAATTTATGATTTAGTTGACACATAAAATGAATGTAGATTATAATCCGATGTGTAAATCATAAAAATTACTATTTACATAAGGGTGGGAATTAATGATTACAATTTTGAAAAGGCTAGCAGCAGGCTGGCTCAGCCTGGCAGTCATCCTTGCCGGCTGCAGTGCGCAAGTGCAAACCTCTGAGCAAGAAGTTCAGATCATTACGAGCTTTTATCCATTGTATGATTTTGCCATGCAAATCGGAGGCGAACATGTAAGTGTGACGAATATGGTTCCAGCAGGCACCGATCCGCATGATTGGTCTCCGCGAAGTCAAGATATGATCTCTGATGTCAAAGGGCGATTTGTTTATTTATAACGGTGCGGGCTTTGATGATTGGTGGGTGGATGATTTTCTAGGTAGCTTGCGGGAACAAGAAATGCCTCATGTCGTCGTGGCTAGTGATGGAATTGATCTAATCTCGGCGGGCGGCGTGCATGCCGATGATCATGATCACGAAGCAGATGAACATGAGCACGATTCAAACGAGCATAATGAGGCGCATCATCATGAGGATGAACATCTACATGATGATGAACACCAGCATGAGGATGAACATGCGCATGATGCAGCCAATGAACATGAGGATGACCATGCGCACGAAGAAGCGGAGCACGAGCATCATGCAGCCCATGAACACGAGGAGCAGGGCGAGCACGGTCATTCGCATCACCACGGACAATACGATCCGCATGTTTGGTTAAGCCCGCTCAGTGCGATGCAAATGGCAGAAAACATTAAAAATGGACTCGTGGCGGTCGATCCGGAGCATGCAGCGGATTACGAAGCGAACTACGCGCGATTAATTGACGAATTGACGGCTTTGCACGAAGATTATACGGCAGTAACAGCGAATGCGCCGCGCAAGCAGTTTGTCACTTCTCATGAAGCGTTCGCATATTTGGCTAGAGACTACGGCTTGGAGCAGCTGGCGGTCATGGGTCTCGCAGCAGATGCCGAGCCGACCTCTCAAGACTTGAAGCGTATCGCAGACTTTATCGCGGAGCACGATGTCAAATACATTATGATGGAGGAGCTTGCACCGCCGAAAATTGCTGAAACGTTGGCGGCGGACCTCGGAATTGAGATTCTTACTTTGAACCCTATTGAAGGATTAACGAAAGCGCAGCAAACAGAAGGGGAAAGCTATATTTCATTAATGCGACACAATTTGCACAGCCTGGAGCTTGCCCTGTATGAATAGAAATAATACTATTAAAGTAATATGCTTGGAATTATCGGAAACCTTTGAACGAGGACGATGCAAACGGGTTTTCGGAGTAAGCTGACGAAGGAGACCATTCGGATGGCTCAGCAAATGCTAGCTACAGACGAGCAATGTCATGACGCGGTCATTCAGCTCGATCATGTATCATTCGCATACGATAAAGACAACGTGCTTACGAATTTGCATGCCGAGATTAAGGAACGGGATTTTGCCGTCTTGATCGGTGCAAACGGCGCAGGCAAAACAACGCTACTACGCTTGCTGGTCGGTCTCTTACAGCCGACTAGCGGCGAAGTGAGGCTGTTCGGTACACCGCTCTCGAGGTTTAGAGACTGGGATCGCATCGGCTACGTACCACAAAAAAACTCCCTGAATCCACAATTTCCCGCCACCGTCAGAGAGGTTGTATTGTCCGGCTTGTATTCGCGCAGACGTTGGCTTAAGCGAATGAAGTCTGCTGACTATGATAAGTGCGAGCAAGCGATGCAGGCGCTAGGCATCGAGCATCTCGCCGACAAACGGATCGGTGCGCTCTCGGGAGGACAGCAGCAGCGCGTCTTTCTGGCAAGAGCGATCATTAACAACCCGGATCTGCTTGTGCTGGACGAACCGTTCACTGGGGTGGATGAGGAGACCCAGCTCAATTTCTTTCATATTCTGCGTCATATGCACGAACACCATCAGATGACGTTTCTGATGGTGACGCACGATTTGCAAATGATGCAAGATTATCTAGAAGAAGAGCCGCAGCGCATCAATCCCGGATTAAGCTTGTATATTCGTCATTCCCATGGTCAGGATTGCTCGGGAACGGATATCGCCCACACCTTACAGGCTCTACGGATGGAACAAAGCCCGCAGAGCAATAAGCATGCACGTGACGTGCAGGAAGAAATGCTGTCAGCCGTTGCAAGGGAGAGCGAATAGTGGACATTTTTGCTTATTCTTTTTTTCAGAAAGCTTTGCTTGGTGGAATCTTAATCGGATTTATGGCGCCGTTAATCGGTGCTTTTCTCGTCTTGCGCAGGCTATCGATGATCGGCGATACTTTGTCGCACGTATCGATAGCAGGAGTTGCCCTTGGCTTTCTGGTCGGACCGGCTCCGCAGTTTTTTGGCGTCGCATTCGCTGTCGCTGCAGCGTTCGCTATCGAGAAGCTGCGCAAGACATACCGGGCTTATGCAGAGTTGTCGATTGCGATCATGATGTCCGGAGGCGTCGCTCTAGCGTCGTTGTTCATTACGATGGGCGAAGGGACGATGAACGTCACCGGCTACTTATTCGGTAGTGTATATACGCTGACCGCGGCCGATTTATGGCTTACGGCAGGTGTAACCTTGCTCGTCGTTTTGTTCGTCTTCATCAATTTCAAAGAGCTGTTTCTGATGACCTTCGATGAAGATGCTGCACGTGTGAGCGGACTTCCGACTTCTGCATACAATATGGCGATTACGTTGCTTACCGCCCTGACGATCAGCGCGGCGATCAAAATCGTCGGCGCCCTTATGGTGTCTGCGCTGATTACAGTGCCTGTAGCCAGCAGCTTGATCGCAGCCAAAAGCTTTCGTCATGCGCTCTTTCTCTCCGTGCTTTACGCGCAAGTGGCCGTCATTATCGGACTTACGGTTGCGGGCATCTGGAACTTGGCGCCGATCGGCACCATTGTTCTGTTGCTAATCGCGATGCTCATCATCACAATCATCGTCAAGAAGGGGTGGAAGCGCTGATGGAGTTAAACATATGGATCGCGTTAGGAGCAGGCTTTCTGTCTTTTATTTCGCCGTGCTGCTTGCCGCTGTATCCGTCTTATTTATCTTATATTACCGGCATCTCTGTCGGTCAGTTAAAGGAAGATGCAGGCAAGAAGGAAGTGCGAAGGCGTTTGCTGGCGCATACGCTGTTATTCATCCTCGGGTTTTCCGTTATTTTCTTCAGCTTAGGGGCTGCGGCCGGACTTATCGCGGACATATTCGCGGCCTACCGTGAATTGATCAGCAAGATTGCCGGCATCTTGGTCGCAGTGTTCGGTCTGTTTATGCTTGGTATCTTCAGACCGCAAATTTTGATGCGCGAGCGCAAGTTCCAATTTCAAAAGCCAGTCGGATATTTCGGCTCGTTCGTCATCGGGATCGGTTTTGCAGCTGGTTGGTCGCCTTGTATCGGACCGATTCTGGGGGCGATTATTTCGCTCGCTTCAACCGAGTCAGGCTTGTGGTTGCCGATGATTACAGCGTATACAGCAGGCTTTGCAGTGCCATTTTTTATCTTGGCATTCTTTATCGGTCAAGCGCGCTGGCTACTGCGCTATTCGAACATGTTGATGAAAGTCGGCGGCGTCATTATGATCATCTTAGGGGTGTTGTTATATAGTGGCCGAATGATGATGATCAATGCTTGGCTGAACTCCATTACGCCCGAATGGCTGATGTTTTAGCCTTATTTTCCTTGCACAGACTTGCTCCTCGCTTGCTTAAAGTGTATCATCTTGTTAGTATACTTTACTTGATGAAGGGAGGTCATACGATTGGCAACGCCAAGTATGGAGGACTATCTGGAGCGCATCTATCTGCTCATTGATGAGAAGGGATATGCCCGTGTATCAGATATTGCAGAAGGTCTGGAAGTCCACCCTTCAAGTGTAACGAAGATGATACAGAAGCTGGACAAAGACGAATATTTGGTATACGAGAAGTATCGTGGTCTTGTCTTGACCTCCAAAGGGAAGAAAATTGGCAAACGGCTCGTCGATCGGCACCAGTTACTGGAGGACTTTTTGAAGATTATCGGGGTGCAGGAAGAGCATATTTATAAGGACGTCGAAGGAATCGAACACGACCTGAGCTGGGATTCGATTACGTGCATCGCTTCGCTCGTCGAATATTTCGGCCGCGATCCGAAGCGACTCAAGGAGCTTGAAGCGGTGCGAGCGGAAATGGAGTCAGGTGAGCAATAAAGTTGTCTGGCTTCATCATCATACGAAGTATGAGTCAGGGGCTGCTTGTGAAAGTCAGGGAAATCTGACCTTCACGAGCAGCCCCGTTTTGATCTTTATCGCTCGTATATGTTCGGACGATGGAAAGTTGTGCAGCCAGCGTATTCCTTTTGTCATAGAGACAACCGCAACTAGCATACAATCCAATGTTCTCACTGCGTGGCATAGATTGAATGCGAAAATGGAAGGCGGGAGGAAGGAATGCGCATCAATGCAGTGTTTGAGGGCGGTGGAGTGAAAGGAATTGCGTTTGTTGGTGCGATTGCCGTTACGGAGCAGCGAGGCTTCGAATTTTCTCGGCTTGCCGGCACATCATCTGGATCGATCGTTGCTTCGTTCTTGGCGGCAGGCTATTCGCACGACGAGATGCGAACGATCATTATGGAAACGCCATTTCAGCATTTCCTGCAAAAATCGCTAATCCACCATATTCCAATCGTCGGACCGGCCGTCCGGCTGTTAGTGAAGAAAGGCATCTATTCGGGAGATCCGCTGGAAACTTGGATCCGCCAAAAGCTGCTAGCCAAAAAAGTGCGGACATTTGCCGACTTGCCGCCGGATTCCTTATATATTATAGCTTCTGATATTACGAGCGGGGAGATGTTGGTGCTGCCCGAAGATTTGCGAAAGTTCGACATCAATCCCGATAACTTCGAGGTCGCACACGCTGTGCGCATGAGCATTAGCATTCCGTATTTTTTCGATCCGGTCGTGTTTCGCAAGCATTATATCGTAGACGGCGGCATTCTCAGCAACTTTCCGATGTGGATATTCGATAATGAGATGGTGAAGCAAGGCGGGCAGAAGCTTGTGCCTACGATCGGCTATCAATTAGTCGGCAAAAATCAACCGAGTGAAAATGAAATTCACGGTCCGTTGTCGATGCTGCAGGCTTTGTTCTCGACGATGATGGGTGCCCATGACGAAAGATATATCGAGAAAAAATATCGCTTTCGCACGGTGAAGATCGATGCTTCCATGGTCGGTACAGTCCAATTTGACCTTACGCAGGAAGACAGCCTGGAGCTATATGAGTCGGGCATACGCGCGGCGAATGAATTTTTTGATAAATGGTCTTATTCCGAATACTTATCGAATTTTCAGGCGCTCTGTCGTCCGGAGCACAACGTCAGGTGACAGAAGGAAGCGATTAGTGATAGGTAGGCGGGTCATCCGAGTTATCAGGCTTGTTGCCCTTAATGACGCGAAATTTCGCTTTGCGGCGTCTTCGCTCGAACTCCCTGTCTTGGCGCGACGAATTTGCCGGTCCGCTGCCCTTCGTCGTCCATTTGTTCAGCATGCTACGCCATCTGTTTGGCGGGAAGAAATAAAGAAGTGCCACGATGCCGATTACGATCGCCGGAATGAGCAAAGGTCGCGGATTGTACAAAATGCCAATGACGATCAGCACGAGTATAATAAGCGGCCAAATTTGATTTTTATTCATCGTTACCACCTTCTTCGTTCTAGCCTGTCGTTTCTCTCATTCATCATAATCGAACGCTCCGTCCAAAGGCAAATGTTTAGTGCGCTAGCCTTTGATCCATACTAGGATTATTCCACCAACTTGATTGTCATCAGGAAGGAGTTTGGGAAGCGCATGGCACATTCACACAAGCAGCATAGGACGAATCCGTGGACGTTCTCAGCAACTGTCGGATTGTTCGCCGGGCTGATCTGGGGGCTGCTGGAGATTTTGTTTTATTACTTTAAATTTACGAGGGTCGAGCCGGCATTTTTTATGAATCCGTGGTACGTAGACGGTTACTTGCATTCTTGGCGCGGCCACATTGTCGGGCTTTTTTGGATCGTCGTCATGTCCATCGCTGCCTCACTAATGTATGCAGCATTGTTTCGCAAGGTTCGCGGGCCATGGTTCGGAATCTTATATGGTCTCGTGTGGTGGGCGCTGCTGTACGTGCTCATCGGACCAATGACTGGAACGAGCGAGAGCATCTTGACCTTGGATCGAAATTCGTTCTGGACAGAGCTTTGTTTATTTGTGTTATGGGGAGTCTTTATCGGGTACAGCATCTCATTTGAATTTACAGATGAACAAAAACGCAGCAATATGAACCACATGCTTCGCTAATCTGCACACATGTATTGAATCGGTTTATCCGCACATCAGGCAACCTTCCGATTCAGCGCGGGCACAAGTCAATCTTTTCATCCATCAGGCGCTATGGTAAAATGTCTAAATGGGTTTGTCATAGCTTGACATATCGGATAGCATAGATTTGGCGGGTGCCAACAATAAGGAAGGAACTAAGATGAAACGAATTTTGGTGATGAACGGTCCGAACTTAAATCTACTGGGCATGCGTGAACCGGGTGTATACGGGACGGATACGCTAGATAGCATTGAACAAAGACTGCGGGAAGCGGCAGCGACTTTGCAAGTTGAGGTAGATTTCGTACAATCCAATCACGAAGGCGTCTTGATCGATCATATTCATAGCGCCGTTGGTCAGTTTGACGGGATCCTGATCAATCCGGGAGCCTTTACGCATTACAGCTATGCGATCCGTGATGCGCGCTGCTTCTGTGCGCTTGCCATGTGTCGAAGTTCATCTATCCAATATTCACGCTCGTGAATCATTCCGTCATGTATCGGTTATCGCGCCGATTGCAGTCGGGCAAATTGCTGGCTTCGGCGCTCGCAGCTATGAGCTGGGGTTAACGGCACTCGTACAGCATCTTCAAGCTGAAGAATGAATTTGTTGCTTTAGCAGGCGGCGCAAGGGGAGTAACCAGCATTTCATGAAGAAGGTGAAACGATGGACAATCATCGCGTAGCAAGATTGCGAAAGCTGATGGAAGAGCGCGGTCTGGAAGCGCTGTTCGTGACGAATCCGGTCAATCGCCGCTATTTGTCCGGCTTTACCGGTTCTTCAGGTTATTTAGTCATTACCGCGAAGGATGCTCTTTTATTTACGGATTTTCGTTATCGCGAACAAGCGCCGCAGCAGGCAGAAGGGCTTTGACGTGCTCGAGCACCAAGCTGACGCTGCCAAGTTCATTGGTGAAAAGCTAAGAGACATGGGACTGAAGCGTATCGCGTTTGAGGAGCACGACGTTTCTTTTGCAGATTACAAGAAGCTTACAGAGCAATTTGCCTTGCCGCTTGAACCGGCTGGCAAGCTAGTGGAGCAGCTCCGCATGATCAAGGACGAGCAGGAGCTTAAGCTCATGCAGGAAGCTGCTAATCTTGCAGATCGTACATACGAACACATTCTCGGCATTATTCGGCCCGGCATGAAAGAGCGGGACGTAGCCTTGGAGCTTGAATTTTATATGCGTGCCAACGGAGCTCATGCCCACTCGTTCGATACGATCGTCGCATCCGGTTTGCGTTCATCCATGCCCCACGGCACGGCTTCGGATAAAGTGCTGGAGGAGGGCGATTTCGTTACGTTAGACTTCGGCGCGCTTATGAACGGCTACTGCTCTGACATTACACGAACCGTCGTGCTCGGCGGTGTGACGGATCGGCACCGGGAAATTTACGACATCGTGCTGCAAGCGCAGCTGCAATGCTTGAGCAGATTAAGCCCGGTATGACAAGCGCGGAAGCGGATGCGATTGCCCGCAGCTACATTGCAGAACGCGGATATGGCGAGTATTTCGGCCACGGTCTCGGCCACGGCCTCGGCATGGAAGTGCATAAGGAGCCGCAATATATCAAACCGGTGACATTGTGCTACA